>NZ_JAYMGY010000002.1:0-642415 GCF_037078445.1 Haloarcula sp. CGMCC 1.2071
GTTTCAGACTGGAGTCGATCTAGTTCCTCCTCGCTTAGGTGCCTCACAATCTCTCTTTCACGTCCTACCACACGTACTATGACTAATGCCAGCCTCACAAAGGCTTCCCTGAGCCACTACGGTCCCGCTCCCAATACGAGGTTTCTGCGAAACCTCGCGTGTCTCACGGCGCGACGCGCCGTTCGACCCGCAAGAGACTCCTCACTACGTTCGGAGTCTCTCTAGTCGTCTGCAGGTGCAGCGCCGCCTTCGTCGTGCTGCTGTTTCGTGTGCGAGAGCTTGCCACCGGCGGCGAGGATCTCGCGTTCGCGCTCGGAGGCGTCGAGCTGGCCGGTCGCTTCCCAGTCGTCGTTCACGCGGATGGTGAACTCTTCCTGGCCGGAGCGGACGGCTTCGGCAGCGTCGTCGACGACCTCGATGTCGTCGCCTTCCTCGATCTTCTCGTAGGTCTCCTCGTCGATGGTGAGCGGGACGATACCGAAGTTGAACAGGTTCGCCTTGTGGATGCGGGCGAAGCTCTGTGCGAGGACGGTCTCGATACCCAGATACATCGGGCACAGGGCCGCGTGTTCGCGCGAGGACCCCTGACCGTAGTTCTCGCCAGCGACGAGCACGCCGCCGTCGGCTTCGAGTGCGCGCTCCGCGAACGTGTCGTCGACGCGCGAGAGCGTGAACTCGGAGAGCTTCGGGACGTTCGACCGGTACATCAGGATGTCCTGCGTGGCCGGGATGATGTGGTCCGTCGTGATGTTGTCCTCCATCTTCAGGAGGGCTTCACCGCCGACTTCGGTCTCCAGCGGGTCCTTCAGCGGCACATCGCCGATGTTCGGGCCCTTGATGAGTTCGTCGTCGACGGCCTGGTCGGGCGCGATGAGGTCCGACTCGGAGTTGCCGATGTACTGGTCGGGCATCTCCAGACCGGGGGCGTCGAGGTCGCCGAGTTCGTCGGCGAGGTCCCGCGGGTCGACGATTTCGCCTTTGATGGCCGCCGCGGTGGCGACTTCCGGCGAACAGAGGTAGACGTTGTCGTCCTCGATACCGGAGCGACCCTCGAAGTTGCGGTTGAAGGTCCGCAGGGAAACGGAGTCGGAGGCCGGGACGTGACCGATGCCGATACAGGCACCACACGTCGCCTCGGAGAAGTTGACGCCAGCGGCCATCATCTCCGCGGTCCAGCCCTCGCGGGCCAGCATCTCGGAGGCCTGCTTGGAGCCGGGGGCGACGATCATCTCGGTCTTCTTGTCGATGTTGCGCCCTTCCAGCATCTTCGCGGCCGGGAGGATGTCCTCGTAAGCGCCGTTCGTACAGGAGCCGATCATGACCTGCTCGACGTCGACGCCCTCGACTTCGCTGACGGGGACGACGTTGTCGGGCATCGACGGCTCGGCGATGAGCGGTTCGAGGTCCGAGAGGTCGACGACGATCTCGTCGGCGTACTCGGCGTCCTCGTCGGGGCCGATGTCCTCGAAGACGTCCTCGCGGCCGAGGCGTTCGAGGTAGTCCTTGGTCTGGTCGTCCGTCGGGAAGATCGAGGAGGTGGCACCGAGTTCGGTCCCCATGTTGGTGATGGTGGTCCGCTCGGGGACGGTCAGCGTCTCGACGCCCGGGCCGGTGTATTCGAGCACCTTGCCGACGCCGCCCTTGACCGAAAGCCGGCGGAGCAGCTCCAAGATGACGTCCTTGGCGGTGGCCCATTCGGGCAGTTCGCCTTCGAGGCGGACGTTGACGACTTCCGGCATCTCGATGTAGTACGCGCCGCCACCCATCGCGACGGCGACGTCGAGCCCACCGGACCCAATGGCGAGTTCGCCGAGACCGCCGGGGGTCGGCGTATGGGAGTCGGACCCGAGCATCGTCTTGCCGGGTGCCGCGAAGTTCTCCTTGTGGACGTTGTGACAGATACCGTTACCGGGGCGTGAGAAATGGGCCCCGAACGTGCCTGCCGCAGAGCGGAGGAAGCGGTGGTCGTCGGTGTTCTTGAAGTCGAACTGGTAGGTCTGGTGGTCACAGTACTGGGCGGCCAGTTCCGTCTGGACCTCTTCGAGGCCCAGCGCTTCGAACTGCAGCCAGACGAGCGTCCCGGTCGTGTCCTGTGTCAGCACCTGATCGATCTCGATACCGATCTCTTCTCCGGGTGTTAGCTCCCCTTCGACGAGATGGTCGTCGAGAATTTTTTCCGTAAGCGTCTGTCCCATAACGTGCGTCAATGGATGGCGCGGCGGTATAAATCCCGCGTATTCCGTCGTATTTTTCATATAAAAACCCGCTCCGTCCGTCACTCATACGGACCGTTGTAGCCGATTGGCGGTATCGCCACCGACAGTGGGGCGATGACCGGTAAATACTACAACAGTCCGTATCGGAAGCGAGTCAACCGACCGGAGGGCGATCAGCCAGATCGGCAGGTCTTTCCACGACACTCGCACAGAGTCGCGTATGTTCAAAAGCGGGCGGTTCGTCGCCGATGCCCTCGGCGACCTGAGAGAATCGCAGGTACAACCGAACGGCGTCGACCTCACGCTCGGTGCGATCTACGAGCAGAGCGAGCCGGGACGCATCGAACGCGGCGGCAAGACCGTCGGCGACCGTCAGGAACTCGAACCCAGCGACGGGATCTATCAGCTCGACCGCGGCGGCTACATCGTCGAGTACGCCGACCGGGTCGTCATTCCGGATGGACACATCGGCTTTCTCCTCCCGCGGTCGTCGTTGCTCCGTAATTCGTGTATGCTCGATACGGCTGTCTGGGACGCCGGCTACGAGGGGCGGGGCGAGGGACTACTGGAGGTCCATCACCCGATAGAACTCGAACAGGGCGCGCGGATCGCACAGCTCGTTCTCGCCGACGCCGCTCACGAGGGGACGTACGAAGGGTCGTATCAGGGTGAGAATCTCTGATGCGTGATCGCGGTCCGAAACACGTCTCATAGCCTGAGACATGGTAGGCCATGCTGTGAATTTAAGTGGATTTCCTGAGTGCTATCGATTGGTGCTTGAAGCAACTATACCCCGGTCCATACTGCCGTCAGCCTTCAGTACCCGGAAATTACACAAGCACCGTTTTCAGGTACGACAACTGTCTGACCGGGGTTTATCACCGTTGCTGCGTGACAGTGAGACATGATAGTAGAATTTCACATCGATGCCCCCCTCTTGCAGCGAACAGCTGAAACGCTGAGTAAAGCAGCGATACGAATACAGCGACTTCACTGCGAGAGTGGCGACTGCCGTGCCGTCGCCTGGATTGGCCCCGTCGAGCGGCCCGCCATCGAAGCGAATCTGGCCCAGGACGAGAGTATCACCGACTATGCCCACGTAGCGGCAGAAGGAGATGGTCACTGGTATACCCTGCATACAACTGACACGATAATCGATACGATCGGAGAAGCGTTGTTGAACGCGGACGGGTTCCTGCTCGGTGCCGCACAGACCGGCAACGACTGGGTGTTTCGAGCCCGGTTCCCCGAGAAGAGTTCGGTGCTGTCGTTCCGTGACGTGCTCGTGTCCAGTGATATCAACATCGACATTCAGACCATCACCGACGACACGGAAGCCTCTCCCCAGTTCGGCGTGACGGATCCACAGCAAGAAGTGCTGTTGCTCGCGCTCAATCGTGGCTACTTCACCGTCCCGCGAGAATCGTCCCTCTCGGACCTCGCCGCGGAGCTCGGGATCTCCAGTCAGGCCGCCTCGGAGCGGCTCCGTCGCGGGACGCGAACGCTGGTGCAGAACACGTTGGCGGCCCCTGAACGGCCGCTTGTCGGCTCACCGCCCGAGTAACCCACGGACGGCTTCCGGTTGGTGGAAAGCGAAGATGGTGGAACGCCGGCCCTCTGTGAGCAGCCGGTCTGGGGGCGATATATTGCCGAATAGCTGCGTTCTGTGTTGTCTGGGCTGACAGTGTGCGGATACGGGCCGTCTGATGCGTCATCGGCCCACCGGTTATTTCAGACAGTGAAATAGCTCGTCCGCTGTTATAAGAGAAGGGAGCGTACACTGGAGTATGAGCTCGAACGAGGGGACCGTGTATATGCTGCGGAACCGGGCCACGGAGGGGTCCGACGACTGGGTCAGCCCCGAACCCGCAGGTGATGTTATTGCCGATGCGGTGATCGAAGCGACAGATCTAGATGCGGACGATATTGACGGGCTGGATACGTACGTCGACATCGGGTCACTCCGTGCGGTCGTCACAGAGAGGACGACGGAGGCGCTGACGTTCGCCGTCGAAGGACACGACGTGACGATTACCGCTGACGGAGAGATTTCCGTCGACAGTTGAGTCGGTGCTATGTCCAAATGACATAAGACGATGGCCCGAGAGCCCCAGATATGACCCGCGTGGCACTCATCGCACACGACGACGAGAAGCCCGAGATGATCGACCTGGCTCAGAGCTATGAATCGACACTCGCGGAGTTCGACCTCGTCGGGACCGGCACGACGAGCAAGCGCATCATGGCCGAGACCGACCTCACAGTCGAGCGAAAGGAGAGCGGACCGATGGGGGGCGACACGCAGATCGGCGCTGAGGTCGCCGAGGGCCGGATGGACGGCATCGTCTTCCTCCGGGACCCGCTGACGGCACAGCCCCACGAGCCGGACATCTCGGCGCTCCTGCGTATCTGTGACGTCCACGACGTACCGCTGGCGACGACGCGAGCCTCAGCGGAGTACATCCTCGAAGGGCTGGTTCGGGACGAAGCCGACGACTAGCCCGCCGGGAACGGGAGACGACCGTCTGCGGTCCGTTTACAGCGGGAGCAAGGCGAAAGCCCACCCCTTCAGGGGTGTGGATGAAGCCGACAACCCGGCAGCTTCGCCTGTAGCCTCACTCCGCGTGCGTCGGTCGTTCGGCGTACTCGATGGGGTCCCGTTCGCCGATACGCTGGAAGGCTTCCAGCCGGAAGGCGCAGGCGTCGCACGTCCCGCAGGCCGGTTCGTCGTCCCGGTAGCAACTCCAGGTGTCCTCGTAGGGAACGCCGAGTTCGACGCCGCGCTCGGCGATGTCGGTCTTGGACCACTCGACGAAGGGCGCGACGAGGTCGATGTCGGTGTCGGGTTTCGTGCCGGCGTCGATGACGCCCTGAAAGGCGTCGAAGAAGGCGGGCCGGCAGTCCGGATACCCCGAGAAATCCTCGCTGTGTGCGCCGATGAAGACGGCCCCGCAGTCGTTGGCCTCGGCGTAGGAGACCGCCATCGATAGCAGGTTGGCGTTCCGGAACGGAACGTACGAGGTCGGAATCTCGTCGCTGTCGGTGTCAGCGTCCGCCACGTCCATCGAGTCGTCGGTCAGCGACGACGCGCCGATTTGCGTGAGGTGGCCGGTCTCGACGTGGAGGAAGTCCGCCGCGTCGACGTGGTCGGCCAGCGCGCTGGCGCAGTCGTACTCCCGGTCCTCGGTGTTCTGCCCGTAGCTGGTGTGCAGCAGGTACAGGTGGTCGTAGCCGCGGGTCTGTGCTTCGTAGGCCGCCGTGGCGCTGTCCATGCCGCCGGAGGCGAGCACGACAGCGCGGGTGTCGTCGGTCATCGTTGTACGTGGTGTCGCAAGCAGTTACGTTCCCGGTTCGTCGTTCCAGAGGTCGACGTGGAGTCGCGGTGTGTACCGGTAGCCGAACTCCAGCGCGAGGTCCGCGACCGTCTCCCGTGTCGCTTCGAGTTGGTCACGCGTCTGGCCCTCCGGCATCAGTAACACGTCGTCGTCACACACGCGGGCAGACGTAGCGTCTCGGAGTCGCTCGACGAGGCACTCGATTTCGGCCATGTCCTCGCGGCCCGTGACGACGAACTTGAGTTGCGTGTCGTAGGTTTCGACGAGTTCGGCCAGCGTCGGCACGTCGAGCCGGCGCTCCTCGTGGCGGTCCGCCCACTCGCCGTCGCCGTCGGGGTCGCGGTCGGCCGTCGGCGTACTGGAGGCCAGTTTCGGGCTGACGCTGGCGAGGTCGATAGGGGCGTCGGGGACGACGGTCCCGTTGGTCTCGACCGTCGTGTGGTAGCCCCGGTCGGCCAGCCGCTCTAGCAAGTCCGCACTCGAATCGTGGATGAGCGGTTCGCCACCGGTGAGGACGACGTGGTCGGCGTCGTACTCCTCGATAGCGGCGAGCACGTCGTCGACGGTGAACCAGTCGTGGGTCGGCTCCCAGGAGGTGTGATAGGAGTCACAGAACCAACAGCGCAGATTACAGCCGCTGGTCCGGACGAACACGCTCGGGACGCCCGCCAGTCGGCCCTCGCCCTGAAGCGACTGGAACAGTTCGTTGATGGGGAGGTCGCCCGTCTCCGCGTCGGCGTCGGTCCCCTCGATATCGGCCCCGGGCGCGTCGTTTGCGACCGGCATCAGCGGGTACAGAGTTCGCTGGTCTCCCGGACGGAGACGGCCACGTCCGACACCGTCTCCGGGAGGCGGTCGGCGAGGCGCTGTTCCAGTATCGCGGCCATGACTTCGGCTGTCGGCGGGTGGTCAAGCACGACCACGGCGTCGCCGTCGCCGCTGGCGTCGAAGGCCTCAACCAGTGGGTCGCCGGCCTCCAATAGGAAGCGGTGGTCCCACTCGTCGACCACGTCCGTGACCTCGCCCTTGTCGACGACCCACCCCTCGTCGGTTAGTTCGCCGGTGATGCGGACGGTGATTTCGTAGTTGTGTCCGTGCGGGCGCGAACATTTCCCGTCGTGGTGTCGCAGTCGATGCCCCGCAGAGATCCGGATCGGCCGGTCACCACCGACGACGAGTTCGCGTTCGCCCGCGTCGGCGAGCGTGTCCTCGGCCTTCGATAGTCGCTGAGACATACCACGGTATTATCATTCGGTGTCTTAACTCTCACGGGAGCTGGCCCGCCAATGTCTCGATACTACGGAGCCAACAGTAGTTCGATGACCGGTATCAGCAGTCGTCGTCGACGGCCGCAAGTCGTCGGTTCATCGCTCGTAGATACTCGGCGGCAGCGTCGGGATGGTCGGAATCTAGCGCGGTACGCACTTGCTCGCAGCCGTGCAACAACCGCGACCGCAGATCACACTCCGGCAGTTTGTTCCGGCTGACCGTCTCAGCCGTCGCAACTGTCTGTCGGGCCGTATGGTACTCCGCCGCGATAATGGCTGTTTCGCCCTCTTCAGCGAGTTGTGTCAGCACCGCGTGGACGTCGCTGGGCAGGTCTCTGGGCACATCCGCTGTTAGTTATGCACAGTCATAACGCTCGTGTTAGTTGTACAGCGATGGGCGGCGGCCCGTATCGCGAACGACTATCGGCAGCGGACATCGGCGTAAGGGATAGGTCGCTGCAGCCCACAGAGTCGGGTGTGACACGACGTGCCGTCGAACGGGAGTTCGAACGTTACCTCTCGCAGTTCGTCGACGAGACGTACGCAGCCTTCGACGTGGCAGCCGTGCTACGCGGGTCAAACGGGAGCGGAAGCCGCGTTGCGGGCAAACTGCTGAACAACAGCCGCCCGCTGGAGCGCCACGTCGTCCGGCCGAAACTACAGTCCTACCAGCAACAGATACTCGCCCAACTGGAGCCGGTGCTTGATTACGCCGCCACTGACGCGGCGTTCGATACCTATGCTGACGAAGTGCTGGCCCGTGATATCTACTGGAACGCGCTCCGCAACACCGTCCGTGGCGACCGCCGGGACCGGATTCGAGAGAGCCTGCTGGCCCGCCAACAGTCGTTCGGTGACGACCTCGCGCCGCTTGTCGCCGCCGACAGCGACGACTTCTGGACCGCCGTCACCGAGTCCTACGAGAAGGAGACGGCGACGGATATCGTCCGGACGCACTTCGAGTTCTCCGTCCCACTGCGGGAGAATCAGAACGCCTTCGCCTTCGAACTCACCATCGACCCCGGCGAGGTGCTGGGCGGTCTGGCACGAGCCCTCCCCACGCTCGACGTCGAGTTCACTGACGAGGCGTTGCGGTCGATGCGACGGGCTGAACAGCAGGTCATTCCGTCGGCGAAGGCTGACGTAGAACAGGCCTACGAGTCATAGACCGGCTCCGCCGCTGGGTGTCGCCTTGCATCGCGCTCGCTACTGACTGGTGTTCCTCAGAGGAATAGTCCGAAAGTGGACACGACGGCCGTCTTGGCACATGGACGGCCGTTGTGTCAGGTATTGGTGTTGGTGTTGACTGACGACGGCAGGTATGGTTTACTCACGTCGACTCGGCCTCGGACTCCGCGAGACCGATAAGCATGGGAGCTTGGCAGCGAACGCCGGTGACGGCGTTCACATACGGGCTACAGTACGTAGACCAATCAACCTGCCATCGATTCCCAGGTACCCATATGGTAAATAACCTACGGAATATGTTACTTCTATACTGAGTAAATCATTATATCCAATCGTCAGCGACCAGAGAACCGGAACACTGGAGGGGGCGAAAATACTAGAAATCTGGTAGTTCTTTCGTACAGGTCGCGGGAGTCGAACGTGGCAGTGAAGGGACTGGCGTCGTGTCAGTCGTCGAAGGGCCAGTCACCTGTGATCCGCATCCCTTCGGCGAGGTTCTGGGCTTCGAGCGCATCGGCTATTTCCGTGGGGTCTTTGTGAGCAGATCGCACTGAGTCGTCTGCAAGTGTCACGGCGAGTTCGGTCAAGAGGACGGCCTGCTCGCGGAACGTCCGGGGTTCCAGTTTGTCCAGCGTATCGGCGTGGGTGTGGCCCCAGCCACGCCCCTCGCCGCCGGTTTCGCTGGTTACATGATAGCCGGGGACGCCCCGCCGCACGAACGGCCAGTGGTCGCTGTGAGGGCCTTGCTCCGGCGTGAGCGAGATGGGGTGGTCGAAGCGGTCGGCCACGTCATCGGCGGCGGCCGCCAGCGCGTCGAAGCCGTGGGTGTAACACTTCAGCGTGCGGCCCTGAACGACGCCGTCGAAGTTGAGCACGGCCGTTACGTCGTCGAGGGCGGTCTCGTCGGCCAGGCGGTTCGACCCCACGAGGCCGACCTCCTCGGCACCGAAGGCGACGAACTCCACGCGCGTCTCCAGTTCGTCCTCGCGGCCGGCCAGCGCGCGGGCGGCCTCGACGACCATCGCCGTCCCGGCCCCGTTGTCCATCGCCCCCTCCGCGATGTCGTGGGCGTCGACGTGGCTGGTCACCAGCAGTCGCTCGTCGGTGTCCGGTCCCAGTTCGGCGTGGACGTTCTGGCTCGTCGCGTCGGGCGTCTCGCAGTCGACGCTGACGGTGACGTCGTCGCCCGCGTAGCGACGCGCCAGTCGCGCGCCCGTCTCGCTGGCGACGCCGATAGCCGGAATCTCGCCGATGGGTGCGTCTGCTGTCCCGACGCTTCCGGTCGGCGGCAGCACGCCCTCGACGTGGTTGCGGTAAATAAATCCGGTTGCGCCGGCCTCGACGGCGTGATAGTACTTTTCCCGGCGGTGGATGTACCGGTCGTACCAGTCGGGCACGTCGGAGCGGGCCAGCACTACTTTGCCCTCGCAGTCGGCGTCTTCGAACTCCTCCGGAAGGCCGTGTCCAACGTCGACCAGTTCACCGGTCGCCTCGCCGGCCGGCGACCGCGGCAGAGCGATACACTCGTGGGCCTGCGCCGCGACCGGCGACCCGTCGGCGCGGACGGCGCTGTCGCCCCGTTCCCAGCCCTGAATTCCGAACTCCGAGAGCCGAGCGTCGCGGGCGTACGCCGCCAGCGCGTCCCGGGTCGCTTCTGCCGCCGCCCGTTCGCCGTCGCTGCCCGCCATCCGGTTCCCGATGTCGACCAGCGTCTCCAGGTGATCCCAGCCGGCCGTGCTGGTGAACGTCTCGCCGATCCAGTCAGTGTTGTCCATACGTCCCGGTGGGGCCGTGCCGGGTTTGAAATTAGGGGTCGTCGTGCTGGTCGTCCTCTACGGCCTGTTTCTCCTGACCAAGCCCGGCGACATCACCTACGACGCCTGGGTCCACGCGACAGTGTTCGTCATTCCAGCTATCGGGTTTCTGGGACAAACCCTCCAGCAAGCGCTGTCGGGCTGAGCGGAATCGGTGCCGGTCACTTCCAGGGGTTCGGCACCAGTTCGGCCTGTACCGTCGCGCCGACGGCGAGGTGCGCGTCGGTCGTCGGCTCGGCGATACAGAGCAGGACGTAGCCGTCTTCCAGATGCTGCTCTTTGAGCGCCCGCGGCGGGCGGTGATGGACCACGTCGCCGGACAGCAGGCGAGCGGTACAGGTCCCGCATGCGCCGGTTCGACAGCCGAACGGCAGCCCGATATCCGCGGCCTCCGCGGCGTCGAGTATCGTTTCGCCGTCTGGCACCGAAACCGTCTCCGTCCGGTCGCTGTCCCGCCAGTCCAGCAGGACCTCGGTCATCGGCCGCCCAGTCGCATCGTCCTCATTGCCACACGTCGCTGGTACAGTCGCCGTCGGGCCACCGGATCTCGTGGGCGCGAGCAGGGCCTTCGGGCAGGTCGCCGAAGTCCACGAGGAAGTCCCGGTCCAGCGACATCGTCCCCGTCCGCGGGTCTACGTCGGCTTTGAGCATCACTGACCCCTTTTCGGCCTCCTCGGGGAAGAACTGGTTGTCCCACGAGGAAAACAGCGACGTCGTCCAGTAGAGGCGTTCGCCGTCCAGCGATAGCTGGAGCATCTGCGGCCCGGCAACGATGTCGCGGCCCTGGACCTGCTCGATGTCGCCGAAGTAGCCACCGATAGAGATGGAATCGGCCTTTCGGGGGTTCGACGGGTCCGAGATGTCGTACATCCACACCTCGCCGTGGAGCCAGTTCGACCCGAACAGGTACCGGTCGTCCATCGAGATGAGGATGTCCGTCACCAGCGCCGGCACCGGCATGTCCCAGTCCTCGTGCTCGCGGTCGTCGAACTCGATGACTGGCTCGGCACGGTATTGGCCGTCCGACTCACAGAAGTGGATGATGTTCGAGGACAGCGCCGCCCCGACGTAGCCGTGGGTGCTCTCGGGCGTGTGCAGGAACCGGGCCTCCAGCGGAATCAGGCCGTCCTCGCCGAGGTCGATTGTCTGCTCAACGGTGCCGGCCTCCCAGTCCCAGAAGTTGAGCCGCTGGCCGTAGTTGCCGTCCTCGACGTCGTCCAGGTCGAACCCGGGGTAGTACGTCTTCGGGGCCGCCCACTCCGTCGACAGCATCACGTTCTGGCGGGGCTGGTACCAGTAGTCGTAGTTCATCTCGATCTCGCCGGGCGGGTCCCACCGGCCCTGCACCTCGAAGTCGTCGTTCAGTTCCAGAAAGCCGCCGGGGAGGTCGCCGTCGGCGTCGCCCAGCATGGAGATGAGAATCTCGCCGTCGGGGATGCAGTGGACGGTGTGGGGCGCGGAGAGGTCGTGCTCGTACACCGCCTCCGGTTCGATGACTTTCGTCAGTTCGGGGTCGCGGCGCTCCTTCGTGTCGACGATGTGGATGCGGGAAGACCGCTGGCCGGGTATGACGAGGTGTCGGCGCTCCAACCCCTCCATGTGGCACGACGACGAGCAGGCGTTCCACCCGAAGTGGTGGAGTTCGTCGCCCTTGTTCGGCATCTGGACCCGGTTGATGATTTCACTGTACGTGTCTGAGTCGGGGGCTACGTCGACGACGGCCAGGAAGTCCGGCGCGTCGACGTCCTGGCCGACGTGCAGCCCCATCACGTAGGCGGTCCGTTCGCGCTCGGCCTCCTCGATGGCCGCCTGCGGGGTGGCATAGCCCGGCCCCTCGTGGTCGTGATGCTCGTGATGGTCGTGTGTCTCGCTCTCTGACGGCTGTTCGGCGTCACTCATGCATGTTAGTTACATACACATTACATTTTAGCAACGTGTTCCGGATGAAACGGCCGCTACATGCGGCATGGTAATGGCGGCGTCCGGATCGATGGGCGGGCCGCCGCTGGCTTCACGCCAGTTGTCGCCAGCTCCAGGTCGGTTCCCAGCCCAGCAGCCGCTCGGCTTTCGTCGTGTCGATGAGCGTCGCATACGGGTTCTCGTCGTCGGCTGTCGGCCCCCGGTAGTCAGCATCGGGGTACAGTTCCGCCGCGAGTTCGGCGCTCGGCGTCTCGGCGCTCGTATCTGGTGCCGAGACCCAGACGCGTTCGTGGCCGTCGAACGACGCCGCAACGGCCCGCTCGACGAGCCGAACGGCGTCGGTGGTGTGGACGTACGCGTACAGCGTGTTCCGCTGGGTGTGGAAGTGCGGTGACGCCCGAGACCCGGCGAGTGTCCGGTCTGCCTCGACGAACGTCTCCCTGGCCAGGTCGTCGTCGACAACCCACGGAAGCCGAAGCGACATGATAGTGTCCGGGGCGTCCGCGCTCCGGCGGGCGAACCCGTCGGCGGTGATCTCCAGTGCCTGTTTCCCCATTGCATACGGGTTCGACGGCGTGAGGCGGTGGTCCTCGTCAATCGGGAGATAATCGACCGTGATGTGGTCGGGTTCGAACCCGCCGCCGATAGCACTGAAACTCGACGCCAGGGCAACCGTATCGACGCCCAGTTCGCCGGCCGCCTCCAGCACATGATAGCTGGACATGACGTTGCTCTCGTAGGTCCGGTACCCCGGCGTGTGGTCGGGCGTGGGACTCATCCCGAGATGGACGACCGCGTCGGGGCCGGATTTCGCGAGTGCGCCGTAGACCTCGCCCGCATCGAGCAGGTCAGTCCTGACGTATGCGTCCGAATGGTCTTCCTCCCGTTTGCCACGGGAGAGGTTGACCGTTCGATACCCCGCTGCAGTCAGGTGTTCGAGGACGTGCTGGCCGACGCGGCCGTTGCCACCAGTAACGGCGACCGATTCGGGCATAGCTACGTCTGCACCGCACAGCCCCAAAACAGTCCCGCAGGGCCTACGACTCCATCAGCGACCGCCGAACGGCGTCTTTGATTGGCGTCTGTTCGATTGGCACGACGTCCTGCAGGTCCATCTCCGGATCGACCGTGACCGGGTTCCGCATACTCTCGGCCAGCGGCCGCGCGATGGCGTACTGTACGTCTGTCGTGAAGCGAAGCCAGTGCGAGGACAGGCCCGGCGTCATCACCGGCACGGCAATGATAAACACCCGCTTGCCCTTTTCCGCCGCGGTGAGTTTCAGCAGCGACTCGTAGGACCACACCGACGGCCCGCCGATGTCGTAGGTCTCGCCGCGGGTCTCGTCGGCACCGAGTAACTCCACGAGGTAGCTGATTGCGTCGTCGACGCCGATGGGTTGACACGGCGTTCGGACCCACTTGGGGACAAGCATCAGCGGCAAACGGTCGGTCAGGTCGTCGACGATCCGGAAGCTCGCGCTCTCCGGGCCGATGATGACCGCCGCCCGGAGTACTGTCAGGTCGAACGACCCCTCCGCAAGCACCGATTCGACTTCGCGCCGCGACGCCAGATGAGGCGAGAGGTTCTCCTCGTCACCGCTGATGCCGCTGAGATAGACGACCCTGTCGACGCCCGCAGCCGACGCCGAGTCGGCGAACCGACGAGCGTAGCGACGGTCTAACTCGGCGAAGTTCTCGGACGTGAGCGAGTGGATGAGGTAGTACGCGACGTCGATATCATCGCAGAGCCCATCGAGGGAGTCTGGGTCGCCGAGGTCGCCCTCGAACGGCTCGACCCCGTCGGGAAACGATTCCTCGCTCGCGCTCCGGGAGAACGCCACCACGTCGTGGCCTGCGTCGTTCAGGGCACGAACCAGTCGCTGTCCGATGAATCCAGTCGCACCCACAACGAGCACACGCATGTATTCGTACATCCGGCTGGATCAACAAAGGCTCTTGTGCCCCCAACCCAGTGACACATCGGCCAGTTACCATGAATTGTCCTCTCCAGCGCTGTCACTCAGATGATGATAACAACGCAACACTGTGAATATCTGAGGTGTCAAATAGCCTGAAAGAGAAGTGGACGTATGACACTTCAGAGCAGCCTGTCAGCCAGTGCCGTCGCGCCACACACGCTCCCACTCCAGTTCGGTGGCGGACTCATCGAACTGGCAATTCTGTTCCTCGTCCTCGCGCTGGTCGCGGCGATCCTCGGTGCGCGCGGTGTCGCCGGGCTGAGTATGGATATCGCGAAGTGGCTCGTGATTATTTTCGTCGTCCTCGCCATCATCTCCTTTGTCCTGTAGAGCCGTCGAACCGCCGGATACTATGGCCTTGTCGGTATGTAGGCAACGGTGAGGGATTTGAACCGAGTGGAGACGATCGCCCTCGCTTCGCTCGGTCGCTGCGACTCCCCGGGTTCAAATCCTCGCTTCCGGTTCGCTCACCGCTCGTAAAACTCGGGTTCGCTGCACGGGCGGCGAGGGATTTGAACCCCCGACCATCTGGTCCGGAACCAGGCGTTCTGTCCGCTGAACTAGCCGCCCACGAAAAGTGCTATCAGGCTGTCCGTCTTAACGGTTGTGAACCGCAGCGTCAGGGTGACTCGCCGGTTTCGAGGGTGAAGTCGCTGGTCGGATAGGCGACACAGGTCAGGCAGTACCCCTCTTCCATGTCGTCATCCATCAGCGAATCGTTGTTGCTGTGGCGGATGTAGTCCTCGGCCGGGCCGTCCTCGATGTGGCCGGCACAGGAGATACACTGGCCCTCGCGGCAGGCATAGGGGAGGTCCCAGCCCTCCTCTTCGCCGGCGTCGAGGAGCGGCTCGTTGTTGGCGACCTCGATCGTTTCACCCTCCTTGGCGAATTCGATTTCGTAGTACTCGACCTCGTCGTCGGCGATATCATCGGGGTCGAAGCCCTCGTCCTCTTCTTCGGTCTCCTCGCCCTCACCGAGTTCGCCTTCGGCCTCGCCGGCCGGAATCGCTGTGGCACCGCCACCTCCGATAGAGCGGTTGTACGGCTCCGGAAAGTCCGTCTCGGGGACTGTCGCGGCCCGCTGCTCGAGGACCTCCTGGGAGATGTCTTCCGGTGCCTCCCAACCGGTCCCTTTGGCGTAGTGGAGCGCGACCACTATCAGGGTGAGCGTGGCCCCGGCGGCGAGTCCAACGAGTTCTACCATGTGTCCGGCTATGGAATACTGGTTTAATTAGCTGTTGTTTCAGCGTGCGAACGCCGCCGACACCGCTGGACGGAGCAACCCTCGGCCCAGAAGGGGAGCACAAAAACCCACACGCGACGATCAGATTCCTACTCGCGGCGCGGAACGTCGTGGCGACCGAAGCCGTACCGGAGTCGGCTGGCGAGGCGGCGCGAGAACCGACCGTCATCGGCCCGCGAGCCGAACCGCTCGGCCAGCGCCTGGTAGATGAGCGGCACCGGAATCTCCTGTTCGAGTGCTTCCTGCACGGTCCATGTGCCGGTCGACCCACCCTCGACGCGGTCAGCTACGTCGCCGAGGTCGTTGCCCTCCTCGCGGAACGCCTCCTCGCAGAGTTCCAGCAGCCACGAGCGGATAACCGCCCCGTTGTTCCAAGTGTTGGCGACCGATTCGAGGTCGAGGTCGTACCGGCCGTTGGCGAGCAGTTCGAAGCCCTCGCCGTAGGTCTGCATCAGCGCGTATTCGACGCCGTTGTGAACCATCTTGACGTAGTGGCCGGAGCCCGACGGCCCCATTCGGTCGTGGCCGTCGGGACCCGTCGCCACGGCGTCGAAGATAGGGATTAGTTCGTCGTAGGCCCACTGCGGGCCGCCAACCATCAGCGAAAAGCCCAGTTCCGCACCGGCGGGGCCACCGGAGGTACCACAGTCGAGGTAGGCCGCGTCGATCGACTCGGCGCGCCGGACCGAGTCCTCGAAGTAGGAGTTGCCACCGTCGATCACGATGTCGTCATCATCGAGTGTCGGGGCCAGTTCGTCCAGCGCAGCGTCAACCGGGTCCCCGGCCGGCACCATCAGCCAGATGCGTTTCTCCGGGCCGAGTTTCTCCGCAAGGTCCTCGATGGACGATGCCGGTCGAGCCCCAGCGTCGGCCGCGTCAGCGACGCTCTCCTCTTCAATGTCGAAAGCCATGACCTCGTGACCGGCTTCGAGTACGCGGTCGACAACGATACGGCCCATGCGTCCGAGTCCGATGACGCCAAGTTCCATACCGGGGGGTCGCCTACCGAACAGGTAGGGGTTGCGGTTCGTCGGAAAAGCGTGGCACGAACACCAGCCGTGCCGTCGCCAGTCATGGCGCCGTTGCCAACCGACTGTCGCGGTTGTGGGCGGAGAGTAACTGCCACGAGTCTGTCCCGTACTGCACGGGACGATTCAGTTCGGGGACGCAAAAAATACACGGAATACGCTCAGTCTAGACGGTGCTGTCCGGCGATCATCGCTGTTTTGACCCGTCCGCCTCTGTTGGGTGTATGGACGACCGAATACGCGAGCACGCCCGGACGCTGGTCGACTGGAGCGCTCGCATCGAATCGGGTGACGACGTGGTCGTGGCCGTCGAGGACGGTGCCCACGACCTCGCAGTCGCCGTGGCCGAGCAGTTGGGCGACCGCGGCGCGAACCTCCTGTCGACGTACCAGTCCGACGAACTCACGCGGGCTTATTTGCAGGCCCACGACGGATCGTTTACCGAGGACCCCGAGTACGAACTGGCGCTGTACGAACGGGCCGACAGCGTGCTGTTCCTGAAAGGGTCGAGGAACACCACCGAGACGGCCGACGTGAACAGCGACCAGCGGCAGGCGTACTCGACAGCACGGCAGGCGATTCGGGCGGCCCGTCTTGACACGGACTGGGTGTCCACCCAGCACCCGACGCGGGCGATGGCCCAGCAGGCCGGGATGGCCTACGCAGAGTACGAGGACTTCGTCTACGACGCCACGTTGCGGGACTGGGAGGCTTTGGCCGAGGAGCAGGCCCGACTGAAGGAAATTCTCGACGACGGCCAACAGGTCCGTATCGTCGCCGACGGCACGGACATCACGCTGTTCATTGACGGCCGCATCGCTGTCAACTCCGCCGCCAGCGTGGCTTACGACTCGCACAACCTTCCCTCCGGCGAGGTGTTCACCGCGCCCTACGACACCGCCGGCGTCGTCACCTTCGACGTGCCGATGACGATACAGGGCCGCCGCGTCAAGAACGTCGAGATGACGTTCAAGGACGGTGTCGTCGTCGACTGGTCGGCCAAACAGGGCGAGTCGGTCATCGACGATATCATCGGGACCGACGGGGGCTCCCGCCAGCTCGGTGAACTCGGTATCGGCATGAACCGCGGCGTCGACCGCATAACCGACAACATCCTCTTCGACGAGAAGATGGGTGGGACAGTCCACCTCGCGCTCGGGCGCGCGTACGACGCCTGTCTCCCCGAGGGTGAGTCCGGCAACGACAGCGCCGTCCACGAGGACCTCATCACGACGATGGGAGAGGGGTCGCGGCTCGAAGTCGACGGCGAAGTCGTCCAGAAAGACGGCGTGTTCCGGTGGGAAGACGGCTTCGAGGGGTAGCTGTCGCGGTACTGCGGTGCCGTGGGCCGGGAGTGGCTGTTGCGGTGCTGTAGGCCGGGAGCGCCCTCCGTGGTGCGGCCCGGGGAAGGGCAGGCATACCGAAAGCTGTGCTGATGGTGATGATGTACCGCGAGCGGAGCGAGCGGTTTCACTCCGAGCGCGGCCCGTGGCCGCGACTCGGAGGTCGTTTTTAGCGTAGATTTTTACAAGGAGTGGTGCCCACAGCGCGCTCTTCGAGCGCGCGAGGACACCCGACGCAGTAAAAAGGTACTAGATAGAGAGGAACTGCGACACCAGCCACTTCGTAAAGGACCCCGTAACAGCGCCGATCCAGGACAGCATCACGAAGTGCATGTAGGTGTTGGCGTTGTGGCCGCCGTCGACGGTCCGGATCATCAGCGACGACAGCATCGCGCCGAACATGATGATAATGATGAGCAGGAACTCGATGAGCGGGATGTTGTAGACGCTAGTGTTGATGAGCGAGGCGGCATCGAGCCGACTGCCGGTGCTCAGATTGAGTGACATACCGGCGAGGATGTTGACGACTTGCAGGCCGATGAAGAACGCAAAGGTCGAGGCGGCGGTCATCCCGTACAGGAGGCCGACGAGGGTCGTCGTCGCCTGCTTGCGCTTCTGGCGGAGCTGCAACACCTGGTTCATGTTCTCGGAGATGAGTTCGCCCAGTTGCTTCGGGGACCCACCCATCTCGCGGCCGATGAGATACATCTCCGAGAAGGTCTGGATGAGATAGGAGCGACAGTCCGCCGTGAAGAAGCGCCAGGCGGCCGTCGGCTCGATACGCATGTTGAGTCGCTTGTAGAGGTTGTCGATGTTTGGCGACAGCGCGCCGAAGTCCTTCTTCCGGAGGGTACGAAGCACTGTACCGGTCGTGGACTGTTTCGCGCCCTCGGTCGCCCCGAGCGCACGGATGAAGTTCGGGAACTCCGAGTCGCGGTCCTTGATGCGCTGTTCCTCCTGCCGGAAGACGATACCGGGAATGATCATCGGGGTTATCGGCGCGGCGGCATAGAGGGGCAGCGGCACCTCGTCGAACATGAAAAAGAGGTCGTTCAGCGTGATCGGCGAGATACCGAGCATCCCCCCAAGCGTGATGAACACGAGCAGCATCGACAGTCCCACGCCGGCGACCATCGATTTGTTGAGCTTGGACTCGATCGGCGACGGGTAGTCGACCGGGTGGAACCACACCGGGTCGTAGGGCGCCATCGATCGGATGGCAAGGTAGAAGCCGGTCTGGACGAACACGAACATCACGATGACGGCGCTGACGGTCATCGTCGGGTTCGTTCCGGTCAGCACCGGCAGAACGACGGCGAACACCAGCGCGAACGTCATCGACAGAATCATCGAGAGGTAGAGGTCTTTCATCACTTCCAGGCTGTCGAGCGAGCTCTTGTACACCGTCGAGTAGTGCTGGATGATCTGCTCCTGTTCAGTCAGGAGGTAATCGTCGAGTCCCTGCCCGGCCCCGAGCGTGTACGCGAGGCGGTCGAAGAAGTCCGAAACTGCGCGGCTCGGGACCTGTTTGGCGCGGCGACGACAGGCGTCGTCGAGGCTCAGGTTCCAGGTGTCGACTAGCTGGACGATGCGGTGCATCTCCATCGCGAGTTCGCCGTACTCGTCTTCCTCGGCCAGCGTTCGGAACACCTCCATCCGGTCGATCTTCGTCGTCGCCAGCACGGTCATGTGCGTGATAAGCAGGTGAAACCGGTTGTTGAGTTCGCGCTTGCGCTGGCTCAGGAGGATCTTTGGGTAGAAAATCGCCGACGCCATCACCAGAAATCCAAGCAGGGGAATCGGTGCTCGGACCGCAAGGGGTTGATCCAGCAGTAAGGCGACGACCGTGGAAATAGCGAAAAAGGCGACGGCTGGCAGCAGGATGAGGAAGAGATACCGCTCCAGCGGGATCGTCATCTGGCGGTAGGACTCCACGAGCGACTGGATCGTCTCGGATATCGTCAGGTCGAGTCCGCTTTCAGCTTCGCCCTGTGCCATCGTTAGTCAGGCCTGGCGATGTTGAACGGAATCCCTTCGACGCCGTCACGCTGGAAGTCGGAGATGAAGTCGTTGACTTCGTGATACCCCAGAATACCCTCCTGGATGGCCCGCTCGATCATGTCAGCACGGAACTGGAGGTCGTCGTAGATGTCACGCGTGTCCTCGTACCCCAGGAGGGTCGCGATCTGCTCTTCGAGGACGAAGGAGTTGTTCATCCCCTGGAAGATGATTTCGTCCTCGACGGGGTCCCAGTTGAACACCTGCCGGGTGACGACACCGTCCATCTCCTTCGAGTACCCCTCGATCTCCTGAACGCTCGTCACGCGGCGCAGGACCTGATCGCCCTGCTTGACGCGGTTCTGGAACAGCGCCACGTCGGCCACGTCCATGAACGTCTCGGGGACGTTGATGGGTTCGCCGGTGAAGCGCTGAATCATCGAAACGATGTCGCTCGCGTGGAACGTCAGCATCACCGGGTGACCGGTCTGGGCGGCCTGGAACGCCATCCGCCCCTCTTCACCACGAACCTCCCCGACGATGATGTAGTCGGGGCGGGAACGCAGCGCGGCGGCGACCAGATCGAACATGTCGATGCTGGTTCCCTCGTCTTCGCCCTCACGGGTGAGGAGTTGCTGCCAAGTGTTGTGCGGGGGCAGCACCTCGGCGGTGTCCTCCGCGGTGTAGATCTTCGCGTCGTCGGGAATGAACGAGGTGATGGCGTTCAGCGTCGTCGTCTTCCCGGACGCCGTCTCCCCGACGACGAACACCGTCTGTTCGTTCTCCAGACAGAGCCAGAGATACGCGGCCAGTTGCGGCGACAGCGTCATCCACTTGGTAATCTGGAAGATGGAGAGCGGCACCTCGTCGCCCTGACGGATAGTGAGCGAGGGGCCTTTGAGGCTCACGTCGTCGGAGTAGATGAGGTTCAGACGTGACCCGTCCGGCAGCGTCGAGTCGACGATAGGGTCAGAGTCAGAGACGGGGTCGCCCATCCGTTCGCCCATGTTGCGGAGCCACTGGTCGAAGGCCTCCTCGCTCTGCCACTCGACGGTGGTTTCGAGCATGCCATAGACCCCGTGGTCGACGTGGCACTCGCTGCGGCCGATGACGTGAATGTCCTCGTTGGCCGGGTCGCGCATGACCGGTTCGAGCGGGCCGAGGCCGACGATATCGCGGTTCAGCCGGTAGAGGATGTTCTCGTAGGTCTCCTGTGTGACCTCGACGCTGTTCACGTCGGTCAAGTTCGACAGGCGTGTGAGGACGCCGCTGTCGCTGTCCTCGTCCCGGACCTTGGTGGTTTCCTGCAGGAGTTCCTCGATACGGTCGTCGAACTGGGCCTCGTTTTCGGGCGCGGGCTTGTTGACGCTGCGCTGGAGCAGGCGGTTCCGGACCTTCCCGAAGACGGCCCGCTCGTCCTCGTCCAGCTCCGGTTCGATGGCGTAGTACTTCATGTCCTGGCCCACGTCGCCGTAGATATGACAGAAGATGGGGCCGCCGACCGGGTAGAGCACGTTCGGCCGGTTCGTCTCGTACTCGTCGTCGGCCTCGTCGATGAGCATCGGGAACTCACCGGTGATCTGCTTGAACTTCTTCAGGTGGTCCCGCAGGTGGGGCCGCCGCGCTGCCATCTGTCGAAGTTCGTCCGACGGTTTCGCACGTCCGTGGTCTGTCATATCTTATATCACCTCTAGGCGACGCTGCGCGATTCGATGACGATGCCGGTTCCCGAACGGACCGAGAACCCGATGGTGTCACCAACCTGCTCGCCCATGCCGGCGAATCGGAGGACGTTGATCTGCCGGCGCACGTCGTTGCCAACCTCGATCATCTCCAGTTCGATGAACACGTCAGCGATGGCCCGGAACGGACCGATAGCCTCCTCGTCCAGCGTCGACGGGTCGACGGTGAGCATGATACACTTGCCCTGGGAGATGACGTCCCGGAAGTAGGAGATGACCTCCAGTGCGGCCTGGCGCTCCTCGTTTTGCCGGACGAGGGCCTCGAACTTGGGGTCGTTCCGGAGGATAGCGTCGAAGGTGTCGATGACGACGACGTCGGCGTCCCACATCACCTCGGCCTCCATCAGTCGCTTGAGGAGTTCCTTCCGGTCGGACTGTTCGTCACCGCCGGTGAGCGCGTTCGACTCGCCGATGTCGGCGTGCAGGAACAGCACGTCCTCGTCGAGGATGTGGTCGACCATGTCATAGGACAGCGAGTGCATCTGGTCGAGGAAGCTCCCGACGGTGAGTTCCGTTGAGAGGTATGTCACCTCGTGGCCCTCCTCACAGAGGCCGTAGGTGAACCGCTGGCTCATGGCGGATTTGCCGGCCCCGTAGTCACCCTCGACGAGGATGATACTGCCGGGCGGGATACCGCCGCCCAGTTCCTTGTTCAGTCGGTCGTGATCGTCCAGTCCGAGCGAGAATAGGTCAGTACTTGCGATACTCATGTGTTGAACTCGAACACCTCCTCGTCGCCGTTGACAATCAGCTTGAGGCGGTGGTCGCCGCCACTGAGGTTGTCGTTGATGTCGATGCGAACGACCTCACCGGGCCGCCAGCTGTTACCGCCGTCCGGCTCCAGCGTCACCGTGTAGTCGGTGGCGAAGGTGCCGTCGACGAACACATCTATCTGTCCGGGGACTGGCGCTAACGTCTCCGATCCGGTGTTTTTGACGTGAACCGTGATTGTGTTCGCGCCGCTGTCGTAGATGGTGTCGCTACCGCTGTCGGAAATGATTTCCACGTCGGTCCGAACGTCGCTGCTTACGTCCAGCCCCTGTTCCGAGACAGCGTTGCTTAGCTCGCCGATACTGCTCGTGAATACGCCGGCAACGCTCGCAGCGATGGCCATCGACGCGATGAACAGGATCAGGTGTGAGACGGAGACGCTCGCCATGTTAGCTCACCACCATCGTTTCGGCGATGCCGTTCTCGGTGACGACTTTCACCCGGTCGGGCTGACTACTGAGTGAGGTGACGGTAATCTCTAACCGCTCCTGTGACGCCCAGATATCCGTCGAGGGGTCGGTGTCAACGGTCGTGTCATAGCCCGCCTGATAGTCGTTGTCGACCAGCAGGTCGGTTGCTTCCACCGACAGCGTCTCGGAGCCAGTGTTGTCGACGGTCACGACGAGATTCTCGCTGCCGCTTGCGTTCCACGTCGCCGAGACAAGCGAGATGTCGGTGTTTTGCTGGTCGAGCAGTCGGTCTCGCTGGTCCTCGCG
Organism: Haloarcula sp. CGMCC 1.2071; assembly: GCF_037078445.1. NCBI lineage: Archaea > Methanobacteriati > Methanobacteriota > Halobacteria > Halobacteriales > Haloarculaceae > Haloarcula > Haloarcula sp. CGMCC 1.2071. The sequence continues at coordinate 22,562 of NZ_JAYMGY010000002.1, forward strand.
AGCGTCGTTGACGCGCTCGAAGCTGTTCGCGGTCGCGGAGTAGAACATTCCGAAGCCGATGAACGCGGCCACGAAGATAACGGCTGCCGAGCCGCTAACGCTGAATCCCATCGGAACCACCTCCACCGACCAGTTTCGAGAGCGCAACGGCGTCAGCCCCGCTGTCACTGTCAAGCTGCGAGATGTAGTGCAGGCTCTCCGTGTGGTGGTCGATAGACAGCCCATCCCCGGTGTCGTTCACGTCGTTGAAGCCGCGGAGGTACTCCTTGAGCTGGTCCGCGACCGACTCGTCGATCCAGTCGATAGTCTCGTAGTAGTCGATGGCGCGAGCCGTCTCGCGGTAGCCCGAGTGCTGGACCAGGAACTCGAGCCACTCGACGATGATGAGGTCCGCTGCGAACCCTTCCGGCATCGTCGCCAGGTACGGTTTCCCGTCGTCGTCCGCATCGGCGGCCGAGCCGTCGTCTGCCACTGCCTCGTCGCTACTGCCGGTGGCCGCCGTCTCAGTCTGTGTGGCAGTCGGTTCCGGCTCCGGTTCAGGTTCCGGTTCGGGCTCGGGCTCCGGTTCCACGGCTGGCTCGGGTTCCGGCTCGGGCTCCGGTTCCACGGCTGCCTCGGGTTCCGGTTCGGCTTCCGTAGCCGCCTCGGCCTCGTCACTCCCGTCGTCCTCGATGACCTCGTCGAAGAGGTCGTCGTCTTCCAGCCCGCCCATATCGTCGTCCGAATCCTCCTCGCCCAGCAGGTCGTCGTCCTCCTCGCCCAGCAGATCGTCATCGCCTTCGCCGAGTAGGTCATCGTCGTCGTCCGCTTCTTCCTCGGGTTCCTCGCCCTCGGCCCACTCGGCGTCGCCGGACTCGTACTCGTCTTTGAGCTCTGCGAACGATTTGCCGCCGTCGCCGTCGTCGCTGTCCTCGTCCATACTCTCCCCGTCGTCCATGCTCATCCCATCGTCCATGCTCATGTCGTCCTCCGTGTCGTCGAAGTCGTCGAACTCCTCGTCGAACGACCCGCCGTCGTCCTCGAAGCCGCCCATGTCGTCGCCACCGTCGTCGGGAAACATGTCGTCGACACCGCCGTCGTCCATCGACATGTCGCCGCCAGTGTCCTCCGTCAGGTCTTCGTCGAAAAAGCCCTCTGCGTCGGCGTTGGCGACGTCGTCGTCGATGTCCTCCTCGGTATTGTCGCTCCCGTCGTCGTCGAACAGGCCGAAGGAACCGCCTTCAGCCATGCCACCCATGCCGCCGTCGACGTCGTCGGCGAAGGGGTTGACGCCACGGGTGACCATCTCGTAGATATCGAGCAGTTTCCGGACGTTCTCCTCGGTCTCTTCGACGGACTCGGAGATGCTCTCGTTTTCTGTCCGAACCGTGTTGACCGTCGAGGAGAGGCTACCGACCTCGTTTTCCAGTTCGTCGAGGCGGTGTTCCAGTTCGTCGGTGTCGGGTCCGCTCGCGTCCTCCATGTCGCCGAACTCGTCGTCACCGAACCCGCCCATGTCGTCGCCGCCATCGTCGAGCCCACCCAGACCGCCGAGGTCGTCGTCACCGCCACCGCCGTCGTCGGCCATCAGACCGCCGCCGTCGGCCATCTCGCCGCCACCGCCGTCCTCGCTCGCGTCCCCGCTCTCGTCGTCCGATAGAATCGAATCGAACATATTCTTGATGCTCATACCGACCAGCCCGCCGGTCAGCAAGACAAAGAGGGCGGGTGCCAGTCCAACCAGTTCCGGTGAGACGGCTGGAGCCAGCGGCACGAGAGCGAGACTACTCATCTCTTGTATCTCATGCTGTTTCTACTCTTGAATATTCCCCTTAGCGTATCATATTTGATAATAATATCCCATTTTCCCGACTCAGATACAGTAAATTAACGATTCAAGTACTAGCCTGTTACATTTCAGGTTAATTTCGGAAAGAAAATCAGGGAACAGAGAGGTCAGTGCGCCCCCGGCAGACGAGCGGCGGTCATCCGTCTGACGCTCTGAGTCGCGCACGAGTCCTGCTCGCAGACGTCACAGCGTTATCGAATCCGTGTTCGCGCTTTTGACAACGAAATTTCCGGTGTCCGCTTCGAGCTTGACGGACCGGCCGTGGTCACCGCCCAGGTCTTCGCCGACAACGGGAACGCCGTGTTCCTCAAGTGTCTCGCGCACCTTCTTGGCGTTTCGCGAGCCGATGGAGGAGCCGTTCTCGGAGAAATCGAGCATGTCACTCCCACCGGCTATTTTCGCTTCCATCGCCTCCGTCGACGCCCCGGCATCCGCCATGGCCTCGATGAGCGCCTCGATGCCCGTGTCCGCGAACTTCGCATGGTTGCCGCCGTCGATATCGGCCGCCGACGGAAGCATGACGTGAACGAGACCGGCCACCGTGTTACGGGTGTCGTATACCGCAATCCCGATACAGGAGCCCAGCCCGCTCGTGGTCAGCACGGCCGGCTCCGTAGTCACCTTGTACTCCGCGATGCCGACCTTGATGCGCTCGGGCGAACTCTGTGCGGGACTATCCGTCTGGCTACCATCGTATACTTTCATTATTTGAATATCTGTTCGACGTCCGCGCCCGTCTCGGTCGCCCGCTCGACATCGAGGTCGTCGAGGGCGGCGCGAAGCTCTTTCTCGTTGGGCAGGGCGTGAATCTCAGCCTGGAACTCGATGTCGTCGGTCCGCATCTGGGAGTCGATGATGAACGCGTGCTCCTGATACTGTCCGACCTGCGCCGCCAGCGGGTCCATAATCGCCCGCCCCATGTCGTGGACGACCCGCGGCGGCGTGTGCTCGACTGAGGTCTGCAGGACGTTCGCCCAGCCGTCGACGAACCCGCTCGTCATGATGTTCCCCAGTTCCTCGATGGCGGCCTTGTGCTGGTCGGTTAGCTCGTCGCTGTCCATCTCGATGGGCATCATCGCCTCCGCGACGTTGATCGCGGAGACCTCGTCGAACAGCACCATGAGGTAGCCACTGGGCGTCCCGGTGAACTCGACGACCGTCCCGACGAACGTGTCCGTGCCGATCTGCTTTGGCACGTCCTCGATGGGGGCGAAACTGATCTGTGTCACCTCCGACTCGGTCGGGATGCCGGTCATCATCTCGACGTTGTCAGCGGCTTTCTGGGTGCCGCTGGTCGTCATCTCGTTGAACGTCTGGAGCTTGTCGATGGGGATGGCGTCACCGTCCGTGTCGACGTGGTCCATCATCATCTCCGTGAGCGATTCGTACTCAGGGAGCATGTAGATGTAGAAGTTCACCGACTCGTCGATCCATTCGATCTCCGATTTGAACACGAACACCTGCTGGTGGTCGCCGTTCTCGGGTGCATCGGGAAGCACGTCACCGCCGGACTCCTCGATGTACTCCGGCGGCGAGTGGTCGATGGTCGCACCGACGTAGTCGGCCCAGCCGTCGATGAAACCGCTCATCATGATGTTGCCGATCTCCTCGATGCCACTCCTGGCCATCGCCTCGTCGTCGCTGCTACCGGGCATCATCTCCTCGGTGATCGTGCCGGCGCTGTCTACGTCGAAGGCAAGAACGGTATCGCCCTCCAGAACGCCATCGAAAGAGAACTGGACGCCGACGAAGTCACGGCCGGCCAGTTCCTCGCCGACGTCTGCTCTGTCGAGCAGCGTTATCTTGGTTACGTCGACGACGGCATCGATGCCCGTCATCTGGCCCATCGACTGCGTGGCCTGTTCGGCCCCCTCGTGAGCGAGTTGGTTGAACGTGCCGAGCGACTGAATATCGACGTTCATCTATGACGGGACGACGTCCTCGATAGCCTCCATCACGCTGGGTTTCTGGAACGGCTTGGTGATGTATCCGTCAGCCCCCGCTTTCACGGCCTCCTTCATCTTCTCTTCCTGACCGACACTTGTACACATGATGACGTTCGCGTCGGGATTGGAGGATTTGATCTCGTCCGTGGCCTCGATGCCGTCCCGGATGGGCATCACGATGTCCATCATCACCAGGTCTGGCCCTTCTTCTTTGAACACTTCGACAGCTTCGACACCGTTCTCGACCTCCCCAACGATCTCGTGGTCTTCTTCGAGAATCTCGCGGAGGAGGTTACGCATAAACTCTGAATCGTCGGCGATCAGTACGTCTGGCATGCCTATCAAGCCTACATATCGTGATGAGTTAGATAAAGGTGTCCCGTAAATTATCGCGTGTGATATCGGTGGGTCCCGAAACCCAGTTACACCGCAGGGAGATGCGGTGTGAGAACGCGGATGAAATCGAGCGCGAAGGGGCCGTACTGGAAGTACACGAGCCCCGAGAGGAGGAGGTACGCTGTCGTCAGCCCCGCCGGGAGCGCCAGACCCAGTGCGCCCACTCTGGACGGGACGCGGTCGGGAACGAGTGTGCGGCCCAGCACAGCCCCAGCACAGACCACGGCACCACCGAGATTGAGGAGTGCGTGGAACTGTACCGCTTCCCCGAGCGCCAGATCAAGTCCGGCAACGACGCCGAGTCCGATGAGGAGACCACCAATGGTACTCGCAGCGTACCCGCCGGCGAGCCACCGCTTCGCGTCGCTGACGGTTTCGTGGACCGCCGGAATCCGAACGACACCGTACATGATCAGCGGGACCGTCGGCAGCAGATATCGAACAGTGAGCTGTGTGTGCAGTGGCAGGCGGCTCAGATAGACGAGCGTGAACACAGCTGCGAGGGCCGTACCGAGCATATCGGTCTGGGTTCGGGGGGAATAGTGCGACGGACGGACATTCCACTGCCGCCTCCGCTGAGCAACTGACCGGACTAGGACCACGGGGAGTGCCGCGACCGCGCCGAAAAGCGGGACGGCCTCGACCATCGTGAGTTCGATCGCCTCGTAGGAGTTAGGAGCGTAGTTGATCTGTGGCGCGGAGCCGCTCCGCAGGAAAATCTGTGACATTCGCTCGGGCGTAGCCAGGACGTCGAGACCACGGCTGACCGCATCCGAGACGAACACCATCGCGGGGGCCGCAGGTCCCATGATCCGGTCGAACAGGCCGAGAATCGGTGTTATGATCGGCGTTCCGGTATCACCGTCCGCCCCTGTGGAATCACTGCCACCACTAGACCCGCCACCACTTCCGTCGGAACCCCCGCCAGTCCCACCGTCCGTTCCGGCACCCTCAGTGCCGCCAGTGCCGCTACCGCCACCGGTTCCGGCATCGCCGCCGGTCTCAGGTGTGAATTCGACGTTCGCACCCCCGACGGCGGATAGCAACCGCGGCGGTTTGACCGGGTTCCCAGAGATAAGGAAGTTCGTCACGAGCATCGGGAGCGAGCCGAGGAAGAGCGCGAGGGCGGCAACGGCCAGATGGAGAAGCGAGTTTCGCCTTGCAGTGACAAGGTCTACGAGAGCCAGCGTCACCACGAGAAAAAAGCCCTCGAAGGCGTGGGTCCAGGTTACCAGACCAGCGGCGATGTACGCGCCGGCACGAAAACCCAGCCCGAGCCGAAATTCGGCGTCGGCATACGCAACTCGGCTCCGAGCGAACAGATACACCGTCGTCAGTATCAATAGCCCTACCAGAACGTGCCGTTTCGGAAGCGAAGCCCAGAACCCGACAGACGAGGCGATACCGATTGCGACACCAGCCGCCAGGGCGACTGAGCGGTCGTGCCAGATTCCGACGAGGCGGTAGAGAACGACGCCGGTCGTCGCTGCTGCGAGCATCGTCGAGATCTGGAACGCGGCTATTGGGAGCGAAGTGCCCGGGAGGGCTGTTGCTGCCAGCGCACCGACCAGAAACAGGACAGCGACGAGACCGCTACCGACCCACAGCACCGTTCGCTTGGCGACATTGGTGTGGCGCTGTCCGAGCACGCTGACGTGAGCCACGAAGACGAGCGCAGTGCCCGACCAGAGTCCAAGGAGCAGTAGCCGGGGTGTAATGAGCACGGACAGCGCTTGCAACGCCCAGACCAGCGGGACAGCCAGAAGTATCTGGCCGTAGTTGCGTCCGTAAAGCCTGCCGCCGGCCTCGTGCAGACCCGGTTGCGCGCCGAGTGTCAGGGAGTACGGCGTCTCTACGATGTGGAGGTGCCCGTTCGAGACAGCGACGAGTGCGTTGGCAGTGGTGTACGTGTCGGTGACGAAAATCCCAACGCGCCAGTAGAGCCCGAACGTCACGAGCAGGCCGAGCCAGAGGGCATAGCCGTAGCGGTCACCGAAGATTGCCGTTCCGACCTGTCGGCAGCGGCCAGTGAACTGCTCGGCGTCTCGAATCATTGCTCCACCTGCACTGTCACGTTTTCAGCAACGATTGTCTCAGCGGTTTCAAAGCTCTGGACACGAAGCAGGACGGTCCCCCTGTACACGTCCCGCTCCAGTGACGACGGCGTGACCGCTCTGTCACCGGGTGCGAGCCGGTACGTCCCGGACTGACCGTCCGAAAGGACCTGTTCGTCTTCGAGGGAGATGTCGAGCGCAGGGACCGCGACCTGATACAGCAGTCTCGGACGCCCCGTCACGGAGTCGACAGTCACACTGGCATCGGGCACTCGGAGATACGCGACGTTCGTGCCGAACCGACCGTCAGTGAACCGTATCTCCGACGTCGGCAGTTGGACGGAACTGACAGTCGCCGTCCCGTCGCCGATAGTCGTCGGCTGTGTCCTGACAGCGTCGACGCCGACGAGTGGTCCCGTCACGACGAGCGTTACCAGAACGAACAGGGCAACGGCCGTCGGCGGATGGCGCGGGACCATTATCTACCCTACACACTGCCGTGCCCGGATTTAAATCCCTCGTCGGTTGGGCAGGTTGCTGCCCCTGTTCATCGCGATAGCTGCTCGATTGCAGGTGGTCGTTGTGGAAATGACCTACAGCGCCCCGTCTCAGAGTTCGGCACCGTCGGCGGCCTCGACGGCTTCCAAGAGATCAGCGATAGAATCGTCCGGCGTCAGTTGTGTCGACCGGACGAGCTGTTTGATGACCGCTGGCGGATAGCGAACCGGCACGTTCGATTCCGACAGCAGAATACCCAGCACTTCCTCGACCGGTGTCGACCCGTCCATCTGACGGCCGTACCAGAGCATGAAGCTCTCGAAAACGGTGACGATGTCGTTGGAAGCGAGCTGCTGCTGGTCGACGTCGCCGTCGAACTTCGCGGTCACGTCGAAGCCGTATCTGGCGTTCGAGTCGGCCATCTGTTCGGCGAGCCACTCGTGGACGTTTGCATCCGAGAACTCGGGAGTCGACGGCTCCGGGTCCGGTGCAGGAGACGGCGGGGATTCAGACGCCGAATCCGACGAAACCTGATTCCCGTAGGAGTCGTCAGTGCGGACATCCGACGAAACGACGTAGCGGCCCTCGTCGATTTCAGTGACGTGCTCGTCGTCGGCGATATCGAGCTCTTCGGGCGAGAGTACCTTGCCCTCTTCCGGATTCGGTTCGTCTGACCGCCGAGCCATAGGTACTAGTGTGTGAGGCTATCGTATAACTCCGTCGCTGGTCAGGGTGGCCGAAAAGAGAACTACGTCGAACCGAAAAGATAACCGAATTTAGAGGCTGACTGCGGAGTTACCAGACAGAGTCTCCGGGACGACCAGCCGAGCGGTCGTCGTGCCACCGGACTGAGTGTTCAGGCGAACCGTCGCCGTCTCACCCTCACCGAGGCCGTCACCGGTGCCGCTTCCGCGGATTAACTCGGCGCTGAATATGATCGTCGCGCGGTCAGACGGATCGTTCAGGACCTGGCTCCCCGAAATCGAGTCGTCGTCGTCCTGAACATCAGTGACAGCGAAGGAGGACCCGGCGGGGTCCGGGGTGCTACTGTAGCCAGACGAAGTGAGGTCATACGAGCCAGTAGAGTCGACCCACTGGGCGATCGTACTGCCGATATCGATGTTCCCCGCACCGGGTGCCTTCTTCACCGTCAGCTTGACTGTGTCGATCGTGCTGCTTGAAGAATCGATGTCTTCACCGACAGCGTTGACGAGTTGCAGTCGGTTCGTCACTTGGTCACTGCTCTGTTGTCCGGTTTCCTCTGCGCTGCTCTGGAGGAAGCCGGCCGTGTTGATCAGGACGCCCGCAGCGATTGCCGCCACCAGCACCATCGCGATGAACACAATCAGGGTACCGATACCGACCTGTCCGCGGTCGTCGTCGTTCGTTAGTTCCGTTAGCATTGTTGATCCGGGTCTGTCTGACCCTGTCTGTTGACTCTTTTCATGGGTAATAATACCTCCTCTCAAATTATACGTCTTGATAACCAAGTCACTTATCGTCGTAAGCAACAGTCTCAGCGGCCAAAACAGATATTTGTCCGAGAATAGACGGAGCGCTGAATTCTATCTCTGAGAGTAGTAGTCAACAAAACATGTGTCCGTGTGATTACTCGTAAATGACCGTGTACGTGCCGGAGCAAGTATTGTGCCGCAAGCTATCTGGTGGAAAGCGCGCAGAAGGCAGAAATATGCCGCGAGTATATCAGCAATCGAAACTGAAAGATATGCCGCTTTACAGGGTGACTGCGGAGTTACCAGACAGAGTCTCCGGGACGACCAACCGAGCAGTCGTCGTGCCGCCGGACTGGGTGTTCAGGCGAACCGTCGCCGTCTCACCCTCACCGAGGCCGTCATCGGCAGCGCCACCGCGGATCTCTTCGGCGCTGAAGATGATCGTCGCGCGGTCAGACGGGTCGTTCAGGACCTGGCTTCCCGAAATCGAGCCGTCATCGTCCTGGACGTCAGCGACGGAGAACTCACTCGCGCCCGGGTTACCGTCGTAGGTCCCTTCGTAGGTGAGGTCGTACGAGCCACTGGAGTCGACCCACTGGGCGATCGTACTGCCGAGATCGATGTTACCTGCACCGGGTGCCTTCTTCACCGTCAGCTTGACCGTGTCGATTGTGCTGCTGGATGATTGAATGTCTTCACCGACGGCGTTGACGAGCTGCAGTCGGTTCGTCACTTGGTCACTGCTCTGTTGTCCGGTTTCCTCGGCGCTGCTCTGGAGGAAGCCGGCCGTGTTGATCAGGACGCCCGCAGCGATTGCCGCCACCAGCACCATCGCGATGAACACGATCAGGGTACCGATACCGACCTGCCCGCGGTCGTCGTCGTTCGTTAGTTCCGTTAGCATTGTTAATCCGGGTCTGTCTGACCCTATGCAACCGTTCTTTTCGTCAGTAATAATACCTCCCCCCAAATTATATTACTTGATAATAGGTCTCTGAGGGGCTGAAGAGGTGTTTCGATAGAAGAACACCTATAGTTAGGTCTGAAGAAGATAACTGAGCTACGTCGCCTCTAAGAATCAGATTTAATTGCTTCTATAGGTTGGTATCAGCGATGGAAATAGCTGGTTGTCTGGTGTGTGGCCGAGAGGTATCGTGTTGCGTGCAAGCTGGTGCGGTCTATACGAAAATAGACGTTGAAACCGGAGTCGACAGAGAAATAAAATAGACGTTGAAACCGGAGTCGACAGAGAAATCCGCTCACGGGCAGGGTGGTCAGCTGATGCAGTCGAGAAACACACTCACTCGTACGTGACGAGACTGTACATCACGAACAGATAGCCGAACGTCGTCAACCCACTGTTGACTAGCAACAACGACCGTACGCCCTCGAAGTCGTTGATGAACGCGCTAATCATCGTCGCGGCCGCGCCCGCGATTGCAAGCGAAAATCCCACCGAGAGGTGAAGCATCGCCTGCCGGGATGTCTGGACGTACGCCCGCATGGCCATCCCAACCATTGTCAGTCCGGCCACGACGAACACCAGCGTCGATATGGCATAGAGAAGTTCTATCATCAGCACTGTACAGGGCTACAGCGAACCCGTTATTAAATCCACGCTCGAAAATATCTTTCGTGATAACGCCGAGAAGAGGCGTTCTACCGCTCAGATAGAGTCCGCCACGCCTCGTCGAGTTTGTTAGTCACTTCCGACCGCTCTTCGATGTGGACAGTCAGTTCGTCGTCGAAATCGACCCGGACCTCGTCCACGTTCCGCCGATACACCTTGATACGTCGGCGGTCGTCAGAGAGGATGTTGTCGTGTAGTTCCAGGAGGTCGTGTTCGGTCAGTTCGTCGATGCGTCGGTAACACGTCGCGATGGGGATTCCGAGTTCGTCGCTGAGTTCCTGTGCGGAGACCGGTTCGTCCGTCGCGTCGAGGATTTCGGCACTGTATTTATTGCCAAGCGTCTGAAGAATCTCCCCTGAATCCATCGTTATCAAATCATAAATTCAGTCGATAATAAAGCTATCGCCTGTGATATCGACTGAAAGGAGACAAACACGCACTACAGGACGCTCGTACGAAAACAGCGGCCTGTGCCGCTGTATCCGTCGTTCTACCGAGTAATAATGGCTTTATTGTATCGCTAAATTGGTGATTCTTCCTCGCTCATCATCGAGAAGGCGCTGGCGTTCTGGTGGACATCGATACCGCCGCGGTCGATCTCCATCGGATAGATGTCCGTCTCGATGTTCTGCTTTCGCATCTTGGCGACCCAGACGTATCTGTTCACACCGGTATCAGTCGGCGTCTGGATAAGGTAGATGTTGCCGTCGGTCAGATAGTTCTCCAGCCCGATCTCGGTGTCCGGGAAGACGGCCCCCTGTTCGTTGGTCATCAGCGTCGTGAGACCGCTGTCGCTGAGGATATCGGTGAACTTCAGGAGATACGTCCGCTTCTCCTTCTCGTTTTCGAAGAACAGTTCGAACATGGCAAGCGAGTCAAGCACCAGTCGGTCGTAGTCACCGTCTTCGAGTTCCTCCAGCAGAATATCCAGCGAGGAGGTGAAGTCGTTCTCGCGCAGGAGCACCTGCTTGTCGTACACCTTGATGTCGCCGTTTTCGACGTGGTCCTGCCAGTTGTCGAAGCCGAGAGATTCGGCGGCCTCCCGGAGGTCTGACTCGTCCTCCTCGAAAGAGAGGTAGATGCCCTTCTCGTCGTATTTTTCGACGCCGTTGTAGATGTACTGGAGACAGAGGATCGATTTCCCGGCCCCGGGGTTGCCGCTCACCAGTGTCGTCGAGTTCTTCACAATGCCACCGTTCAGAATGTCGTCGAGGCCCTCGATCCCCGTTTTGGTTTGCTCAATCATAGTTTCGGAAGGAACTGAAAGTTGATTGGATACTTCTCTGTCGGGAATGTTAAAAAGTCTTGCTGGTGTGTCGCTAAACAAACCGGAATCAGTCACCAGCGTGGACGATGGCGGGGTCCACCCAGATAACAAAACTGTCATCTCGCTTGATCACGCCCCGGATTGAGCCGGCGTCGTTCGCGGGGGACCGGTCGACCTGCTCCGGCGTGATCTGGACTACCTGATACACCTCGTCGACGAGCCAGCCGGCCGCGCCCTGTTCCTCGACGATCTCCGGGTCGAAGACGATGATGCGCTTCTCTTCGCCCTCGTCCTCGATACCGAAGACGACCTTGGGGTCGACGATCGATGTCGTGCGCCCGCGAAGGTCCATGACGCCACGGACGTGCGGCGGGGCGTTCGGGACGGACGTGAGTTCGCCGATATCGACGATCTCAGTCACGTAGTCGATACTCACGCAGTACGTTTCCGAGCCGAGCTGGAACTCGAGTACCTGGCCGGTGGTGGCTGACTGTGCTGCCATTGCGGTTCTTATCCAAACTGTCGCGGACAGGGGCGCATAAAGGTGCCTGCTGGGCTATCAACTTTGATTACGTGGGCGGAGTATTTATTTCGGGGCCGGACGGGATTTGGAAGTAGGTATGAGGATGTCTCGTTCGCCGATGTCTCCTGTCCGACGGGAGCGTTGGTGATATGGCAGATGGTGTCCGCGCCGTGGTCGCAGACGACTCTCACTTCATGCGGAGTGTCATCTCTGATATCCTCAGCGATGGCGGTATCGATGTCGTCGCGCAGGCGCGTGATGGCGAGGAGGCAGTGTCGGCCGTTATCGAACACAAACCGGACGTCGTGACGATGGACGTCGAGATGCCGGTAATGAACGGCATCGAGGCGACGGAGCGCATCATGGCGGAGTCTCCGACACCGGTGTTGATGCTGTCGGCCCACACCGACGAAAACGCCGACGTGACGTTCGAGGCCCTCGATAAGGGCGCGGTCGACTTCTTCACCAAGCCCGGTGGCGAGGTGTCGATGGAGATGTCACGCCTGAAAGACCAGCTGGTCGAGATGGTCAGCTCCGTCGCGGCGGTCGATGTTGGCGCGACACACAGCCACGGCGGGACAACCAGCGACAGCGGAGCGGGCTCACCGACGGCTGGCAGTTCAGCCACTGACCGGAGGGCAACCGGAGGCTCGTCGAGTCAGACGACCTACGTTGCGAACCCGACGCTCGTCATCGGCTCTTCGACCGGCGGCCCGAAGATGGTGGAACAGGTAATGGAAAACCTCCCCATCGAGGCCGACCTCCGGGTGCTCATTATCCAGCATATGCCGGAGGGGTTCACCGGCCGGTTCGCCGAGCGGATCAACACGCGAAGTGATTACGAGGTCCGGGAGGCCACAGACGGGGCGCGCATCGGCGGCGGCGAGGGACTCGTCGCTGCCGGCGACCGGCACATGGAGGTCAAGAACTACCGGAACGGCCGACTGCGGACGAAGCTGACACAGGACGAACCGGTCAACAGCGTCCGTCCGGCAGTCGACGTGACGATGCGGACGGCCGCGGAGACGATCGACGACCCGCTCGTCGGCCTCATCCTCACCGGGATGGGCGAGGACGGCGCGGACGGGATTCGGCGGATCAAGCAGGCCGGTGGCAAGACCATCGCACAGGACGAGGCCACGTCCGCGGTGTACGGCATGCCAAAGCGTGCCGTCGAGACGGGCTGTGTGGACACTGTCTTGCCTATCGACGACATTGCGGACGGCATTATCGACACGATTACCACTGAGGTGACCTGACAATGGACGACCAGTATTTAGACGCATTCATCCGTGAAAGTGAAGAAGCGATTACCGAACTCAACAACTCGCTGCTCGAACTCGAGTCCGACCCCTCCAACACGGAGGCGATGGATTCGATCTTCCGGACAGCCCACACGCTGAAGGGGAACTTCGGAGCGATGGGTTTCGACAACGCAGCGAACCTCGCGCACGCGATGGAGGACCTGCTCGACGAGATGCGCCAGGGCGAGATGGAGGTCACGCCGGACCTGATGGATCTCGTCTTCGCCGGCGTCGACAAGATCGAGGTCATCGTCGGGGAGATCGAAGAGCACGGCGAATCGGGGACGGAGACCGACGAGATGGTCGAAGAGCTCCGCGCCGTCCTCGAAGAGGGGGCCGCCGCCGCGGGCGACACCGAAACGGCGGACGACGGCGACTCCTCGGACAGCGACGAGTCGCTCTCCACGGATGCCAGCGTCAGCGATGCCGACATCGACGCCGACGCTGTCAACGAGCGAGTCCTGCAGGCCGAGATCAGCGTCGGGGAGTCGGACATGCTCGGCGTCGACTCGATGCTGGCCGTCGAGTCTATCGAGGGGCGGTTCGACATTCTCGATTCGAGTCCGAGCCGTGCCGATATCGAGGACGGCGAGTTCGAGGACACGTTCGTCCTGTATCTCGACGGCCCCGACGCGGCGACCGTCGACGCCGAACTGGGGACGACCGGCAAGGTCGACAGCTTCGACGTGACCGACGTGACCGACGAACTGGTGAGCGACGCAGACACCGGCTCCGATGCTATCGAGAGTACTGACACGGGTTCGAACGCAGGCTCGGACCCGAACCCGGGTGCCGAAGAGGAACACAGCGTCGACGAGATCAAGTCCGTCCGCGTCGACGTGGACCAGCTCGACGACCTCCACGGGCTCGTCGAGCAACTGGTCACGAGCCGAATCAAGCTCCGGCGTGGTGTCGAGAAAGACGACCTCGACTCCACCGGCGAGACGCTGAACGAACTGGACAAGATCACGGCGAACCTCCAGAACACGGTGATGGATATGCGGCTCATCCCGCTGAAGAAGGTCGTCGGGAAGTTCCCGCGGCTCGTCCGAGACCTCGCGCGCGAACTCGACAAGGACATCGAGTTCGAGATCGAGGGCGAGGACATCGAACTCGACCGGACCATCCTCACCGAGATCTCGGACCCGCTGATGCACATCCTCCGGAACGCCGTCGACCACGGCATCGAGTCGCCCGAGGAGCGAGAACAGGCAGGCAAGGACCCGACTGGCCACATCACGCTCCGGGCCTCCCGCGAGCGCGACCACGTCATCATCGAAGTCGAAGACGACGGGGCCGGGCTCGACGTGAGTGGAATCAGGGAGAAGGCCGTCGAAAAGGGCGTCCGCTCGCCCGAGGAACTGGACGCGATGGACGACTCCGCGGTGTACGACCTCGTGTTCCATCCCGGCTTCTCGACGGCCGACGAAGTGACTGACACCAGCGGGCGCGGCGTCGGCATGGACGTCGTCCACGACACAGTCTCTCAGCTCGACGGGTCGGTCAGCGTCGACTCCGAACCGGGCGAGGGAACGACGGTCTCGCTGCGCCTGCCGGTGACGATGGCTATCGTCAAAGTGCTGTTCGTCAAGGTCGGCGGCGAGGAGTACGGCGTCCCGATCAAGAACGTCGACGAGATTACCGGAACAGAGGAGGCGAAGCAGGTCAACGGTCAGGAAGTCATCAAGCACAACGACGAGATCTACCCGGTCATCCACCTCGACGACACCTTCGACATCGAGGGCGAGACGGCAAACGGCGACGGGATGCTCGTCCGCATCCGCGAATCCGAGCGCCAGGTCGCGCTCCACTGTGACTCGGTCAACAGCCAGGAGGAGGTCGTCGTCAAGCCCCTGGAGGGTATCCTCTCGGGAACGCCCGGCCTCTCGGGCACGGCCGTCCTCGGCGACGGGAACATCGTCCACATCCTCGACGTGGTGACCCTATGAACAAAGGTAGCGAGCGCACCTTCGAGGACCTCGTGGAGTTCATCGGCGAGGAGATGGACTTCGAGTCGGGCTTTTACAACGACTCGTATCTCGACCGCCGCATCACCGCGCGGATGCGCCGGACCGACACCGAGGACTACCAGTCCTACCAGCGACTGCTGGAGCGCGACGACGGCGAGCGCGAGGAACTGCTCGATTCGCTGTCGATCAACGTCACCGGCTTCTTCCGGAACCCGGACGCGTGGGAACGACTGCGGCCGGTCCTCCGAGAACTCACGGAGAACAACCGCACCGTCCGGCTCTGGTCGGCCCCGAGTGCCGACGGCCGCGAGCCGTATTCGGCGGCGATGCTGGCGCTCGACGACCCCAAGGTCGACGCCCGCCGAGTCGAGATCACGGCGACGGACATCAACGCCGACATCCTCGAAGAGGCCCGAAAGGGCACCTACGCGACCTCCCAGACGACCGACATCGCCGACGAGTTGGAGCCGCTGGACGATTACACGAAGTACATCGAGCAGGACGGCAACACGTTTGAGGTTCGGGACCGGGTCAAGGAGATGGTCACGTTCGAGCAACACGACCTCATCCGGGGCGACCCCAAGCGCGATTTCGATCTGGTGTTCTGCCGAAACCTCCTCATCTACATCGATTCGGAGTTCAAGGTCCCCATCTTCGAGACGATCCGCGGATCGCTCCGCGAGGGCGGCTACCTCATGATCGGCATGACCGAGACGCTGCCCGCGGAGTGTCGGGACTCCTTCGAAGCGGTCGACAAACGCCACCGCATCTACCGGCGTGTGTAGCGACCAATGAGCCTCTACGAACTGGAACGGGACGGCAAGGCACAGGAACTCATCCGCCTCCTCAGAGAGAGTGACAACGAGCGGGTCAAGACCCGCGCCGCGGAGCTACTGGGGAACTTCGACGACCACGACGACCGGCGCGACGTGGTCAACGCGCTCGTAGACGCGGCCCAGAGCGACAGCGACGCGATCACCGGCGCGGCCATCGACTCGCTGGACGAACTCGGCGACGACGCGATCACGCAACTCATCGGGAGTATGGCCGGCGTCGACCTCGAAGACGACGCCGCAGACTGGGTGAAGGCGAAGGCGTACATGCAGGTACTCGACGCCGACGTGCCGGAACTCCGGATGGCAGCGGCCAACGGGCTCGGGAACCTCGATCAAGCCGACGCGGTTCCGAAGCTGGCAGAGCGCTTCGAGGACCCAGACCCGCGAGTACGAGCGCGGGCGGCCCGGTCGGCCGGGAAGATCGGCGACTCGCGGGCGACGACCCCCCTCGAAAACGTGCTGACGGACCCGAAAGCCGCCGTCAGGCGCGAGGGGGCGGACGCGCTGGGAAACATCGGGAACCGGCAGGCGTTGCAGGCGCTGCTCCCGCTGTACGAGGACGATGACGAGCGGGTCCGGCGCATCGCCGTCGGCGGGTTCGGGAACTTCGGCAACGACCGGCCCGTCGACTATCTCATCGAAGCTCTCTCGGACGAGTCGGCCGCCGTCCGCCGGACAGCCGTCTACTCGCTCATCGAACTCCTGTCGAACGTCCCGACCGACCAGAGCCACCAGATACGGGACACCGTCGTCGAGAAGCTCTCGAACACAGACGACCGCAGCGTCGTCGTGCCGCTGGTCGAGATTCTCGAAGAGAGTACGCAAGCGGCCCAGCGGCGCAACACCGCCTGGATGCTCGGCCGGGTCACCAGCCAGGAGGAGCGGGACCGAGTCATCGAATCGCTCGTCGACGCGCTCGGCGAGGACGACCAGATGCTCCGGCAGTTCGCCGCGACCAGCCTCGCCGAACTCGGCGACGACGACAACATGGTGGAGCGGCGGCTACTCAAAATCGTGCAGGACGACGACGTCGACCCCGAGATCCGGGGACAGGCTATCTTCACGCTCGGGAAGGTCGGGGGCGAGCGGTCCCGGAAGACGCTTGACAAACTCATCGACGAGACCGAACACGACGTGATCCGGAAGAAGGCGTTCTCGGCCATCTCGAAGCTCGGTGGCCGCGGATGAATCGTCCGAGTGGATTAAGACGTGGCAGAGCGTACACGGGAACGATAGCTGGCTAACCGATGAGCGACGGAGAACACGCACTGGTCGATACGAAGGGGAAGTTCGTCCAGGTCGTCTCGGACGGGCGCAAGCGAAACGACATCGAGTGGCTACCCGGTCGGGTCCTCCTCTCGAACAAGCGCCTGGTCCTCGCGACCAACGACGGCAAGCGGACCATCCCGCTGTCGAAAGTCAGCAGCGTCACGGCCAGCCAGATGAACCAGCCCCTCGCACAGGTGGACAGCTACGTCAAGGTGCAGGCCGGCCGGAACGTGACGCTCATCTCGGCGAAAAAGGCCGATGAGTTCCAGGAGAAACTCTACAGCACGCTGCTTGACCAGACCGTTGTCCTCATCAATCATCCCGCAGTCAAAGGTGGTGTCGTCCAGGACGGCGGCTGGGAGAAGGGGCGACTCAAACTCGACGGCGACTGCATCAATCTGGCCATCGCCAGCGGCACGTTCGTCGAACTGGATATCGACGACGTAGGAACGGTCGAGAGCAAGGAGAAGACGATTCGCGGGGACGAGCGACCGCTGTTAGAGGTCGAACACACCATTGAGGGGACCAGCGTCGAGACCCACATCTCGGGGACGCCCCGACACGTCTCGCTCATCGAGGGGCTCGTCCGGCAGGGCGAGCAACGAAACATCGCCGACGACGTGGACCTCTCCGACAAAGAGACACAGGTGCTGATGGCGCTGTACTCCGGCATTTCGCCGTTCAAGATTCCTGACTTCGTCGACATGGAGATCGAGGAAGTCGAAGACGTGTACGACCGGTTGATGGAGGCTGACATCCTCGAACCGGTCCGGACACGCCGGGAGGTCCAGCTTGAGGCCCGCGGCCGCTCGATCGCGAGTGACGCGATGGCTGACCAGTAACCGAGACGTGTGACGGTGCGACCGGGACGGACGGTTCGACGCGTTTTTGAAGCGCGGTTGATTGAGAACAGGTATGGCAGAATTCACGGTCGCCGTCTCCGATCCGGAGGACGGCCACACCTACCAGATCGACGTCGACGGACAGGACGCAAACCGCTTCATCGGCCGCGAGCTCGGCGACGAGGTCGACGGCGGCGCTGTCGGCCTCGATGGCTACACGCTCGAACTGACCGGCGGCTCGGACACCTCGGGCCGACCGATGCGACCCGACGTTCGCGGCGTCACGACAAAGGAGATCATGTCCGACGGCGGCGTCGGCTTCAAGCCGACCACCGACGGCGAGCGCAAGCGCATCACCGTCCGCGGCCGCGAGGTCAGCGACGACACGCGCCAGATCAACGCGAAGATCACGGCCCGCGGCAGCGACGACGTGGCCGAACTCCTCGGCGACGACGACGAGTAAGTCAGTGCCGGACCGCGTTCCCAGTGACCACGAAACCGTCGAGACGCATCGCGTTTCCGTCGAGTCAGTCGGCCGAACCGACCGACCGCGGGTCGTGCTCCCGGACGAACTCGATTTCGACGACGGCGACACCGTCCGCCTCGCGCTGGACGGCGACCGGTACCACGCCGTCGTCGAGACGAATCTCGACGGCGAACCGGTGCTCTCACACGTCGCCGACAACCGCCGACTGGCCCGTGAACGGGACGGGACGAACCGCCTCGCGGAGTGGGTCGCCGACAGCGAAGTCTCGCTCGGCGGGTCAGCACATCTCGACGTGGTAACCGACGGAACCGAGTACGGCCTCCGAACGCCGGGCAAGCGCGTCGTCTATACGGCGACCGGCGGGCCGGACGCCTCGCTGTCAGATATTGCTCGAAACCTCGACAACTGACGCCGTTGGCCCCCGTTCTCCCGAATGAAGCCGATTTTTGCTGCTGATACTCGCGCGAAACGCTCAATATCAGTGCTGATGTACATCGGGTAACGGACGAATGTCGGAATCAGTGATCGCGGATTTCGTCGGCAAATTCAACTCCGAAGTGGCCGGTCGGGGCGACCCCATCAGGGGTCGGATCGTCCTCTCGCAAAAGCGGCTGGTACTGGCCGCGAGCGAGGACGACAAGCTGACGATCCCGCTGGACTCGATTTTCGACATCGCCATCGGACAGGTCCCGCCCGACCTGGGCGATTTCTTCGACTCGACGGTGACGATCGCCTTCGAACGCAAGGGAAAGCGACTCGTCGCAGCCATCGAGGCCGGTGACGAGAAAATCGAGAAGTTCGGCACGGTGCTGTTCAAGGCTGTCATCAACGGCACCGAAACGACGGTCAAAGAGCGCGCCCGCGTCGGTGGCCGGGTCACCGACGAGTCGTTCAAGACCGCGAAGCTCTTTCTCACACCCGGGAACGTCGAGTTCCGACGCAAAGACGGGTCGTTCAACGTCGATCTCAAAACGGTGTCGGACTTCGACCGGAACACGCGGGAGATCAACGGCACGGGCCGGCCGGTACTGACAGTCCGGCACATGAAGGACGGAACGGCCATGACGACGCTGGCCGCGATGGCCTCAAATCGTAAGATGTCCATCCTCGGGCGCTATCTCCGCCGCGAGTACGCCGAGCTCATGGAAGAGCTCAAAGACGTCGAGCTCACCAAGGACAAGAAGGAGGTGCTGGTCGCCATGTACTCGACCGGCGACATGGACGGGATGCCGCTGGCGAGCATTCTCGGCAAGGACTCCTCACAGGTGTCGATGATTCTTCAGGACCTCTCCGCTGACGGGCTCGTACAGGACGGGGCCGACGGGCCGGCGCTCACGCCGACGGGTAAGGTCGTCGCCAGCCGCCACCTCGAAGACGTCAACGCCTGATACGGATTGTTGTAGATTATTTCCGGATAGTGCCGATCACGGGGTCGACATATACCGGTAAATCGCTACAACAATCCGTATGAGACGGATTGTCTACCTGTTTACTCCTCGGCCGCGACAATCGTACTGACTCTGGCATTCTCTTTGAGCTGCAGCCCCGCGCCGCCGACCGATAGCGGCACGCGCGGGAGCGCGTCGACGTGTAGTGTCGGATGCGTCGCGCCGCGTTCAAGCAGTTCTGTCCGCGACTGGAGGGTCACCGTCGCCTCGCCAGTCAGTGATTCGTTGTACTCGATGAGGTACTGGCCGCCCCGCAGCGTCCACCACTCGTAGTCGTCGTCCGGGTCCCGCTTCTCGCTCGAATGGGGTGTGACGCCGGCCGCGTCTAGTTCGCCGCCGCCGAAGTCGATCCGCCCCGGCTCGACGACCTCGTACACCTCGGCGACGGTGAGGTCGAACCCCGGGCTGTCGGTCTGAGTTGGTTCGTGAACGATATCCGTGACGTACTCGCTGAAGTCGGTCATGTGTGACTGTATCAGGCGAGTACGCGTAAAAGTGGGGCCGGAAGCGGCGGCACAACGCGTATTGGACTCGGTTGCAAAGCACGGCTGTGGCGTACTCGTGGCCGCTCTCGCCGAAGGTGACGCTGGTCGCCGCGATTCTCGTGGTGCTGCTCGCCGGCGCGGCGACGATGGTCGAGCCGGGATCACCGGGAGCGACGGCCGAGCGCGGGCAGGCGCCGACGAAACTGGTCGAACCCAAACCCGGCGAGAACGTGTTCTGGCCCTACACTAGTCGGTCGCGGTCAGCCTCGGGCCGGACGCTGGCGATAAACGTCGTCGTGTACGGCGACACGGCGACTATCCGTGACTATCTGACCCGCGGTCGGGACCCGGGCTGGAACAAGACAGGGGCCGACGAGCAGGACATCGACGCCGGCGAAGGACCGATAACGGAGGGCAACGCCACCAACGGCACGCTCGTCGAATGGAGCGCAGCGACGGGGTCGACCCGCTACCTTTACGTCCACGACCGGACGCTCACCGAGGACCGGGCCGACGAGGTAACCCGACGGCCGTACCGTGCGGTTTCGTACACCGGTCCGCTGGGCAGAGAAGCGGCCGGGGCCTGGATCGAGGAGACCGACCAGCTCCACGACGGGACGTACCTAGGAGCACGCCACCACATCCGGCTGTACGAGTCGCCCTACGAGTCGGACAACTGGGTCGCTATCCAGGCTCACAGCGAGCACTGGGACTGGTTCCGGCTCCGGCATACAGTCCACGGCACCGAAGCGGCCCAGAACCGGGTAGAAGCCCAGTTCATGGGCGAGCCGTTCGCCGACGGTGTCTGGCGGCTCTACCTCGATAACGGCGGCGGGTCCGGCTCCGACGGCTGGGCGACAATCGTCGACCTCGTGGGAGACAGCGGCGGCAGTGGGCCCGGCCCGATGGCGCTTGGCATTACTGGGCTGGTGCTGGGCACGGCAGTCCGACGCCGCCACCGACGGCGGGACCGTTCGCGGGCCGACACCACGCAACCGCTGCTGTCCGACACGCCACTGTCGCGGTGGCTTCGGTCCAGCGACCGCCTCAGTCCCGGACCGGTCGACCGTCTCGTGCGCGGCCTCTCGTACCTGCTGCTTTTCGCCGTCCTCCTCGGGCTCTACCTCGGCGTCCGGTTCAGCGGTGTCGCGCTCGAACGGGCGTTTCCAGCGGCGGACCCCAAGTTCATCGCCGCGCTCCTGTACCCGGTACTCGCCTTTGGTCTCCCCGGCGCGGCGTACCTCGCCGGCCGGAACCTCGACCCGGTCCGGAGCTTCGCGGCGGCGGCGACCGGCACCGGAACTGCGTTCGTGCTGGACTACCAGTACCTCGCTGTCACGACCCTGCCACTCAACGTCGTGCTCCACCGGCTCGGCCTGGCCGTCGCACTCGGTGCCGTGGCCGCAGGGGCTGTGACTCGTGACACCACCACCAAGACAGTGAACCGTATCATCGGTGCCGGCATCCTCCTGTGGGTGTATCTCCTCGTTGCGGCGCTAGTGGGCTGGCTGTAGGGCTGGGAGGAACGCGGCACTTTTGGCCGACGAGTGACTCCCTCTCTGCATGACCAAACACACGGAGTTTCTGGCGGGCGAGCGGCCCGAAGACGTGCTGTTCTTCCTCCACGAGGACGCCGTCTCGAACCCCGGCGCGCTGGCCGAGTACGCCGACGAAGTCGAGGACGGCCACGTCCTCGTCCTGCCGGGCGACGACGGCCGCAGCGCGTTCCAGTCGGCGACGGGCATCGACCCGATGGGACTGGCCCAGCAGGCGATGGGCACCGAGGGGGACATCGGTGACGACCTGACCAGCGCGGTCTGTCCGGTCGCCGAGGAGGAACCGGAGAGCGACCACACGACCCGCTTTGTCTTCGCCTTCGCCGAGGAACAGAACGAGGACGTGGGCGGGCTCTACGCCGAGGGCGACGTTGTCCACGCCTACGCGGTGTGTGCCTGCGGAGAACGGTACAGCGACAAGTGGGTCGTCGGGGAGTAGCTTACAGCAGGAACGGTTCGGCAAGTCTGACGAGCAGTGCCTTCGGCAGGCCCGTGACGGGACTGCCGTCGTGTGCATACGAAATTCCGACCTCGTCGCGGGTGACGCCGTGGCGGAGGTGCTGGATACCGTCGAGGAGGAACCAGCAGCCGAGAAGCGTCCCGGGAACGACGACCCACGTTAGGCCGGCGGCTGACACCGTGTACGCCACGAAGCCGAACACGAGGAGCCCGAACACCATGTGATCGGCGTAGTCGCCGACAGCGGCCTGCGCGGCGTCGGCGACGAGCCAGACACAGAAGGCGAGCGCCGCCGCGACCGCGGCGTACCGTACCGAGCCGTCGAGGACGTACAGCGTCACGCCGACGGCAACGGCGCTTCCGAGTCGCCGTCGCACAGCTGTTTCGCGCGCGATTCGCGTGTGGAGGGACTCGGGCATCACCCGGCAGTGACGACGGAGAGATAAATCAACGTTGTGTCAGGGGGCGAGATACCGTTCAGTTCGTTCGCGGGTGACGTCGGTTACTACTCGTCGACGCCTTCCGCTTCTTCCTCAGGTAGTCGGCGGAACGCATCCACGATAGCCTGTTTCGCGACGGCCCCTTGCGTCGTCCAGTGATGCGCGTAGTCCATCATGTCGTCGTAGATGTCGGGCTTGCAGCCCGCCGCCTTCGGGTGGCCGCCGCCGTTGACCTGCTGGGCGACCTCGTGGGCGCGCTCGAAGTTATCCGTCCCACGAATCGAGGCGGAGCCGGCGGGCTTGACGATGACGGCGGCGTCAGCGCCCTGCTCGCGGAGCGCCTCGGCGACCTCGTTCTGGGAGCAGCGGCCGTAGGTGACGCCGACCGTCCACTGGCCGACGTCGCGGAGTTCGGCCCGCTCGACGGCCTTCTCGATGAGCGCCTCCTTCTCGACGCGCTTTTCGTCGAGGAACTCGTGGAACTCCGGAGAGAGGTCGGGGCCGTGGTCGCGGACCGCCTCGATGTACTCTTCGGGTTCGCTCCAATAGGACAGGTCCGCGAGGTCGTCGCTGCGGGGGTCGTCGCGGATCCAGAGGTCGTGGTCGCGGGTGACGGCGGCGAGGTCGGCCCACTGCTCGTCGAAGTCGTAGTCGAGTTCCGAAAGCGCCACGTCGGCGGTACACACTTCCTCGCTGTCCCCGACGGTGCGCTCGACGCCGGCCGCGTCGACGTCGTCGGCGAGATCGTCGGGCCACTGGTGGTGGTCGAACCAGACGACGCGTTCGACGCGCTCGATCAGCGAATCGAGGGGGGCGATGTCGGATTCGCGGTCGGGACAGAGGTCGCAGATGAAGACGGTCGCGTCGGGGTCGGCGTACTCGGCGGTCCATTCGAGCGCTTCCGTGAGTTCGTGCGGGCCGGCGGGCAGCAGCGCACCTTCCCCGTGGGCCTCGCGGATCAGTGCTGTACAGGCCAGTCCGTCTGCGTCCGGGTCGGCGATAACAATGACGCCGGCGTCTTTCAGGGTCTCGGCGGCTTCGGCTTCGGCTTGCTCTTCCTCGTAGGAATCCGGGATAAAGAACCCCTCTCCGGGGAGTACAGATTTGCGGCCGATAGAGAGACGGTCGTCGTCAATGAGCCAATCGTCCATGCCACAGCAAGCGGGCGCGGCGTCAAGAACCCGTCGGGTTCCGTTACACGCCCTCGCGCTCGGGGTTTGGCTCGCCTTCGAGCTGGCGGACCGTGAGCACCGGAATCGGGGCCTCCCGGACGAGTTCCTCGGCGACGCTTCCCAGCAGATACCCGTGTTCGCCGTGGCGGCCGCGGGTCCCGCTGACGATGACATCGGCGTCGTGTTCAACTGCGTATTTGGAGATCTCGTCGGCCGGATCGCCCTCTCGGACAGCAGTGACGAGTTCTTCGTCTGCCTCGGCGTCGGCGGCCTCCAGAATGAACGAGAGGGCGCGGCCGCCAGTGGTCGCCAGCGCGCGCTCCAGCGCCTCGCGAACCTCTTCGGGGGTCGTCTCAACCTCGCCGGTGTCGACGACGTACAGCCCGTGGACAGTTGCGTCGAAGCGCGCTGCAAGGTCCAGCGCCGCTTCGACGGCCCGCTCTGCGCTGCCGGAGCCGTCCGTGGCGATAACCACCGTATCGAACATACACCACGCATCGAAGCCGCGACTAAATACACTGTTGGTCACGGCGAGGGACGCTCCGGATGGCGACACGGGGTCGGCACGAACCTCGGTGGATTTTTGCCGGCCGGGGCCGCACTGGCGAGTGATGGACATCGACCTCGTACTCGCGCCGGTCGACGGCAGCGACCAGTCGGAACGAGCGGCCGAGTACGCGATCGCCGTCGCGGAGCGGTACGACGCCGATCTCCACCTGCTGTTCGTCATCGACGAACGGCTCCACCAGGATATCGACAACGGCGACGTGAGCGCGGCCGCAATCGCCGAGGAGCACCAGGCGTTCACCGAGAGCATCCGAGAACGGTTCCGCGACGTCCACGACGGCGTGTTCGAAACGTCGTCCGCGACCGCGTTCTCCGAGACGCGACTGATGCAGACACCGGGCAGCGTCGTCCTTGACGTGGCAGAGGACGTCGACGCGGATTTCATCGTCGTCCCGCGCGAGGAAAGAAGCGAAGGCGAAAAGGCCGTGGGGCGCGCGGCGATCTACGTCATCGAGTACGCCAGCCAGCCGGTACTCACCGTTTAAAGCCGGATCGCCATCTCTATCTCGAAGCTCTCGGCGCTACTGATCTCGAACCCGACCTTCTCGTACAGCGATATCGCCGGGTCGTTCCACCGCTCGACAGTGAGCCAGACGTGATCGATGCCCTCGGCCTGGCCGTAGCCCAGCAGCGTCTCGACCAGCGCCGTCCCGATACCAGCGCCCTGGTAGGCCTGTAACACGAAGATAGCGAGTTCGTGCTCGTCCTCGTTGTCCGGGACCAGCGTCGCGTGGCCGGCGACAGTGTCGTCGTGTTTGGCGACGACATTAATACAGTCGCCATCGAGGATCGTTTCGAGCCACTCGCGGATGGCTTCCTCTTTGACCGGCGGGATGCCCTGCGTACGGTCGGCAGGGTCGAAGTCGAGATACATCTCGACGAGGCTCTCCGTGTCGGCGTCGTCGGCGGGGATGACGTCGATGGGACGGTCCTTGCGGTCGGTGATCGTCCGCGGCGGCTGTGGGAACTCTTCGGCGGGTTCGTCTGGGTACGTGCGTGTCATCGGATGAGAGTCACCGGAGTCTGTGCGTTGAGCAGGACGAATTCGACAATGGGGCCGAGCTGTATCTTCCCGAGCGGCGAGCGGCCACCGCCGCCGAGGACGATTCTATCGAACTCCTCGCTTTCGGCGATGTTCACCAGTTCGCTGCCCGGCGAGGTGCCTTCGACGTGGCGGATCGGCGGCTCAAGCTCGCTTTCGTCGATCCGCTCCTGTATCCGCTGCTGGACCGTTTCGAGGTCGGCGTCGATGTCGCCGTTTTCGAAGACAGCGACGGTCAGCTCGTCGCCTGTTTCCGATACGCGTTCGAGTGTCTCGGTCAGTGCCTGGTAGGACAGTTCGCTGCCCCCGACACCGAGCAGTATTTTCATAGTCGGGCCATGCATGGGAGCGGTAAAAAAGCCACCCGGCTGAACTGTCGGTTAGAGACAATGATAGCGGGACGGCGGCGATACCCTTTTTCACCGCGGGCACGCATTCCCGGCTATGACTGAGGGCGCACCGCCGGACGAGACGGACGTCGAGGCGGCAGACGACGGATCAGCCGGACATCAGCCGGACGACCCGGCGGCCGCGGATGACGGGGCCGACGACGGCGACACCACGGAAAGCGGTCCCGCCGACTCGGCCACCGAGGAGACAGCACCAGCCGAGCCAGCCAGCGAGGCAGCGGTGTCGGAAGCCAGTGACGTCCCGTCCGACGTACAGAAGTACGACCGCTTCAAGAAAATCGAGGGCGGGACCTACGACCGCGCGAACGATTTCCTCCGGGACCGGACGTACATCACCGCCCGCGAGTGGGCTATCGCCCGCCTCTGTGCCGACTTCCGGACCGAAACGGGCGTCGAGATGACGAAGATCGGGGAGAACCTCCCCGAACTCGTCCCGTTCATGACGGACACGTACACGCCACAGGCGGTCAATCAGGCCCGCTCGGCCTTCGAGGACAAGGTCCGGAAGGCCGGCGCGACCTTCCTCTACGGCGCGATGTGTGACTTCTTCACCGCTGAGGACCTCGACGACGTGATGTACGAGGCCACCGAGGTCGCGAAGTTCCTGCTGGAAGTCGAGGGCGTCGACCTCGCCGTCGAGGACGAGATGGAGGCCGAGGACCGGATCTCCTCGGTGATGCGGGAGGTCCGCGAGCAGTCGGCGGCGCTGCGACACGACGAGGTATGTTGTCCGGAGTGTGGCAACGAATTTCAGGTCGACGAGTAGACACGGCTGAGATGGACGACATCGACCCCGACACACAGCCGTCGATGTCGGTCCGCGAAGCGACACAGGAAGTGCTACGGACCGACCTCGCCATTGGCATCGGCGGGGCGGTGCTTGGCTACGCGGAGGCGGGGACAGCACTGGTCGACGTACTGGCGGTAGTTGTCGGGTTCGGACTCCTGACGGGGATCACGGTGGCTGTCGTCGAACACGACGCGGTCCCGGGCGTCTACCCGGAGGTCGCCGCACTGGCGGCGCTCGTCGTGCTGTCCGGGGCTGTCGCCGGCATCGTGGCGCTTTCCGAGGCGTCGGTGACGCTCGTACTCGCGGCCGTTCTCTCGGGCTTCGGTGTCGGTGTCATCGGCAACCGGTTGCTCTATGGGGTCGTTTTCGACGTGCCGGCATACCGGCTGACCCGAGTCCGAGAGACCTCGTAGCCGAGCAGTCGGTGACCCGTCCGGAACCAGATTTCACTCGGGGAAGAACGGTTCGGGATCCTCGTGGGAGACGGTGACCACCTCGTCGTCGGTGAGCGGTCGGATGTGGGAGTAGAGTCCGTGATCGGCGGCGACCTGCGAGAGGTCCGCGCGGTCGGTCTTGTCGTAGTACAGCGGCACGAGCACGGCGAGGTCGTCGCCACATTCCAGGGCGACGAGCAGAAACACCATCCCGTCGTCGGTCGCCCGGAACACCTCGCTGCGCTCGACGGTGCGGTCCCCGAGCGCGTCGGCGACCCGCCGGAACTCGTCGCCGGGAACCACGACATCGAAGCCGAGCCGCCGGGTCTCCGGCTCGTATTCGCCAGTCTGTTCAGCCATCGTTCGCGGCTCGCCGGTCAGTACCGCCACGTCTCCGGGGTGGAGTTCGATAGCCTCGCGCCCGTCGTCGCGGTACTGTGTCGCCGTGGCCGCCATGTCCTCGATGACCTGTTCCCAGTGACCGACGACACGGTCGAAGGGGTTAGACTCGGGGTCGACAGGGTCGTTCATACGTCGAGTGTGGCGGCGGCCGGGATAAATTGTTGGTGGGCCAGTGGCACAACAGTTTTACTGGTATTTTGAGAAGAAGGCGACAGATGCGCGACCTCTTAACATTATCTGACCTCCGAACCCAGTTCGAGACGGACCGCGGCACCGTCAAAGCCGTCGACGGTATCGACCTCACTGTCAGGGAGGGCGAAACCGTCGGTCTGGTCGGCGAGTCGGGGTCAGGGAAATCCGTCACAGCGTTATCGGCAATGGATATCGTCGACGAGCCCGGACACATCGCCGGCGGGGAGATCCGGTTCGGCGCACTTGAGACAGTCACACGGCTGTCTCGGCAGTATCCGAAGGCAGTACGGACAGGCGACAGCGACAGCGGTTTCATCACCATCGACGCGGCGACGGTCGACCGGGGCCGGCTCCCCGACTCGGTTTCGACGACGGCTGACGACAGGACGCTCGCCGAGCAGTTCATTCGGAAAGCTCCGAAAAAGGCTCTTCCGGAGAGCGGCGACGCGCCCGTCACGATCACCGACGGCTACGTCGACCTGACGGCAGCCCCGGAGAAGGTGATGCGGGACATCCGCGGCGGTGATATGGGGATGATCTTCCAGGACCCGATGACGTCGCTGAACCCCGCGATAACGGTCGGTGAGCAGGTCGCGGAGAGCCTGCGCCTCCACCGCTACGGGAGCAAGCGGAACGACTCGTGGTTCAACGCCGTCCGGGAGATTACGCCCTCGCTCAGCCGGGGCAGCGAGATGGACGAGGAGATCCGGTCGGACGTTATCTCGCTGCTGGAAGAGGTCGGAATCCCGGAGCCGGCCGACCGCGTCGACGAGTACCCCCACGAGTTCTCCGGCGGGATGCGCCAGCGCGTCCTCATCGCCATCGCGCTTGCGTGCCGACCGAAGCTGCTCGTCGCCGACGAGCCGACGACGGCGCTCGACGTGACTATCCAGGCACAGATTCTGGACCTCATCGACGACCTCCAGGCGGACCTCGGGATGTCGGTCCTGTTCATCACGCACGACCTCGGCGTCGTCGCGGAGACCTGCGACCGCGTCGCCGTGATGTACGCCGGCGAAATCGTCGAGGAGGGGCCGGTCGAGGAGATATTCCAGAACCCGTCACATCCCTACACGTACACGCTGCTGGAATCGATACCGGGCGAGGGAACGGAGCGGCTGACTCCGATCGAAGGAAACGTTCCCAGCCTCATCGACATGCCCGAAGGGTGCCACTTCGCTGACCGCTGTCCGTGGGCCGAGCCCGAGTGTCGCGAGGGCGAGATTCCGTATCTCCAGCACGGGCCAGACGACGTCACCCACCACTCGAAATGTATCCTCGAATCGTTCGACACGGACGAATACGGCACTGGTGACGCCGGCGTCGCCGCGACAGAGACGACGCGAACGGACAGACGGCTCATGGAGGTTGACGGGCTGAAAAAGCACTTCTCGCGGGCCGACGACCTGCTGGACAAGTACATCGGGCGCGAGCCAGAGTCCGTCAAAGCCGTCGACGGTGTCTCGATGGACATCTACGAGGGCGAGACGCTGGGGCTCGTCGGCGAGTCCGGCTGTGGGAAATCGACGACCGGCCGGACCATCCTCAGACTGCTAGAACCGACAGACGGGACCGTGGTCTTCGCCGGCCAAGACCTCGCGGACCTCGACAAGGATGGCCTGCGAGAGGTGCGTCGGGACCTGCAGATGATTTTCCAAGACCCGATGTCCAGCCTCGACCCACGGATGACCGTCGGCCAGACGATCATGGAGCCGCTGAAAATTCATGATCTCCCGGAAGACACCGGTGACGTCTCACGCCGCGAACAGCGGGTCGACCGCGTGGCCGACCTCATGGAGGCGGTCGGGCTCGACCCCGACCAGTACGACCGCTACCCGCACGAACTGTCAGGCGGACAGCGCCAGCGGGTCGGTATCGCTCGCGCGCTCGCCGTCGACCCCGATTTCATCGTCTGTGACGAACCCGTTTCGGCGCTGGACGTGAGCGTCCAGGCACAGATAATCAACCTTCTGGAGGACCTCCAGCATGAGTTCGGCCTGACGTATCTGTTTATCGCCCACGACCTGTCGGTGGTGCGCCACATCTGCGACCGCGTCGCGGTGATGTATCTCGGTGAGGTGGTCGAAATCGCCGACACCCCGGACCTGTTCGCGGACCCGAAACACCCCTACACGCGGGCGCTCATGTCGGCGATCCCGGAACCGGACCCGACCGTGGAGGCCGACCGGATACTGCTGAAAGGCGACGTCCCGTCGCCGATCGACCCGCCGTCGGGCTGTCACTTCCGGACACGCTGTCCCGAAGTCATCCCGCCCGACATCGACATCGAACAGGAGACGTACCGCGAGGTAATGGACTACCGGCAACGGGTCGAGGACGAGGCCATCGCCATCGATGCAGTTCGGAAGCAGGCCCGAAAAGCCGACAGTGCCACAGCGGCGACGGACGGTGGCGCGGACCTTACCGAGCCGCCGAGCGGCAGGGGGGAGGTACCGATGGCAGCGTTCAAACAGACGATGTTCGACCGGTTCTTCGAAACGAGCCTGACCGGAGAGAACCGCCGCGTCGTCGAAACGTCGATTGAGCATCTCGCGGACGAGGACTGGGACGCCGCCGCGTCGGCGCTACGGGATCGGTTCGAGAGCGTCTGTGAGACACAGCACCCCGAACTACAACCGGACTCCCATCCAGCAGCGTGTCACCTCTACGAACAGGAGGACGAAAGCAGTAACTGAATAATATTACTTAGCTGCACATAACTCTCAGGAGATATATAGCAGAATCATTGATCTATCCGGTACAATTATAATATATCTGTTTGAACAAAGTCCCATGTCATCCGGTGATTCTCTGGACAGACGGAGCTTCCTTACCGCGGCCGGCAGTGCCGCGGCAGCCGCAACGCTCGCAGGTTGTTCCGGCGACGGCGGCGATGGTGGCGGAACCGAAGGTGGAGACGGTGGCGACGGCACTGGTAGCGACGGCGGTGACGGCGGAGACGGTGGGAGCGACCAGACGCTCGTGTACGCTCGCGGTGACCACCCCGAAAGCTACGACCCACAGCAGTCGACCAGCGGCGAGGTGGCGAAGGTAACCAATCAGGTGTTTGACACCCTCATCCAGTTCGCGGCCGGGAGCGGCGGCCAACTCGAAGACGCGCTCGCGACCGACTACACTCTCGAGGGAACTACCGCGACGCTGACGCTTCGCGAAGGTGTCACCTTCCACAACGGCGAGGAGTTCACCGCGTCAGACTTCAAGGCGACCTGGCAGCGGTTCACCCAGAGCGACTACGAGTACTACCTCGGCGACGAGACCCGGTCGGGGTACGGCCCGTTCACGCTCGGCGACTGGATCGAAAGCGTCGACGCGAGCCAGGACTACGAGCTGACAATCGAGCTTACACAGCAGTTCGCGCCGTTCCTGCGGAACCTCGCGATGTTCGCCTCGGCAGTCCTCTCGAAAGCCCAGATCGAGTCGTTGGGCGACAACCAGACTGACCTCGGAAGCGAACCCGCGGGCACCGGGGCCTTCCAGTTCGACACGCTCGACAACCCGAACGAGCGCATCCGACTGCGGGCCAACAACGACTACTGGGGTGACGGCCCGAACGTCGGAACGGTCATCTTCAAGACCATCACCGAAAACAGCACGCGAGTGCAGGACGTCATCAACGGGGCCTCACACATCACGGACAACCTCGACTCCTCCGGATTCCAGCGCGCCGAGGAAAGCGGGACGGCGACGCTGTTGCGGAAGGACGGCATCAACCACGGCTACATGGCGATGAACATGGCCCGGTTCGAGCCGTTCCGGGACCGGCAGGTCCGCCAGGCCATCGCCCACGCCGTCAACACCGAGGCCATCGTCAACCAGATCTACCAGGGCTTTGCGACCCAGGCCTCCCAGCCGCTCCCACCGGACGTGCTCGGGCACAACGACGACCTCGATCCGTATCCGACGGACAAGGAGCAGGCCCAGTCGATGCTCGAAGAGGCGGGCTACGGCGACGGCTTCGAGTTCGAACTCGCGACGTTCTCGAACCCCCGCGGATACAACCCCAGCCCGGTCAACACGGCGAACCAGGTGAAGTCTGACCTGGAGGAAATCGGTCTGACGGTCAACATCAACCAGTTCTCCAACTTCGGGCCGTATCTGGACTACACGTCGGCCGGGAAACACGACGCGTGTTTCCTCGGCTGGTACACCGACAACGCCGACCCGGACAACTTCCTGTACGTCCTGCTGGACCCACAGGTCGAGATGGACGCCGTGCCCGACGGGCAGGACTGGGTCAGTTTCGACGCCGACGGGTACAACACCCTCAACGTGTCCGGCTGGGCCAACGCCGACTACATGGAACTGGTCCGGGAAGCCCAGAAGACCTACGCGGAGGGCGACCGCGAGACGATGTACGAAGAGGCCAGCCAGATAGCCTACGACGAGTCCCCGTGGGTGTTCATCGACTACGCCGAGACGCTCCGGGCGGTCAACGAGGCTGTCGTCGAAGACACCTACACGATCAGCTCCGTCGGTGGCCCGTATCTTAACACAGTCGAACTGCAGTAGCGCTTCAAGGGAACTTCCGAATGAACTGGACACAGTTTCTTTTCAGGCTGGCTGAGCCGGTGGTACCGCCACGGTTCGTCATCAAGCGACTGCTGTTGCTCATCCCGGTGCTGTTCGGCGTCGCGTCGGTCGTCTTCGCGATCCTCCACCTGGCTCCGGGCGACCCGGCTGTCATTATCGCCGGCCAACGTGCGTCAGCCGAACAGCTCGAACAGATACGTGTTGAACTGGGACTTCGGCGGCCGCTCTGGGAGCAGTACCTGACCTTCCTGTGGGACGCAGCACGGTTCGACTTCGGACAGTCCTACAGCATTAGCCGCGGGAACAGCGTCCGCTCGGTCATCTCCGACCGACTCCCGATCACGCTCGAACTCGCGATTTACGGCCAGGCAGCGGGCATCCTGCTCGGTCTGCCGCTGGGCATCATCTCCGCGGTCAAGCAGGATTCGCTGACGGACCACGTTACCCGAATCGGAGCACTGACGGGTATTTCCGTCCCGATATTCTGGTCCGGTCCGCTGCTCATCCTGCTGTTCTCGACGTACCTCGACGTGTTCCCGACCAGCGGGCGTATCGCCTCAACGCTGTTTCTGCCCGACACCTGGACGCTGTTCGGCCGGGAACTGCCCCTGACCGGGATGATAACGGTCGATACGATCCTGCTCGGAAACACCGAGGCCTTCCTCTCGGCGGCGCATCACCTGTTCCTGCCGGCGGTGGTCATCGGCGTCTACTCGACGGCGCTCATCTCGCGGATGATGCGCTCCTCGATGCTCGAAGTCATCCGGCAGGACTACATCCGGACCGCGCGGGCGAAGGGTCAGGGTGCGAAAATCACGCTGATGAAACACGGCTTCCGGAACGCGCTGATTCCGGTCGTCACCGTCATCGGCATCCAGTTCGGGACGCTGCTGGGCGGGGCAGTCCTGACCGAGACCGTGTTCGGTATCAACGGGATGGGGCTGACTATCGTCACCGCCATCGGCGTCTCGGACTACCCGGTCGTGCAGGGAACGGTGCTCACCTTCGCCTTGCTGTTTACGCTCGTGAACCTCTTCGTCGACGTCACCTACAGCTACCTCGACCCACGGATTCAACAATGAGTACGGACACCGAGACACGGGGCACGCTGGGACGCCTGCGGGCGTCCCCGTTCCTCGCCGACCTGCTGACGAACCGCCTCGCCGTCGTCGGGCTGACGATCATCCTCGGCATGGCCGCTGTCGCCATCTACGCCCGCGTGACCTACGACCTCGGCGCGCTTGCCGGCTCACAGCTCGGTACCGAGATCGCTGACCGCGCACCGCCCGGCTGGCTCGGTCCCGCGCCCGCGAATCAACAACTGTTCGGGACGGACGCGGCGGCCCGTGACATCTACAAGCGGAGCCTGTACGGCGCGTGGCTGGCCCTGAAGTTCGGGACGATTACCGTCGGTACATCGACTACCGTCGGTGTCGGCCTGGGTATTATTGCGGCGTACTACGGCGACGTGACCGACAACGTCATCATGCGGACGATGGACGTGCTGCTTGCGTTCCCGCCGCTATTGCTCGCGCTCGCACTGGTCGCCATCTTCCCGCGGGACCTCGGTCTCTGGCGGGCCGTGGTGGCGCTCGTGCTGGTGTACACGCCGCGGTTCGCCCGAGTCGTCCGCGGGGCCGCGCTCAAAGTGCTCGAAGACGAGTACGTCGACGCCACAGTTGCGCTTGGCGCGACCGACCCGCGAGTTCTCGTCCGTCACATCCTGCCGAACACGCTCGCGCCGATCACCGTCCAGTCGACGCTGAACTTCGGGCTCGCCATCATCGACCTCGCGGCGCTGTCTTTCCTCGGGTTCGGCGCACAGGCCGGGACGCCATCGTGGGGCCTGATGCTCTCTCGCGGTGTCGAGAACGGCCTGCTGACCGGCGAGTGGTGGCTCTCCTTCTTCCCGGGGCTGTTCCTCGCTATCACCGTCCTCGGGTTCAATCTCCTCGGCGACGGGATGCGCGACGCGCTCGATCCGCGGATGCGTGATGCCATCGACTGATGGCCCAGAGCGGTGACCCACCCCGACTCCGGCAGTACGTTGCGGCCCGGGCACGACTGGTGGGGAGTGGCCTTGTCGTCGGTCTGGTGCTTGGCGGCCTCGGAACGGCGGGCTGGACGCTCTACACCGGTGATGTGCGGTCGAGTGAAGCGACGGTGTTCGCCCTCGGCGCACTGGTGTTCGGCTTCGGCCTGCTGGGCTGGTCGGGGTCGATACTCGCCGGCCGCGGCATCGAAGCCATGCAGGAACACATGGGCACGCGAAGCAATTGGACCGAGCGCGACTCGCGGCGGGCAATGGCCCGTCTCTGTGGCGGTGGCGGCGGAATAATGGTCGGGACGTCCGTCGTCGCGGCGCTACTCTAGCCGTTCGCCGTCCGCGCCGCGGACGTTCTCGCCCTGATGGTCGTAGAACACGTCCTCTTGCGCGGTGCTGTCGGCAGCTTCCAGCGCGTCGCCGCGCTCGTAGACGACTGTCCCCCGGACCATCGTCCATTCGGGGAACACCGCCTCACGGCCCTCGAACGGCGTCCAGTTGCACTTCGAGTGGAGCGTCTCACCGCTGATCTCGCTCGTCTCGGTCGTGTCGACGAGCACGAGGTCGGCGTCCTTGCCGGCTTCGATGGCCCCCTTCTGCGGGATGTCGAACACGTCGGCGGGATTTCGTGCGGTGAGGTCGCGAACGCGCTCGTAGGTGAGGCCGCTGTCCGGGTCGCGTGCTTCAGCCAGTAGGAGCGGGAGAACAGTCTCGACGCCAGGGACGCCCGACGGAGCGTCCCAGATGCTGGCGTCCTTCTCCTCGCGGGTGTGTGGCGCGTGGTCCGTCGCGATCATGTCGACGGTGCCGTCGACAACACGCTCGTAGAGCTTCTGGCGGCGCTTCTCGCGGCGCAGGGGCGGGTTCATCCGTCCGAACGTCCCCAGTTCGGAGAGGTCGCGCCGAGAGAGCAGCAAGTGATGGGGCGTCACTTCGGTCGTCATCCCGGCCTCGCTGGCGATGTCGACGCCCTCCGGCGTGGAGGTGTGCGCGATGTGAATGGTCGTGTCGTGCTCTTTCGCGACGGAACAGGCCCGCTCGACGGCCTTTTCTTCAGCTTTCGCGGTCCGGAACGCGCTCCAGGCGTCGGCGTCGTCGCGGGCCCTCGCGTCGTCGTTGAAGTAGTCGGCGTCCTCGGCGTGGACCGTGACCGGCACGTCGTTGTCAGCAGCGGCCTCCAGCGCGTCGGCGAACAAGTCGGCCTCGATACCCATGTCGCCGGTGGAGTCCGCGAGGAACACCTCGCCGAGCGCGAACAGGCGACGGCGCAGGAGGACGTTCGGAATCCAGTCGGCCGTGACGCCGCCGTTGATACCCCAGTCGACGACGGAGTCGGCGGCGAACTCGGCTTTCTGGTCGAACGCCTCACCGTCGACGGTCGGCGGGTCGGTGTTTGGTTGGTCGACGACAGTCGTGACGCCGCCGGCCGCCGCCGACCGTGAGCCGCTCTCCCACGTCTCCTTGTGGGGGTAGCCGGGCTGGCGGAAGTGAACATGAGCGTCGATCATTCCCGGGAACAGACGCTTGCCAGTCGCTTCGATGACGTGCTGGTCGGATGCGTCGAGGTCGCGGCCGACTTCGACGATGGACTCGCCACGCACCCGGATGTCGCGTTGGTGACCGTCCGGCAGCGTCGCGTTACGGATGAGCATACGCCCAGTCGGCCGGGCGCACCCCTAAGTCTCTCGGATAGCGCTCACCGACACGTCGCGGCCGTCAGCCAGCGACCGCTCCAGCGCCGCGATGACCCGGTCGGGGTCGTCGGTCCCCCCGGCGTTGGCGACGCTCCCGACGCTCATCGGGTCGAACGGAACGTCGAGCGCCTCGTAGATGGGAGCCAGCACCTCGGCGATAGACTCGTGGTCCCGAACGACGACGATACCGCCGACGACAGCCACGGACTGGCGGACGCGCTGGGCGAGCCCGGCAATCTTGCCGTCGGCCTGGAGCGAGTGGCTCCCCGGACAAAAGGAGGCGTCCGGTTCACCTGTCCGAGCGGGGATTCCGCAGTCGTCGA
Organism: Haloarcula sp. CGMCC 1.2071; assembly: GCF_037078445.1. Taxonomy (NCBI): domain Archaea; kingdom Methanobacteriati; phylum Methanobacteriota; class Halobacteria; order Halobacteriales; family Haloarculaceae; genus Haloarcula; species Haloarcula sp. CGMCC 1.2071. Next base: position 58,875 of record NZ_JAYMGY010000002.1, read on the forward strand.
GCGCGCGCTGCACAGCGGCTTTGGCCCACTCGTAGCGGTCGTCGATGGTCCCTCGCGGGTCATCGGTCGGGACGGCGAGCGAAAACGAGACGGTCGACCCGGTGTAGGCGACGGCGCGACCCCCCACGGCGCGCTCGATGGCGGTGTACCCCCGGTCGCGAGCGGCCCGGCGCGCTCGGTCGTAGCCGTCGCTGTTCGTGTCGCGGCGGCCGAACGCGACCTGTCTGTGCGGTCGCCAGGCTCGCAGAGCTGGCTCGCGGTCTTCGGCGACCGTCTCGGCCATCTCGCGGGTCCGCTCGAAGTCGGTTTCCGGGTCGGCGGCGCGGCCCCGTAGCAGACGCATAGCGGACCGTGCGGCCCCTCGGTCTTAAAACGATCTGCCGGTCAAGCAGATACCCCTCAGCGGCGGATAGCGAACAGGCGACACACAGCTATCGCGGCGGGACGTGTCGCGCTCCCGCTGCCCCCGCCGCGGTCCTCGTCAGCGCACACGAAGCGGTGGCCCCGGCATGGGTCTTGAACCCTCGGACGACAGAGCCATACCGGTACACCACTAATCGCCGTCGATGGCCGTCACGATACTGCGGGACGTGCTCGTCCAGTATTACCGGTTTTCCCTGTACAACTCGCCGTTCGACGCCCACGACGAGGGGTGTGCCATCGACCTCTATCCCGACGGCGACCGCGCGCCGTCGCCGGTCGCCGGCGAAGTGCTCGACACGAAGACAGTGCAGGCTCCGCCGAAGGCATACGCCGCCGAGCACGACCACCTCATTCTGGTCGATACCGGCGACACCGTTGCGCGACTGCTGCACGTCGACCCCGCCGTCGAACCCGGCGAGACGGTGGCCGTCGGCGACGACCTCGGGGAGCTGGTCCGGGCGGGCTTTTTCGCGCCGTGGGTCCCGAACCACATCCACCTCGGCTTCCGAGCCCCGGACGCCAACCCCTACCGGGCGTCGGGGTCGCTGCCGGTCGACGTGGCCGTCGACGTGACGCCGCTGTCCTGGGACGGGACCGGCACTGTCGTCGACGGCGGCGAGACGTGGGTTCGACTGGACGAACCTGCACATCCGGCTCCGGGCGAGTCCTTTGTCGGCATCGCCAACGACGTCGATGGCGACGAGTCGGGCGTTCTCGACGGTGGCCTCCCCCACTACTCGGGCGGTGGATTGCTGGCCAGCGGGGGGACAGCGGCCGCCGCTATCGCCGGAACGCGTGTCGGGACGGCCGATGGCCGAACGGTCGCATGGGACGACCTGACCGTGCTGGCAAACGGCGAACCGATAACCGGCATCGCGCTGTTCTGTGGCCGCGAGCGCTTCGGCGCGAAGCTCGTCGGCGAAGGCATCGACCTCGCCGTCGGCGACGAGGTGCAGGTAACCATCGAGTGGGCCACGACCGGCGACGAGGCCTCGCTGTAACTACGATTTGTCGTACCGCTCGGGATGTGCGCGGAAGTCCAGGTCGTACTCGGGACCTTCCTTGACCTCGGCCACGTCGCCGCGAGCAGGGCCCCCAGCTATCCGTCAGGCGAAGGCGAGTTCGTCTCGGTCGGTCAGTTCGCCGAACAGCCAGTCGGCGTGGTCTAGTGCGTACTCGCGGTGGTCCTCCTCGATGTAGCCGACGGCGTCCTTGACGAGGACCGGGCGGTAGTCGCGCAGGCCGGCGCTAGAGGCGGTGTGGAGCACGCAGACGTTCGCGAGCGTGCCACAGATAGCCAGGTCCTTGATTCCGTGGGCGTCGAGCCACCCCTCCAGTTCCGTCTGGTAGAAGGCGTCGTAGGTGTGCTTGACGACGACCAGATCCTCGTCCTGCCGGTCGAGGTCCTCGACGAGTTCGGTCTCCCAGGAACCTTCGACGACGTGTTCGCCCCACCGGTCGAACTCGTCGTAGTAGTAGGTGTCCTCGAACTGATCGGGTGGATGGACGTCGCGAGTGAACACGACTTTCGCGCCGGCCTCACGGGCGCGCCCGACGAGTTCGGCGCAGGGCTCGATAGCCGCTTCGCTGTCCGGTGCGTAGAGGCTTCCATCGGGGTGACAGAAGCCGTTCTGCATATCGACGACGACCAGAGCGGTCTGTGCTGGGTCGAGTTCCATGTGCGGGTGTTGAGTTGGGTTGACTACGAAAGTTACTCCCCCGGAGCTTTCTGAAATGCGAGAACAGATGCAGACGGTCGAAACGCGGTCTCCGACCGACGAATGTTCCCGCGATTAGCGTGTGACTTTTCACTGTGGTAACCCACTCTAAAGGTAGATGCGTCGCCCTTTCGCCCTCGTCGTTCTCTGTGCCGTTGTGCTGTTACTGGCAGGCTGTCAGGCACCCAGTGCGTCGCCCGAGATGGAAACCGGTGGCGACGACCTGACTGCTAGCGAGCCCGCGACCGACTACGGGAGCAACGACTCCGCCCCGCCAGCGCCTGCGACGGACCGGCTGGGCTACGAGAACGGCTACTGGTACAACGAATCGCTGTCGGTAACAACCGAGGACGGACTGAACGAGACAGAGCGGGAAGCCGTCGTCGCCCGGACGATGGCCCGCGTCGAGCGGATTCGCGGGCTGGAGTTCGAGGAGACAGTGCCGGTCTCCGTCGTCTCGCGAGCCGAGTATCGAAACAACACGGGCGGCGGCGAAACCGGCGATTCGCTGCGTCGGTTCGACAACGCGAAGTTCGAGGCGCTGTTTTTCATCGGCGAGGACCGCGACTCCATCGCCGTCCAGAACAGCAACCGCGGGGAGAGCGTGCTTGGCTACTACAGCAGCCAGCGCGGTGAAATCGTCATCGTCAGCGATTCCGAGACGCCGACGATAAGCCGGGGGACGCTGGCCCACGAACTCGTCCACGCCCTGCAGGACCAGCACTTCGGTCTCGAAAGTGACGCGCGGACGCGGGATCAGGTGCAGGGTCGAAACGGAATGGTCGAAGGCGACGCCGTCGCCGTCACCCAGACCTACACCGACCGCTGTGGGGAGGCGTGGCGCTGTATCGACAGGCCCGCCCAGAGCGGCGGTGGCGGCGGCGACCGCCACTTCGGCATCAACTTCATGCAGTATTTCCCCTATAGCGACGGTCCCGGCCTGATCGGAGATCTCCGAGACCGCGGCGGCTGGAGTGCTGTCAACGACGCCTACGACGACTATCCCGACGGGGCCGCCGAAGTGACCTACTCCGAGCGCTACCCCGAATGGGAACCCGAGTCAGTTTCGCTTGCGGACCGGTCCAGCGACGACTGGGAGCGGGTCAGGCCCTCGACCGACCGGGACCGCCCCGATTACGCCGTCGTCGGCCCCTCTGCCATCGCCGGGTCGATGGCGTACACTATCGCCGACGACTACAACGAGTCGAGCGTCGTCCGGACGCGTGACGTCATCAACTACGAGGACGGGTCGCTGGACAGCGACGACCCGTACAACTACGACCTGCCCGCGACCGACGGCTGGGCGGGCGGCCGGATGCACGTCTACGACAACGGGGACGAGACGGCCTACGTCTGGAAAACGACCTGGGACAGCGAGGCCGACGCTCGCGAATTCGCCGACGCCTGGGAGGAGGTCATCGCCCACTGGGGCGGCACCAGAACCGCGGAGGGCCACTGGCTCATCGAGGAAGACAGTCCCTACACCGACGCTGTCGCCGTCAGAGTCGACGGGGAGACGGTCACCGTCGTGAACGCGCCGACGGCCGACGAACTCGACGAGGTCCACGATGCGTAAGGAACTGCTCATTGTGCTGGCGGTCGTCCTGGCGGGCTGTACAGTCCCGTCCTTCGGCGGCAGCGACCACCCCGAGACACCGAACGGGGGAGACGCTATCGGCTACGAGAACGGCTACTGGTACGACGACTCGGTGTCGGTGACGACTGACGACGGCTTGAACGAGACAGAACGGGAGGCCGTCGTCGCCCGGACGATGGCCCGCGTCGAGCAGGTCCGCGACCTGGAGTTCAAAGAGCCGGTTCCGGTTTCGGTCATCTCCCGGTCGGAGTACCAGAACCGGTCTGGGGGCAACGAGGGCGGCGGCAGCAGTCGTCCACAGGACCCCTGGAACGACCAGGTGTGGGAAGCGCTCCTGCTCATCGGCGAGGACTCCGGCAGCAGCGACGAAATCGACGACACGCTCTCGACGACGGTTCAGGGCTACTACTCCCCGAGTCAGGACGAAATCGTCATCGTCAGCCCGACGGAGACGCCACAGGTCGACCGGCGGACGCTCTCACACGAACTCGTTCACGCCCTGCAGGACCAGCACTTCGGGCTGAACGGCTCCGCGAAGACACAGGACACGCAACTGTCTCGGCAAGGCGTCACCGAGGGCGAGGCCAACTACGTCCGCATCCTCTACGAGCGCCGCTGTGGTGACGGCTGGGGCTGTATCGCCCTCCCGGACCGGGCCAGTGACGACGGCGGAAGCAGCGACGGAGACGACGCCAGCCAGGAACCGAGCTACAACGAGGGGCTGTTCACCGTCCTCTACCAGCCCTACGTCACCGGGCCGCGGTTCGTCGACCAGGTGCGCTCTGACGGCGGCTGGGACGCCGTCGACGCCCTTCACGACGACTTCCCCGATAGCACCGAGCAGGTGCTCCACCCGGAGAAATATCCCGACGAGAAGCCCGTGAACGTCAGCGTCGCGGACCGCTCGAACGAGGAGTGGAGCCGCTTCGACCACGACCCGGTCGGCGACACGGTCGGGGAGACCTCGATCTACGCGATGATGTACCACAACGGCCAGACGGAGGGCGACCGCTACAGCTACGAGAGCGAGATATCGGCGGGCTGGGGCGGCGACCTCGTCGTACCGTATCGCAACGGCTCCGGCGGCTACGGCTACGTCTGGGAGACCCGCTGGGACACCGAGGAGGACGCCAGCGAGTTCGCACAGGCGTATCGAGCGGCGCTGACCGAGGAACACGACGCCAGCCAGCCCCGAAGCAACGTCTACGTCGTCCCGGCGGACGACCAGTTTAACGACGCCTTCCGCGTCGTCCGGTCCAGCAAGACCGTCCGCATCGTCAACGGGCCGACGGTGAGCGACCTCGACGAGATTCACCAGCCAGCAGGCTGAATGCGGCGCGTCAGCGGGCGAGCGCCGGCTAACCGAGCGTGCGACGGTACGCGAAGCGGCCGAATCCGATGACGGTGACGAGAGCTGTCGCGTACGCAGTCAGGTCGTACGGTGGCCGCGAGACAGCGAGATAGACGGCGACCGTCCCGAGCGAAGCGAGGCCACAGACGGCCCAGAGGGCGACGGCCCAGCGGCCGCTGGTTGGTGCGTCTGTGTCCCCCGTGGCGTCCTTGCTCCCGCCGTCCGCGGTGTCTCGGTCGAGAATCCGCGTGGGGTCGTCCGGAACGTCACCACCGGTATCGGACTGTGAAAACGGGTCGCGCTCGTCCCGGTTCAGCGGAATCCGTGAGAGGACGAACCGTAGCCACCGCGTTCGCGGCGTCAATGTGTCGCCGAGCAGCAGGAGGCCGAACGCGATCAGGACGCCAGCGGGAAAGAAGTCAAAGCGCTGAACGAGGTAGGCGTCACCGGGACTGTCCGGGTTGTAGTAGACGGGTACCGACGCCCCCGTATCGTAGTTCGACAGCACCTGCACGGCGCGGTCCCGCCGGTTCGTGTCGATGTCGGACCCGAAAGCGATGTCGCGACCCGTGTAGGCCTGGCCGTCGACGCGATAGGTGTAGGTCACGTTCGGCCGGTAGTGCTGATTGCCACCCAGCGTCGGTCGTCCGATCTCGGTGTACGTGTCCATCTCGCTAGCCTCGACCGTGCCTGTCGTCGTGGCATAGCCAGTCGCGGTCCGGTACTGAGAACCGCCGAGGATGGTCCCGGTCGCAAGCAGCGCGAGCGCTAACAGGAGGGCGACGGAGCGGCGAGGACTGAGCACGCCCGGTGGATACCTGCGGTACCGCAGAAAGCGTTACGAGTGCGAATCCTCGGAAGACCGCGACGTGCTGAAAACGGCATCTCGCGACCGCCAATCGGACCGCTTTTTCAGGCCCCCGGTCCTAGACCACCCAATGACCGAGGAGTTCGACGTCGTCTCGCCAGAGGCGATTCGCGAGGGGCGGGCGACCGACGCCTACTTCGACCGGACGATGGAGGCGCTGGAACACGCGGGAAAGAACCCGGACGTGGTCACCGAGGTGACGGCGAACCAGTTCGCGACGGGGCAGTGGAAGCTATTGGCGGGGCTGAAAGACGCCGCCGCGTTGCTGGAGGGGCGACCCGTCGACGTGGACGCGCTCCCCGAGGGCCAACTGTTCGACGGCGGCCCGGTGATGCGAATCGAGGGGCCGTACCGGGAGTTCTGTCGCCTGGAGACGGCGCTGCTTGGCTTTCTCTCGCATCCGACTGGCGTCGCGACGCGGGCGCTAGAAGCCCGGTACGCCGCACCGGAGTCGACGGTTCTCTCCTTTGGCTCGCGGCACGTCCACCCATCGATAGGCGCGATGGTCGAGCGGTCGGCGCTGCTGGGCGGCCTCGACGGCATCTCGAACGTCGCCGCGGGAGAAATCATCGGCCGGGACGCTGGCGGGACGATGCCCCACGCGCTGATGATTTGCTTCGGCCGCGGGAATCAGGAGGACGCGTGGCAAGCGTTCGACGCCGCTGTTCCTGAAGAGACGCCACGCATCGCGCTGACGGACACCTACAGCGACGAGACCGACGAAGCCCTCCGCGCAGCGGAAGCCGTCGACGACCTCGCGGGCGTCCGACTGGATACCACCGGGTCGCGCCGCGGGGACTTCCGCCACATCGTCCGAGAGGTGCGCTGGACGCTGGACGCCTACGGCCACGAGGACGTGAACCTGTTCCTCTCGGGCGGTATCACTCCGGCAACCATGCGAGAGCTTCGGGACGTGGCCGACGGCTTCGGCGTCGGGAGCTACGTCGCCAACGCCGATCCGCTGGACTTCGCGCTGGACATCGTCGAACTGGACGGCGAGCCGGCGGCCAAGCGGGGGAAGCTCACGGGCAGAAAGTCCGTGTACCGCACCGCCGACGGCGGCCACCACATCGGTCTGGCCGACCGCGACGGGCCAGCGGACGCCGAGTCGCTACTGGAACCACTGATTCGTGACGGGGAAGTCGTCAGGGAGTTCGACCTCGACGGGGCCATCGACCGCGCGGCTGCGGACGCCGAACGGGTCGGCTATGAGGGCGTGACCGCGGCCGAGTAACGGGCGTTAAGTCTCGGGCCTGCAAATACGGGGTATGGTCGACCGTATCATGAAGGTCAACGCGTACACGACCTTCGACCTGCTCGACGGTGAGGTAGAGGGCCACGGCTTCGAGGAGGAGGCCCTGGCCGTGCTGAACGTGACCGCGCCGCGGAAGAACCCGGACCACGTCGAACTCCAGTTAGAGATGGACAACACCGACCTCGACGCGGTGAAACCACATGCGGACTCGGTGACGCTGTCGGCGGCCCAGGCCCGCGAACTGGCAACCGAACTGGAGGAATACGCAGGGAAGGTCGAAGACGCACAGTCGGAGTAGTCTGTCACTCTCAGTTACATTCAGTCGTTACGACGGTTCGGTAATTCTATGGTGTGAAAACACATACCACGAGATATGTCAACCGAGACGCCCGGTAATCCAGCCGCACGGGAGCTGGGCTACTGCCCGTGCTGTGGCTACCAGACACTCCCCGAGGGGCGGCCCGGGTCGTACGAGATGTGTCCGGTGTGTCACTGGCTCGACGACCCAATCCAGTTCGGCGACGCGGAGTTCGTCAGCGATACGAACCATGTGTCGCTGACGGAAGCGCGCGAGAACTTCAGCGAACACGGGGCGTGTTCCCCCGACGAGGCCGGGGACTGCGAGGAGCCGACGGGCCTCGACCGCGACCCGAACTGGCCCTACGAGGGGTAGTGCCCGAACTCAGGCCGCGAGCGCGATATCCAGATACAGCATGACGATGACGCCGGCCATCAGGCCGAGCGTCGCGACGCGTTCGTAGCCGCGCTGGTGCGTCTCGGGGATTATCTCGTCGGAAATCACGAACAGCATCGCGCCCGCCGCAAACCCCATCGCGTAGGGCAGGAGCGGCTCGACGGTCACGACGGCGACAGCGCCGAGCACCGCGAGCGGGATTTCCACGACGCCGGAACGAATCCCGGTGAAGACGGCGTAGAGTCGCCGGTCCAGACCCGCGTTGATTGCCGCGACGGAGACGGCCAGCCCCTCGGGGATGTTCTGGATGCCGATGGCGAGCATCAGCGAAATCGCGCCCCCGATCCGGAGCGGGTCGCCGGCGGCCGCGCCGAAGCCGACACCGACGGCCAGCCCTTCAGGAACGTTGTGCAGCGTGATCGCGAGGATGAACAGGATGACGCCCGTCAGTTTCGACTCGTCGACCGAGAGGTCCTGACTGGGGTTGGCCGCGTCCGACCGGCGGCTCCCGGTCAGGAGGTAGTGGGCGTGCGGGACGAGGCCGTCCGCCCGGTCGAGGAACAGCGCGCCGAGCGCGACGCCGACGAGCGTCGGAATCGGATTTCCGGCCGAGTACTCCTCGATACCGGGGATGATGAGGCTCGTGAACGCGGCGGCCAGCATCACGCCGGCGGCGAAGCCCAGCGCCGTGTCCAGCGCCCGCTCCGAGGGGTCACGCCAGACCAGCACGAGCGACGCGCCGAAGAGGTTCATCGTCGCGATGATGACCCCGCCGACGAGGCCGTTTATCAGCGGGTCGGTGCCGACGAGGTCGACGAACAGGTCGACGAACCCGGATTGCATTGTCGAGTAGTGGACGTCGCCCCCTCTTGGATGTACCGGCAGTCGGGAGGGGGCGTCTCAGGTTCTGGTGTCGTCCCCGTACAGATCGGAAAACCCCGGCTCGCTCAGGTTGTCCAGCCGGCTTCAGGTAGCGCCTTCTACTGGTAGGGACCATATTCGAGCGAGTAAACGCTGTGTTAGAACGGTTCCGGCGACCCGACGAGCCGCTGCATCTCCATCGCGCTGGAGAAGTCCTCGCGGGAGACCACACGGGTCCCCTCGGGGCCGTCGACGAAGGCGGCGGTGGCTCTGGCGGTGTCGAGTTGGACGAGCGCGTCGAAAGCGGCCGTCTCCGAGGCAAAGCGCGGCAGGTCGGTCTCCATCAGGTCGGCGACGGTGTCGGCCTCACGTTCGGCCTTCGAGAGTTCCCTGAAATCGCCGACGGTGACGACGCCGACCACGTCGCCGCCGCGCGTGACAGCGAACTCCGTCCGCCGGTCGGCGAACATCCGGTCGACGAGGTCCTCGACGCTGGCGCTGGCCTCGATAGTCGCGTCGAGCGGGCTGGCCACGTCGTCGACGGTCAGCCCTTCCAGCAGGGCGGCCAGGGCAACCGTGCGGGATTCACTCGACGCAGCACCGTAGACGAACAGTGCGAGCAGCAACAGCAGCGGGCTGAACGAGAGGACGCCGACGACGGCGAACAGCACGGCGAACCCGGTCCCGATTCGAGCGGCGATGCGGGTCGCCGTCGCGTAGGGCCGCTTCCGCGCGAGCAGCGCCCGGAGGACGCGGCCGCCGTCCATCGGGAACGCCGGCAGCATGTTGAACACGGCGAGGAAGAGATTGGTGACGGCCAGCCAGCCAACGACGAACAGTGTCACCTGCGCGCCCGCCGGCAGGGCGAACAGCGCGGCGTAGCAGGCGAGCCCGGTCAGAATACTCACGGCTGGGCCGGCCAGCGCGATGACGAGTTCCCGGTTCCACTCCTTGGGCATGGATTCGAGGCTGGCGAGGCCGCCGAGAATCCAGAGCGTGATCGACTCTACCCGGAGCCCGTAGCGCATCGCCGCCCAGGCGTGGCCCAGTTCGTGCAGTGCGACGCTGGCGAACAGACCCACCGCCGCGGCGGTGCCGATGAGCCACGGCGTCTGGCCCGCGGTCAGCACCGTGAGGTCGAGCGTCACGCCGGAGAGAGCGCTCACGATGCCGGCGTACACCGATATCTGAGCCCCGCTACCGATAATCCAGGCCAGCACCGGCAGGAAAATCAACAGCGAGACGTTGACTCGTATCGGAATCCCCCAGACCGTCGTGATGTGGAAGTTTCGCACGGGAAGCCAAACGAACAGTGGCCGGGTATAACTTCTGACTAGGGATGACGCCGACGAGTAGCGGCCTTATTCAGGGTGTAGCGTGTACGGACACCTAATGACAGTTCGACACGACGGGCTGACCGTCGACTGGCTGGGGTACGCGACGCTCCGGTTCGCCAGCGACGACACGGTGGTGTACGTCGACCCCGGCCGGTACGGCGTGCTCACCGGCGAGTGGGAGCCCCACACGGACGGTATCGGCCATCCGCCCAGCAGCGACTATCGGCCGGAGGACGGCGACGTGGTGTGTGTGACCCACGTCCACCACTACGACCCGGACGGCATCGAGCGCGTCGCAAGCGAGGACGCGACAGTCGTCGCCTACGAGGGCATCGACGAGCGCGTCGGCGACCGGGACCTCCCGCCGCTGTCCTCGCTCCCCTACGACGTGGTCGAGGTCGGGATGAAATCACAAACGACGGTCAAGGATGTGCCCATCTGGTCGACGCCGGCGTATAACGAACCGGACGGCCCGCACACGCTCCCCGACGGAACGCCCTATCATCCGGAGGGTTTCGGCTGTGGCTTCATGGTCGCCGTCGAGGGGACCAGGGCGTTCTATCCGGGTGATTCGGACGTACTGCCGGGGCATCGGACCCTTGAGGTGTCGCTGCTGTGTCCGCCCATCGGCCCGCGGGCGACGATGGACCGCCACGAGGCCGCCGCCCTCGCGGCGACTATCGACCCGGACCTCGTGATGCCGGTCCACTACAACACCTTCTCGAACCTCGAAGCCGACTCCAGAGAGTTCGCCGCCGACGTGGCCGAGGCCGGCGTCCCGGTCGTACTGGACGAGCAGTGAGCGAGTGCCCGCACATCTCGAATCTTACCCGCGTTCGGCCCACTCGCTCCGATCCCGATGGGCGTCGGCGACCTCCTCGATTTCGTCCGGCCCGAGCACGCCGCGCTCGGTGACGACCGTCACCGCCGACGCCGGTGTCACATCGAAGGTAGGATTCGACACTGAGATATCGGCGTCACCGTCGTACACCTCCCAGGAGTCGCGTTCCTCCCTGTCCCACGCAGCGCGCGGCGCGAACTTGTCCGTCGCACACACGGCGTAGCAGTCCACGTCCGCGGCGGCCGCTGACAGCGCCGCGGGACGGGTACCAACTTTGTTGACCACGCGGCCATCCGGAAGGACGCGGTCGGCCCCGACGATGAGCGTGTCGGCGTTCCACGCATCCAGTTCGTGACCGAACGCCGCGTCAGTAGTCAGCGTCACCGCGGCGCTGTCGGCGAACGTCTCCGCGACGCCGACGCCTTCACCCCCGGGCCGTGACTCGGCGACGAGCACGGCCTCTGGGGCAGCGGCGTCGACCACTGCACGGACTGTCCCAGAGCGAGACAGCGTCGCGAGGCGGTCACCGACGTGCTTGGCGGCGACGGCGGCGGCGACGCGGTCGGCGGTCACCGCGTGATTCAGCGTTTCGGTCGCCGCCCGCTCGACAGCCGCCGGGGACTTGTCGGTGACGGTAGCCATCGCTCGGTCGAGACGGTTCGCAACGACGACCATCGAGGGACGCGCCGCACGTATTTCGGCGGCAAGGGCGGCGAGCGCGTCCCAGCCGTCGCCGTCCCGTTCGGCCGTCTCAATGTCGTCGCTCCGTCCGGCGTCAGCCAGGGCGGCCTCGTCGCGCAGCACCTCCAGCGCCCGGAGCGACAGCCACGCCGAGCCGTGGGTCCGGTCCTCGCGTACTGTCGCCACTCGCGGGCGAACGCGGTCCCAGGAGGTCCACAGCCGCGGGACCGTCTCGCGGACCAGTATCTCGGGCGGGTGGACCCACGCAGTCTCGGTCGTCTCCTCGTTAGTCGCGACTGTGCGGGCCGCACAGTCGAACAGGAACGGATGAACGACCCATCGAACGCCCCGGTCGTCGTCAGCGACCCGAAACGGGTCGCCCTGACGGACGAGCGTAACCGCGTCAGCCAGCCCGGTCTCCTCGTCGATTTCGGCCCGCGCGGCCGTCTCCGTGTCCCGGTCCCGGCCAGCGTCGTCGGCGACGTGTCCCGCGACCCCGCTCCACTGGCCCTGATACGAGCCGACTGCATCGCTCCGGCGCAACAGCAACACCTCGCCCTCGCTGCGCAGGAAGCACGTCACGACGGGGCGTGTCTCCATGCGAGGAGAGACGGCTGGCCGGGGCAAGAAAGTCCGGGCCAGTGGGGGCCACAGTCAGGCAGAGACGCGTTGAGAGAACTACAGCGCGTCGAGCAAGCGGTCGATGTCGTCAGCCGTGTTGAACGCGTGGACCGACGCCCGGAGCGCTTCGGGGTGGGAGAGCGACCTGATAATGACACCCTCCGCCGCGAGTCGCTCGACGGTCGCCTCGGGGTCGTCGGCAGTGAACGTCACGAGTCCCGACTCGTAGTCGCGGGGGCTCAGCAGTCGGTCGTCGAGGCCGTCCTTAAGCCGGTCAGTCAGGCGTTCGACACGGGGCTGGATCGTATCGAATCCAACCCCCTCGACCGTCTCGATAGCGTTCGCGAGCGCAACGTACGGGACCGGCGAGGTGGTGCCGACCTCGAACCGGCGCGCACCCTCGTAGTATTCATATCCGGCCCCAGTGGGATTCTCGACGCTCCGGTAGCCGATGCGAGTCTGGCGCAACCGGCTGTACGCGTCCGGGTCGACGTAGAGGAACCCGCCGCCCCAGATACCAAGCAGCCACTTGTGCCCCGCCGCGGCCACGAAATCCGCGCCCCATTCGGTCACGTCGACGGGGTGTTGCCCGACGGACTGGACGGCGTCGACGAGTACCTGCGCGCCGGCGTCGTGGGCCACGTCGACGACATCCGCGACCGGAAGTCTGGTCCCGTGCGTCCAGGTGAGCGAACTCAGCGCCACCAGTCTGGCGTCGGCCACGGCGTCTTTCACGTCTGCCATGTCGAGCCGACCACCCTCGGTTTCCAGTACGCGGACCTCGATATCGTGGGTGTCGGCCAGCCGGTCCCACGGGAGCGTTCCGGCGGGGTGTTCGAGGTCGGTCCGGACAACCACGTCGCCGGGCTGCCAGTCGATAGCCCCCGCAATCATGTTGACCCCATCGGCGGTACTGCGAGTCAACGCGACGTTGGCGGCGTCAGTTCCGATGTGCCCGGCGACGACTTCGCGGGCCGCCGCGATAGCGTCCCACGCAACCGTGTAAGGGCCGTCGCCGGCAGGTGCATCGAAGGCGTGGCGTTCGAGAAACGCCGTCGCAGCGTCGACTACAGGGCGCGGCGTCGGCCCGCTTGCCCCCGTGTTGAAGTACGTACACCGTTCGAGTGCCGGAATCGACGCTCGGAGCTCGGCTGGGTCCATGTCCGTTTCGATGGCCCCCGACGCCTTCAGCCCTGTGTGAGCCAGCAGCCGGTTGCGCCAGCCGATGTCCGGGACAGCAGGACAGTTCTGTTTCTGCGGGCGTCCGAATCGGTGAGGTGTTTTATTTTGTTGCGTTCCACAACCTCAGTCGGTTGTTTCAGTATTTTCTGATCGTTGTCGCTCTCCCGAACAGTAGATGGAATCTGGAGGAGCGACTCAGTCCTGTTGACACTCACAGCCGCCCTGCTCGAAGAACTCCGCGACGGCGTACTGGCTGCCACATGACTGGCACAGCACCTGCGCGTCCAGAAACACCTCGAAGTCCTCGATGTCGATGCGGCCCGTGTCGCGCAGTTTCTCGATGCGCTGGTCGGTGACCGACAGCGTTCGGGTCAGTAGCCGCTGAATGCTCTCGAGATCCTTTTCGATCTTCTCGTCGTCGGACAGCCCCTGGTACTCCGCGCCGCGCCACTCCTTCAGATACGACCGGATAGCCTGGTAGGTGATGAAATCGGTTTCGAGACCATCGACGTCGACGCCGTTGCGTTCGAGTCGGTTGACCGTGTCAGTCCGAACGCCCGTGCTGATGTCGTCACCGGTGAGGTTCTCGTAGGTCGATTCCACGTCGCTTTCGAGGGCACTCAGGCCCGCATCGACCAGCTCGCGTTCGAGGAGGCGCTTGTTGAAAAACTCCGCGAGGTCACGGAGGCTCATGCGCTCTTCACCGTCGCCCGTCCAGCGGGCCTCCATCTCCGCACCGAGTCCATCGAGTTCGTACTCGTCGATGAGCCGAGCGACTTTGCTCGACGGCCGGCCGTCTGTCGTATTCGCCATCTGTTGTTCCCACGTACGGTAACCGGAAGTAAAAGACTACGGGGTTAGATCGAGGTGATGCGGTTGAAGTCGTCGTCGAGCGCCTGAGCGTCCTCCGGCAGGAGGGCGACGACGAGATGCTCGGCGTAGTCGGCGAAGTACTCGACGAGTTCGGCGATGCGCGCGGAGTCGATGGCCTCCAGCGAGTCCAGCAGCATGAACGGAACGCTCTCGTGGAGGTCGTGCACCAGATAGCCCGCGAGAGCGAAGATGAGCCCGGTCACTTCGCGCTCGCTCTCGCTGAGGTGCTCGATGGTGTCCTCGTAAGCCGCGCCGTTCTCGGTGGTCCGGACGATGTGGAGCTCGAACACCGTTCGGTCGACCTTCTGACGTCCCTCACGGACGGTCTGCTCGACGCGTTCGATCCAGATGCGTTCGAGGTTCTCGTACTCCAGAATGCCGAGGATAGCGTCCATGTGCTCGTTGAACTCGTCGACGGCGTTGGCCTCGATCTGGTCGATTTTCGTCCGCTTGTCGGTGAGTTCCTCGATGAGGGCATCGCGCTCCTCGCGGAGGTCGTCGGCCCGTTTGACCATCTCCTCTATCTCCTCGATCTCGGCCGACACGTCGTCGAGGTCGGACTCCAGGCTATCGATCTCGAACTCGAGCTGGTTCGCCTCCCGGTGCAGCGAGAGGATCTCGTCGAAGTCCTCGGATTCGAGGTTGTCGACCTCGTCTTCCAGCGACTCGACGTCGTCAGTCAGTTCCTCGCGCCGCTCCTTCAGGGAGGTGATCTGCTCTTCGCGGCGTTCGATCTCCGTTTCGGTCTCCTGTATCTTCCGCTCGACGTTCTCGCGACGGCGCTGCTTCTTTTCCGCCTCGCGCTGGTCGGTCTTGAGATCGTCGAGTTCCGACTTGATGTCGTTGAGGTCCTCGACCTTCCCCCGGCGGAGGTCCTGCAGGCGGTCGACGGTGTCTTCGATCTGCTCGCGGTCGACCGTCGAGCCACACGTCCAGCAGACGACGGATTCCTCGTCCTCGCCTTCGAGGAGTTGCTCCGTCACCGCGCCGTCGGAGCCTTCGGGCGCGTCTTCGAGTGACTGGATGACGTCGTAGTCTTCCTCTTCGAGCCGTTCCTCGTTGTACTGGATGAGGCTCTGGAGGTCGGAGATCTCGCTGTTCAGCCGCTGGCGCTGGTCGCGCAGGCTTGCGATCTCGTCTTCGAGGTGCTGCTGGTCGCCCATCGGCGTCTCCGGCAGTTCGTCCAGTTCGTCTTCGAGGTCAGATCGTTCACGTTTCAGCGAGGAGATGCTCTCCTCCTGTGCCTCGATGTCCCGCCGGACGGATTCGAGATCCGACCGTGTCGAACGGAGTTCGTCGAGTTTCTCTTCGAGGACATCCTGTTCCTGACGGCTCTCCTCGATATCTCGGCTGCTGTTGTCGATCTCTTCTTCCCGCTCGGCCAGTTCCTCGCGTTTCTCCTCGATCTGCTCGCGGAGTTCGGTCCGGCGCTGTTCGAGGTCCGGAAGGTCGCGCTGGCGAGATTCAACCGTGGCGAGCTCGTCGTTGATGTCGCCCTTCTCCGCTTCCAGCTGTTCGACCTCCGAACGGATCGCGTCGATGTCGACCGGCCGCATGATGATCTCGCGGAGGTCGTCGCCCCGAGCCACGGACCGGCGCGCCTCGTTGGTTTCGAGGAGGAACGCGAACAAGTCAGCGACCTCGGGGTCGTCGAGGTATCCGTCGCCGTCGAACTGGACAGCGTCCCCCGCCCGCGTGAGCGTCCGTTCGCACACCTCATCCCCATACGTGAGGGCAACGCTCCCCTCGTCAGCGTCGCCTTTCAGCGTGGCCTGCGTACTCCCCATTGCCGCCATAATAGACTGCAGAAACGACGTCCGGTTTGTGGCGTTCTTTCCCGTCAGCACCGTCACGCCCGGTGGAATCTCGACTGACGTCTCGTCGATCCCACCGATATTGGTGACATCGAAATGGGCGACACTAGATCCTTGCTTTGATTCTGGCATTGGTCTGCTGTAGTCGGAGCGGATATAAAAATAATTTCATTGCCGAAAACCAAATTACACACTTGGCGTCCCGAGTGCGGGCGGACACGCCAGACTCGACGGTGATGATACACGGCAGACAGCGCACAGACTGACAGCCGATTCCGGAATAACACCTGTACCAATATTATTCCGATACGGAGGGATTGGCGACAGGGAGAGAGGGTAGATCGCTCTGATACTGGCGTTTTATTGTGGATAGCAATCTCAACCGCTTGTGGACCTCGTTAGATGCCAACCTATAAGTCGGCGTGATCGGAAGCAGGTCGTATGACCCGTTACGAAACGCTGCTCGAGGTCGAACTGGACGAGTGGGACAGTGGGTACGGTGTCTTGCAGATCGTCGATCCGGATGACAGCGACACCGCCGAGTTACGGTTCTGCTACTTCAACGAAAACGGCAAGTTCACGAACCGGCCGCTAACGCTACGACCCGACGAAGAGACACTCGACCGGACGACGCGGATGGTGGAGAACCTCGGCTACGTCGCCCGGACGTTCGACCCGGCAGAGATCCGTGAACTCGTCGACGCGCTCGGCGAAGAACGGGTTATCGAACTCGCACAGCTCGTCGACACGCTCGGTGAAGCGCGGCTAGCGGAGATACTCGGGGAGTGAGGATGGCAGACACCCACCCACTGGTAACGGTCGAAACCATCGTCCTCGTGGGGCTGGGGGGGTTCGCCGGCTCGAACCTCCGGTACTTCGTCGGCCTCTTTGTTCCGGGGTTGCAGGGGACGCTGCTGGTCAACCTCCTCGGCAGTTTCGCGCTCGGCGTGCTCGTGTACGAAGGGCTGCAGGTCGGTGCGTTGGCCAGCGAGACGAAGCTGGCCGCGTCGACCGGCTTCATCTCGTCGTTTACCACCTACAGCACGTTCGCGGTTGAGACGGTGTTAACGCCCGAGTGGGCCGTCGCGAACATCGTCGGCAGCTACGCTCTGGGGTTTGCCGGTGTCCTTGTCGGTCGTGAAGCCGTCCGACTATTCGCCGGTGGTGAGCGCTGATGGTCGCTATCGAGCCCGCGCATCTTGTCGGCACCGGCGGCGCTATCGGGGCACTCTGTCGCCACTATCTGGCGGGGGCTGTCCAGCGAGAGACGCTCCCGCTCGGGACGCTCACGGTGAACGTTATCGGGAGCTTCGTCCTCGGACTGCTGACGTTCGCCAGTGTGACCGGGGACGCGGCACTGCTGGTCGGTGTCGGCGCATGTGGCTCGTTCACGACGTTTTCCTCGTTTTCCGTCGGGACGGTGCGGCTATGGGAGGACGGCTATGTAGCGCTGGCCGTACTCAACGCCGTCGGCAATCTCGTCGGTGCGCTGGCCGCAATCGGGCTGGCCTGGGGCATCGTGCAGATCGTGTGAATCCCGCCGGCCCCTCAGGTTTCAGAACTCCCTGCGAGAGCTTCGTACTCCCTGTCTGCTGTGAGATCGTTGGCTCTCGGCGTCTCGCCGCCGTGGGGCGTCCGCCGCTCGCGGACCGTTACATGATGAACAGATTCAGTGCCGTCATCGACAACGAGCGCGTCACCAGTCGTCTCGGGGAGCCGGGCCGCGAAATCGCCGTCGAGATACGTCGGCTGGGCCGCCCGGAGCGCGTCGATATCAGCCCCGCTCGTCAGTCGGTGGGCGACGAGCAGGTCGGTCTGCGAGACGGTCGTCGCCGGCACGGCGCTGGGTCGCTGTGTCGCCAGCACACAACTCACCCCGGGTTGGCGGCCCCGAGTGACGAGTCGGTGGAGCGGACGCCGGGCGACGCCGTCGGTGAACGCGTGCGCTTCGTCGACCAGCAGCCACGGCAGCCGGCTCGTCTGTTCGGCCATCCGAGCGTCATACAGTGTGGTCGCAACCGTAGCGAGCACTGCGCTGGCTGGCCGCGAATCGAGTCCCGAAACGTCGAGCACGGTCAGGCCGTCGCTGCACAGCGCCCCCGTTTCGATACCCGCAGCATCGAAGATATCCCATGACGCAGCGAGCGCAAGATGGTTTGCCGCTGCGCGGCCGGTGCTCGCCGCCGCATCTGAATCAGCCACCCACGAGCGCATCCCCTCGAGGGTCGAACGCTCGCTCGCCGCTCGCCACACGAGCGCTCCCGCGCCCCGTTCCGGGTCGAGGCCGAGCACCGCACACCATTGGCGCGGGTCGAGCGCGTCCGCGCGAACGCTGGGGTCGACCACCGTGACAGACACGTCCGCGGCGCTAAGTGACGTGAACGCCCCCATCGGGTCGACGACGACCGGCGAGACCCCCTCGGCAGCCAGCAGGCCCTCGGCGAGGACGCCGAGCGTGTACGTCTTCCCCGACCCTCGCTTGCCGACGACGAGACCGACGTGTGGCCGGTCGACATCGAGGTCGACCGCAGCGCCGCGGCTCCCGTCGCGGGCCCGATAGTGACCCAGCCGCGCCGTCGCCCCCGTCGCCTCCTCGCGTCCGATAACGACCATGCCGGCGGTTGCTCCGCTCTGATATTTGAACGTTCGTCCGGGGATTCAAGTACGAACCCGGGGCCACCCTGACCCATGTCAGATTCGCTGTGGCGCGACGAACGTGCTATCGAGGGACTGCCGATACGTCTGGTCATCGCGCTGGTGGTCGGCGTCGCCTGCCTCTCCGTGATGATGAGCACCATCTCCGGAATCGAGACGTTGCAAGTAACCGAGGTCGATGTTGAGCCACATCCCGAAGTGGCTAATCCGGGGACACAGGACGTAGTTGTCACTGTCGTCGACTCGAAGGGGTCGCCCGTCTCCGGCGCGACGGTGGTCGCGAAAAGCGGGACTGCAACGCTCTCGTCGGTTAAGACTGGCGAGACAGGGAGTGCAGGGAACGCGACCCTCTCACTGTCGCCGTCGCTCGGACCGAATCAACAGGACGGCACCGTCACGTTCGAAGTGAAACCACCGGCTGGGAGCAACTACGAGGACGCCCGCTCGAACACCGACTTGCTCGTCGTCGAGTCGCCCTAGCCGTCCCAGTCGATCCACTCCTGCTCCCAGCCGGCGCGGGACTGGGCTGCCCGGCGGGCGCGCTCGCGGTCTTCACGGTGGGTCCGGTTGCGCTCGACGGTGTCGGCCTGCTCGCCCTCGACGAGCATCGGCTGGAACGCGACGGTGCCGTGTCGCGTGACCGAGCCGTCGGCCTCCACGACAGCGAGGGACTGTTCACCGGTGCCAAGCGGCATCACCAGTCGACCGTCATCGGTCAGTTGCTGGAGGAGCGCCCGCGGCGGGTCGATTGCGGCGGCTTCCAGAAGAATACGGTCGTACGGTGCGTATTCGGGCAGCCCGGCAGCCCCGTCGCGACGGTCCACGAGGACGGCGTCGTAACCTGCTTCTGCCAGGTTCTGCCGGGCTTCGATGACGAGCCGCCGCGTGATATCTATCGCATGAACGTTGGCCGCACCGACGTGTTCTGCAAGCACCGCGGCCGTGTAGCCGACACCGGCACCGACCACGAGCACGTCGTCGTCTTCCTCGGGTGACAGGGTTTCGAGCACTCGACCGGCGGTACTGGGCGAGAGCACACGCGTGCCGAGGCGCTCGAACGGGCGGTCGGAGTAGGCCTGTTGCTCGCCGACGAAGGCCTCCCGGGGGACGGCACGCATCGCCGCCGACAGCCACGCGCTCCGGACAACACCCTTGCTCTCGTGTTGCAGGCTGTCGACCATGTCGTCCCGCAGTACCGCTGGGTCCATACCAGTATATTCGACCAGAGCTATATCAATGGCGCGACAACGGCGGCGTCTGTCGAAAGACCCTACTGGAGCGGGACGAATCGAACGCCGCCGTGGTCCTCGCTATCGAACGTGCCGTCGGCCTGTTTCTCCGCCCGGATGAGACGCTGTCGCCCGTCACCGATTGGAGCCAGCAGGATACCACCGTGGCGGGTCTGTTCGACGAGCGGGGCGGGGAACTCCGGCGCGGCACAGGTCAGATACGTCCGATCGTAGGGGGCGTGGTCGGGCCACCCCTCCTTGCCGTCGCCGGCGCGAACGGAAACGTCGCCGTAGCCGGTCGCTTCCAGTGTTTCCCGAGCTTCGTCGGCCAACGATGCATGGTACTCCACGCTGTAGACGTTCTCGGGGCCGACCAGTTCGGCGGTCACCGCGGCGTGGTAGCCACACCCCGTACCGACCTCTAACACCTGGTCCCCCGGGGACAGGTCCAGTAACTCGGCCATGATTGCGACCATGTGCGGCGCAGAAACCGTCTGACCCGACCCAATCGGGAGCGGGCGGTCGGCGTAGGCGTCGTGTCGCTTGTCGTCCGGAACAAACCCGTGGCGGGGAACCGACGCTATCGCCGCGAGAACGGCCTCGTCGGAGACGCGCTTGCGAAGACGGTCAGCCAGCCGCGACCGCTCTCGGTCCCAGTGGGCCATCCTACCACGCCGACCACGCCGTGGTCGACTCGTCCCTGACGTACAGTCGGTTGATGTCTTTCGCGATACCCATGTCGCCGTCGTGGTCCATGTTCTCGTGGTCGTAGCCGTGTGCGTCGTCGCGGACGTGGATCCCCTCGACGGTGAACTCCTCCTCGCCGAACTCCTCGGTCTCGCCGACGACGAACTCGTAGTCGCCGGGGACGTGGAGCTTGAAGCTCTCGGTCTCGTCGTGAGTGCCGTCCTTTGGATGCATCGTGACGTTGACCGAGACGTTCCCGACCGCCCGCGACCAGATAGTCTCGACGTCCTCGGCGGCCGCCTCGTCCTCGCGGCCGTCCGCGGTCTCCAGGCTGGTGATCCGCGCCGTCACGACGGCTTCCTCCGTCTCCAGCAGAAACTCCTCGCCGACGGACAGTTCTTCCTCGGCCGGGACATCGACCTCGGCGGTGAAGGAGTCCCCGTCCTGTGAGACGACGACGCTTCGCTTCAGCGTCTCTTCCTCCGGCAGTTGTTCCTTGTGGACGTGGTCGCAGTCCGTACAGCGAACCGTCACATGGCCGCCCGGCTTCAGCACCTCGTGAACCGTTTCCAGGTCCGGCGAACAGGCCGGACACGGGAGGGCGATGCGGTCGCCCGGTGTAGCGTCTGTCATATGCAGCCGTTGACTACGCTCCCGTAAATGGTCGTCGCCACGGCGCTGCTCGTGGTTCCCACTCGCACAGTCACGACGACCTTCTTGAGCCGCGGGACGAAACAACGGGTATGGCGCGCCGACAGAGCCGTACTGACATCGCAAGCGGTGCCATCATCGCCCTGACAGCCCTGGCCGGCGTGGCGGTCTGGTCGCGCCTCCCCGCCGAAGTCGCGATTCACTTCTCCGCGTCGGGCACGCCCGATAACTACGTCTCGAAACCGGTCGGCGTCGTTCTCATGCCGGCGCTGATGCTCGGAACACTCATTGTACTGAAAGGGGCGTTCCGCTACGACCCGCCGGACGTACCGCGGGTGGCGGCCACCATCACCGTCGCAACGATGGCGTTCATGAGTGGGATACACGGGCTCGTGCTCGCGTGGAACCTCGGCTACCCGGTGCCGTTCGACCTCGTCCTCGTCGGATCGCTGGTCTGGGCGGTTGGTATGGTCGCGTACGCGTTGAAAGCAGAATACGTAGACTGATAGCGGCGGTCGGCTGTCAGTCAGCGTCCGCTACTCACCGGTCTTTGTGGGAGTCCGTTCTCGCCGCGTGGCACGACACAACGCGAGGAAGTTCCACTTCCTCGCCGTCCTCACGGCTCCCGTCAGTCGCCGTTCGTCTTTGGGAGATCTACGATCTCCCCACGTTCGCGGCGTTACCGCTCACTCCACCCGAGGAAGTTCCACTTCCTCGCCGTCCGCATACACGGTCGGTTCCGTCAAAATCCCGTCCAGATGAATCGGCGCGTGCACGTCGCCGCCCATCGCATGGTCGTCGCCGATAGCGATGTGGACCGTCCCGCCGGCCTTCTCGTCCAGCAGGACGGAACCGACAAGTTCGGTCACGGCGACGTTCGTGCCGATGCCGAGTTCGGCGAGATTGTACGCGTCCCGACCGACCTCCTCGGCAGCGTCCTCGACCTGCGCGCGGATTTCGGGGTCGTCGATGTCCGTGACGTAGCCGTCCTCGACCTCGAAGGTGAGGCGCTTGCCGTCGAGTTTGCCGTGGGGGCGCATCGTCCCGTCGACGACGAACGTGCCGTCGGCCGTCTCCGGGGCGAGGAACACTTCGCCAGCGGGGAGGTTCGACATCTCGCCGGCCTCGTGGACGATACCGGTGTCCATGTGCCACTCGCGCGCACCGATACCGAACGTGATGTCGGTCCCCTGGGGCGACGTGACCCGGATTTCCTCGGCGTCTTCGACCTGCGCCAGCACGTCCTCGCAGTGCTGTTCGATGCGGTGGTAGTCGGCGTCTAATCCCATCAGGAACACGCCCTCGCTGATGCCGGGCAAGGTTGCAACGCGAGCGCCAGCCTCGTTAGCGTCAGTCCGAGCCTCGGTGTGGCTCAGGCTCTTGGTCGTCGGCGCGAGCACGACATCGGCAGTTTCCATCGCGCCAGCGACCGGCGCAGGCGGTTCCGCACCGTGTTGCTCGCCCGGCGGGTAGCGTACGAAAACGGCGTTATCGGTAATCTCCGCGGCGACACGGTACAGCGCCTCGCCGATTGATTTCCGCTGGTCGTCAGTGACGACGGCGCATGACTCGTCGGGCTGGAGGTTCAGGCACTGTTTGACGGCGGTCTCGGCGGGCGCACGAAGCGACGAGTTGTCCATACAACTGATTGTGTACTCCGACTGAATAACTCTTGATGGACTGTCGGCGTAGGGCGTCGAAACGCGCTACGTCTCAGTGTTTTCAGAGAGATGTGGTCAAAGCTCACAATCGCCAGAGGTACAACTATGTGAGTTAATTTCTCCGTATATTAATCACAAAGAATATACTCTCCCCGGAGATATGGACGTGTATGCTCCACGTGGGCATCAACGGCTTCGGCACCATCGGGAAACGCGTCGCTGACGCGGTGCGTGTCCAGCCAGATATGACAGTTGCGGGCGTCGCAAAGCGCTCGCCGAACTTCGAGGCAACTATCGCAGACGACCGCGGCTACGACCTCTACGCCGCGGACGGCCGCGAACCGTTCGATGAAGCCGATCTCGCGACGGCCGGTACGGTCCATGACCTCATTGAAACGAGCGACGTGGTCGTCGACACCACGCCAAGTGGCGTCGGCGCGGCCAACGCGCCGCTGTACGCCGAGCACGACACGCCAGCCATCTTCCAGGGTGGGGAGGACGCCGATGTGGCAGACGTGAGCTTCAACGCTCGCGCCAACTACGAGAAC
Source organism: Haloarcula sp. CGMCC 1.2071 (assembly GCF_037078445.1). NCBI lineage: Archaea > Methanobacteriati > Methanobacteriota > Halobacteria > Halobacteriales > Haloarculaceae > Haloarcula > Haloarcula sp. CGMCC 1.2071. The sequence goes on from NZ_JAYMGY010000002.1 coordinate 82,422, forward strand.
GCAGTCGGGGCTGACACGGCCCGCGTCGTCTCCTGCAATACGACTGGACTTTCACGCCTTCTCGCGCCGCTCAAGGAATCATACGGCGTCGAGAAATCGCGCGTGACACTGGTCCGGCGCGGTGCCGACCCGGGCCAGACCGGTCGTGGCCCCATCAACGACACACTCCCCGACCCCGTCGAAATCCCCTCCCACCACGGTCCTGACGTCCAGACGATTTTTCCCGACCTCGACATCGACACGATGGGGATGAAGGTCCCGACAACGCAGATGCACACCCACAGCGTCAACGTCACGCTGGAAAGCGAACCAACGACAGAGGAAGTCACGTCGCTGCTGACCGACGAATCGCGACTGTTCCTCATCCCGAAGACGCTGGGTATCGACGGTGCAGGGAAACTCAAAGAGTACACCCGCGACGCCGGTCGCCCGCGCGGTGACGTGTGGGAGAACTGTATCTGGGCCGAATCAATCACAGTCCAGGGGCGGGACCTCTACCTGTTTCAGGCGATTCACCAGGAAGCCGACGTCGTGCCGGAGAACATCGACGCCGTTCGCGCGCTCTCGGAGCGGACCGCAAGCGCCGAGAAGAGCATCCGCCGGACCGACGAAGCCCTCGGCGTCGGCCGCGGCCTCGTCGAACACGACGGCAGCCCACAGCGCGTCGACAGTCACGCCGACGACTGATTCTCACCCCAGTTTGTGGAACTCGACTTCGCCGGTGTCCGTCGACAGCGTCGCAACCGAGAACGGCTCGGAGGCCGGCGGAATCGAGATGCCGCCGGGATTGATTCGTTCCGTGCCCCCGCGCTCCTCGTAACCGCGTTCGTGCGTGTGCCCGTGGAAAACGTAGTCGTAGGTCCCACAGTCGACCAGCGCGTCGACGATCTCCCCGCTGGTCCCGTGATACACCGCGATGGTGTTCCCGTCGATGGTCAGCTCGCCCATCTCGCCGAAGTACGTGCCGAATTCCTCGACGGTAGACTGGACTGCCCACTCGCCGTCGTTGTTGCCACGAACGGCGTAAAACGACCAGTCGCCGTCGAACGGCGTCACCGAGAAGGGGGCGACGAAGTCGCCGCAGTGGACGACCGTCTCACAGTCCGCCTCCGAGAACGTCTCCACTGCGGCTTCGACCTGCGCGGCGTTGTCGTGCGTGTCCGAGACGATACCGATCTGCATACCGACGACGTTCAGCCGGCAGCGACTTGAACGTGTGGCCCTCGACACTGGTGGGACCGCCGTCGTCACACAGACGCGATGCTTTTGTTTAGTCACCGCCTACGGCGACCGATGGCACGGGGACTCATCGGGACAATCGAGCTGATGGTCGCGGTCGTACTCGCCGCGCGGGTCACCCTCCTCGGCGTCGATAACCTCGCCCGCGGCCAGACGGCGATCGGTGCGGTCTTTCTCGGGTTAGCCGCCGCCTTACTGATTATCGAGTGGGTCGCCCCCTCTCCGACAGATATCCCCGGCGCAATCGCCGGGCGGGCCCGCAGTGCGCTCCCCGGCGGGAAGCCACCGGACAGTAGCGACGACGACTAACTCTCGTCGCGCCAGCGGTCCGAGGTGGCTCTGTCCACCGCCGCCATGTGGTCGTGTTCCTCGACCGTTTCGGCCCGCAATTCCTCGGCCTTCTGGACGGGCTTCCCTGGAACACGCGCTCGAACGCCACGTCGAGCGCGACGAGACGAGGTACTACCTGGAAGGTGGAATCATCGACGAGGAAGGAAATCGGCGGCTTCAGTCGGCCGCGATGGTCTCGCTGGCGTCGTCGAGCAGTTGCTCGATGGAGCGGTCGCTTGGCTCGTTTTCCAGCAAGACGTCGATAGGGAGCGTCGGCGCGCCGTCGACGAGGTTCTCGAGCAGGACGAGTCGCTCGCGAGCCCGGGACATCCCGACGTAGAACACGCGCCGTTCGTTGTCGGTCAGCGTCGGGACGGGACTTGTGTGTTTCGTGAACTCGTCCATTCCGGGTACCTCGATACCCTGCTGGTCGACAGTCGCGGCCATCTGCTCGACGACTTTCTCGGTGAGGTCGGTCGCGACGAACACATGGTCGGCCTCGCGACCTTTGGCGGAGTGGATCGTCCCCACGCGGACGCGGTCGGCGTCCATCCCGGTGTAATCGCCGGTGAAGTACGCGTCGACGGTCCGCTCCTGGAAGTTGGTCACCTTCCGGAGCATATCGCCCGCAGAGGCCGCGTCGGGGAGGAACGGAACGTGCTCCCGGACCACGTCGGGTTTGATCTCGATGTCGGCGATGTCTTCGTCCTCGTGGGACTCGTCGATCTCTTCGAGCGCGTCGAAGAGTTCGTCACGTTCGCCCGTGCCGAAGGCGGAGTCGACGAGCATATCGGCGAGCCGGCGCGCTTCGAGCACCGTGAGCGGTTCGTCGGCTTCGACGGCTTCGAGCCCGTTGACGTACTGGGTGAGCCGGTCAGTCCACATCCGCTGGTCGGTGAGACAGGAGAAGGGGATCCCGTTGTCGATGAACTCGTCGATGAACTGGAACATCTGGTAGCGAGCCCGGAACAGCACCATCACCGTCTCGTCGGACTGCTCGATGGTCCGCGTGACGTTCCGGGAGAGGTCGAACATCGAGGGGTTCTGGACCGCCTCGACGCGGCCGCCCTCCTTGCGCGGATTGAGGTCCTTCTCCTGGCGTTTCTCGATGTGGCGGACCTCGCGGTTGACGACGTTCAGGATGCGCGAGGGGAGCCGATAGGAGTTGGGCAGCACCTCGTCCTGAGTGACGACTTCTTCGAGCAGGAGGTCCGGGTCCGCGCCCTGCCAGGCGTAGACGACCTGGTCGTCGTCGCCGGCGATGAGCACCCGCTCCATGTGGGGTTTCCACTCGTCGTAGACGTCGTACTGTAGCGTCGTGATATCCTGAAACTCGTCGATGATGAGGTAGTCGACGTTGGGGAGCAGCGAGCGCTGGGCGACCCGTTCGAGCATGTCGGCGAAGCCCGTCAAGTCGTTTTCGCCCTTGTAGGTGCGCCAGCCGCGGATGGCGGCGGGCACGTCCACGCGGTCGTCGTCGGTCGGCCACGTCGGCGTGTACTTGTTGCCGGTCTGGGCGTTGTCGTCGATCTCCGGCGGGAGTCGGACCTCCTCGTCGTCCCACTTGAAGGGCACGTCGTACCAGTCGGCCACGTCGCGGCGGGTCCGCTGGAGCCACTGGCTCGTCGCGATGATCTTGTTCCCGAGGGTGGTCGAGCGGGCCGACCGACGCCGGGACCCTTCGTACTCGTCCTCGTAGTCGATGCCGAACTCCTCGCAGAAGGCCTCCTTGTCGTCCTCGCCGACGACGTCGCCGCGGGAGAGGTTCAGCAGTTCGTACGCCTTCGCGTGCATCGTACAGACGTTCCCGCGGAGGGCGCGAGGGGACAGGCCGAGTCGGTCCGCGAGTCGCTCACGGATCTCGGCGGCCGCCGCACGCGTGTACGAGACAACCAGTACGTCACGGAAATCGACGTCGTCGTCTTCCAGCAGTTCGTCGACGCGGTCGAGCAGCGCCGTCGTCTTCCCGCTACCGGGCCCACCGAACAGGCGGACAACCTCGGTGGTCGAATCAGTCATTGAACATGTAGTGGGACCGCGGCCAAATAAACAACGTGCTTTACGGGGACGACAACTGACAGGCGCACCCGAACGGATTTCTCATCGGTACAGCGACACGTACAGCATCGCGAACCCGATGATGAACGGGATCGTCTCCGCCATCTGGAAGAACACGCGAACGATGGCACCGGTCTCGCCGGCGCTCAGTTGCGTGATGACACTGGAGATAGCGACGCCCATACTGATGAACGCAAAGCCAACGAACGCGTACTGGAGGCGTTCTGACGGGCGTTTCCTGTAGGCCTGAAAGCTAATCAGGGTGATCCCGAGCGTCAGCCCGAACACCACCATCCGCATCAGGATGAGCGCGCCGCGTGCGATAGCCACGCCGGTCGTCATGCAGTCACGCCTCCGCTGGAGAGTGAATTCATTCCGGGTTCAGCTCGTCCCAGAGCTGACTGAACCGGTCCGGGAGGTTCTCCTCCCGGTAGATGCGTACTTTGTACTCCTCGTCTTCGAGCGAAATGACCGTCGACTCGAAGTTGGATTCGTACACCTTGTAGTGGTTTCCGTCCTCGGCGACGAGCGTTCGGTCGGTGACGAGGTCGTACTCGTCGAGCAGTTCGATACGTCGATACACCGTCGGCAGTGAGAGGTCACACTCCTCCGCGAGTTCCTTCGCCGACTGCGGTTCCCGACTGATTGCGGCGAGCACACGGCGCGCGTGCTGGTCGCCGATCGTATCGAGAATCTCCTCGATGCTCTGTTCCTCAGCCACTACACCAAGATTCGCGTCATATTATATAAGCGTTTTCGAGCACTGTGGTGGTTTCACGTTCAGAAAACACTGCCCCGTTTATATCATGATAGCCCCTGTAGCACTCATTGCGGATTGCGTTCAGGTGAGACGATGTCCGGAGACAACCTCCGTCGCGTGACGACGGGTAAGATGCAGGGCCAGAACGCCGATGAGCGAGTGACCCCTCTCGGCGAGACAGAGCGCCCGGAATCGCATGACCCACCCAGTCGTGACGCCATCACGGAGTCGTTGGATCCGGTCATTGACGACGTCGTCGGCGGCGATATCGCGGTCGATGACGGCCTGGTCACACAGAGTCTGGAAGAGCTCCTACTGGCGATGATCGCAGTCGCCGATGGTGGTACCCACGGGACCGGACTGATGGAGGAACTGGAAGCCCAGTTCGGTGCCGAACTGAGTCCGGGGACAGTGTACCCCCGGCTACACGAGTTAGAAGCGGATGGCACGCTCCAGATGCACGAACTCGTCCAGACGAAGCAGTACGGAATCGCGGACGATGCGGCTGCGAAAGAGCAGATCGCAACGTCCGCGTACCAACATCTCGCGCTCGGGCTGTTCCTCCATGCGTCGCTCGATGCGCTGTAACCACCACAAACCGGTCCACTCGCCGACACACGACCCCCCAATCGTCGGCTACGAACCGGTCGGCCCGCCGACACACCACCCCCAACCGTCGGCTGGCCACACAAAGACTCCCCACTTCCTTTCTGCGCAACGTGAAACAGTCCCGACTGCTTGAGCCGTTGCTGTCCCGACACGAGACGTAGGGAGGCTCATCCTGGCAGAGAGCGAACTGTCGGTTCTGCGGGTCAGTACCACCGCTACCGGATGAAGGCGGAAGGGATGAAAAGGGAGTATCCTTACCGTACCGGTGTCCAGCCACACACCGAGCACTGTGCCGCTGTCGACTCGTGAAGGCCGCCGCAATCGGGGCACTGCTTCTTGTTATAGCTCTCTTCCCAACCACTCTGGTCCACGTCGTGGCCACGCTGGGAGAGGAACTCGTCGAACATATCGTCACTACTCGGTGCGGACGCCATACATGCTATGGTATATCACATCAGTATATAGGTTTAATGGTATTGTGAAACATTGCCATAAGTAACGACGCACCATGCGCGACGAGACGGTCAGTCACAGCGAGCCGTGCCACTCAGGAGCCGTACAACCAGGAGACAACATCAGATGAGCAGTCGTTCAGACGGTGCGCTGGCCCGGTTGTGTCCGGTACCACCCGTTAGCTGTCGGTCGCAGCCGGGTGGGTGTAGTCAACAGTGATACGGGTGCTTGCGATGAGCGCGTTCGCGATGGCCTCTGACGCCTGTTCCTGCTCTGTCCCACCTTCGAGAGACAGCTTCTCGCCAAGTGCGAACACCTGAAACCGGTGTTCGTACGGCTGGCCGGCCGGCGGACACGGCGGTTCGTACCCCGGCTCGTTGGGGGGCTGTGTTCCCTGTCGAGCGCCGCCGAGCATGTCGAGGGTCGGCTCGCGATGGAGGCCGGCCGGAATCCGTTCCGTCTCTGGTGGGACGTTCCACAGCGTCCAGAACACCGGCTGGCTAAACACGCCTCCGTCATACTCGGCTGTGACGGCGAGTGCTGCCGTCGGTTCCGGGACGCGCTCGATGACGAACGGCGGCGAAACGCCGTCGCCGTCACAGGTGAACCGGGCGGGAAGCTCGTCCCCGGAACTGAACGCGGGGCTCGATACTTCGAAAGCCGGTGCTGTGTCGTCCGACTGCCCGGTACAGCCCGCGCTCCCGACCAGTGCTGACGCCCCGAGCGTCTGGACGAAGTGGCGACGGCGCATACCAGAGTGGGAGGGATAGGTCGTAATCTGCCTTGTGATACCCCGCCATGTACCACATCAAATCCGGGGAGGGGACACCACTGGTCCCTATCAGGGCGAACATGTTCCCGCCCGTCGCCAGCGACTGAGAACGTCTTACCCCCTTCTTATTTTGGGGTACTGGAGTTCCAACCATATGGAACTCAAACGCAAAACGATCGCGAAGGTGATCGCCGCCGCGTTCGTCTTCAACCTCGTCGTCATGGGGGCTGGCGCGTGGATCGCGTATCAGGAAGCGCCACCCATCCCGGAGCAAGTTGTCGGACCCGACGGCGAGACGCTCGTCACGGGTGAGGACATCCGCGACGGGAAGAAGGCGTTCCAGAAGAACGGACTGATGAACCACGGGTCGATTCTCGGGAACGGCGCGTACTACGGCGCGGACTACACCGCCGACTCGCTGGAGTTGAAAACCCAGCATATGCGGACGTACTACGCCGAGGAGCGCTACGGGACCGAGTACGACTCGCTGTCGACGGCCGAACAGGCCGCCGTCGATGACGACGTGAAACAGGACCTCAGTGGGGAGTACACCGGCGGGAACATCGAGTACTCCGCCGCGGAGCTGTACGCCCACGAGCAGGTCCGTCAAGAGTACGTCGAGCGGTACCACGAGGGCAGCCACGAACGGGGCATCCCCGAGGGGATGATCGACTCCGAAGCCGACGCCCGGCAGTTCGCCGACTTCGCCATGTGGACGGCGTGGTTCTCCCACACCGACCGACCTGGCGGTGAGCACTCCTACACGAACGACTGGCCATACGAGCCAGCCGCCGGTAACGACGCGACCGGCGCGGCGATGACCTGGAGCGTCATCGCGATGGTGCTGCTCGTCGCCGCCGCCGGTGGCGGCATCTGGCTGTACCAGTCCGTCAGCCTCCCGGAACCGTCCGCCGGCGACCTCTCGGTTCCCGAGCCGGGCGACGTGAGCATCTTCCCCAGCCAGCGGGCCGCCCTGCGGTTCATCCCGGTCGCCGCCGGGCTGTTCCTCGCGCAGGTGTTACTCGGTGGATTACTCGCCCACTTCTACATCGAACGGGCAGGGTTCTTCGGCATCGAGGAAATATTCGGCGTCCACATCCTCCAGTTACTGCCTTTCGCGATGGCGAAGACCTGGCACATCGATCTCGGCATCCTCTGGATCGCCGCGACGTGGCTCGGTGCCGGGCTGTTCCTGCCGCCGCTGTTGACCGGCCACGAGCCCAAACGCCAGTCGACGTACATCAACGTGCTGCTCGGGGCCATCGTCGTCGTCACCGTCGGCGGCCTCGGCGGCATCTGGCTCGGCTCGCACGGCTACTTCGGCGACCTCTGGTGGCTGTTCGGCAACGAAGGGCTAGAGTACCTCGAAGTCGGGAAAGTCTGGCAGGTCGGACTGCTCGCCGGCTTCGGTCTGTGGGCCGTCCTCTCGATTCGGGGCCTGAAACCGCTGCTGGACCGAGAGCCGGTGTTCGGCCTCGCCCACATGATTCTGTACGCCGGCGGCTCGATTGCACTGCTGTTTACCGCCGGGTTCTTCTTCACCCCGGAGACCAACATCGCCGTCACGGAGTTCTGGCGCTGGTGGGTCGTCCACATGTGGGTCGAAGGGGCCTTCGAGTTCTTCATCGTCGCCATCATCGGGCTGACGCTGGTGTCGATGAACCTTCTCAGCCGCCGCAGCGCCGAGAAGGCGGTCATGCTCCAGGCGTTGCTGGTGATGAGCACGGGTGTTATCGGGGTCTCTCACCACTACTGGTGGGTCGGTATGCCCGACATGTGGGTCCCCATCGGGAGCGTGTTCTCGACGCTGGAACTGCTCCCGCTGGTGTTCATCCTCTACGAGGCGCTGGGCCAGTACCGGGCCATGTCGGAAACCGGCGGGTTCCCCTACAAGCTCCCGTTCATGTTCATCATCGCCAGCGGGGTCTGGAACTTCGTCGGGGCCGGCGTGCTCGGCTTCTTCATCAACCTCCCGCTCATCAACTACTACGAGCACGGCACCTACCTCACGGTCGGCCACGCCCACGCCGCGATGTTCGGGGCCTTCGGCTTCCTCGCGCTGGGGATGGTCACCTACATGCTTCAGCTCGCCATCAAGCCCGGCCGCTGGGACGGCTCCTGGCTCCGGGCGGCGTTCTGGTGCTGGAACGTCGGCCTGGCGCTGATGGTGTTCGTCTCCGTGCTGCCGGTGGGCTTCCTCCAACTGGAGGCGGCGTTCACCGGGAGCTACGCCGCGGCCCGGAGCGTGGCGTTCTACAACCAGCCGCTCGTCCAGACGCTGTTCTGGGCGCGGCTCCCCGGTGACACGCTCATTATCCTCGGGACGGCCATCTACGCGGCCGACCTGATCCGCAAGCGGTTCGTCCTCCGGAGGTCCGAAGACGACCCTACGGTCGAGGACATGGCCGTCGCGGAGGGCGTCATGAGCGACGACTGAGTCACCGCCGGTCTTCGGCTGTGGTCATTACAGCCGAAACACGGCTCGCCGACAGCAACGAGAAGAGAGTGAACCGACGGATCTAGACGGGGAACTGCGTCGCCGTCCCGGCGACGATGACCCACGTCACGAGGACGGCGTTGATCGTCGCGCCGACCCAGACCCGACCCGTCTTCCTGAAGAAGTAAGTGCTGACGAAGGCCACGATGCTGAGCAGGGCGACGAACTGCAGCGCCAGGATTGTCAGCAGCGGGTGGCCAAGCGGCAGGGGCTGGCCGGTCAGCAGTGGGATGTACTGAACCGCCAGCAGCACGACGAACCCACCGACGACGATGAGCCAGTTCGTCGCCATCGCGCGGCGGAGCGACCGGGACTCGCCCTCGGGACGGAGTTGACCGTGCAGGAGCGCACCGAGGACGACGAAGAAGGCAAACAGCGGCAGGAGATACGAGAAGCTGATCCGGAACTGCGCCGGGGACAGGAGTTTGATGGCGAACACCCAGATGCGGAAGTCGGTCTGGAACAGGAACGCCACGACGGCTTCCAGCAGATACAACACACCGACGGTAGCGACACCGGCCAGAACCGAGATGCCGAGCGTTCGTGCACCATCGCCCGTGTCAAGGCCGTAGTTCGCCAGCGACACCGACGGGTCGTCAGCGTTGCTCGTGTAGTGCCACACCGCGAACAGCACCGCGGTGATGACCGCGTTCCCCAGCGCCCAGACGATCACGCCGTTGTTGATCTGCTGTGGGAACAGCCAACTGAGGCCGACAATCGCCGGTGCAACGTCTTGCAACGGGAAGTACGTCACAATCGGTATCGCCGCGGCGAGCAGCGACGCCCCGTAGCGTTTCACGCCGGTCATCCCCTTCCCGTCGGGGTACTCCCGTCGGAGCCTGTCGGTCGGTGCCCGGTCGATGAGCAGGCCGCCGACCGGGAACAGCGACAGCACGCCGCCGATGAGGGCGACAAAGGTCCCAAGCGATTTCCAGTACCAGACCTGGTTGCTCGGGTCCATCTCGTCTTCGCCTTCGAGCGTTAGCTGGAGCCACTCGATGGACGCGCCGATGGCTGCGGTGGAGAAGTGGTCGCCGGGGTGGGTCGTCGCCGGTGTGTACAGTTGCCGTGCGGTCCCGTCCTCGACACTGCCGTAGGTACGCCCCTCCTCGACGGCGCTGTCCGTGCCGAACACCGTCTGGAGTTTGTCGCTCTGCTCAACGTCGGACGCACTCGCTGTCCCCCACATCACCGGGGAGAACTCGTCGTACTCGCTGAACACGACGGCGAGGTTCCGTGGGAACGAATCGGTGCCTTCGGGGGCGCGGTTCGACCCAGTCGATGACCCCTCGATGACCATCGATTCGTACCCGTCCGGGTGGGCCGCGGCCGCCGTGACGACAGTCCAGCCGCCCATCGAGTGCCCTTCGAGGCCGATGTTTTCGTTGTCGACGTAGTCCAGCGACCGGAGGTATTCGAGGCTGTCAGGGCCGCCGTAGCCGTTGTTGAACGCCGGCGCGTCCGAGTAACCGTGACCCGTCTGGTCGATGGCGAGGACCACGAAACCTCGCCTTGCGTACTCGATAGCGAACGGCGACTGCGTCTCCTTCGAGTTGATGTAGCCGTGAACGGCTAACACCCCCGGCTGTGGGGAAGCGCTGCTCGCCTCCTCAGGGATGTACAGCGTCCCGCTCATCATCGTCCCGTTGGTCCCGGAGAACTTCACGTCGCGAACCTCGACGGAACCGGCGTCTGTTTGTACTGTCCATGCGAGCCCGCTCCCGCTGAATATCAGGAGTAGCGACACTGCAGCTACGAACCACAGTCGTCTATCATCGTTCATGATAATACCACGGACGCAGGTGAGACACTCAGTGAATTAAACTTACTGTAAACTCCAAGCCAACGGTAAAGAATTGGGAGCGGCGCTGAAAACGGTATTCTAACCCGTTGAAATGGGGGACAGATTCCACACGCGTACTGGACAGTGCTCCGATTCCCACTTCATTACCAATTATTCGGCGTTATCAATAAACCGGTTTATCGGGCATCTACGGTCACAAATAGCCACTTCTGTTTCAATTACTCGCCCCATGGAGGAGGTTACGCGCCGCCGAGTTCGTTGGTCCAGAGGTGTTCGATGTCAGCTTCGAGATCAGCCGTATCGAGCGCTTCGACGCCCGACAGGTACTCGCGGGCGTCTGTGAGGTGCTGCTGGACTGCGGCCACGTCGTCGACCGACTTCGCGGCACAGAGCGACACCCGCGCCCGGTTGATTTCCAGCCGCTCCCCGAGCGCCTGCGTCACCGGGATGTCGTGCTCGTCGCCGAGCTGTGCCATGCGGTCTAGCACGCCTGTCGGGACTTCCAGCTGGGCCGCGAGCTCCCGGGACGGCAGATCGACCGTGATATCGGTCGTCTCACACTCGCACTCACCCCACGGTGCGATAACGTACTCCTGCCCCTCTGTGGACATATGACACGGAACAGTCCGGACACTCATATTTACTCACAGGCTAACAGGAAGAATGAAGCGGATACCGGTCGGTTCGGTGGCGTTAGTCGTCGGCTTCGGCGGCCGCTGGCCGGGGAATCGTCACGTCCGTGAGCCCCGCCTCGATTTCCTCGCGTCGGCCCTCGAACTTCCCGGGCAGCACCAGCCGGCCACCGAGGTCGTCAAGCGGTTCGTCGCTGTCGTACCCGGGGCCGCTCGTGGCGAGTTCGAACAGCACGCCGCCGAACTCCCGGAAGTAGACCGAGCGGAACCAGTGGCGGTCGATCTGTGACGTGGGGCGCAGTCCCGCACCGCGAACGGCCTCGCGCATCGACTGCTGGTCCTCGTCGGTTGGCGTCTGGAAGGCGACGTGGTGGACCGTGCCGTGGCCCTGCCGGCCGCCCTCGATAGTCGGCAACACGTCGACGTACTTCCCGACAGACCCCGTCGCGGCGTAGCGGGTCCGCTCGTCGCCGGGCGTATCACCCTGTACCTGCTCGGTGCCGACTTCCTCGAAGCCCATCTTCTGGAGCAGGTCCTCCGTCGGTTCGGGGTCAGCGAGCCAGAGCGTCACCGAGTGGAAGCCACGGATGGCGGCGTCTTCGGAAACGAACTCCGTCCACGGCTCGGTCGGGTCGTCGTCGGGAATCTCGACTTCGACCAGTTCGACCGGGAGCCCGTCCGGGTCACGGAACGGGAGGACAGTCTCGCCGAACCGCTCGACACGGTCGTCGTAGTCGACGCCGTACTCGTCGAAGCGGTCCTCCCAGTAGTCGAGGCTCCCCTCGGGCACGCGGAACGCGGTGCGTGAGACCTGTCCGGAGCCGACCTTCCCCTGTGCGTGGTCCTCCCACGGGAAGAACGTCATGCTCGTCCCGGGGTTCCCCGCGGCGTCGGCGAAGAAGAAGTGGTACGTACTGGGGTCGTCCTGGTTGATCGAGCGCTTGACGAGCCTGAGCCCGAGCGTTTCGACCCAGAAGTCCATGTTCTGCTGGGGATCGCTCGCGATGCATGTGACGTGGTGGATGCCCGGAGTAGGGGTGGCTTCGGTCATTGGGAGCAATACGTGCCGGAACTACTTGAGTGACTGCTGACGCGAGTGTTACCGGGGTACAGTCGGTGGCAACCGTTGGCACTGGCGAGTCATGCGACGGACAGCAGTTATATATGACACTGGTGGGACATTCGCGTATGGCAGACGCGGACCGGACAGCGATTCTCGGCGGGACCTTCACACCGATTCACAACGGCCACCGGGCGCTCCTACACAAGGCGTTCCAGACCGCAAGCCACGACGGAAGTGGCGACGGCCACGTCATCGTCGGTCTGACGAGTTCCGAACTGGCGACAGAGACGCGTAGCGACCCGGCACACGCGGAGCAGTTGGGTGCGTACGACGACCGCCATGCCGCGCTCGATGCCGAGTTGGGCCAGTTAGGCGAGTCATACACCGCCACCTACGAGATTCTCCAATTAGAGGACACGCAGGGACCAGCCGCGACGCGGGCGGACGTGGATGCGCTCGTCGCGTCGCCGGAGGCGAAGGCACAGCGCCGCGCCTACGAACTCAATCAGCAGCGGCGGGACGCGGGGCTCCACCCGCTGGAAATCCACACGCCGCCGTTCGTCGTCGCCGAAGACGGCACGCGGATCAGCAGTACCCGGATTCGGAACGGTGAAATCGATGTACACGGCCGCTTGCTCGACGCGTCAGAGTGAGAGACGGGTGAAGTGCCACAGTATCTCTGTGCGTCAGACTGTCACTCCACGGTATCCGGACTGCCTGTGTCCAACAGTTCGGCGGCCCCGTCGACAGTCAGTGGCACGTCCTCCGTTCGGCCCTCGAACAGTCTGACGACCTGTGGCGGGCGCAGGTCACAGTCCCGCAGCAGGTCAGTATCGGTCAGGATGCGGCGGGTGGGCCCCTTCGCGGCAATCGTGCCGGTATCGTCGAGCAACAGGACCCGGTCCGCGACGTGTGGGACGAGTTCGGTGTCCGGCGTCGAGACGACGAGCGTGACGCCGTCGGTCGCGAGTTCGTCCAGCAGGTCGAGAATCGTCGCCCGGTTCGCGGCGTCGACGTTACTCACCGGCTCATCGAGCAACAGTACGTCCGGCTCGACGGTGAGCGCGCTGGCGAGAGCAGCCCGGCGCTGTTCACCGCCGCTGAGCCGGAACGGCGGTTTCGACAGGAGGCCGTCGAGGTCGAGCCGGTCCGCGACTCGCTCGACGCGGCGGTCGACTTCCGCGCGGTCGCAGTCGAGCTGGGCCGGCCCGTAGGCGAGGTCCTCGCGGACGGTCGGGTTGAACAGGTAGTCCGCCGGGTTCTGCGTGAGGACGCTCAGGCGACTGCGAACTGTGTCGGCGTCGGCCGTCTCGCCGAAGTACCGGACCCGCCCGCCATCGGGGTCGACCAGGCCGCCCAGCAGTTCCAGCACCGTCGACTTGCCGGCCCCGTTCGGGCCGAGCAGCGCTACGCGGTCGCCGCGCTCGATGGACACGTCGACGCCGTCGACGGCCAGCGTCCCATCGGGGTAGGCGTATCGAAGGGCAGTCGCCTCGATGGCAGTCACGCGACCACCACCACGACAGCGAGTGCGACGACCAGTCCGAAGGCGAGGTCGGCCCGCCCGAGCGGTTCCCGGGGCCGTGTCGGGGTCGAGCCGGTGCCGCCGCGGGCGCGAGCGGCCCGCTGGACCCGCTCGCCGCGTTCCAGGCTCCGAACGAGAAACGAACCCACGAAGTTCCCCGAGTCGCGCCAGTTCCGGCGGAGATTCGGCTCGGCGACGGTGCGGCTCCGGCGAGCCCGGACCATGCGTTCGAGTTCAGCGAAGAAGAGGAAGAGATAGCGGTAGGTGATTCCGAGCAGCGAGACGGCAATCGACGGGACCCGGAGCCGGCGAAACGCCGCCAGCAGATCGGCGAAGCGGGTCGTCAACAGTAACACGGACAGGAAGCCGACACACGCGGTTACGCGAACGGCGAACGTGAGTACGTAGTCGACGCCGGCGGCCGAGAGCGGGAGCGACCCCAGCGAGGGGCCGCCCATCAAGAACGCCTGGGGGGCGACAACGACGAACGCGAACGCCGGCGGGCCGGTCAGCCGCCCCAGGAACGTACGGATAGGTATCCGAGAAATGGCCGCAAGCACCGAAGCGAGTAGGGCGAGCGCGCTGACGACTGCCAGCGTCCGCTGTGTCACGGTGAGCGCGACGAGCGCGACGATGCCGACGAGCTTGACCGTCGGCGTGACGGCCTGCAGAAACCCGTCCCGGTCCGGCAGGTCCTCTGCGAGCAGAAACCACTGGGCGCTGGCCGCGATGGCTGCGACGGTCCGGTCGAGCAGGTCTCTGCCGGCCATGTGCTACTGTCGCTGGTCGGTATCCGCCCCGAGCAGGCGACCGATGCCGGCACCGAGGAGGAGCGTCAGCGCCGTCCCGACGACGGCCGACACGAACGTCCCGGTCGCGCCGCCGAGGCCGGGGACGCCGTAGTCCGGGAACAGCGCGGTACCGACGGCGGTGGCGTGTTCCGTCGCATCGGTCGCCTCGGCGGCGTTTTCGAGCGGTTCGGCGTAGCCGACCTGCCCGGCCGCCCACCCGAACGCCGGTGCGAGCAGCGTCAGGACCAGCAACGCGGCGAGGGCACGGGGTAGCCAGTCGGGGCGATTCAAGGCCATCACGCACTCACCTCCGGGGCGGCGTTCGGTCGCAGGTCGGGGCGAGCGCGGGCCAGATAACGGTAAACCGAGGCGGTGATGGCCCCCTCGATCAGGCCCAACACGAGATGCCCGACGCCCATTATCGACAGCGTCGTCAGCAACTGGTACTGGAACGCAGAGGAGAGGCCGAGTTGGAGCGCGGCGGTCAGCGCGCCGGCCGTAATTCCCAGCCACCCCGCGACGAAGGCCGCGCGGAACTCGCCGTATGGAACGAGCAGGCGATAGATGGCGTAGCCGACGTACACCTCGACGACAGCCATGTTGAACACGTTCGCGCCAAGCACCACGAGCCCGCCGTCACCGAAGACGAGCGCCTGAATCGTGACGACAGTCGCGACACAGAGCGCGCCCAGATGCGGACCGAGGAGAATCGCCGCGAACGCGCCCCCGACGAAGTGGGCGCTGGTGCCCCCGGGAATTGGCCAGTCAAGCATCTGTGCGGCGAAGATACTCGCTGCGACGACACCGAGCAGCGGCGCGCGCGCATCGGAAATCTCACCGTTGACACGCTTGGCAGCGACGCTCAGAACGACGACCGCAAGCGCACCGAACAGCAACGCAAGCGGTAGATCGATATACCCGTCGGGAATGTGCATGCTACCCGGGTCTGGCCCCGGCACGGTAATAATACTTTTTCATCGGGCAGTATTACTGCCGACGAGTGAGTATTACCGAAGCCCGGATATCCATATGCGAGCCCCTCTCTATCGACACACATGAGTGAGGACCTCGACCGGATCAGCCTGACACTCCCCTCGTCGATGGTCGACCGACTCGACGGTATCGTCGACGACTGGGAGTACGCGAGCCGGTCGGAAGCCATTCGTGACTCGCTACGTGACTTCTTTGCGACCTACGAGTGGGAGTCCGGTGACGAAAAACACCACCACGGAACCATCGTCATCGTCCACGACCACCACGTCTCGGGCATCGCAGACGAGCTTCAGACGGTCCAACACGAGATGGCCGACATCATCACGTCCGTCCAGCATATTCACCTCTCCCACGACACCTGCATGGAGACGCTGGTCGTCGAGGGCGCGGGCGGCAATATCACGGAGCTAGCCAACCGTCTCCGGGCGATTGGCGGTGTCCAGCAGGTCAAGGTCGTCGTCGTGGACGAGTGAGTTGTGGGCGTGTGAGTCGCCTTCCCCTCGAAAATATGAGACTCCGACCGCATTGCAGACCGTTTTGCCAGTGGTGGACATGGGCCCTGCCGGATTTGAACCAGCGCTCAATCGGTTATGAGCCGATCGCTTTAACCAGACTAAGCTAAGGGCCCTCAGAATGGTGTTGATGAGTCCGCATCTTTAGCCTGTCGGGTTGGAGTGGTGGGGTTTCAGAGATGCAAGCGAGACAGGACAGAAAGACCATGCATCGCTTTGTGTGCATCGGTTCAGCGGCCGAAAGCCGACGCTACAGCGACGGACTCGCAGCGCTCGTCGAGTTAGGAGTGAAAGAACGACGCCACCGCCAGGGCTCGAACCTGGGACAACCTGGGTAACAACCAGGTGCTCTACCAACTGAGCTACGGCGGCGCGAACGCATCCAATCATTGCCAGAGTTGGTAATTAGGGCTTTCGTTTCCAGTCGGCATCGACACGCTTTCACGCACTTGTGCGCAAGCGGCGGTATGAGCGATGAGTTCGACGCCGTCGTCGAGGAGATGCGAGCACGGGCCTCGCCAACCGACGACGAGCGAGCGCAGTTACAGCGGGTCGCCGACGCGGTGATGGCCGACGCCGAGGCGGCCGTCGCCGACCTGCCGGTCGCTGCGGAGGTAGTGCAAGTCGGATCGACGGCCCGTGGAACGTGGACCGCCGGCGACCGAGACGTGGACGTGTTCGTCTGCTTTCCGCCGTCTATCGACCGTGAAGAGCTGGAGGAGTACGGGCTGACGGTCGGACACGAAGTCCTCCCCGATGGGCGTGAGGAGTACGCCGAACACCCCTACGTCGTCGGCAAGCGCGAGGGGTACGCCGTGGATCTGGTGCCCTGCTACGCGGTCGAGGACGCCACCGAGATCCAGTCCGCGGTCGACCGGACGCCGTTTCACACCAGATATCTGCAGGATCGACTGGACGACGACAGCGCGGGCGAGGTTCGGGTGGCAAAACAGTTCCTGAAAGGCACCGGCGTCTACGGGAGCGACCTCCGAACACGCGGGTTCTCGGGCTATCTGACGGAGCTGCTGGTACTCGAGTACGGCGGCTTCCGGGCGTTCGCCGAGGCAGTCGCGGACTGGCACCCGCCGGTTCGGCTGGACCCCGAGGACCACGGGAGCGAGACGTTCGACGACCCGCTGGTCGTCATCGACCCGACAGACCCGGAGCGCAACGTCGCGGCGGTGCTGTCCGAAACGAACGTCGCCAGGCTCCAGCACTACGCACGGGACCTCCTCGCCGAGCCGCGAGCGTCGCTGTTCACCGAGGACGACCCTGAGCCGCTCGTAGCGGCAGATGTCGAAGACGCTGTGTCACGGCGGGAAACAACGCCGGTGGCGCTTCGCTTCGTCGCTCCGGACGTGGTCGACGACCAGCTCTGGCCGCAACTCCGGAAATCCCTCGATGGGCTCCGCAGCGAACTCGACCGACGAGGGTTCGAGGTCCTGCGGTCGGCCGCATTCGTCGAGGACGGCAGCGGAGACGACGGGGGCCGAGCCGTCGACAGTGCAAGAGCTACCGCCGGCGGCGACAGCGGATCACCAGCACAGCGGGACGCCGTCCTGCTGCTCGAATTTGCCGTCGCCGAGCGGCCGGCCGTCGAGCGCCACGAAGGGCCGCCGGTCCACGTCCGCGAGCACGCGATCGGGTTCTTCGAGAAGTACGACGACGACCCCGAGGTGGCCGGCCCCTTCATCGACGGCGACCGCTACGTCGTCGAGCGGCCACGCGCGATCACCACAGCTACCGGGTTCCTGTCGAGTGATGCTGTCTTCGACGTGGGGCTGGGGCCGCGGATCGAGTCGGCACTGGAGGGCGGCTACGAGGTACTGGTCGACACAGAGATTGCAGCGCTTGCCGACGGTTTCGGCGTCGATCTGGCGGACTACTTCGAGCCGAAGCCCTGATCGGCGAGGTCATCGAGAACGTCGCGGGCATCGTCGCTGACGTCGTCGTCCGGCTCCATCGGCTGGTAGCCATCGAAGACTTCGTGAACGGTCGTAACCGAGTCTGAGAGGGTATCAAGTCCGTATCCGCCTTCGAGGATGATTCCCAGTGCAGCGTCACAGGCGTCTGTGAGCGAGCGCATGCGATCCGTCATTGCGCCGTACCCTTCCGTCGAGACGCGCATCCGTGAGATCGGGTCGTGCTCGTGCGCGTCGAAGCCAGCGCTGATGAGCAACAGATCGGGGTCGTAGTCCTCGATGGCCGGCGCGATGCACTCGTCGATCGCGGCGAGGTAGTCGGCGGTGTCAGCGCCGGGCTTGTACTTCACGTTGAGGTTCGTGCCGTCGGCGTCGCCCGTGCCGGTCTCCGCGACGTCGCCGGTACCGGGGTAGAGGCCGTCTTCGTGTATCGAGGCGTAGAACACGTCGGAACGGTCGTAGAAGATGTCCTGTGTACCGTTCCCGTGGTGGACGTCCCAGTCGAAGATAGCGACGCGCTCGGCGTCGGCTTCGAGAGCCGCCTGTGCTGCGACGGCCGCGTTGTTGATGAAACAGAAGCCCATGGCGTCGTCGCCCACAGCGTGATGGCCGGGCGGTCGGCCCAGAGAGAACGGTGTGTTGCGGCCGGAGTTGCCGTCAAGCGCGGCTTCCGCCGCCCAGACAGCGAGGCCTGCCGACGCGAGCGCGGCGTCCCACGTCTCCTCGACCGCGACGGTGTCGGCGTCCCAGTTCCCGCCGCCGTCGTCACAGAACTCGCGGAATTCCTCGATGTAGTCGGCGTCGTGGACCTCGCGCACGAGGTCGATGTCGGCGTCGTCGGCGGTGACGTACTCGACACCGTGGTTCTCCTTGAGCGCGCGCCGTATCGCTCGAAGTCTGTCGGGACTCTCCGGATGTCGCGGCCCGGTGTCGTGATCCAGACAGACCTCGCGGTAGCCGAAGTTCATTCAGTAGTACTGGGCGAGTTCGAAGTACGTTTCGACGTCAGCTGCCTTGATAGTCCGGCGGTCAGCGTGACGCGCCAACGTGGCGGCCGCGGCGGCCGTGTCGTCGGCGTACGTTTCGAGGAGCGACGCGAGGGCGACGCGGGCGTCCATTGCGACGCGGTAGTCGTCGTCGATGTCGAGCCGTGCGATGCGGTCGACCGGCGCGACGGGGAGTTCGAGGCCGTCCTTCTCCGGGACCTGCTCGATACCGAAATCGGCCGGCATCAGCGTCTTTCGGCCGTCCGTGGTGGCCTCGGTGGCTGCTGTGACGGCAAGCGAAGCGCCGTGGTCCTGTATTCGACGAGCCAGTTCCTCCGCAGCGTCGGCACTCACCCGGAGCCCGTCCGCGTTCCGCCGAATGACCGCATCCACCGGTGCGAACGGTAGCTCGACACTCATACCCAAACCCGGGAGTGTTGCGGTCTTAAGAGTTTCCGTAGCGTCGCTCGGCGACTCAGAACACGTCCTCAGCGTGGAGTCGGTCGTCGCGGAGTTCGCCACGGACCGTTATCTCCTGCCCTAACTGCACGCGCTCGCCGGTTTCGACGCTCATCGTCTGCTCGCCGTCGTCGAGCACGACAGGGTCGCCGGTCTGGACGACGGTACCGGTGAACTCCACCTGCTTGCCGGCACTCTTTGCGCCACCGTCCGGCGACGTGTCGCCGGTACCAGCACTGACTGCGGCCGCCCCGTCGCCGCTGTTGTCGGTATCAGCGTCGTCTGCACCGTCTCCGAAGGAGGACAGGCCAGCGTGTTCGGCGTCGGTCGTCTCGGCGCTGGCTCCCCCGCCTGCGCCACCAGTCGCCAGGTCCGCGCCGTCGTCGAGCACGACAATCGTGGAGTTCCAGCTCGCCGAGGCCTCCTTGTCGTCCTGCCAGCCGTCCTGGATTTCGACATCCGCCGCGAGCACTTCGTCGCCCGGCGCGATATCCTTGTCCGCCTTGTCGCCCCACAGTGCCACGCGGATGTCGCCCGTCGCGTCCTGGATGCGGACGTTCCGGACCTGCCCCTCGCTGCCGTCGTCGCGGTCGAACGTCCGCTTGGGGTCGGCCGAGCGGACGACGCCGGCGATGTCGACCGTCTCTTCGAGTTCGACCTCGGCGATGGGGTCGGCGTCGGGCTCGAAGGCCACGTCGTCTTCCACTTCGTCGACGGCCCCCTGGTCGCCGACGTGGAGTTCCAGCGAGCCGTCCCGCTCACGGACGTAGCCGTCGATTATTTCGACGGCCGCGCCCGCGTCGAGTTCCTCGGCGCGGTCGGCTCGGTCGTCCCACAGCGTCACCCGGATGCGCCCCGTCTCGTCGCCGAGTGTGAGATTCGAGACGCGGCCCTCGCTGCCGTCGTCCCGGTCGAACGTCCGGATCGTATCGGTGTCGAGGACGAGCCCGCGCAGCGTCACGTCGGACTGACCCATCGTCAGCGCGTCGATTGACGAGCCAGCGCCCGGCTCCACGTCGATTGTCGCGTCCTCGTCCGGCTCCGCCTTGTCGACGGACACCTCCAGCCCGTTGTAGCCGTCCTTCGGCCGACCCTTGACCCGGAGCACGTCGCCGACCTCCAGTTTCCCCTCGTCGATATCGACGGCCTGGCCGTCCCAGAAAGCGAGCCTGAGGCTGCCGCTCTCGTCGGCCGCCTCGACGTTGATGACCCGGCCGTCCTCGTCCTCCTCGTCGCGTTCGAAGGTCTTCAGGTCGCCGACGGCCATCACTTTGGCGAGGAACTTCACCTCGTCCATCCCGGGTTCGATATCGGCGATGGCGTTGACCTCGTTCTCGTTGAGCTCGTGGGCCAACAGCATCGCGGCCGTCTCCTCATCGGCGAGCCCGCCCATCTGCTCGACCTTCTCCTCGACGGCCTCGCGGAACTCCTCCTCGGGGACGTCCGTCTCTAAGTCCTCGTAAATGTCCTCTATCGCACCCATCTATCTATGGGACGCTGGGCTGGGGCGCGCTTAAGCGTTGTCGTTGGGCGAGCGAACGGCCGCTGTCGGTCGATTTCGGTGGTCTCCCGTCCATTACTCGAAGGTGGTCACGGGATGGGATATAAACCCTCGTCCGCGGGTCCGACAGCGGGCACTGTTATGCCACCGTGTTGAGAGGGTCGTGGGCAGCCGTTAGCGTGTCGCTGTTGTCACAGGGCTCTGGCCGTCGCCGGTGTCGTGCGACACAGACACCGTACCGGGGAGCCCGTTCTCAAACGTCGCCGTCGCCCGGTAGTTGATTTCCATAATGGCCTGCGTACACACATCGCCAGCGTCCGGTTTATCTTTCGTCCCAACACTGATGTGCAGTTCATCGACACTCGAATCGTACGTAACGTCTGTTAGGTCGGCCGTTTTGCACCCGTCAGATCCCCAGATAGTGCCTTCGACGACGACTTGATCGCCGTCGAAAGCCACCGTTGCCGAACTCGTCTGTGACCCGGACTGTCGCTGGGTGACGCTGAATGTTGTCTCGTTCACACTCGGGGTTTCACTCGCGCCCTCTGTGGATGTTTCCCCGCTACCGGGCGCCCCACCAAAGCAGCCAGCGAGCGCTATTGAACAACCGAGACCACCGTATCGTAGGAGTTGTCGCCGCTTCATATTCGCCCGAATGTAGTCCAGTTGAAAGATACTCCCGGTCGCTCAAACCAGCGTTGTAGCGAAGTGTGCCTACTCGTCGCGTGACGGCACGCGAACCGTCACCCTTTTTAGGTGCACCACCCTCTCTGGAAATGAGTCCGGATAGGGTAGTGGACTATCCTCTTGGCTTGCGGAGCCAGGGACCGGAGTTCAAATCTCCGTCCGGACGTTCACTCCGTTCACGACTGGACGTGCTCCACGCTCGCGATGCTCGTGTGGAACTCCGTCCGAACGGTTCTACCGACGCAAACCGCCGAGCGACGGTAATACGGTCTCGCTGTCGAAACTTTGCACAGACGCCGATGTGGTTTTCCGACCGCGAATCCAACGCACCGTGTGCGCGACCATCTCCGTGCCGGCATCGCAGTGTACAACGAAGGTCGCTACCGCGCCGCTCACGACGCGTGGGAGGCGTACTGGCTAGACCTCGACGAAGGTGACGACGAGCGGTTTCTGCACGGTCTCATCCAGTTCACCGCGGTCGTCCACCACGCTAGCGAGGAGAACTGGTCGGGCGCGCGGGGACTGGCCGAGAGCGCGACGGAGTACCTCGACGGCCTACCCGACCCGTACCGCGAGGTGGCGCTAGACAGGGTCCGGTCGTTCCTCGCGGCGACGGCGGCGGACCCGCACCACGCAGCGGCAGACCCGCCATCGATGATCCACGATGGCGAAGCGATTGGCTACGATGCGCTTGCTTTCGACGCGACTGCCATCGCTGCCGAGGTACTGGCGGAGGCTGGCCGGTACGACGAGGCAGTCATCGACGACGCTGTTGACCGCGCGCGAGATGAACTCGACGGCGACGGCGGCTCGCAGTTCGTCGGAATGTTGTTCTCGTTCGTGCGCGAGCGCGCCCAGCGCCCCGTCGTCTACCAGCGGCTCCGGGACCACGTCGAACTGGAACAGCAGAAAGACGACGACGTGCGGGGGCTGTTCGAGTAGCTCGGGCCGCTTGACTGGCTGGTTACCCATTTAATCAACACAACGGATTTTCCGGAAATCCGCACCGACTATGCCCGTGGCGGCCCAACCGACAGACGACCGAATGAGCGACTCGATTGAACGTCCGAGTCCCGCAGACGCGGAGAGAGAGGCCGCCCCGGAGAGTGCTGTTCTCGACCGAATCAGGGGCTGTGTCGAGGACGTGAGTCTGGCGTTCGACCGGTGGGACGACGCTCACGTACGGGGGCCGGGGCTGTACGTCGTCATCGAGCGCGACCCGACGACGGCGTTTTCCGACCCGATGGGGTCGAACCGGTGGCCGGTCGAGGACTGCCCGAGCGTGTTCGACCAGTCCGGGGCGCTGTTCGAGGCGGCCCAGTCGGTTGCGGTTGCGTGTGACGGCGCAGTTGTCGTCCGCAGTGACGGCACAGTCAGACCATCGATGGTTCGGCTCACGCAGTTGACTGAAGCGGAGGCGGAAACTGTCGACCAGCTTCCGTATGCTGACTGGATGGGGACACGACACATGAGTGCGCTGGAGACCTCCACTCGGGACGCCGTGTTTGCAGTGGTGACGCTGAGCGAGGAGAACGGGCGGGTCACTGTCTTTCGAGACGGGACCTACGAGGACCGGCAGCACGACGTCCTCGGCGAGAAGTGGTAGCGGTCCGTGGTGTGCCCGCCACGGCTCCGGTTCGGCGACGGGCTTCGATACGGGCGTTTTTGCTGGGTTCGTGTCCCAACCCACGCACTTATGTCAACACTCCGAATAGATGGAGACATGAAGTCCCGCCTTATCCGTGCGTGGAGTCGTGCCAAGAACGCTGCCGCTTTCGCTGCCGTCGGTGCTGGAATCGGTGGGCTGTTCAGTAAAAGTGCTGCGAGTAGTGGTGCCGCGCTCGGCGCACTCGTCGGCGCCACGATCGGCGAGAAGCGAGCGAGCGTCGGCCCCATCTCGGAGAAGATAACAGACGAAGCGAGTGGGATCGTTTCTTCGGACGAATAGAACCGGACTGGTGTCCGACAGAGCGGCTGGACGATTCGAACCAGCCTGTTGCTCGGAGACGCTACCGTATCGGCGCAGGCGGCAAAAGCTCACTGACGCCGGTAACGGCGCTACGGTTCCGGTTCGGCGACGCGTTCTTCGCCGTCGAAGTGCGCGGAGTTGTCCTGTGGGTCGTAGCCAAGTACCTCTTTCGCGCGCTCGATGGAGTAGTACTTGCGGTCGTTGTCGGAGATCCCGTAGACGATTTCGTACTCGTAGTCGGCCTGGAGCGCGCAGTCGTGGATGTGAGCACAGTCCCGGTAGGAGAGCCACATCGCCTGCCCGCGCTCGTAGTCAATCGGCGGGTGGCCCCGCGTGAGGTTGCCGATACGGATGTTGCAGACGGAGAGCCCGTACTGGTCGTGGTAGTAGCGGCCCAGCACCTCGCCGGTGGCTTTCGAGACGCCGTAGAGGTTGCCGGGGCGGGGGAGTTCGGTCCCGTCGAGGCGGTACTGGTCGTCCGGGCGGTACATCTCGGGCGTGCGCTCGTCCGTTTCGAAGGAGCCGACGGCGTGGTTCGAGGACGCGAAGACGAACTTCTCGACGCCCTCGTCGACAGCGGCCTCGTACATCTTCTGGGTGCCGTCAATGTTGTTTTCGAGGACGGAGTCCCAGGGGGCTTCGGGCCGGGGGTCGCCGGCCAGGTGGATGACGGCGCTGACGCCGTCCATCGCCGCGGCCACGTCGCCCTCGCTGGACACGTCCCCGACGAGGTACTCGTGGTCGGGCTCCTCGGCGGGTGGGCTGTGGAACATGAGTTTCCACTCGTAGGCGTCCTCGAGGCCTTCGAGGATGGCCGCCCCGACAGCGCCGCCAGCGCCGGTGAGCAGAACCGGGTCGTCCATTCGTATGAGACGATACGTCGCACGCAATAGGTAGCTTGCGGTTCGCTTTTGTGTCGCCCAGCCGGACCGAGCGTATGGAACCCACAGCTCCGCAGGAGGCGTGTTTCGAAGCGGGCGTCAAGTTCGGGTCGCTGTATCACCAGTTCGCGGGGACACCGATCAGCCCGGCCAGCGCCGACTCGCTCGCGGCGGCGATGGAGGAAGCCATCGAGAACCAGCCGTTCTGTGAGGCGGTCACCGTCAGCGTCCGAACAGAGGCGCTGGAAGACGCTATCGCCGAGGGGGGTGCGGACTACACGGAGCTCACCGGGCGGCTCATCGACGTCGAGATGCGCATCGAATATGAGGGGGCCATAGTGGAGACGAGCATGGCGATGGAGGACGGCTACCCGCTGATGCAGGTCGACGCGGTGCGGGAGTGAATGGCTGGACGGGAGCCTGAATCCCTGTCACAGCCCCGAAAATTTTACCAGAGCGGGCTGTGAGGCTTCCGGTATGGCCCTCCACGCAGTCGACGATATCGACGACGCAATCGACGCGACGAAGTCGTTTCTATTCCCGTTCGAGAAGGGGACGTGGCTCCGAATGGCGTTCGTCGTGTTCTTCATCGGTGGCGGTGGTGTCGGACTGAACAACGTCCAGTCGTTCAGCAACTTCGGCGATTTCGGCGGGAACGGCGGACCCGGCGGTCCCAGCGGCCCGGGAAGCGAGTTTCAGCTGGCCGCGCCGCTTGAAACTGTGATGTCCGTGCCCGGGAACCTCGCCTTGCAAGTCTCCGAGCCCGGCGTCCCGTCCGGCGCACCGGACGAACTACTCGCCGGGGCTGGGCTCCTTGTGCTCGCCGTCATCGGCCTGTTCATCCTGCTGGCATTCGCGTACGGCATCCTGAGTAACTTCATGGAGTTCGTGTTGACCCAGGCGCTCATCGACCGCGAGATACACGTCCGCCGGTACTTCAGCGAGCACGTCGGGAACGGAATACGGCTGTTCCTGTTTCGGCTTGTCCTCGGGGTTATCTGGCTCGGGATCGCGCTCGTGATCGGTGCAGCAGTGTTCTTCCTCGCGCTCGGTGGCGAGGCCGCAAACGTCGGTATGTCGAGCGCCCTCGCGCTATCGGGGCTGTTCATCGCCGTGTTCGCGGTGCTCGCGATAAGCTACGGTATCGTCTTCGGTTTCACCACGGTGTTTGTCGTCCCGCTGATGACGGCGGACGATGACGGCGTCCTCTCCGGTTGGTCGCGGCTCTGGGGGTCGATGAAACGCCACCCCAAGCAGTACCTCGCCTACCTGTTTTTCTCCATCGTCCTCCAGATCGGTGTCGGTATCGTCAGCGCGATTCTCGGCATCATCGCATTTATCGTCGTTCTGATCCCGTTCGGGCTCGTTGCGTTTGCGCTGTATCTCGCGCTCCAGAATTCCGTCGGCGTGGTCCTGGCCGGGGTTGTCGGGCTGCTGGGGCTGCTGGTCCTGCTCGTTATCGGTGCGCTCATACAGGTCCCGCTAACGACGTTCCTACGGTACTACGCGATGCTCGTGCTGGGTGACATCGACGCAGACATGGACCCGATTCCCGAGGTGCGCTCGGCCATCCGGGCTGAGTAGCCACAACGGCTTTTCGGTTTCAGGAATTACCGACCGGTCACGTCCTGCGGTTTCACTTTCACTTTCAGGCGGGCTTTTAATCCCTCACCGCACCAACGTCTCCGTATGAGTCAGTCAAGTCTGGACGACGACGAACTGTTCGGCGAGGCGGCCAATGAAATGCGCACGGACGTCGAGGAGTCGCTCGCGAAGGCTCGCGACGCGCTCCCCGAGGCCGATTCGGTCTGGGACGTGGAGGCCGACAACACGCTCGGCGTTCTGAACTCCCTCAAAACGGCACTCGACGTGGGCGACGCCGAGGACCACCTCCGCGACGCGAAGAAGTGGTACACGATGGGCGAACGCGCCGACGCCTTCGAGGACGCCGATGACCTCGCCGAGGAAATCGAAACCATCGCCGACCTCATCGACGACGTCGACGACGCTCGCGAGCAGATCGGTGACCTCACCGCGACGATCCCACAGCTCCGAAACACGCTCGAAGAGTTCGAGGGTGAAGACGGGGCGGACGCGGAGGCGGACGGCGACGCCGACGCGGAAGCCGAAGCCTGAGCGCAAGCTAACCACGTTCCGGCGAATGCACACCGCGTTCTCCGCCGGTCACCAGCGCATCGCTTGCGTCGTCCAGCGACTTTTGTCCCGCAAGTCCCGGTTTCGGTGTAGTTGACTACAGAAACAGGTCCGACCGGTGCCTGGCAACCGGTGTGACATTCTATCCAAAGCCGTATTTACGGCCGGTCGAGCGCTTAAGTGTTCGTGGAGCAACAGTTCCGGCCACGCGATATGGACGACAGACTCACACGCCGAACGTTCGTCTGTGGCGTCTCGACTGTTGTAGCGACCGGTCTCGCGGGCTGTAGCGAGGAACAGTCGGGCGGCGGCGCGGGGACACCTACCCGGACAGACGGAACCGATAGCATGGCGACAGAGCCATCGAACGGCGGGGATACCGACACCACAGAAGCGGAGACCGGGGCGTATCGGAACGGCGTTGGACAGGACGCCAGCGTCTCCTTTTCAGTCCCGGATACTGGCACGACCCTCACGAGCCCCTCGGTACAGTGGCAGGCCATCGCCGACGGCGTCTCCATCGAAGAAGCCGGGGAAGGGACCAGCGGGGCCGGGCACTACCACATCATCGTTGACGCCGACCCTGTAACGCCGGGCGAGACAATTCCGACGGACGACGCCCACATCCACTACGGGACCGGGCAGCGAGACGGCGTGCTGGAACTGGACCCCGGCGAGCACACGCTCCACCTCCAACTGGGGGACGGCGCACACACGGCGATGGCACTGACCGACAGCGTCAGCCTGACCGTCAGCGACGAGGCCAGCCTCAGTGTCGAGACGAGCGTCGACGGGAGCGTGGTTGACTGGGAAGCCACCGCCGAGAACTACACCATCGGCCCCACCAGCGACGGTATCACGTCGAATACGGGCCATCTGCACGCGATCGTCAACACCGATCCGGTGCCGACCGGCGAGGTCATCCCAAACGATGCGCGACACGTCCACTACGGCGACGGCTCGACGAGCGGGAGCCTCGACCTCGCCGAGCAACTGGGCGATGCATACGAGGCCGGCGAGCAGACCGTTCACTTCCAGGTCGCATCCGCGACACACCGTGCGACGACGCTCACCGCGTCGGAGACAGTAACGACGGAATAGCCCGCAGTTTCAGACGTTCCTCGGCCTCAGACGATAGAGTCCGGGCGCGTCGAGAAGTAGTTGAACACCGCGCCGAGTCCGATGCCGTAGACGACGTGGGCGACGAGCGTCAACACTGCGTACAGCACCAGCGTAAGTCCGGACTGGTCGGTGTAGAAGGCGAGCACGAATCCGGTCCACATCGCGCCGCCGAAGAACGCGCCGCTGACGGGATCGGACTGGCCCGGGAGGTACGCTTTCAGCGAAGCGAACAGTAGCGGCCACGGGAACATCCCGCCACCGAGGAAGATGAAGAAGCCGAACAGTACCTCCGGGACGTAGCCGGTCAGGCCCACGAGCTCGGTGAGGATTGCGAAGTCGTCGAGACTGAACGCGCCCAGTGACTGGGCGATGAGGAAGACGACGGACATCATCGCTGTCCCGACCAGCCCGCCGGCAGCACCGACGACACCGTCGGCGAGAATCCCGGCGAGGCTATCGAACTCCTCGACCTCTGTGAGGCCGTCGTCGTTGATAGGCGGGTCCTCGACGCCGGGTGACGTGTCTTCCATGGTGTGTTGTAACATGGCAGTTGATAAAAAAGTTCCCGCACACGTTAGGCCAGCGAAGGACATATGTCAGAAATCTGTCCGCAATACCTATTACAAGGTGGGAAGAATCATGAAGAAATGGCGGTATCCTTGATAACATACGCCACGGTTGTGTTCCCCTTGCACGGTGGCGACGTCAGGGCACCCAGTGCGGTGTTCGACCAGATCTTCGAGGTGTTCCTGCTGCTGGGAACGGCCGTCGGGGTGGTCGTCGTGGCGTACACGATGTACCACGCGCTCAAGTACCGCGACGACGGGGGCGGAACGGACCCGTACGCCGACAAGGTCGAACGGCCCGAAATGGGGGAGATGCCGACCGGCGGCGCGGGTGGCCGGAAGGTGTTCTACTCGTTCAGCATCAGCGCCATCATCGTCGTCTCGCTCATCGCCTGGACGTACTCGCAACTGCTGTACATCGAGCAGGGGCCCGATCTGGCTCAAGAGGAGGCGCTGGAAATTGACGTGGAGGGATACCGGTTCGGCTGGGACTTCGTGTACCCGAACGGGCACACGACCAACACGCTCTACGTGCCACAGGACCGGGTGGTCAGGTTACAGGTGACCGCGACGGACGTGTTCCACAACTTCGGGATACCGGAGTTGCGAGTCAAGACCGACGCCGTCCCAGGCCAGTACACGTCGGCCTGGTTCACAGCCAACGAGACGGGGACCTACGCCGCCAAGTGCTACGAGCTGTGTGGCAGCGGCCACTCGCTGATGACGACAGATGTGGTTGTGATGCCACAGGACGAGTACGAGGAGTGGTACGCGGAGACAAACGAGACAGATGCAGGCGGCAACGAGACGGCGACCGCTGCCGAAACGGACCAACGAATTACGGCTGAGGCGACCGCCCTCGGAGGTGCGCCCGCATGAGCCAGGAGCACGAACACGGCCTGCCGCCCAAATCATCAGTCAGCCGGTGGTTCCTCACGACCAACCACAAGGACATCGGCGTGCTGTATCTCATCACTGCGCTGTTCTTCCTGGTCTTCGGCGGCGTCCTCGCCCTGCTGTTTCGCCTGGAACTGATCTCGTCAGGCGCTGACCTGCTGGGGTCGATGGGGTACAACCAGGCGGTGTCGACCCACGGCCTGCTGATGGTGTTCTGGTTCATCTCTCCGTTTGCCTTCGGCTTCGCGAACTACATCGTCCCGCTGCAGATCGGCGCTGACGACCTCGCCTTCCCGCGGTTGAACGCCCTGTCGTACTGGCTGTACCTGTTCTCGGGCATCCTGATGGGCGTCTCCTTCTTCCAGGGGACTACCTTCGCGGGCGGGTGGACGATGTACGCCCCGCTGAACACGCCGGCGTACATCCCCGGCGAGGGCCTGGGCGCGACATCGGTCGTGCTGGCGCTCATCATGTTCACCGCCGCGGTGACGCTGGGGTCGGTGAACTTCCTGACGACGATGTACCGCATGCGTGCCGAAGGCCTTCGGATGCGAGATATCCCCATCTTCTCGCTGTCGATCAACCTCACCGTCTGGATGATGCTGTTCGCCTTCGCGGCGCTGCTTGCGGCGCTGATGATACTCGCGTCGGACCACATCCTCGGGACGACCTACTTCCAGTACTCCATCGACGGGACGACGATGGCGACCGACGCGGACAACCCGGGTGCGTCGCTGCTCTGGGCGCACCTGTTCTGGTTCTTCGGCCATCCGGAGGTGTACATCGTCTTCTTCCCCGCGCTGGGCGTGATGGCCGAGTGCTTCCAGACCTTTACCGGCCGCCGGCTGGTCGGCCGCAAGTGGTTCATCATCTCGATGGTGCTGGTGGCGCTCCAGAGCTTCGTCGTCTGGATGCACCACATGTTCCTGACCGGGATCAACCTCCCAATCAAGACCATCTTCATGGCGACGACTATCGGCATCTCGCTGCCCTTCGACCTGATGGTGTTCTCGCTCATCTACACGATGGCGAAGGGCCGGGTCCGGTTCACCACGCCGTTCCTCTTCTCGCTCGGCGCGCTCATCCTGTTCATCATCGGCGGCATCACCGGCGTCTTCCTCGGCGCAATCGTGCTTGACTACCAGTTCCGCGGGACCTACTGGGTCGTCGCCCACTTCCACTACGTGATGGTCGCGGGCGCGACAGCCCTCTTTGGCGGCCTCTACTACTGGTATCCCAAGATAACGGGGAAGATGTACAACGAGCGCCTGGGGAAGATCCACTTCGGTGTCTACTTCCTCGGGTTCAATCTGCTGTACTTCCCGATGTTCATCGCCTGGGAGACGCCGCGACGCGTGTTCGTCTACCCCGACGGCCTGCAGATCTGGCACTCGATGGCCACCGCCGGCGGGTTCATCCTCGGCGCGAGCTTCCTCATCATGTTCTATAACCTCTTCATGAGCCTCTGGCGCGGCGAAGACGTCGGGCCGAACCCCTGGGAGTACGCCACCTCCGCCGAATGGGCCGTCTCCTCGCCGCCGCCGCTGGAGAACTTCCCCGGCGTCCCGAGCTACGCCACCGGCAAGCTGGAGTTCCTCGACGACGAGACGGTCACGGAGCGGACCGAGCGCGCGCCCGGAGCCGCGGCCCACGGCCACGCGGCGACCGACGGCGGGACCGCGACGGACGGCGGCGCGGTGACAGCGAGGGCCGCGGCGACGGCCACCGCGATGGAGCCGGCCCACGAGACCGCTGGCGAGGAACACGCCAGCCACGCCAGCTT
Source organism: Haloarcula sp. CGMCC 1.2071 (assembly GCF_037078445.1). NCBI lineage: Archaea > Methanobacteriati > Methanobacteriota > Halobacteria > Halobacteriales > Haloarculaceae > Haloarcula > Haloarcula sp. CGMCC 1.2071. The sequence goes on from NZ_JAYMGY010000002.1 coordinate 113,387, forward strand.
CTGGCCGTTCCTCGTCAGCCTCGGCGGGTTCATCGCCTTCCTCGGGCTGTCGGGCGTGCGGACGGGGAGCGTGTTCTACCTGTCGCTGGCGGCCGTCGGCGGGGTTGCGACGTTCGGGTCGCTCGTCGGGATGACCCGCGAGCCGTTCCACGCGCCGGAGATGGCCATCGCCGAGCGGTGGCCCTTCGAGCGCGTCGAGAAGATGAAACTCGGGATGTGGACGTTCCTCGCCAGCGACATCGTCCTGTTCGGTGCCTTCATCGGCTCCTACGCCTTCGTCCGGGTCGCCTACGGCTGGACGGCCTGGCACCACGACCTCATCCCGGCCGAACATGTGACGATGCCCGGTCTCATCAACACGTACCTGTTGCTCACGTCAAGTTTCCTCGTCGTGCTGGCGATGGTCGCCGCCGAGCGCGAGAGCAAGCGCGGGACCGTCGCCGCGCTGGTCGGGACGTTCGCGCTCGGGGTCGGCTTCCTCATCAACAAGGGACTGGAGTGGCAGCACCTGTTCCACATCAGCACGGAGGCGTTCCCGAACGGCTGGGGCCTCTCGACGAACATCGCGTCGTCGACGTTCTACCTGACGACGGGGCTCCACGGCGCCCACGTCACCATCGGGCTCATCATCTGTGCGTACATGACCATCAGGGCCTGGAACGGGGCCTACCAGGGCGACGACAGGGCCATCGAGTACTTCGGCCTGTACTGGCACTTCGTCGACATCGTCTGGCTGTTCCTGTTCCCGCTCTTCTACATCCTCTAGAACAATGGACTGGAAAGGCTACACCGTGATATACGTCGTGTTGTTCGCCTTCGCGACCGCACAGGCCGTCGTCGAGTTCGCCGGCCTCGTCGACAGCGCCTACTGGGCCGCCTTCGCGCTCATCATGGTGCTGTCGGTGATCAAGGCCGTGGGCGTTGCCGCGTACTACCAGCACCTGCGCTGGGAACCACGCGCCGTCACGTACCTCGTCCTCGGCGGGACTGTCGCCGCGCTCGCGCTGACCGGCGCAGCGGCATACTCGATACTGTGACCGGCCAAACAACCTGAAAATCAGGCCACCAGCTGGAAGCCAATAGCGATGAGAAAGAGCACACCGGCGACAGTCGCGGATTCGGCGACGGCCAGCGAGCGGGGGTGTCCCCGTCGCGTCGCCGACAGGTAGACGCCAAACAGCAGGTAGCCACAGAGGCCCGCCCCGCCGACGACAGCGACCGCCAGCCCCGCTGTTGCCTGCGTCTCGACGGGGCCGGAGATAAATGCGACGACGCCGACCAGAAGGCCGACGACCAGCACCGCGAACGCGGCGACCCAGACCATCGGCTGGTCAGCCATTTCCGTGAAGCGACTCTCGCGGTCGACCGCCGGGGACCGGCTGCTCGTCGACGCCCCCGGACTGTACTGATACCAGCCGCGCCCGCGGACCATCCATGCGACCACCGCCATCACCAACACGCCCATTAGTGCCGTGCTAGCGAGGTACGCGGTTGTCATGTGAAACCATTACAAGATAATGCGTAATAATCGTTTGTGCCCAGCCGACCGGAAAACGGCGTTCTCGACGCTTCAGTCATCAGCAACTGCCGACGGCTGAACCGGTGAGGATTCCATCTTCGAGCCGTCAGTCGTCGGCATCCGTCCGCGCCCGTCGCTGAATCGCACGCTCGACGAACTCTTCGGGGAGTTCGTCGATTTCGCCGGCCTGGACCGCCCAGAGGTTGGCGTAGAGGCCGTCCGCGGCGAGCAGGTCGTCGTGGGTCCCGCGCTCGACGATGCGGCCGTCCTCGACGACGAGAATCGTGTCGGCGTCTTTCACCGTCGAGAGTCGGTGGGCGATGGCGAACGTGGTCCGGTCGGCGGTCAGGTCGTCGAGCGACCGCTGGATGAGCATCTCCGTCTCCGTGTCGACGTCGCTGGTCGCCTCGTCGAGGATGAGGACCTCCGGGTCCTTCAGAATGGCCCGCGCGATGGCGATGCGCTGGCGCTGGCCGCCCGAGAGCTTGACGCCGCGTTCGCCGACCATCGTGTCGTAGCCGTCGGGGAGGTTGCGGACGAACTGGGCGGCCTCGGCGGCTTTCGCGGCGGCGACGATTTCCTCGTCGGTGGCGTCGAACGTCCCGTAGGCGATGTTCTCGCGGACGGTGCCGTAGAAGAGGAACGTCTCCTGGCTGACGTAGCCGATAGCGCGTCGGATGCTCTGGATCTGCACGTCCTTGACGTTCTGGCCATCGATTCGGACCGTACCGGAGTCAACGTCATACATCCGAAGCAGGAGCTTCAGAACGGTGGATTTCCCCGCACCGGTCGGGCCGACGAGAGCGACCGTCTCGCCGCCCGCAGCCTCGAAGGAGATGTCCGAGAGTACCGACTCGTCGTCGCTGTCGTAGCTGAAGGACACGTCCTCGTACTCGACCCGGCCCTCCGTCACGTCGAGTGGCGGTGCGTCCTCGGCCTCTTCGAGGCGGCCGGGCGTGTCCATCAGCCCGAACACGCGCTCGGCGGAGGCGTAGGCCCGCTGGTACATATTGATGATCTGGCCGAATTGTGCCATCGGCCAGACGAACCGCTGGGTGTAGATGATGAAGGCGACGAACTGCCCGCGGGAGAGGCTCGCCGTCAGCGGCCCGGGGGCCTGTCCGGTGACCATCAGCCCGCCGACGATGAACGTGACGACGAAGCCGATACCCGAGACCAGCCGGAGGCCGGGGAAGAACGTGATACGCGTCTCAATAGCGTCCCAGTTGGCGTCGAGGTAGTCCTCGGACGTGTCCTCGACCCGGTCGGCCTCGTAGGGCTCGGTGTTGGCGGTCTTGATTATCTGGATGCCGCTGAGGTTGTTTTCGAGCCTGGAGTTGAGCTTGCCGACCGTCGACCGCACTTCGGCGTATTTGGGCTGGATGACGTCGATGAACCGCTTCGTGAACACGGCGATAATCGGGACCGGCAACAGCGCGACCAGCGCCAGCTGCCAGTTCATGTAGAACAGGTACGTGGCGATGCCGACGACCATGATTATCATCCGCGAGGCGGAGTTCAGGCCGTCGTTGAGGAACTTCTCCAGCCGGTTCACGTCGTTCGACAGCACCGACATCATCTCGCCGGTCTGCTTGTCTGCGAAGAAGTCCATATTCAGCCGCTGCATCGTCTCGTAGGTGTCCGTCCGGACGGCGTGCTGGACGTGCTGGGCGAACTTGTTCCAGCCCCAGTTCCGGCTCCAGTGGAAAACAGCCCCGATACCGAACGAGGCGGCGATGATGCCGGCGGTGAGCCATAGCTGTGGGCCTTGCCCACTGGGAATCCAGGCATCGGGAACCAGAAAGAGACCGTATTCGGCCTCCTGCAGAAAGATGGCGTCGATAGCCAGCGCCAGGAGGAGCGGCGGCAGCAGGTCCAGCATCCGAGCCACGATAGAGCTGAACAGGCCGACGACGAACGCACCCCACTGTCCCCGACCGTAGCCGGTGAACAGTCGAAGCATCGGCCGGTCGACGCGTTCCCTGGCGTCCTCGAACACGTCGTCGTCCGAACCCGCGTCGAAATCCATTGTCAAATTCACGGGCTGAGCCCGCAAAAGGCCGTCGGGCTACGTGGCTTCGGGCGGCAGTTCGACCCGGTCGCCAACCTCGACGCCGGTGTGGTTCGTCCACCCGCGGTTCACTTCGAGGACGTACTTGCCCCGCCCCTCGTAGCCCGTCAGGCCGCTCTCGCTGGTCCCCTCCGGCGGGAGCGGCGCGTGGTGGATGGTGGTGATGGTGCCGTTGGCGTCGATGAAGATTATGTCGAGCGGGAACGACATGTTCCGCATGACGTAGGTGTGCTGGCCCGCCTCGTCGTGGACGAACAGCATTCCCTCGTTGGGTCCGAGCGACGCCGTCTCGCTCAGTCCGACGCGCCGCTGAGTAAATGTCTGCGCGATTCGCACCTCGACTGTCCCCAGCGGTTCCCCGGCCTCTTGTTCACGGACCGCGACTGTCGTCCCTGGGGTCGAAGCCCCCGTCGCGGGCTGTGTTGCGGTCGTTGTCGCCGCGTCCGACCCCTCCCGGACCGTTACCGTGCCTTCCTCGTACTCACCGGTTCCGAGCACTTCGACCCAGAGGCCGGTCTGGAGGACCACGGCGGCGGCGACGAGGAGGCCGACGAGTCCGAGGACGACCACGGCAGGGCGCTGCATACTCCGTGTGAGGGGCAGGCCGTGGGTAATACTGTCGGTGCCCACTGTCGACCGAGAGAGAAAGCGTTATTCCTGCCGATGGAAAACGGTGGCATACGGGTCCGTGGTCTAGTTGGTTATGACGTGGCCTTTACAAGGCCGAGGCCGGTGGTTCGAATCCGCCCGGACCCATCCTGCGACGAACGGACGTGAGGAGCGGATGGTCTCTGTGGATTCGAACCCTGGAAGACGAACGCAGTGAGTCTTCCTTCGGTTCGAATCCGCCGGGAGAGCGCTTTTCTCCCGAACCCCCCGTTCACTTTGCTCACGAGGACGCCCGGACCCATCCTGCGACGAACGGACGTGAGGAGCGGATGGTCCCTGTGGATTCGATTCCTGCGAGTCGCGCACGATATCATGACCCAGGTACCAGAGCGTCTATCTCGATTGATAGTCGCCCGTAATCCATATATCCGGAGTGGTGGTAGTGCGTGGCATGATAGATGGCTCGACGTGTCCGGCCTGCAGCGGGCACGTCTCGACGACCAACGGCACTGAGTACGAATGCGACGACTGTGGCGAGACGTTCGACAGCGCGGACCTGTTCCTCCCGTAATCGGCGGTCGAACCGCCCGGTCGATCCCACAGAACCTGCGCCCGCTTTCGAAATGCTTTTTTCTACCCTCGTCATCGCTTGGAGTGCACGCCGCCTTAGCTCAGACTGGGAGAGCACTCGACTGAAGATCGAGCTGTCCCCGGTTCAAATCCGGGAGGCGGCACTCCTCTGAACCCGACCGCCGAGCGAAGCGAGCGCGGCGGGTTCTGTGAGTGGACCCCGAGCGGATTTGAACCAGACGAGTTGCAGCGCCGAGCGGAGCGAGGCGACCGTCTCGGCGTGGTTCACAATCCGGGAGGCGGCATTTTCCTGCGTACAAAATGAGCAGTGAACACAGCCCCAAGCAGATTTGAGCGAGACCAGAAAGGCACAGCGAGCATTTCAGGGCGTGGGTCACAATCCGAGAAGCGACATACCATCTTTTTCCAGTTCGTTAAAAGCGAACCACTCGTCGCAAAAAGTGGGGGAATAGCCGGACGGTCCCGCCGGTAGCGTCCGGTGAGACTGTAACGTGCCTCGCTCGTCATGGTACGTGGGTTCTTTGTGACCGTGTCTACGCATCACCTGCTGAGGGGTGGGGGGACCCGAACATATTTGTACAGTGGAATCAGTGACGAAACAAGGTCATGGCCGGGGGTGATATTCAGTTCCATCCAGTCGTTGCGGCACTCTACGACCCCGTACAGTGGTACTTCGAGCGGTGTCAGGTTCCGGAGCATCGGGAGTATCTGGCGGCTGGACTGGACGGGACAGTTCTCGAAATCGGCCCCGGAACCGGGCCGATGCTGCCGTACTACGAGTCCGAGGCCGAGGGGACGGCATCGTTCCACGCCGTCGAGCCGGACCCGGGGATGTGGCAGCGGGCAGAGGAGAAAATCGCGGACAGCACAGTCGAGATGGCGCTGGTCAGTGGCCGCGGCGAAACGCTGCCTTACGGTGACAACACCTTCGACTACGTTGTCGAGTGTGGGGTGTGCTGTTCAGTACCGACTATCGATCCGATGCTCGCGGAGATTGCCCGAGTGCTCCGACCCGAGGGGGAGTTCCGGTTTCTGGACCACATCCGATCGGACGGGTGGGTTGGCCGGAGTCAAGACCTGTTGACGCCGCTGTGGCGCAGAATCGGCGGTAACTGCCACCTGAATCGGCGTCTTCGGCCGAAGATCGAGGCATCAGATCACCTTCAGTTGAGCGAGTGTACGACGCCGACGATTGGTATCTGGCCGATTCGCGAGTTCGCTCGCGGGACCGCGACGGCAGGCGACTAGGCGGCGACCGCTGCGTCGCCCCGGTCGGTTCGACACAGCCGCCGGAACAGGTAATTCCGTGGCGACGAGTGGCATGGGTATGACAGAGGAGCCAGCACACGAGCAGATGGAGCGCCACGCGACCCTGACCGACGAACTCGCGGCCCTCGGTGCGGAGCGGGACGCCGTCGCGGCGGCAGTACAGGACCGGCTTGCCGACGCGGTTTCGGAGGCGATAGCAGAAGCGGGCGCGAACGTCGGGAGTCTCGGGCAGTCCAAGGACGGCAAGCGGTTCCGATTCGAGGCGCGGCTCGACCGGGCGGCGCTGGTGGCGGCGGTGACGGAAGCGCTGCCGGACGGGTTCGTCGTCTCCCACGTCAACGAGGACGGGACGCTGAGCGTGGACTGGACCGGCGACAGCACCACGCCGTCGAAGCGGGAACACGGGGCCATCCTGAAGGCGATCATCGCAGAGGCGACAGAGACGGACAGCGACGGCTTCATCGAGTCCGTACCCAGCCGCGACCGCGTGCTTGCGCGGGCGGTGGAACTGGGCGTCGACGAGGGTGACGCGGCGGACCGTCTCAGTCGGCTGGCGACGCTGGATGTGGTTGACATCACCGACGAGGGGATATACCCCGACGAGAACTTCTCCCGGTACTAGCGGACCAGAGCGGGTGCCGGCCGACGGCAGACGGCAGGGACACGGGTGGCCGGCGTCGGCGTGACCGACGTCGGCGTGACCAACGTTTATTACTTGATCCGGCCAGTGGTGTCAGACGAAATGGCAGTATTATCGACAGAAGACGAGGGGAAGTTCCTCATGGACGCACAGGGAGAGCAGATCGGCATCGTGACCGAGGTCGACCCGGAAAGGCAGGTCGCGTACGTCGAGCCGGAGCCAGATCTCACCGAAGCCTGGGTGCAGGGGCTCGGGTTCGGTGACGCCGACGAGGACGATATCGAGGTCGCCGCCGACGCCATCGGAACGATCACTGACAGCGAACTGCGCGTGACTGTCGACCTGTAGTCACGCGACGGACTCGGGACGCTCGCCCACCACGAGCGTCCACCACTTGACGAACTGCGTCCGTTCGTAGAGGTCGAGCAGCCGCGCCGACGCGTCCGACTCGGAGATGCTCGCGAGCATCAGCGGTGATCCGAGCGTCCGTTTCGCGATGACCTCGAACGAGCCGGAGACGAGGTCGGTGACGGCGGTCTCCGAGAGGTGGCCGTAGATATCGGTGTCCTCCTCCAGAAGCCCCAGCCGGAACGCGGCACCCTTGGTGAGCTTGCGGTACAGCCCCGGCGTTCCTTCGAGCAGGGCGACGCGGCCGCCGGGGCGGAGCACGCGGGCGGCTTCGCGAATGATTTCCGGGCGGTCCGCGGGCGGGACGTGATGGAGGAACCGGCGGCCGATGACGGCGTCGAAGGAGTCGTCGTCGAACGGCAGCGCGCGGGCGTCACCAGCCAGCGCCGGCTTGCGGACGGTTTCGGCGTTCGACGGCCAGCCTTCCAGTCCGACATCGGCGCGGGGATGCATATGCTGGCCGAACGCGAGTTCGAGCGTCCGGCCGGGCGGGAGCTGTTCGGCTAGTAGCTCGTCGTGTTGCTCGTAGATTCGGTGCAACAGCGGGTGTTTCCGGACGTTCCGCGGCCGCTCGACGATGGCGCCGTCCTGAACGTCCCAGGTCGCGTCGGACATATTACGGCCTCACAGCACGGAGTCCCCGGCGGTCGCACGAAACTATAGAGGCGATAATAGAGCGGCAGCTGACTAATACCGGAATAGCAGGTTTCTAAGGGCGTTCTCACTGGGACAGTCGTGTAACGTCGGCAGACAACAGCCGAAAAGCGAGTCTATTCGATTTCGATCCGGTTCGAGTCGTCGGCGTCGTCCGCGCGCGGCAGCGTTATTTCGAGAACGCCGTTGTGGTAGGTGGCGTTGATGTCGTCGTCCACGACCGGCTCGGGAACAGTGACCCGTTCGGCGACCCGTCGGCTGTGGCGGCGAGCGCTGTCGCTGGTCTCTTCAGCGACCGTGCTCTCGCCCTGGATGCTGAGGACGCCGTCCTCGAAGCGGACGACGAGGTCGTCGCGCTCGAAGCCCGGGAGGTCGACCATCACGGCGTATCCGTCGTCAGTCTCGTCGACGTGGAGGTTCGTGTCGATACCGGGCCGGCGGTGGCCGCTCCGGCGTACGTCCGTGGACGGTCGGTCGGTACGGCGTTCCGGACTGTCGTCCATCCGGTGTCTCGAATCGTCACCCATCCGGCGGCCCAAACTGTCGTCTGTCCAGCGACTCTGGCTGTCGTCCATCATCGACCGTCGCGTCTGTGCGAAGAGTCGGAGCATCGTCTCGAACGGATCGTTGCTGTGTGTCATAATCACCTTATATAGGCTAGTACTGATATTAACAGTTGCGTAACATGTGCTATCACAGGGAGACAGAAGCGCGTGCTCCGGGCAGACGCTCGACCGGGTCAAAAGTGCGTCATGGGCTACCGTAGCGGAACTGTTTTGGCAGGCGTACAGCTAGAACAGCCAGAGCAAACCGCCGAGTACCCGGTCCGTCGGTGGCCGGGCGACTGGACACGACACACACTATGGCAACCGATTCCGGCACCCGGATAGACCCTTCGGCCGACGAGGTATCGAACTACGACTACCAGAACGACCGCGTCGCTCGGTCGGGCCTCGTCGACGACCTAAAGACACGGATCGACGGCGAGGTCCGGTTCGACGAGTACTCGCGACAGTTGTACGCGACCGACGCCAGCCTCTACGAGGTGCTGCCTATCGGCGTCGTCTATCCGCGGTCGACCGATGACGTGGCCGCGGTCATGTCCTACTGCGCCCAGCGGGAGATTCCGGTCCTTCCGCGGGGCGGCGGGACGAGTCTCGCCGGCCAGACCGTCAACGAGGCCGTCGTGCTGGATTTCTCGCGATACATGAACGACCTCGTCGAAGCGCGACCCGACGACCGGCGGGCGCGGGCCCAGCCGGGCATCAAGCTCGGCGACCTGAACGCGGCGCTGGCCGACCACGGGCTGAAGTTCGCGCCGGACCCCGCGTGGGGCGACAAGAGCGTGCTCGGCGGCGCTATCGGCAACAACTCCACCGGGGCCCACTCCCTGCAGTACGGCAAGACCGACGCCTACATCGAGGAGTGCGAGGTCGTCCTCGCGGACGGCACCGTCACGACCTTCTGTGAGGTCACGCGCGAAGAGTTGCGCGACCGAGCGGCCCCCGACGGTGACCTCGAAGGGCAGATTTACGCCGAAATCGAGCGGATACTCACGGAGGAAGGCGAGGAAATCACGAGCCACTACCCGGACCTGAAGCGCAACGTCTCGGGGTACAATCTCGACTGGGTTCTGGAAGACGCGCAGGACGGGACCGTCAACGTCGCCTCGCTGCTGGCCGGCAGCGAGGGGACGCTTGCTATCGTCACGGAGGCCGAGGTGTCGCTGGAGCCGATTCCCGAGACCAAGTCGATGGCCCTGCTCGCCTACGAGGGGCTCATCGAGGCCATGGAAGACGTTTCGGACATCCTCGAACACGACCCGGCGGCCGTCGAGGTGCTTGACGACGTGCTCATCGACCTGGCCCGGGACACCGCCGAATTCGAGGACGTGGTCGGCATGTTGCCCGAGGGGACCCGCACGGTGCTCATCGTGGAGTTCTACGCCGACGACGCGGAGAGCGGCCGGCGGAAGGTCGCTGACCTGCTGGCGGACCGGACAAACGGCATCGACTCGGTCGCGGACCCAACAGATGGCCGGACCGTCGTCGACGCGCCGGTGCGGGCGTTCGACGCCATGGAGGCCCACGACGAGGCCAAACGCGAGAAGTTCTGGAAGATGCGCAAGTCCGGCCTCCCCATCCTGCTCTCGCGGACGACCGACGAGAAACACGGCTCGTTCATCGAGGACACCGCCATCCCGCCCGAGAACCTCCCGGAGTACGTCGCTGACTTCCAGGATATCCTTGAGGAACACGACACCTTCGCCTCCTTCTACGCCCACGCCGGTCCCGGCGTCCTCCACATCCGGCCGCTCATCAACACCAAGTCGGTCGAGGGCGTCGAAACCATGGAGTCCATCGCCGACGCGGTGACCGACCTCGTCGTCAAGTACGGCGGGAGCGTCTCCGGCGAACACGGCGACGGCCGCGCCCGCACGCAGTGGAACGAGAAGCTCTACGGTGCGGACCTCTGGGAGACGTTCCAGGAACTCAAATCCGCGTTCGACCCCGACTGGCTGCTCAACCCCGGCCAGGTCGTCGGCGTCGACGCGGGCGAGGTCGAGTCCGGCACAAAACCGGAGCGGGCGCGTACGGTCGACATGACCGAGAACCTCCGCTTCGACCCGGCGTACGAGTTCGACGCCGGCTTCGACCCCGCACTGGAGTGGGACAACGACAACGGGATGCAGGGGATGGTCGAACTCTGTCACGGCTGTGGCGGCTGTCGCGGCCCGCAGGAGACCACCGGCGGCGTGATGTGCCCGACCTACCGCGCATCCGAGGAGGAGATGACGACGACCCGCGGGCGCGCGAACATGCTTCGGCAAGCGATGAGCGGTGACCTTCCGGACGACCCCACGGACGAGGAGTTCATGCACGAGGTGCTCGACCTCTGTATCGGCTGCAAAGGGTGTGCGAAGGACTGCCCGAGCGAGGTCGACATGGCGAAGCTCAAAGCCGAAGTGACCCACGCGTACCACCAGGAACACGGGTCCAGCTTCCGGGACAAGGTGTTCGCCAACGTCGACTCGCTGGCGGGGTTAGGCAGTGCCTTCGCGCCGCTCTCGAACCTCGCGACGAAGGTGCCGGGCGCTCGGACCGTTCTGGAGAAGACGGTCGGTATCGCCACGGACCGCACACTCCCGAGCTTCCAGCGGACGACGCTGCAGGACTGGTTCGACGAACGCGGCTCGCAGGTCCCGGCGGACGAAGCCGAGCGGCAAGCCCTGCTGTTCCCCGACACGTACACGAACTACAGCCACCCCGAGGTCGGGAAGGCCGCCGTCCGCGTGCTCGAAGCCGCTGGCGTCCACGTCCAACTGGCCGACCGGACCGACAGCGGGCGACCGGCTCATTCGAAGGGCTTTCTCGACCAGTCACGAGCCACTGCGCGGGACAACGTTGACGCGCTCGTCCCGGCAGTCGAGGAGGGCTGGGACGTGGTGCTGGTCGAGCCGAGCGACGCCGTGATGTTCCAGTCGGACTATCTGGACCTGCTCTCTGGCGAGGACGTGGAGACGCTCGCGGCCAACGCCTACGGCGTCTGTGAGTACCTCGACACCTTCCGGCTGGACGAAGGGGCCGACTGGGACACGCCGGGCGAGACGCTGACCTACCACGGCCACTGCCACCAGAAGGCGACGAAGAAAGACCACCACGCCGTCGGCGTCCTCCGGCGGGCCGGCTACGATGTCGACCCGCTCGATTCGGGCTGTTGTGGCATGGCCGGCTCCTTCGGCTACGAGGCCGAGCACTTCTCGATGAGCAAGGCCATCGGTTCGATCCTGTTCGACCAGATCGGAGAGAGCCGCGGCGACACCGTCGTCGCGCCCGGTGCGTCCTGTCGCACGCAACTGGACGACTGGGACGAAAGCGACGGCGAACCGCCCCATCCGGTGGAGAAACTCGACGCTGCCTTAGCCTGAGTCGGTCTCGCCCGGTTGGCGAACCGCCTGAACGATGCCGACGGTCTGGCCGACCAGCGCAAGCCCGATGCCGGCGAGCAGCGCGGTTTCCGCCGGCGGGAACAGCGCGCCGGCGTAGACCGCCCCACCGAGAACGCTCAATACTGCTCCGGCCGTGTACGCCCGCTGGCCTGCTGGAACGCGCTTCCCGGTGTAGTAGAGGCCCACGCCCGGAACGACCATCCATCCCAGTATCGTCGTCGTCAGGAACGGGATCCGGAGCGGAGCGTAGAGTAAGCCGACGATACCGCCGACGGTCAGGAGGAGGCCGACGAGCAGAATGTCGCGCCAGACCCGGAGGACGCCCGTCTCCATCTCGTCCCACGAGAGAGCGGCGAAAGCGGCAATGAGGACGGCAGCGACGACGTGAAACACCAGCACCGTTCGGTCAGTGACCACATCGAGATGAGCCAGCCCCACGAGCAGCCACGCGAGCGGGATGAGTACGGTCGGGCCCTGTGCGCGCAAGCGAGGGAACATACGCCTCACTGTGCCTCCCACAATCAAGAAACGTCGGTCGTGCGGACTGGTGTCATGCCCGTGGGAGTTCGACGACGAAGTGCGCGCCGTCGAAGTCGGTGTCGGGGATGGTCGTGTCGGGTTTGCTGGCGGCGTCGGCGAGATAGATCTCGCCGCCGAAGCTCGTAACGAGCGTCTCGACGAGATGGAGTCCGCCACCGTGCGTGTCGCCCGCCCGCGGGTCGAAAACGCTGTCACGCCGGTCGTCGGGAATCCCCGGCCCGTCATCGACGAGACGGTCCCGTGCGCCACGGCGCATAGTTACGATTGGGGTTCCGGCTGGTTCCATTCGGTTAGTGAGACGGTAAGACCGAACGTGACACCGGAGCGTCTCCAGCTAGATTGGAGAGACGACTGCGTATGTGGCATGCCAGTATTACACACTCCATAATCGCCAGACAGCGGCCGGATAGATCAGTTTCCCACCAGAGCATCGTACCGACACTGTTATCCGTGGTGCTGGCATCTCTTTGGTTGCAATGGCGAAAGGAACGGTTGATTTCTTCAACGACACTGGCGGTTACGGTTTCATCGACACTGAGGACGCGGACGAAGACGTCTTCTTCCACATGGAAGACATCGGCGGCCCGGACCTCGAGGAAGGACAGGAGCTCGAATTTGACATCGAGCAGGCGGACAAGGGTCCGCGCGCCAACAACGTCACACGGCTCTAACAATGGCGGAAGGCACTGTCGACTTCTTCAACGACACTGGTGGTTACGGCTTCATCGAAACCGACGATGCGGACGAAGACGTCTTCTTCCACATGGAAGACGTCGGCGGCCCTGACCTCGAAGAGGGGCAGGAAGTCGAGTTCGACATCGAGCAGGCGGACAAGGGTCCGCGTGCGACCAACCTCACGCGACTGTAAGACGGCTTCTGTCTACAGTCTAGCACTATAATCACTTGTCAGCGGTCGCGGTGTAGCGTACACGGCAGTGTCGCTGGCATGCACATAACTCACGACGAGCGACGGCGCTCGCCGAGACACGTCACGACGTGATCAGTGGCGACGCCGCCCGATAGACGATCTCCATCGGCAGCCCCGCCGCATCTCGCGGCGGCTCGGGCGGCAGCGTGTACAACTCCCCGTCGCCCGGCTGTGCTGTGTACGCGAGAGCGACGGCGTCCAGCACATCGTGAACGGCTACCGCCGCGCCGCCGGTCGCTTCGGCGGCTTTCTGGACCGTCGGGGCGGCATCGCGGTCGTAGTGGGCCAAAACCCGCATCCGCTCGGCGTATCCCCCGGCGGTGCGCTTCGAGTAGCTAAGCGGCTCGCCACCGAAGGCTCGAAAACAGACCTCCGGGTGGGATTCCCGGATGGCTGCGGCAGCCTCGGGCAGTTCCTGCAGGAGTTCGTCGACCCGGGCGAGGCTGTCGCTGCGTGCGAACGCCCGCTCGGAGAGTTTCTGTCCGGTCTTGCGCTTGTGGACGCGGTTGGCCGTCGAGTAGCGCTGTTTCCGGGTCGCTTCTCGTACCGGCGGCGTGCGAACCGCCGCGCTCCGCTCGCCGAGCACCGACCGGGCGAGTTCGTCACACCGGCGGTCCGGATCACCGGATTCCACGAGCCCAATCGGCACTCCGACCAGAATCAGCCGAGCGCGCTCCTCGTACGCTGACCAGCACTCGCCGATACTGTCGAACACCGACGCGTGGTCGAACCCGTCGCCGGTGAGCGCCACAGCGACCCAGGACTCGTCGCTCCGGTCGACACCGACGTACAGCGGTTCCGCCATTATCGATACTCGTTCGGATAGGCGCAAAAGTGTATCCCGAGGTGTTCGTTGTCCAACCGGTCCAGCACCCGAGCTATCGGCCGCGGCGCAGACTGTTCCGGCGGCTGTTCGTTACGACTGCCCGAACTTCGTGAGTTCCTTGAGCGGCACTAGCCGGTGTTCCATCGCCGGCTTCGTGTAGCCGGCGGATTCCTCGGAGACACCGCTTGTGAACACCAGCAGCTTCTGTTGGAGGACGTGCGGTACGCCGTCGTTGTCCCGGATGATGTCGACCGAGCGCCACGCTTCGTCTTCCATGCGTCAGAGCCACACACTGCTGCTACCTGTCTCTTTCCCCGTCAGGAGTCCGGCCCGACGAATATCGTCCGGAGCCGCGCACCGCAGTCCGGACAGCACAGCGTCTGCCAGCGGTCGTTGTCGAGGTCACCGAACGTCTCCCGGCGGACCGCCTCATCGACGGTGACCGACCGGCCGCAGGTGTCACACTCCTCAGCCATGCGTCAAGGTTGGCTGGCCACGGACAAAACCCGCTCGCCCACAGGCATTTAGCCGGTGCAAGCGTGGGGCCGGATATGGACGGCGTCGTACTCGCTGCCGGCGAAGGGACGCGGATGCGACCGCTCACTGCGGACAAGCCGAAGGGACTGGTCGAGGTGGCCGGAAAGCCGCTGCTGACACACTGTTTCGACACGCTGCTGTCAGTCGGCGTCGACCGCCTGGTCGTCGTCATCGGCTACCGCGGCGATGACATCGTAGCTCGCTACGGTGAGCGGTATCGGGACACCCCGATAGCGTACGTCCGGCAGGACGAACAGTTAGGACTGGCCCACGCGCTCGAACAGGCCCGCTCGGCCGTCGACGGGACCTTCGTCGTGCTGAACGGCGACAACGTTTGCCGGGCAAATCTCGACGGGGCCATCGAGCGCCACCGCGAGACCGACGCCAGCGCGACGCTGCTCGTCGAGGACGTGTCGCGGGCCGAAGCCAAGACGACCGGTGTCGTCACGACGGACGACGAGAACCGGGTGACCGGTCTCGTCGAGAAGCCGTCGGACCCGCCGTCGACGATGGTCACGCGGGGCTTTTTCGTGTTCGAGCCGGCCGTCGGCCACGCCTGCGCGCTGACGCGACCTTCCGAGCGGGGCGAGTACGAACTCCCCGACGCAATCGACCTGTTACTGAGCGCCGGCCACCGCGTCGAGGCGGTCGAACTCGACGGGTGGTGTCACAACGTCAACGAACCGAGCGACATCGACGCGGTCGAGGAACGGCTCGGCTGACGGCATCGACCGCTGCCAAGCGAAACAGCGCACGGACGCGGCGACGGAACATCGAAGGAGCGTCACCCCAATACAGGGGTATGACAGCCGTTCGGCCGCTGGCGCTCGTCGCACTTGCCGCGGTCGTCGCACTGGCGGGCTGCGGTGCGTTTTTCGGTGGTGGCGACTCGGCAGGGTCGGAAGCGACGATAACGCCCGCCGACGTGCCGACGGACGAGACGCGAGCAGTCGAGACGACAGGCGAGGGGAGCTACTGGGGCAACGTCTCCGTCGACACCAACAGATCGGCGGTGACACAGCCGCGGGTCCTCGAACTGCGACCGAACTGCGAGCGGCCGCCGGCGCTGGTCGTCCACATTCAGGTGCTGGCGCTCCAGAACAACGACCCGGCGACGAACGAGGGCATCAACACGACCTGGCAGTTCGCGTCGCCGTCGAACCGGGACCTGACGGGACCGTACTCGAACTTCGTCCGGACTATCGAAAGTGGGTTCGAGCCGCTCCTGAACGCGACAGGCGTGCGGTACGGACCGCTGGACCGCGACGGCGACACCGCGTCACAGCCAGTGACGGTCGTCGATGGGAACGGAACGACGACGAGCTACCAGTGGACGGTCGAAAAGCAGACCGAAGCGCCCTACGAGGGGTGCTGGATGACGACGGGCGTCGCGCCAGCTTAGCCTTCCATCCCGCTGAAGGAGAGGCCGCCCTCGATGTAGCGCTGGGCGAACAGGTACGCCAGCATGATCGGCGAGGCGAAGGTGAGCGCGAACGCGGAGAACCGCGCCCACGGGATGGAGTACTCGTCGACCATTGCGTACAGGCCGACCGGCAGCGTGTAGTTCTCCGTCCCCAGCAGGGTCTGTGCGACGACGAACTCCGTCCACCCGGTGAGGAAGACGAAGATGAACACCGTCGCCAGCCCGGCGGTCGACATCGGGATGATGACCTCGGTGACGACCCGCCACGGCGGCGCGCCGTCGACGACTGCAGCCTCCTCGTAGGAGACCGGGATGCCGTCCATATAGGTCTTCAGCAGCCAGGTGTTGAACGGCACGGCGGTCGCCGCGTAGTACACCGCAAGCGCCAGTTTGCTGTCGTTGATACCGAACTGGACGTACAGCGCGTACATCCCGATGAGCAGGGCGACCCCCAGGCCACCACCGACCTGCGTCATCAGGACGTAGAGGAAGAGAATCTTCCGGCGGAAGAGGAACTCTCGCCGCGAGAGGGCATAGGCCGCCGGAATGATGAGCGACATCGCGATCAGCACAGTCGGAATCGCCACCATGAGGCTGTTCCAGAGGAAGCGCTTGAACTCCGACGGGCGGTCGACGCCGTAGTCGGAGGCGTCGAGGATCTCGATGCCCGGCGTCTGGAACACGAAGGCAAGGTCGGTGAACGGGATGGCGGCGGAGATCGAGTACGACGGCACGATGAGGTCACCGATAACCCAGATGAACGGTTTGACCGACGGATCAGTGGGAAACAGCGAGAAGCTCTCGGACGTGTACAGCGAGCTTCCGGAGCCGGAGAGGGCCGCCATCAGAATCCAGTAGATCGGGAAGAGCAGTGCCAGCACGACCAGCGTCGCACCGATGCTCGAGAGAATGACCTTCAGGACTTCGGACGCGGGCAGTTCGCCCCGACGGACGGCCTGCACGGTGTAGGACCACTTGCGGACCGTCCGCGCGGGCATCGTCGCGAACGTCTTGATGTCGTTGCCGAGCTTTCTGGCGATTGCACCGAGGAGCATTAGTCGTTCACCCCGTCGGCGAGTTTGCCTTTCTTGACGTTGAGCCACATGAACGCGCCGATGAACACGAGCGCGATGATGCTGATGGCCGCACCGCGGCCGTACTGCTGGAACGACAGCGCCTCACGATAGCCGTAGACGACGATGAGTTCGTTCGCCCGTGCCGGGCCGCCCTTATTGAACACGAACGGGATGAGGAACTGCTGGAACGACGCCGCGGAGGTCAGGATAGACGCGAACAGCACGGGACGTTTAATCGACGGCAGCGTGATGTGGGCGAAGCGTGCGAGGAATCCCGCGCCGTCGACGACGGCCGCCTCGTGGAGTTCCTCGGGCACGTCCTGTAGCGCGCTGACGGTGATGATGACCATGAACGGGTACGCCAGCCACGCCTCCGTGACGTTGTACGCGACGAAGGCGGTCCAGCGGCCCGAGAGCCACGCGACCGAACTCGCCCCGAACGCGGTCAGCAGTTGGTTCATCAGCCCGAATTCGGCGGAGCTGAAGATGCCACGCCACACGGTGATAGTGAAGATCGGCGGCAGCCCCATCGGGAAGATGATGAGCGAGCGCAGGACGCGCTTGCCGCGGACGAGTTCACTGGTCACGATAAGCGCGATGGCCAGGCTCGCCCCGATCTTGAGCGTGACGCTCGTAGCGACGAACAGCCAGGTGACGCCGAAAGAGTTCCAGAACTGCCCGTCGGTCAGCACGTCGGCGTAGTTCTCTAGCCCGACGAACAGCGCGTCGCCGAACGTGAGCACGGCGACGACGCCCTCGCCGGCGAACAGGTTCGCCGGATCTGCGTTCGTAAACGAGATTCCCAGCAGGTACAGCACCGGGAACAGCATGAACGCCGAGAAGACGAACAGCCCCGGGAGCACTAGCAGTAACGACGCGTCGTCCCGCGTCAGAAACGGGACCGACTCGATGCGGTCCGCCGCTCGTGAAACCGTGCTCATGGGTCAGTGCTCACTCCCAGTTGCTGCGGATTTCCTCGGCGGCGGTCGTCAGTGCGTCTTCGGCGCTCGCGTCGCCGTTGAACGCCTCGATGAGCGCGTTCTCCAGTGGCGACCACACCTTATTCATGCGCGGGTCGGTCGGCATCGGGACCCCCTGGCTGACGGTCTGGGAGTACGTCTGGACGTGGTCGGGGAGTTCGTCGCTGCCGACGAGACTGTCGAGCACCGGAATCGCGCCCTGCTCCTGAGCGAGTCGCGTGGCGTGGTCTTCGTTGGTGGCGAACCACTCGACGAAGTTCCGGGCGGCCGTGGCGTCGGCCCCGCCCTCGCTCATCGCGTCCGCGAAGTACCACATCGAGATGCCGGTGTACGGCGTCACCTCGCCGCCGTCGATGGCAGGGAACGTCGCCACCTCGTAGTTCACGTCGCTCTGGTTCAGCGTCGGCAGGTACCACGGCCCGTTGACCGCGAAGGCAGCGTTCCCCTCCGAGAACGTCGCGGCCTGCGGTTCGTAGTTCGGGTCGTCGGGCATGTACGGACGGAGGGTGTCGAGCGCGAACTGGAGCCCTTCGATGGCTTCGTCGGCATCCAGGCCGAGCGCCGGGTCCTGCTCAGGGTCGAAGTAGTAGCCGCCGAAGGCCTGTATCCAGCCGCTCGTGAAGTACGGGTCGAACGGCGCGGCGAGGCCGTACTGGCTCTTGTCGGGGTCGTGGTACGCCTCCATCGCCGCCACCATGTCGTCGATGGTCTCGGGCGCTTCGTCGACGATGTCCGCGTTGTAGATGAGCGTCACCGTCTCCGCCGAGTGCGGGAGGCCGACGACGGCGTCGTCGAACTGGACGGCGGAGGCGGCGGCGTCCGTGAACTGGTCGAGGCTCACGGAGAGTTCGTCAGACTGGTCGACGACGAACTCCCGCTGGTAGTAGTCGCCCACCCAGTCGTGTGCCCACTCGAAGATCTCCGGCCCCTGCCCGGCCGGAATCGCGCTCGTGGTCTTCTTTTCCATGTTGGAGATGTCCGAGCCCTCGACGCCGAACTCCGTCTCGCTCGCGAACGACTCCATCGCGGCCTCGCGTGCGGGTATCTCCGAGTCCTGAAGCTGGTACCACGCCGTCGCGGTCCCGCCGGACTGCTGACTCCCGCCGCCTGACCCATCGCCGTCACCGGAAGCCGTTTCCCCCTCCGAGCCGCCACTGCCCTGCTCTTGCACACTACAGCCAGCCAAGGCCGTAGCCGCCCCGACACCGCCGATCCGTTTGAGCACCGTCCGTCGTTCCATTGTCATGGATAGATATAGGATGAAATAGTCCTTCATAACTTAAATCATTCGGAAATAGAAGGAGACAATGATGATAGATTTCGAGAATCGGCGTGGAGTCGCTTCTCCGTGTATCGGTTTTCAGCAAACTGGGTGCGGTAGAACAAACGAAGTAATATTCTTTCTAAAATTCAGCGCGAAACGTAACACTCACAGTACCGACCCTGTACCGTAGGCGTATGCACCATCCAGGCCCGCCACGGTTCGCCACCGTCGGCGAATCGGTCGAACTGGCCCCGCGTCAGCCCGACCCCGGCATGGCTGCCGAGTGGCGGTTAGTCGAGCGGCCAGCGGCGAGTACGGCAGCGCTCGGCGACGGCCCGGTCTGTCACCTCGAACCCGACGTGCCGGGCGTCTACCGAGCGGCGGTAACCGCACCGGACGGCACACACGAGCAAGTCGTCCGGGCGTTCCCAAGCATCACCGAGACGGTCCGGTTCAGCGTCACGGCGGCGGACTTCGACTGCGACGGCGGTACCGACGACCTCGCCGTCGCCGACCGCGCCATCGTCATCGGGAAGTTCAACGATTTCACGATGGGCACCCACTGGGCCGAGCGCGACGGCGACGAGTGGGTCATCGAGACAGAACTCCCGCCGGGGACCCACCACGCCATCTTCAGTTTCGACGGCTCCTTCGAATCGACCGCGACCGACGAGGTCACTGTCGAGGGACCGGGACGCCCACGAGTCGAACTCACCAGTCAGACGGAGGACGGGGGCCTCGTCGTCTCCGCGGACGCCCGCGCGGCCCCGTCGGGGAGCGAGCCGGAGGTCGAATTCTATCTCGACGGCCGCGACACGCTGGAAGAGTCGGCTGTGACCATCGGCAGCGACGAACTCCGGGTACCACACCAAGCCCTACCCGAAACGACCCGGATTCACGCCGTCGCCGTCGCTGAGCGCCACAGCGTCGCGGACACGCTGGTCGTGGAACGCGACAGTGGAACCGGAAACGCGACCGCAGACGGCACAGTGACCGTGTCACGGCCCGCCGACCCGCCGGACTGGGCCGGTGACGCCACCATCTACGAGATATTCGTCCGGTCGTTCGCCGGCGAAACCGTCGACACGAGCTTCGAGGCCATCGAGCAGCGGGTCCCGTACATCGAGTCGCTGGGCGTCGACGTGGTGTGGCTCACGCCCGTCCAGGCGAGTCCGACCCGGCACGGCTACCACATCACTGACTTCTTCGACACCGCCACAGACCTGGGAACACGCGAGGAGTTCGAATCGCTGGTCGACCGGCTCCACGACGCGGGGATTCGGGTCGTCTTCGATCTGGTCATCAACCACAGCTCGCGGGACCACCCGGCCTTCCAGCTCCACCGGGCCGGTGTCCCCGAGTACGCCGACCACTACGAGCGAATCCCGGCGTCACAGGACGTCTCCGATATCGACTGGGCTGGCGAGGACGCGCCGGGCTACTACTTCAACTGGACGCGAATCCCGAACCTCAACTACGACTCGCTCGCGGTGCGGCGCTGGATGCTCGACGTGGTCGAGGAGTGGCGCGACGTGGTCGATGGGTTCCGCTGTGACGTCGCCTGGGGCGTGCCACACGGGTTCTGGAAGGAAGTCCGGGAGCGGGTGAAAGCCGACGACCCCGAGTTCCTGCTGCTCGACGAGACGGTCCCGCGCGACGCTGCCTTCGCCGAAAACGAGTTCGACGTCCACTACGACACGGACCTGTTCGACACGCTCCGGGACATCGGGACCGGCGAGGAACCGGCGTCGGCGCTGTTTGAGGCGCTCGACGCGACGGTCGAACACGGCTACCCCGACCGCACGGCGCATATGCGATACGTCGACAACCACGACGAGGACCGCTATCTCGACGAGTGCGGGGCCGCGTCACTGCGGGCGGCCGTCGGGGCCACGTTCACCCTGCCTGGAACACCCATGATATACGCCGGCCAGGAACGGGGCGTCGAACAGCAGCGCGGAACGATGCGCTGGCACGACGGCGACAACGCGCTGACCGACTTCCACCGGCGACTGGCGGCCCTCCGAGCGGACCACGCCGCACTGCGCTCGCCCGGGATACGCCCGGTTCCACACACCGTCGAAACGGGCGATGCGGACAGCGTCGTCGCGTACGAGCGCACCGACGGCGATGAAAGGCTCGTGGTCGTGCTACACTTCGGCGACGGCACGGCGACCGTCTCGCTCGACACTCCAGTCGGGGACACCGACCTTCTCAGCGGCGACCCGGTCGATAGCGGCGGGGCGGTCGAGGTCGGAGATGTCGTCGTGATACCGCCGGCGAGCGGTCACTGACGGCACTCAGTTTCACGACCGACTGAACTTTGCTAGAACTTCTATGAAAAATCCCATCAAACTTATTAGCGATGGGTGTGAGACTCTGTGTAATGGCGAGTCTCGAACTAGACGGTCTCCGGAAGGAGTTCGACGGTGGCTCCATCGTGGCGGTCGACGACGTCGACCTGTCCATCGACGACGGAGAGTTCGTAACGGTGGTCGGCCCGTCGGGGTGTGGGAAATCGACGACGCTACGGATGATTGCCGGGCTTGAACGGCCGACGAGCGGTCGTATCCGTATCGGCGACGAGGACGTGACGGACGTCCACGCCCGCAAGCGCGACGTGGCGATGGTGTTCCAGAACTACGCGCTGTACCCGCACAAGTCCATCCGACAGAACATGGCGTTTGGCCTCCGGATGAGCACCGACCTCTCGAAGGAAGAGCGCGAGGAGCGAGTCACCGAGACGGCGGAGATGATGGGTATCGGGGACTTGCTCGATGACACGCCGGACCAGCTCTCCGGCGGGCAGAAACAGCGGGTCGCGCTCGGGCGCGCCATCGTCCGGGAGCCGGACGTGTTCCTCTTCGACGAGCCGCTGTCGAACCTCGACGCGAAGCTCCGGACGACGATGCGGACGGAAATCCAGCGCCTGCAGGAGGAACTCGGCATCACAGCCGTCTACGTCACCCACGACCAGGAGGAAGCGATGACGATGGGCGACCGCATCGTCATCCTCAACGACGGGGAGCTCCAGCAGGCCGGTCGGCCGAAGACGGTGTACGAGAACCCGACGAACCAGTTCGTCGGCGGCTTCGTCGGTTCGCCCTCGATGAACTTCCTCGACGTGACCGCGGAGCCACTCGGCAGCGGCATCCGGCTCACCGGTGCTCACGACGACTTCTCCTACGACCTCACGGGCGGCCGTGCCAGTGCCTTCGGCGACATCGAAGGCGGTTCGTACGTGCTGGGTATCCGACCGGAACACGTCTCCGTCAGCGACGGCGGCGACCAGAACGCCGTTCCGGCGACAGTCGACGTGCTCGAGCCCATCGGTAGCGACAACTACCTCTATCTCGATCTGGGCGAATCGAAAACCGGGTTCGAGGGCGACGGTGCGCCGGATTTCATCGCCAGGGTGAGCACCGACGTAGAGCCGGCCATCGGCGACCGCGTGCAGGTGTCGTTCGACGAATCCGCTGTCCATCTGTTCGACCCGGGGACCGGCGAGACGGTTACAGCCGGCGAGGACGCGCCCGTCGCAGCACCGCAGTAAGGGATAGGCAGTGTCCACGTCCGGGCGTAGTCACTGTTTTCGACCAGTTATAGAGTCCCTACGGCCATCCGCTACGTTTGCGAGTGCGCGAGCAGCGCGGTCCGTAAAAAACCACTCGCGGGCGCTCAGCGGCTCGGCAGTTTACTCGCGGGCGCTCAGCGGCTCGGCAGTGAGCTCCCCGGCGTCAGCGAGGTGGGCGACGGTTGCCAGCCGGAGCGCGTGGGGCCAGCCGAGCGGCGTGCCACAGTCCGGCGTCCCGTCGTCGAACAGTTGCTCGGGAAGGTAGCCGCTGGACTGGACGAGCGAGCCGCCGGGAAGGATCTCGTCCAGCAGGTCCCGGGAGCGGCCGTAGGCCGCCGTCGCTCGGCTGTCGTCGGCGTCACGCAGGAGCGCACCCAGCTGGGCGGCACTGTTTGCGCCCCACGCCGTCGAGACGGTCCAGACTTTCTCGCGGTCCTGCGAGCCGCGCCGCCAGTCGTCGCCCTCGAAGCGGATGAGCCCGCGGATGTCGCCGGTGTCCCGTTCCAGCCCGTCGAGCGTCGTCTCGACGTGGGTACAGAGCTGCTCGCGGGTTTCCGTCGGCAGGTCGACAACATCGGCGGCGACGCGACAGGCCGCAGGGAGGGCCAGCGTCGCGGAGTCCAGTCGGTCATCGAGGGTTCCTTCGTGTTCGCGGAGGGCGTAGCGGTCACCGGTCCACAGCGCATCCAGCGAGGACAGCACTATTTCGGCCTGGGACCGGGCGTGATCGCGCAGTGCGGCTGAAACGGGTGCGCAGGCGACGGCCGCGTAGGCGTGCAGGAAGGTGGCAGCGGTGTGCGTGAACCGGCCCTGCATGTTCTCCCAGGCGTTCTGGCAGGCGACGGGGAGGCCGTCGTCGGCCAGCGTGTCGTCGATGCTCTCGACGGCGCGCCCGAGCGTGGCTTCGATGCACTCCGGATTCGCCGGCTCGCCGGTTCGAAGGTACGTCGCGAGGAAGGTGGTGACGCTCGCGGTCTGGTCGGCCTGGTAGTCCGCGTCCGAACCGCTCTCGAGCCGAGCGTTCGCCCAGCCCGGCGCGAGCGTCTCGTCGCCGGGCCAGACCCGGTGGGGCCAGCTACCGTCCGGTTGCTGGGTGCGACAGTAGAACGCGGCGGAGCGCCGGTGCCACGACTGTAGTCCGAGGT
The DNA here is from genome assembly GCF_037078445.1 of Haloarcula sp. CGMCC 1.2071. Taxonomy (NCBI): domain Archaea; kingdom Methanobacteriati; phylum Methanobacteriota; class Halobacteria; order Halobacteriales; family Haloarculaceae; genus Haloarcula; species Haloarcula sp. CGMCC 1.2071. The sequence goes on from NZ_JAYMGY010000002.1 coordinate 137,390, forward strand.
CGAACGTCCCGTCAGCTTCGAGCAGGAACGCCGAAATCTCGGCGTCGTCGCGGAACCATGTGTACCCGTACCCCCCGGAGGTGACGTAGTACGGGTCGAAGTCCGGCGCGGCGATTCTGGCCCCGTTCGCGGCCGAAAGCAGCGAGAGGACGCGAAGGTCGGCCACGACGCTCTCGCGGTTCGGCGTGTCCGCGGGCACGCTCCATCGCCGCTGTGCCTGGCCCGCTTCGAGTAGCGTCTCCGAGGTGTAGTGGTCGCTCACCAGCCGGTCGATGGTCGACAGCGCCGCGTCACGGCCGATATCGTTCGTGTCCGTCAGCAGCGTGGTCAGCGTGACGCCCCCGTCGACGAACGGCGCGGACAGCAGGACACCACCAGTCAGCGTCGTGTCCTCGTACCGTCGTTCCCCTGTCGCTCGGGGGAACGAGACCGGCTCACTGTCGACGAGTTCGGGGAACCGCTCGGGAATCTGGCCCTGAACGGCGTCGAGTTCGGTAGAGACGCCGACGAAGTCGTGTTCGGAGCGATGGTAGGCCTCGACGGTGTTTCCGTGCATCAGCAGGCTCTGTCGGCCGTCCCGCCCGTCAGGTGCGAAATCGACGAACGCCCGAAGCGACACGTCGGCGGGGGCGTCGCCGCGAAGTTCGAACCGGGTGACATGAGCCTGCTCGATAGTGCAGTCCGTCTGGACGACGGCCCAGTCGCCGCAGTCGTGGATGGTCTCGACGACGCCGGCGTCACCGCGATACCGCTGGTCGGCGTCGGCGCTGAACCACGTCGTCGAACCCGTGTCGATGCCGAACCGAGAGCGGTCGATCCCCGTGAGCCCACACAGCGGATAGGAGTAGTCCCGCAGCGAGCCATCGCTGTCGACGTGCACCAACCGGCTGTCGAGTCCGGAGAAAGTGCCCGTCGTAGAGCGGAACTCGCCCGGGAACTGGTGGCGGCGGTCCCGGGTCCGCTTGAAGTCGTTAAGTGCCGTCCGGAGCGTCATTGGTGAGAGACACCACTGCGGGGGATATAAAATATGGTGTAATAGTTTTTCATTCTTGTGAGCGCGGTGTGGGCCAGTCGACGATACGGCCCATTGGGCGGCTTCGGGGGCGTTGGCGGGCCACACAGCACCGAAACACAGTTATCCGCCGCCGGTACCAGATGTGAACAGATGGACGATTCGACTCTCAGGGACAGGCTGGGGCAACTGGGCCTGTCGGAGAAGGAAGTCGACACGTACCTGTCGATTCTCGGCAGCGGCGAGGCCACGGCCAGCGAAATCGCCGACGACACCGGCGTCTCAAAACGGTACGTCTACAGCATCAGTGAATCGCTCGAAGACCGGGGGTTCATCGAGGTCAACGACCACGTCGTGCCCACGACGATACGCGCCCGGCCGCCCGAGGAAGTCATCGACGCCCTGACCGACCGGCTCGAAGAGATGAGTGGGGCGCTCGATTCCCGATACTCGGCGAGTGCGCGGGAACCACAGCAGTTCGACGTCATCAAGTCCCGGGTGACAGTCATCAAGCGGCTCACGGAGTACATCAGAAACGCGGAACGGGAGATCATGCTGTCGGTTCCCCAGCAGTACCTCCCGGAGATCTCGGAGGAACTGGTCGCGGCCGTCGACCGCGGCGTCCTCGTGATGCTGGTCGTCAGCAGCGCCGACGGCCTGGAGCCGGACGACGTGCGCGGGCTGGCCTCCGTGGTCCGGTCCTGGAACCAGCCGATGCCGATTATGCTCACCGTCGACGCCCAGTTCGGCCTCGTCTCCCCAGCGGAGATGGTGACACGCACCAACTCCGACCAGCGCGCTATCGCCTTCGTCCAGCAACAGCTCGTCCCCGTGCTGTCGGGGTCGTTCCTCGGGAACTACTGGCTGATGGCCACCGAGGAGACCGTCACCGACCCGGCCCCGCTCCCCGCCACCTACCACGACTTCCGCCACGCCGTCCTCCAGGCGACGCTCCATCTGCGCGCCGGGCACGACATCCACGTCTCCGCAGAAGTACGAGCGGTACAGGCCGACGACGACACCACCACCATCGAGGGGACCGTCGTCGAGACGAAACAGGGCGTCGCCGAGCCACAGACCAACTCCTACCCCATCGAACACACGCTAGTCGTCGATATCGGCGACCGGACTGTCTCGCTGGGCGGCTCCGGGTCGTTCATCGAGGACTACGAAACCGACGAAGTCACGCTCTCGCTGGCCGAGTGAAGAGAGCAGTCCGACAGCGGAGGCAAAACAGCCGTTCAGTTGCGCTGGCTCGGGTCCGGCCAGCGATAGATGACGTACGTTTCCGACTCCGGTTCGTCCACGGGAGCCCAGACGAGTCGAAGCGTCGCGTCGCTCAGATCCAGAGATTCCCCAGTCGTGATACCGGAGAACTGTCCACGATGGATCGTGATTTCTGTCCCCGACGTAATCCGCGTCGAGGCCTGTGCCTGTATCGGGTCGGTGTCAAGCGTCACGTCGCTGCCGTCGGAACTCCTGGCACCGGAGACGACGACAGTGAGGTTGTCCCGGTAGACGGTTTCGCCGCTTTCGAAGCTGAGATTCAGATACTCCCCATTGCCGGTAGTCCGCTCGCTGTAGTCGGCCACGATAGCGACCTGCGGTGCCTGCGTGGGTCGCTGCTCGCTGAAGCCGAGCGCGAACACACCGATGGTGGCAGCGAGAATTGCAGCAATTCCGACGAGGATAACGACGCCAATGACTGGGCTCACGGCCCGACTTCGCCCGTCTACCCGACTCATTGAACACAGGTGAGAACTGGGTATATAAAAGGAACAGCGTCGACTCAGCGTTCGATATCCGGCCGCGAAACGGCCCGGTTACGCCGTCGGAAGTAGCGTTTCGGGGAGGTCGCCCGGCAGTTCGTCGCGGTCGTGGTCGGCCTCGAAATCGGGGTCGGGCCCCATCGGGACGATGCGCTTCGGGCTCACGTCGGGGTGGGTGGTGTAGTAGTGCTCCGTGATGTGGTCCATGTTCACCGTCTCGGCGACGCCGGGGAGCTGGTAGAGGTCCCGGAGGTACGGCCAGAGGTTGTCGTACTCGCGGATGAGCTTGTGGTTGCACATGAAGTGGGTGTGGTACACTTCGTCGAAGCGCACGAGCGTCGTGAACATACAGATGTCCGCCTCGGTCAGGCGGTCGCCGGCGAGGAAGCGCTGGTCTTCGAGCACGCTGTCCCAGTGGTCCAGGGCGTCGAACAGCTCCGCGACGGCCTCGTCGTAGGCCGACTGGCTGTTCGCGAAGCCACAGCGGTAGACGCCGTTGTTGATGGGCTCGTAGATGTCGTCGATGATCCGGTCGGCCTCGTCCTGATAGCCTTCGGGGTAGAGGTCGACGTCGTTGTCGGCCACGTCGTCGAACTCAGTGTCGAGCATCCTGAGGATTTCCTCGGACTCGTTGTTGACGATTGTCTCCTCCTGTTTGTCCCAGAGCACCGGGACCGTCACGCGGCAGGTCGCGTCGGGGTCGGCCGCGACGTAGACCTCGCGGAGGTAGTCCGATCCGTTGACCGTATCCGGCGTGCAGCCGTCCTTGTCGGGCGTGAACTGCCAGCCGTCCTCACCGCGGAACGGGTCGACGTAGTCGACGGTGATGGCGTCTTCGAGTCCCAGCAGTTTCCGGGCGACCAGAATCCGGTGGGCCCACGGACAGGCGCGGCAGGCGTACAGGTGATACCGGCCCGCCTCGGGCTGGAACCGCGCGTCGGGGTCGTCCTCGACCCGGTCTCGGAAGGTGGTGTCCTGCCGGTCGAAAGCCCCGTCCTCGTCTGTCGTTTCGTACGCGTCAGTCCGCCACTCGCCGTCGACGAGCATATTCATGATAACAGTCGTACGCGCGCGAGTGGTAAAAGAGCGCGGTGACAGCGGTGTTACCGGTCCAACACCGATGTTCCCGACGCTACCGAGAGCAGGGACTCCAGCAACCTCAGCAACGGTCAATTTGGCACCGCTCGCGGTCGGGGGCCGGCGTATGGGACACCACGGCACGCCGCCGGGCGGGTTCGAAGCCCTTATTGGGCCGCTCGGCGACGTATTCTCCAAGAGTACCTATGTCGGACAAACCCGCCTCAATGTACCGGGACATCGACAAGCCCGCGTACACCCGACGCGAATACATCACAGGCATTCCCGGGTCGAAGATCGCACAGCACAAGATGGGCCGCAAGCAGAAGGACGCCGACGACTACCCCGTCCAGATCAGCCTCATCGTCGAGGAGACCGTCCAGCTCCGTCACGGCTCGCTGGAGGCTTCCCGCCTGTCGGCCAACCGCCACATGATCAAGGAGCTCGGCGAAGAGGGCGACTACAAGATGACCCTCCGGAAGTTCCCCCACCAGGTCCTGCGCGAGAACAAGCAGGCGACCGGTGCCGGGGCCGACCGTGTCTCCGACGGGATGCGCGCCGCCTTCGGGAAGATTGTCGGCACCGCCGCCCGCGTTCAGGCCGGCGAGCGACTGTTTACCGCCTACGTCAACGTCGAGGACGCAGAGCACGTCAAGGAAGCGTTCCGCCGCGCCTACAACAAGATCACGCCCTCTTGCCGCATCAAGGTCGAACGCGGCGAAGAGAAGCTGATCGCGTAGGCCTCGCGTCTTTTCCACCGTTCGAATAGCCGTAGCGGTTGCACTGCTACCGGTCAGTGCTCGTCTCGACAGGCCCGGCTACGGCTCGCCGTCCGAGAGACGCACAGTGAGAACAGGCACGTCCGCCGTCCGAACGACCTTCTCGGTGACGCTCCCCAGTAGAAACCGGTCCAGGCCGCTCCGGCCGTGGGTTCCCATGACGATCATATCGACGCCCGCAGTCTCGGCGTAGTCGAGGATCTCCTCGTAGGGATCACCCATTCGGCGCTCGGCGACGACAGCCGTGCCGTGGTCAGCGATATCGTCAACCGTCTCGTCGACGACCTGCTCGGTCTGTTCCTGCAGCGATTCGATGGTCGTCGCTTCTGCTGCGGCGCTTCCGAGATAGGTCGAGTCGACGACAGAGAGAACGTGAATCGTCGAGTTGTGCGTCTCTGCCAGTTCGAGCGCGTGTGCAAGCGCTTCGTCCGCGCCGTCACTGCCGTCCGTCGGGAAGAGAATGTCGTCGTACACGCGTGGTCTATTATTCCCGGACATACTTAGCGCTTATCTGTCATTTCCGCCAATAGTTGCGTATTCATCCATTATACGCCGCAATTCTGTGGCTAGCGAGAATAGGTACGCGACGCGCAGCAGAGTCCGGTCATCGTGTGCCGAGAGCGGCTGCGAGCGTGTTTTATCCCTCCACGACAACTGCAAGCTATGCACAGGCTGGCCGTCGCCACGAACGCCGAGACCTTCGAGCGGATGCAGGGGCCGCTGGCGGCCCGTGACATCGAGGTGGGCCACGTCAAGACAGCCGAGCGGACGCTGGCGCTCGACGAGCGTCCCTTCGACGCGTACGACGTGGGCTTCGTCTACCCCTCCCGAATCATGGAGGGAGCGGTCGCCGACGCCATGCTGGACGTGCCGTGGGTCAACGACCGCGAGGCCATCCTCCGCTCGCGGAACAAGGCCGACGTGCTGGCGCGTCTCGGCCGTGCAGACGTCCCCGTTCCCGAGACCGTCGTCGTGTCGAACCCGGCGAGCGAGGCCGAGCTAACGGCGGCCTTCGAGCGGTTCGACCCGCCCGTGGTCGTGAAGCCGAACTCGACGACCCGCGGCGTCGGCGTGGCCAAGGCTCACGATCTGGATTCGTTTCTCGGCATCGTCGACTACCTCGATCTGGTCCACGACTACCGCGCGGTCGGCGACCAGTCGTTTCTCGTTCAGGAGTACATCGCCGACGCCGCCGACTACCGCGTGATGGTCGTCGACGGCGAGTACGTCGGCGCGGTGGAGCGCCGACTCCCCGAAGCGAGCCGCGAGCAGGGCCGGTGGAAACACAACGTCCACCGCGGGGCCGAAGCCGAAGGGCAGGAACTGCCAGCGGCGCTACGGGAACTGGCCGAAGACGCGGCCGACGAACTGGAGATTCCGTACCTCGGCGTCGACCTGCTGGTGACCGAGGACCGCGCAGTGGTCAACGAGACGAACGCCCGGCCGACCATCGACTCGGCGACGAAGTACGAGGACGGCTTCTGGGACGATCTGGCGGCGTTGATACGGCAAACGGCTGAACAGTAGCAGTGCAAGCGTGCTGTTGCTGGCACGCAGAAAACCAGAACCGTGTATTGGGCGCGCTACAGTTCGATGTCGGCGGAGTCCTCTTCGGGGTCGAAGGTGACTTCGAGGATGCCGTTGTTGTACGTCGCGGCGGCTGAGTGTTCGTCGACGCGGGTCGGAAGCGTCAGTCGCTCGTGGTACTCACGCTCCGGGCTCTCGGCGTTGATCGTGAGGACAGTGCCATCGCACTTGAGGTCGATTGCGTCCTTATCGACACCCGGTACGTCGGCGACGACCCGGATCTCCTCGTCAGTTTCGTGAACATCGACGTGGAGGTCGGCCCCACCGCCACCGGCGTCCCGGTCGATGTGGACGTCGCCTTCGGCCCCCATCATCTCGTCCATCATCCGCTCTATTTCCCGGAAGAACTCGTCGAACGGGTCGTCACTGTCATCGCGTCTCATTCCTATCGACCATATGTCCGTCCGTTTCAAAAGCCTTCGGACCAACTCAGCGCCTGCACCATCAGTGCCATCAAGAACGAGCGCACTATCACTATTAATCATTCGTGCTCGAACGCGCATAAACAAACACAATTTACAACAAATCCGAAAAGATTTTACACTGACCGATTGCCTCTCTAGTCACCAATGAGTGATCCAGTTCGTGTCGGCCTCAACGGCTTCGGCCGTATCGGCCGGAACGTGTTCCGCGCATCGTTACACAACGACGACGTCGAAATCGTCGGCATCAACGACGTGATGGACGATTCGGAGATCGACTACTTCGCCCAGTACGATACTGTCATGGGCGAACTCGAAGAGGCCAGCGTCGACGACGGCGTCCTCACGGTCGAGGGCACCGACTTCGAGGCAGGCGTCTTCCACGAAACCGACCCCACACAGCTCCCCTGGGACGACCTCGATGTGGACGTGGCCTTCGAGGCCACCGGCATCTTCCGCACCAAGGAAGACGCGAGCCAGCACCTCGGCGCGGGCGCTGACAAGGTCCTCATCTCCGCGCCGCCGAAGGGCGACGAGCCGGTCAAGCAGATCGTCTACGGCGTCAACCAAGACGAGTACGACGGCGAAGACGTCGTCTCGAACGCGTCCTGTACGACCAACTCCATCACGCCGGTCGCGAAGGTCCTCGACGAGGAGTTCGGCATCAACGTCGGCCAGCTGACGACCGTCCACGCCTACACCGGCTCGCAGAACCTGATGGACGGCCCGAACGGCAAGCCCCGCCGTCGCCGCGCCGCCGCCGAGAACATCATCCCGACCTCGACCGGTGCCGCACAGGCGACCACCAAGGTCCTGCCCCAGCTAGAGGGCAAGCTCGACGGGATGGCCATCCGCGTCCCCGTCCCGAACGGCTCCATCACCGAGTTCGTCGTCGATCTCGACGAAGACGTGACAGAGAGCGATGTCAACGCCGCCTTCGAGGAGGCCGCCGCCGGCGAACTCGAAGGTGTGCTTGGCGTCACGAACGACGAGGTCGTCTCCTCGGACATCCTCGGTGACCCGTACTCCTCGCAGGTCGACCTCTCCTCGACGAACGTCGTCAATGGGCAGACGAAGATCCTCACCTGGTACGACAACGAGTACGGCTTCTCGAACCGGATGCTCGACGTGGCCGAGTACATCACGGAGTAGTCGTCGCCCGGCCGTTTTATTCAGGAACTGGTCAAAATAGAAGGAAAGTTTATCACGATTGTTCGCAAAACATCTTGGTACACACAGAGTGTGAATCAGTTCCACACAACTGGTCGGCTCTGTGTGTCGGCGCAGTCAGCCGTATCCGCAGTCGACAGCCCGTGACCCACAGTTGGGTACAGCGGACGAGGGACCACCACTCACTCCCACCCCATCCCTTCTCTCCCTTTCCGAGTCAGTAGCCGAGGCAGAAGGCGTAGTGACGGTATGGCTCGGCCGGGCGAACCGGCTGCTATCGGACTCGGAAACCGTTAAGCGGTCGGCAGGTTTCCTCCCGAGTGATGACCTTCCAGACGCTCGACGACCTCGACGACGGACAGCGCGTCCTCGTTCGACTCGATCTCAACTCACCGGTGGAGGACGGCACAGTACAGGACAATCGACGGTTCGACCGCCACGCGGAGACGATCAGCGAACTGGTCGACCGCGGGTTCGAGATCGCGGTGCTGGCTCACCAGGGCCGCCCGGGTCGCGACGATTTCGTCTCACTCGAGCAACACGCCGACATCCTCGCGGAACACATCGACCACGACGTGGACTTCGTCGACGAGACCTATGGGCCGCAGGCGATTCACGACATCGCGGCTCTCGACGGCGGCGACGTACTCGTTCTGGAGAACACGCGGATGTGCGACGACGAACTGCCCGAGGAGGACCCCGAAATCAAGTCACAGACGGAGTTCGTCCAGACGCTGGCCGGGGAGTTCGACGCCTACATCAACGACGCCTACTCGGCGGCCCACCGCTCACACGCCTCGCTGGTGGGCTTCCCGCTAGTCATGGACGCCTACGCCGGCCGCGTGATGGAAACCGAGTACGAGGCCAACACCGCCATCGCCGAGAAGGAGTTCGACGGGCAGGTGACGATGGTCGTCGGCGGGACGAAGGCCACCGACGTCATCGACGTCATGACCCACCTCGACGAGAAGGTCGACGACTTCCTGCTGGGCGGCATCGCCGGGGAACTGTTCCTCCGGGCCGCTGGCTACCCGGTCGGCTACGACATCGACGACGCGAACCTCTACGACGAGCAGTGGGAGCAAAACAGCGAGAAGATCGAGTCCATGCTCGAAGACCACCGCGACCAGATCACGCTCGCGGTCGACCTGGCCTACGAGGACGAGAACGGCGACCGCGCCGAGCAGGCTGTCGACGATATCGAGGAGAAAACCGTCTCCTACCTCGACGTCGGCAGCGAGACCGTCATGGAGTACTCGCCGATCATCCGCGACTCCGAGGCCGTCTTTGTGAAGGGCGCGCTCGGGATGTTCGAGGACGAGCGGTTCTCGGTCGGGACCGCCGGCGTGCTCGAAGCCATCGCCGACACCGACTGCTTCTCCGTCGTCGGCGGCGGCGACACCTCGCGGGCCATCGAGATGTACGGGATGGAAGAAGACGAATTCGGCCACGTCTCTATCGCGGGCGGGGCCTACATCCGGGCGCTGACCGGCGCGGAACTGGTCGGCGTCGAAGCGCTACAGCGTTAACTGCGGCCTTTCGTCTCCGCGTGTCGCAGGTCCCAGTCCTCGATTAGTTCGTCGGGCACCTCGACGATTCGCCCGGTTTCGGTCGGTTCCGTCCGTGCGTGACGGCCAGTCCAGTCGTGGTCAGCGTCGGGCGTAGCTGCCATACACCGCGCTACCAGCGGCGAGAATAAATTCCTTCCGACAAGCTGTTGTAAGTAATCACTCGGTTCCGAGTTTATATTACGTCTCCGGGAAGCGAAGTGCTTTCCGCCAGCCGTGCCGTATCTGGGGTATGTTCACCGGAATCGTCGAGACGACCGGCGAGGTCCAGGCAGTTATTGACGACGAGGGCGGGCGTCGGATGCGGATCGGCGCGCCGTTCGAGGGACTCGACCACGGGCAGTCGATCAGCGTCAGCGGCGTCTGTCTCACCGTCGAGAAGGCGGCCGACGGCGAGTGGTTTGAGGTGTTTCTCGCCCGGGAAACCCTCGCTCGGACGTTCTTCGACGACCTTTCGGGCGGCGACCAGGTGAACCTCGAACGGGCGATGCCCGCGGACGGCCGGTTCGACGGCCACATCGTCCAGGGCCACGTCGACACGACGACCGAGATTGTCGGTATCGAACAGGAAGGCGAGGACTGGACGTTCACCTTCTCCCTGCCCGAGGCCCACCGGGACTATCTGGTTCAGAAAGGGTCGATAACGGTCGACGGCATCAGCCTGACCGTCGCCGACCGTCGCTCCGAGGAGTTCGACGTGGCGATCATCCCGACGACGTACGCCGAGACGACGCTGTCGGAGAAATCAGTCGGCGACCCGGTGCATCTGGAGGTCGACGTGGTCGCGAAATACGTCGAACAGTTGGTCTAGGGGTCGAACTCGGTCTGTTCCGGGCGAAGCGCAGTCTCGTCCGGGTCCTCGTGAGCGCGCTTGTACGCCTGCCGGTAGGCGTGTACCTTCTTCAGCAACAGCAGGCCGAAAAACGAGTCGTACACGATGACGAACCCGAAGAAGGCAACGAGGAAGTCGACATTATAGATGCCAGCCAGAATAGCTGTCACCGGGCCGGCCAGCGTGTTGTAGACGGCGTGGATGAGCGAAGCAATGAGCAGCCCTTTCAGAACGATCGGGCCGGCGTCGTCGGGGTTGAACTTCGCCAGCCCGAGGTAGTAGCCGGCGAAGGCCGAGTAGATGACGTGACCCGGCCCCGCGAGCGCTCTGATCGCGGTGATGTCGCTGCTCGCGGCGAGTAACTCGACCGTCCCGGTAGCCATCTCGGCGTTCTGTGTGATGTACAGCGCGTTTTCGATAGTCGCAAAGCCGAGACCGGCGACAGCGCCGTACACCGCACCGTCGACGACGGCGTCGAAGCGGTTGTCGCGGAAGGCGTACAGGCGTACCGCCAGCAGTTTCACCGTCTCCTCGACAGGACCGACGATGAGGAAGAAGAAGAACACCTGGCCGAGAAACGGCACCAGACCGAATCCGGAACCGATAGCCTGTATCGGCGCACCGAAGATGCCGTTGAGCACGCCCGCAAAGCCGGCGAACAGCACACCGAGGAGGAACGTCCCCACGAGCAGCGTCAGCGGCTCCTGGGTGGTCACGTCGGCGTAGTAGATGTAGGCCGCGAGTCCGAGCGCCGGCACGGCAGAGAGGATGGCCATCCCGGCAAACAGCGGCTGGTCGCTGAGCGCGCCGAGGCTCCCGAACGCGACCTGCAGGAGGAGGATCAGAATGGCTGCAAGGATGACCAGATACCGCAGCGTCCGTATTCCGATGTGGTAGAGCCAGTGGGCGAACCGGTCCAGCCTCGACCGGGGCTCCCAAGTCGATATCTCATAGAGGTCTGCCGACCCGTCCGCGTTTACCTCGACCGGGTCCTGCCGTCGCTTTCCCATGTGCCACGTCTACAGGCCGCCTCACCTAACCGTTTGGTTCGACTATATCCGAAGGGACACTGAACGGCGTCGTAGACGACGCCGGAGGAGCCAGAGACGGCCCTGCTACCGGATCTTTGCAGAGGAGACGAGAGGCTTTTCGCACAGGCTCACTAACGGGGACGTATGACGCTACGCGCGGGTGTACTCGCTGTTCAGGGCGATGTCTCTGAACACGGAGACGCGATCAGGCGGGCGGCAGCGGCCCACGACCAGACGGCGGAGGTCGTCGAGATACGCGAGTCCGGAGTCGTCCCCGACTGCGATGTGCTGTTGCTACCGGGCGGGGAATCGACCACGATATCGCGGCTCATCCACCGGGAGGGCATCGCCGACGAAATCCAGTCCCACGTCGAAGCCGGCAAGCCGGTGCTGGCGACGTGTGCCGGGCTCATCGTCAGCGCGAGCGACGCACAGGACGACCGCGTCGACACGCTGAACGTCATCGACGTCTCCGTCGAGCGCAACGCGTTCGGGCGACAGAAGGACAGCTTCGAGGCCCCACTGGCGGTCGAGGGTCTCGACGACCCGTTCCCGGCGGTGTTCATCCGCGCACCGGTCATCGACTACGTCGGCACGGACGTCGAAGTGCTGGCGACGTGGGACGACCACCCAGTCGCGGTCCGTGAGGGACCGGTCGTCGGCACGTCGTTCCACCCCGAACTGACCGAGGACCCGCGCATCCACGACCTGGCCTTTTTCGACTCGGTGGAGTCGTAGCGACGGCCTGAAGGCCCCGCTGACCGAACGGCGGCTATGAGCGACGACACCGGCGACGTTATCGACGAACTGTTCGCTGTCATCGAGGACCGCAAGGCGAACCTTCCCGAAGACTCCTACACGGCGTCGCTATTCACCCACGAGAAGGGCGAAAACGCCGTGCTGGAGAAGCTCGGCGAGGAGACGACGGAGTTGATTCTAGCAGCTAAAGACGACGACACCGATGAGCTCGCCCACGAATCGGCCGATATCGTCTATCACCTGCTCGTCCTGTTGTCGATGAAGGACATGGACGTCGACGATTTGCGGGCGGAGTTGGCCAAGCGGCGGTGAGACGATCCGTCACCAGGTGAGAGGCCGCGACAGATTGACACGGACACAGTTCCTATCAGGGGTATGGGCCATGTGGCGTCGGGCGTTACAGTCCTCTGTGTCGATGACGAACCGTCGTACGCAGACCTGATCGCGACACATCTCGAACGCAACGACGAGGCGATCGACGCCACCGGGGTCACGAGCGCTACGGACGGACTGTCATATCTGGACGAGCACGACGTGGACTGCATCGTCAGCGACTACGACATGCCCGGCATCGACGGGCTGGAGTTTCTGGAGGCGGTCCGCGCCAGAGACCCGGATATGCCGTTCCTGTTATTTACCAGTCAGGGGAGCGAGTCACTCGCAAGCGAGGCAGTCTCGGCCGGTGTCACTGACTATATTCAAAAAAGACATGGGTCCCAGCAGTACGCCGTGCTCGCGGAACGAGTCCGAAACGCAGTCGAACGAGTCAGAGCGAAAGCAACGGCCGATACCGCACAGGAGCGGACGAAACGGATTCTCGACGTGACGAGCGATGCGGTCCTCGTCAGCGTGACCGACACCGTCGTGTATGCGAACCCGGCGGCGGTGGGGTTTTTCGGCGCAGCAGACAGCGACGAACTCTGTGACCGGCCACTGACCGACCTCGTCGAACCGACAACGGACGGCGGGACCGTGACCGTTGAACGCGTCGTCGAGAACGGCCAGACGGCCGGCCAAGTCAGCCGGACGATACGGACCCTCTCTGGCAACAGAGTGCAGGCCAGCGTCACGGCGTGTGACGTGACCTGGGACGGCGAAGACGGCACAGTTTCGGTCATCAGCGACCGGAGCGATACGGACGAGCGCGAACAGCGGCTCGAAGCGCTGCACGAGGCCACCCGGCAGTTGATGGCCGCAGAAGTCCGCAACAAAGTCGCCGGTATCGGGGTCAACGCCGCCGCCGAGATTATCGGACTCGACGCGAACGCCGTCCACCTCATCAACGACGATGGACAACTGGAACCCGTCGCCGCGACCGCGTCGCTCCGGCAGTTGGTCGGTGATATCCCGACATTCGAGCCGGGCGACAGCATCGCCTGGCGGGTGTACGAGCATGGCGAGGCGACCGCAGTGCCTGACGTGCGGTTGGAGGAAGACGTACAGAACCCCGAGACGCCGATACGCAGCGAACTGTATCTGCCACTGGGGGAGTACGGCATTCTCATCGCCGCATCGGCGACTATCGACGCGTTTGACGAAGCAGACATCGTCGCTGGACGCATCCTCGCGGCGAACATGGAGGCGGCCCTCGCCGCTGTCGAGCGCGACAAACAACTCCGTGACCGTGAGCAGGAACTATCGACGCAAAACGACCGTCTGGAACAGTTCACGACAGTCGTCAGTCACGACCTTCGCAACCCTCTCAACGTCGCTATCGGCCGACTGGGTACGCTGAGAGAAGAGTGCGACGACGACAACATCGTTGCGATAGAGCAGGCGCTCGACCGGATGCAGGCGTTGATTGACGACCTGCTGTTGCTGGCCCGGACCGGCGACAGCGTCGCGGAGATGGAAACGGTGGCACTGGCGACGGCAGTCAAGGACTGCTGGGAGGTAGTCGATACCGACGGCGCGGCACTGGTGGTCGACACCGACCGCAAGATACAGGCGGACATGACGCGGCTCAAACAATTACTGGAGAACCTGATCCGAAACGCCGTAGAGCACAGCGCTACGGACAGTCGGATGCAGTCCGGCGGTACCGATAAACACGACGCTCCAGGCGTGACAGTGGCGATTAGCGAAATACCGGGCGGGTTCGCCGTCTCGGATGACGGCCCGGGCATCCCCGAAGCCGACCGGGAGAGGGTGTTCGAAAGCGGCTACTCGACGACGACTGACGGCACCGGGTTCGGACTCTCGATAATCTCACAGATCGCCACTGCTCACGGGTGGACGGTCACGCTCACCGAAAGTGAGAGCGGCGGCGCACGCTTCGAGTTTACAGGCGTCGACGTGGCATCGGAAGAATAGGGCGCTCAGTTGTCGTCTGCGTCGCGGGCTTCGCTCATGTGCTCCCAGATTTCGGTGCAGCCACAGCCATCCGCAACGTCCGCGAGATACGCCCGCTCCGGATCGTCCGCTTTCGACTTGCTCATCGTCTCTGTCATGTAGTTACTGATAGTTACCGTAGTTGATAAGGGTTGTCTGCGGCGCGGTGGCAGCCCGCTCGCGGGCAGTCGTGCGCTGTATTCACTCGAATACAATCCTACAGTAAAAATAGTCCAAAATATCTATGCTCGGAGCCTAGTCTGACCGTGGATTCTAACACGGAAAGTGCCGGTTCCGCCGGGCTGTGGCGACGAGCGGCGTCGAAATCGGACAGATCTATGCTGCCGTTCGTGGTCATTGTGGCCGGTGGGATCTTGATCCTGCTCGCGGTCGTTCAGGCGGTGCTGGCCTTTCGAGCCACCGGGTCGATACTGCTCGCGCTGCTCGACCTGCTGTTCATCGGCGGCCCGGGCGGCATGCTCATATACACGGGCTACTGGCTGCCACAGTCCGAGATCACTAAGCACCACTATCCGCGGATCATCGCGTGGGTGCTTGGCGGTATCGCCGTGATGTTCGGGTTCATCCTCCTGCGCGACCTCCATCCGGGCGTCACTGTCGAGTGGGCGAACGGGACCCAGGCCATCGCGCTGATGCTCGGCTCCATCGGTGGGCTAATAATCGGTATCGAGGAGACGAAGGCTACCATACGGACGAACCAGCTCGAAGCGTACACACAGCGGCTCGAAACCCAGGAGCAAGAACTCAAGCGACAGAACGAACAGTTAGAGCGGTTCGCCGGCGTCCTGTCACACGACCTCCGGAACCCGCTCAGCGTCGCGCGTGGCCGTCTCAAGCTGGCCCAGGCGGACCACGACAGCGAGCACCTCGACGCTATCGGGACCGCCCACGAGCGGATCGATACGCTCATCGAGGACCTGCTGACGCTCGCACAGCAGGGCGAGCAAATAAGCGACGTCGAACCCGTCGACATCGGGCCACTGAGTTCCGACTGCTGGGCGACTGTCGGGACTGGGAACGCAGCGCTCGAAACCGAAGCGATGCGGCCGATTATGGCTGACCAGGAGCGGCTGCGACAGCTCGTCGAGAACCTGTTTCGGAACAGTGTGGAGCATGGCTCCACGGGCAGTCGGACGGGGGCCGACGACATTGACGGCGGTGAGCCTGACCTGACGATTACGGTTGGAGAACTCGACGACGGGACCGGCTTCTACGTCGAGGACGACGGCCCCGGAATCCCCGAAATCGACCGGGAAACGGTGTTCGAGAGCGGCTACACGACAGGAGATGGCGGGACGGGGTTCGGACTTGCGATAGTCAAGGAGATCGCGGGAGCTCACGGCTGGCGTATCCGGGCGACAAGCAGTGAGAGCGGCGGCGCGCGGTTCGAAATAACTGGTGTCGAGTTCGCGCCCTGACCGGGTGACCGCGGTTATTCTTCGACTGGCGCGAACCGATGCCGGACGACCTCGCTGTCGTCGTCCCACTCGAAGCTGCCGTGGACTTTCTTCATCCGCTCTTTGTACGCGTCGAGGTCTTCCGACCCCTCACGCTGTGCGTCCTCGTCGGTCATGTCGCCCAGTGTCCGGTGTGTTACGTCTGTCACCGCGAACTCGGTGCCGTCGATCTCGAACGTGTCGCCCTCGTCGGCGTACTGGTGGCCGCGGTGCATCTGGGTGACCCGTCCCTCGGCGGCCATCTGCTGGACGTGGTCGTTGGGGAGAATCTCGCCGGCGTCGATGTGTGCCATACCGGAACTGCGGTCGGGACGCTCAAAAACGTGACTCGCAACAGTTTGGGGAGCGATTGAATGCGCTTTTACGCTCCGGACGTCAACGTGACCTATGAGCCATCCCTTCGAGGGTCTGCCGACGACGCCCACCGCCGAGGAGCTCGTGGACAAAGCCTTCTCGCGGGCGTCGCGCGCCGGCGGGGCCAAGGACGGGAACGAAGCCCAGCAGTCGATGCTGATGACGGCGTCGAACATCGCCTCCGACAACATGGAGAACGTGGTGACGGCGTGGCCGACGATCGACGATCTGGACCCCTTCTATATCGAACTCGCCGACGCGGTCATCGGCGAAGCCTACCCCGCAGACAACGACCCCGGTATCGACGCGCTGAAACAGCACCTCGCAGAGGTTTCGTGGGCCGCCGACAAGGTCGTCGAGATCCGCCAGGAGTACGAGAGCCGCGTCGCCCGCGGCGACATCGACACCGCCCGGAAGCTCCGCAAGCAGGCGTTCGCCCGTATCGCCGACGTGGTCGAGGAGGTCGAAGACAACCTCGCCGCCATCTCGACGGCGCACAACGCCCTCAAAGACATCCCCGACATCCGACCGGACGAGCCGGCCATCGTCGTCGCCGGCTACCCCAACGTCGGCAAGTCGTCGTTCGTCAACCGCGTCACGCGGGCCGACAACGAGATCGCCTCGTATCCGTTCACGACGACGCAGATCCGCGTCGGGCACTTCGAGGACCAGCGTATCCGCTATCAGCTCGTCGACACCCCCGGCCTGCTCGACCGGCCGCCGGAGGACCGCAATGAGATCGAATCACAGGCCGTGAGCGCGCTCGAACACCTCGCCGACGCCGTTCTCGTGTTCGTCGACCCCAGCGGCGAGTGTGGTTACCCGCTCGCGGACCAACTGGAACTGCGCAACGACATCGAAGCGCGCTTCGACGTGCCCGTCTTGACCATCGCCAACAAGAGCGACCTCTCGACGGACGTCGAGGCCGACCACTACATGAGCGTCACCGAAGACGACAACGTCGACGGCGTCCTGCAGGCCGCTATCGACGCGGTGGGGTACGAGATCGAACTGCCGTTTGACGAATAGCGAGACGCCGACCAACGGGAGGCGTCTCGAACACTCCGAGCGGGGAGCGAAGCGACCCGCGAGGACTGCGGTCACCAACGGGAGGCGTCTCGAACACTCCGAGCGGGGAGCGAAGCGACCCGCGAGGACTGCGGTCACCAACGGGAGGCGTCTTGATCAATCCGAACAAGGAACCGCAGTGGCGAGTCAGAACGGCTTATTCTAGTTCGTACGAGACACTGACAGAGGCGTCGACAGTGACATCGCCGGGCTGGATGCTCGTCCGTCCGCCGGCATCACTGGCGGCCATCGCTTCCGCGTACACGACGGCGCGGCCGTGGTCGCTGGTCTGGACCGTGACGGCGTCACCGACGGACCGATCCTCCGCAGCGGCGACGACTTCGGCGTCCGTTCGGGCGTTGTCCATCGCGGTCGTCAGGGCTTCCTCGCGAGCGGCCTGTCGCGTCTCCTCGCTCAAGGAGTAGCGCACGCCCTCGACGCGGTCCGCGCCGGCGTCGACTGCGGCATCGATGAGTGTCCCGGCAGTCGAAACGTTGCTCGTCTCGGCTTCGACGGTGTGGATCGCCACGTAGCCGACCTGTTCGCGGCCCTCTCGACTCTCCTCGTACTCGGGGCGGACCTGGAACCGCGAGGAGGTCACGTTCGCGCCCTCGTCTTCCAGCGCCGACGTAATGGCGTCGGCGTCACCGCTGAGGTTGTTGCGCGCTGCTTCGGCAGTCTCACCGCGGCCCACGGCGGCGACGGTGACGGTTGCACGGTCGGGCGCGCGTTCGACGGTCGCGTCAGCGTTGACGCTCACGGTCGAATTCGTCGACGGCGCGACGGCCCCGGTGTCCGCGAGTGCGAACCCGACGCCGCCGGCGACGAGCAGTGCCAGCACACCAGCGATTGCGAGTGGTCGTGATACCATATCGTCTCCGACACACCCAGTGGTATTTACATCGTCGAACGCTCAAAGTCGGCTTTGAGCGTCAGCCGTTCCGTTCGACAGTGACGTAGCGAACTTCCGTCGCAACGTCTCGGCCGGCCGCGTCATCAGCCAGAGCATCCAGTTGGTCGACAAGCAGTGGCTGCTCCGCGTCCGGCGGCAGACCGACGGTGACGATGACGCGGCGCGGCTGTTGGAATATCGCAGTGTTGGTGTACTCGATTTCGACCGTCAGCACGCGAGCCGGCGGGTCGACGCTGCCCTGGATGGCGTCGCGGATGTCCGACTCCGTCGTCGCCTGCTGGTAGGAGTCGAAGGTGACGCCGCCCAGGAACGCCGACAGGACGAGTATCGACAGGACGAGGACGCCGATTCGTTTGACAGTCGCCGACCGTGCGTCGCTCTCCTGGAACCAGTGTTCCGGGCGGTAGCCCTGGTACCAGAGCCCGACGAGCACTGCGAGGTTGATCGAGAGGACGTTCACCAGCAGGAGCACGGCGGACCCGAGACTGACGAGCGGCTGGCCCCACGCGATACCGATGCCGACCGTGGCCGCCGGCGGGATGAGCGCGACGGCGATCATGACGCCGACCAGTGCCGTCGAGACGCCGCTGGTGAGGCTGACGACACCGGCCGCGCCAGCGCCGAGCGCGACGATCAGCGAGAGGAAGTCGGGGGCGACCCGCTCGCGTATCTGGCCGACCGTGGTCACGTCGGCGAGCGGCGGGATGACGTTGGCGTACCGGACCAGCAGGGCGAAAACAGTCGCGCTTGCTACGGCGAGTCCGAGCCCGACGGCCTGGAGTTTGACGCCCTGAATGAACATCTCGTGGTCGTCGACAACGGTGCCGACGTTGGCGGTCATCGCCGGGCCGATGAGCGGCGCGATGACCATCGAGCCGACGACGACGGCCGGGGAGTCGAGCAGGAGCCCGGCAGTCGCGATAATCGCGCTGATGATGGTCATGAGCGCGTAGTTCGACATCGAGGGAGCGAGGTCGTTTGCCTTCGAGGTGAGTTCCTCTCGCGCGATGCGGTCTTCGTCTTCCTCCTCGGCGTACGTCTCCTCTAGCTCGTCGAACTGACTGGAGATGACGGTGTTCGCGTCCACGACGACCGTATAGCCGTCGTCGTTGATACCGACGTCCCGCAGCTCTTCGAGGACTGGTTCGAGTGCGTTGGTCGGGACTGGAAAGGTGACGACAGCGGTGAACTCCCGCCCGCTCGTCTCGTCGGTGAGCACGTAGTCGATGCCCTCCTCGGCCAACACGCCCAGGACGGCGTCGCGCTTTCCGGTCGGAATCAGTATCTGTACCAGCCGCACGGCTCCGGGTGGGACCCGCGAGGGTAAAAAAGCGGCTAGTTAGCGGGTCCCGGGTGCAGAACTGGAGCGAGACGCGGCTATGAATCGCGAAACAGTCGGTCCTCGGGAAACGGACGCGCTTTTCCCCGCCGGCGGAGTACACGGGGTATGTTCGAATCACGACCGGACCGGGACGCCGAGGTGGTGCTCGTCGGTCGGTCAAACGTCGGGAAATCGACGTTGATGCGCGAGATAACGGGCCACACGTTCGACACGGGCCAGCGACCCGGTGTCACGCGTTCGCCCAACCACTTCGACTGGGCCAGCGCCGATTTCGTCATCAGTGACCTCCCCGGCTTCGGGTACATGAAAGGCGTCCCCGAAGACGTCCGCGAGGAAATCAAGACCGACGTGGTCCAGTACGTCGAGCGGAACGCCGAGAACATCCTCGTCGGCATCCTCGTCGTGGACGGCAAGTCGGTCATCGACATCATCGACCGCCACTCCGGCCCCGACGAGATCCCACACGACGTGGAGATGTTTCACTTCCTCCGAGAAGTGGGCGTCGAACCCGTCGTCGCCGTCAACAAGATGGACAAGGTCGACGACAAGGACGACCGCTTGAACGAACTCTGTGACCGACTCGGACTGCACCCGCCATGGCAACAGTGGCAGGAGACTATCGCGCCGATCAGCGCGAAGCGCGGCTCCGTCGAGCCGCTGAACGAGGCCGTCCGGCACCACCTTCACGAGGCCCAGCGGGACGACCTGTTTCAGTTCTTCTGATCCACCGGCTCTATGCAGCGGTTTCTGGGTTCGTGATCGGTCTGCAGTAGCTTCGAGCCGTACTCAGGGGCCCTTCGGAACAATGAAAAGTCGGCATGGACTCGCCGGGATTTGAACCCGGGGCCTCTTCCTTGCGAAGGAAGCGATCTGCCACTGATCTACGAGCCCGCGTGGTCTGCCACTCGAACGCGGAGTTATAAAAACCCTGCGCGTGAGAGCGGCCTTCGATAGCGATTCACACTGTCCCGGCCAGCGGTTCGGACGGGTGGCACAACGACGCTGTCGCGAAGCGACAGGCCCCGAGGCTCAGTCCTCGAGGACGATCTCGATGGAGACGTCGTTGGGAACCTGGATGCGCATCAGCTGGCGCAGTGCCCGTTCGTCGGCGTCGATATCGATGAGCCGCTTGTGGACGCGCATCTCCCAGTGTTCCCACGTCGCGGTCCCCTCGCCGTCGGGGGACTTGCGGGTGGGAACCTCAAGCGTCTTGGTGGGGAGCGGAACCGGACCGGAGAGTTCGACCCCGGTCTTGTTCGCAATCTCCCGCACGTCGGCGCAGATGTCGTCGAGGTCCTCGGGGCTTGTGCCCGCGAGCCGAACGCGTGCCTGCTGGGACATACGTTATCGCTCGTTGACGCTGAGGACTTTGCCGGCGGCGATGGTCTGACCCATGTCGCGGATAGCGAACGAACCGAGCTCCGGAATCTCGGAGGACGGCTCGATGCTGAGCGGCTTCTGTGGGCGGACCGTCACGACGGCAGCGTCCCCGTTCTGGATGAAGTCGGGGTTCTCCTCGGCGACCTCGCCGGAGGACGGGTCGATCTTCTTGTCGATGGACTCGACAGTACAGGCGACCTGTGCCGTGTGGGCGTGGAAGACCGGCGTGTACCCTTCCGTGATGACGGACGGGTGCTGCATCACGACGATCTGGGCCTGGAAGGTCTCGGCGACCGATGGCGGGTCGTCGGCCGGACCACAGACGTCACCGCGTCGGATGTCGTCCTTGCCGATACCGCGGACGTTGAATCCGACGTTGTCACCGGGCTCGGCCTTCGGGACTTCCTCGTGGTGCATCTCGACGGTCTTCACTTCGCCGCCGACGTCCGATGGCTGGAAGCTCACGTTGTCGCCCGTGTTCAGGATACCAGTCTCGACGCGGCCGACCGGGACCGTCCCGATACCGGAGATGGTGTAGACGTCCTGAATCGGCAGTCGGAGCGGCGCGTCCGTCGGCGGCTCCGGGGCCGGCAGGTTGTTGAGTGCTTCCAGCAGGATTTCGCCGTCGTACCAGTCCGTGTGCTCGGACTCGCTGGCGACGTTGTCGCCCTCGAACGCCGAGAGCGGGATGAACTTGGCGTTCTCGGAGTCGAAGCGGACCTGGGTGAGGAGGTCCTTGACCTCTTCGACGACCTGGTTGTACTTGGACTCGCCGTAGTCGACGAGGTCCATCTTGTTGACACCGACGATGAGCTCGCCAATGCCCAGGGTGCGGGCCAGGAACACGTGTTCCTGAGTCTGCGGCTGCACACCGTCGTCAGCGGCGACGACCAGGACGGCGTTGTCGGCCTGGCTCGCGCCGGTAATCATGTTCTTCACGAAGTCGCGGTGGCCAGGACAGTCCACGATGGTGAACTCGTAGGCGTCAGTGCTGAATTCCTGGTGGGCGATGTCGATGGTGACACCACGCTCACGCTCTTCGGCGAGGTTGTCCATGACGTAGGCGAACTCGAATCCGCCCTTGCCCTTCTCCTCGGCTTCTTCCTTGTGCTGTTCGATGACGTGCTCCGGTACCGATCCTGTCTCGTACAGGAGTCGGCCGACGAGCGTGCTCTTCCCGTGGTCGACGTGGCCGATAATGGCCAGGTTCTGGTGTTGTTCGTCGCTCATTGTTATCTCTCACGCGCAGAGGCGCTGTATCGGGTTTATTAGCTGGTGGTTCATAAAACGATTTCGAAAGCGTGTAAGCGTCAGCCCGTCGCTTTCTTGCGATTCGGCACGACATGGCATGGTAGTGTGGCACCCAATAGCTTGGTCAGGGAGAACGACCGATACCGACAGTCACGGCCGGGTTTGTGTCCTTCGGAGTGACAAACGGGACTGCCAACTGAGGGAAGCACAGTGAATAAGAGAACGATGCGGGCGTGTCGGAAATCCCGCTGTCTCGTTACAGTCGGCCGATATCGGCAAGCACCGCGCTCGCCGTCTCCGGGCCGCCGGCACCGCGGCCGGAAATGTTGAGTTGGCCGGCGTGCTCGGTTTCCAGCTGAGCGATGTTGCGGGTCCCCGAGACGGCAAGCGGCGCGTTGTCCGGAACGAGCCGCGGGCCGACGCGGACGGAGCCCTCGACGACCTCGGCGATGAGCCGAACGGTCCGGCCGTCAGCCCGTGCGAGTTCGAGCGCACTGCCGGAGATATCCTGAATGCCCTCGACTTCGGCGTCGTCGAGCGTGTATTCCGTCTCGTCATCGGCCAGGACGTTCGCGATGATGACGCCTTTCAGCGCCGCGTCGGTGCCGTCGACGTCGAAGGTCGGGTCGGCCTCGGCGACGCCGAGGTCCTGTGCCTCCGCGAGGACGTGCTCGTAATCGAGACCCTCGGTCGCCATCCGGGAGAGGATGAAGTTCGCCGTCCCGTTGAGCACCCCGCGGACGGCGGTGATGTGGCTCGGGTCGAAGTCGTCGATGGTCGAGAGGACCGGCATCGCACCGCCGACGGTTGCCTCGAACAGCACGCTCCCCTCGCTCTCGCGTTCCAGCGCGCGAACGTCGGCGTACCGCTCTGCGACCGGGCCTTTGTTCGCCAGCACGGCGTGGCAGTCTCGTTCAAGCGCGGCCTGAACGTGGCTGAATCCCGGTTCGGCGTCGCCGAGCGTCGTCGGCGTCGCCTCGACGAGTACGTCGTACTCGGCCGAAAGCGCGTCTTCGGGTGCGGCACTGCCGACAACGCCGTCGGTTCGCTTCCGGTCGAGCACCTCGGCAGTGTCGATGCCGGCGCTGTCGATGACGGCACTACTGGAGTCAGCGAACGCGGTGACCGAATGGCCGTGGTCGCTCGCTAATTCGACGACGCTGGATCCGACTGCGCCGGCTCCGATGACGGCGAGTCTCATGCCTCACCTCCCGCAGCGAGCGGCTCGATGACGTGGAGCCCCTTCTCGTCGGCGACAGCACGAATCGAAGTCATCGTCTCGTCGACTGCCCCTTCCTCGGTCGCCAGTCGGATGCGCGCGCTGGAGGCGTCGTCGGTTCCCTCCGGTGCCGACAGCGAGAGGTCGGTCACGGTCGCGTCAGTAGATTCGTGAATCCGCGAAAGTGTGTCAGAGAGGTCTGTGTTGACGAGGTGGCCGGTGAGGATGATCGTCAGCGCCTCGCTGTACTGCTCTGCCCCGGCCTGGATGACGTTGATGCCCGCGTCGCGGAGGGCGTCGACGATCCCGTCGAACCGCTCGGGGGTCGCCTCCAGGTCGACCTCCACGGGAATGTGGCCCCGCGGGGTCACGTTCCCCCGCTCGTGGAAGATAGAGAGGAGGTTCCCGCCGTTCGTGGCGATGGGCTCGAGCGCCCGCAGCAGTTCGCCCGGTTCGTCGACCAGCTCCAGCCGAACTGTGTAGGACCGTACCTCGTCGGTCGAGTCGCTCATCGCCCGCTCACCTCCTGAGTATCTCGGCTCATTGTGGATGACTCAGCAGGGGCACGTATAAGAAACCGTTCGTTTGGTCTCACGGCAGAAAGCGGTCGTACAGGTCGTCGATCCACTCGTTGTACGCCTCGCCGCGAGGCGACCCCCAGGGATTGCGTGAAAAGTAGTACATCGCCGCGAACATCCCCGCAAGCGTCAGTGCCAGCCCCGTCGGCAGGACGAAACTCCAAATGAACGTCGACGTGCCGGCGATGACAGCAGCGACGAGAAGGTCCACAATCTGATGCAGGCGGTCGCTCATACCGTGCTGTTCGACGTCGGTTGACCTAAACGTGGGGCTCAACCCTACTCGTGCCGGATACAGACAGGTGAACGCTACGTTTTTTTGCCTGACAGCAGAGGGATTCGTATGTGTACGCCCTCCAAGCCACATCGCTGTCGACAGGTGCAGCGCTGCTCGCCGTCGGAACGTTCGCCGTCGTCGGAGCGGGCATCGGCGCGCTCGGAAGCGCGGTCGTACGACGACTCTCGAACCCCGTCGCCAGATACCGGCAGTTGTTCCTCGCTATCATACTCCCGTTTACGCTGCTGTCGTACGTCGTCTTTCTGTTGCTCGGACTCGGCCACTTGATTGCCGGCGGGCAGCCCGGAGTCGTCGGAGCAGTGGTAGCGACGTTCGCCGAGCTACTCGCCGCCGGCGCCGTCGGACTGGCCGCCTACGCGCCGACTGTCCCGGGTATCCGCAGCGTTCGTGACATCGAACTCTCGACAGGGCGGGCGGTGGTCCGGATGGGGCGGTACGTCCTCGGAATCACTGCGTTGGTGACTGTCGTCGTGGTGCCGCTCGAAGCCGGGCTGTCGCCCCCCGGACTGCTGGCTCTCGTTGCCGTTTTCGCTGTCACCGTACAGGCCGTCTCACCGTGGTTCATCCCGCTAGTGCGGTCGGTCGATAGGCCGGACGAACCGACAGCGGAGACACTGGAGCGACTCAAAGAGCGTGCGGGACTGACTGTCCGAGACGTCCGGGTGTTCGACACCGAACAGGAGAGAACCGCGAACGTGACCGTGCGCGGCGTCCCCGGCTATCGTCGCCTGTTCCTGACGAGCACGTTCCTCGACGTGTTCGACGACGAGACGGCGACGGCCCTCCTCGCAGTCCAGGCCGGCCGCCAGAACGCCCGAGTCCTTGCCCGGGTCGTCGGCGGCCTGCTCGTCGCAGTAGTTCCGCTGTTCGTGGCACTGGCCGGCATCGGCCCGCTGTGGCCCCTCGTCGGCGCGAGTCTCGGACTCATCGTCGTCAGCCAGTGGGTCACCCGCCGCGGGGTTCGGGCCGCCGACGATTACGCGGCCGAGCGCATCGGCCCGGGTGCCGTCGCGGACGCCCTCGAACGGTACGCCGACATCCACGACATGGAACCGTCGAGACGACGGCTCGCGAACCCGTTCTCGAAATCGCCACCGCTGGGGAACCGAATCGACCGGTTGCGGGGACAAGCGGGAGAGTGAGAGCTGTTCGGTGGCGGAACAAAGAGGGGTCAAAGCGCGGGAAGGCATACCGTGCGCCGACGGCGCGCGGTTTCACTCCGAGCGCGCTCGCAGAGCGCGACTCGGAGGTCGTTTTTAGCGTAGATTTTTACGAGGAGTGGTTCCCGCAGCGCCGCCGTCGGCGGCGCGAGGAAACCCGACGAAGTAAAAAGGTACTTAGAAGTAGTCGATAGCCGGGTTCAGTTCCTGCTTCATGCCCTTGCGCTCGCGGATCTCGCTGATCTTGTCCGGCTGGAGATTGTCGGCAAGGACCTGGAAGCCGGCGTTCTCGGTGTTCCAGGAGGCACGGCCCTCAGTGGCCGAGCGGATGTCGGAGGAGAAGCCGATCATCTCGTCGACCGGCGCGACGCCTTCGACGACCATCAGGTCGCCTTCCTGGTACATGTCGTCGACGCGGCCACGGCGGCCCTGGATCTCGCCGCTCGCAGCGCCCATGTGGTCGTTGGGCACGTCGATGCGGACCTGCTGAATCGGCTCCAGCAGCTTGATGCTGGCGTCGATGAGCGCGTTGTGGACAGCCTCGCGGACGGCCGGGATGACCTGGGCCGGGCCGCGGTGGATGGCGTCCTCGTGGAGGCGAGCGTCGTGGAGACGGATGAGCGACCCCTGGACCGGCTCGGACGCGAGCGGGCCGTCGTCGAGGGCTTCTTCGAGGCCTTCGATGACGAGTTCCATCGTCTCGTTGAGGTGCTGGATACCCTTCGTCTCGTCGAGCAGGATGTTGGTCCCGTGGATGTGCTCGATGTTCTGGGAGTCGTCCTTGTCCATGCCGGCCTCCTGCAGCGCTTCACGGCGCTCCAGTTCTGGCATGTCCATCGACGCCTCGCCCATCTTGATGGTCTCGACGATGTCCTCGCCGAGCGGCTCGATGCTGATGTAGAAGCGGTTGTGGTTGTTCGGCGACCGACCTTCGACTTCGCGGCTGTCTGCCTGCGGGGCTTCGCGGTAGACAACAATCGGCTCACCGGTGTTGATCGGGATGCCCTGGTTGCGCTCGATACGCTGGCCGATGACTTCCAGGTGGAGTTCACCCTGCCCGGAGATGAGGTGCTCGCCGGTGTCCTCGTTAATCTCGACCTGAATGGTCGGGTCTTCCTTGGCGACCTGCTGGAGCGTCTCGATGAGCTTCGGCAGGTCGTCCATGTTCTGTGCCTCGACGGACTTCGTGATGACCGGCTCCGAGATGTGCTCGATGGACTCGAACGGCGTCATCTCCTCGCTGGAGACGGTGGAGCCAGCGATGGCGTCCTTGAGGCCCGTGACGGCGGCGATGTTCCCGGCGGGAACGTGCTCGACTTCCTCGCGCTCGCCACCCATGTAGATACCGACGCTCTGGATGCGGTTCTTGCCCGCAGTTCCGGAGACGTACAGCTCCTGGCCCTTCTCCAGCGTGCCGGAGAAGACACGACCGGCGGCGATTTCGCCAGCGTGGGGGTCGACACCGATGTCGGTGACCATCAGGACGACTTCGCCGTCCTCGTTGACCATCGCCATGTCCTCGGCGAGCTGGGATTCGGCGTCGCCACGCCAGATACGCGGCACGCGCATCGGCTGGGCGTCGACAGGGTTCGGGAAGTGCTCACACACCATGTCGAGCACCACGTCGGACAGCGGCGTGCGCTCGTGGAGTTCCTGGCGGTTGTCGTTGCGCTCGAGCTCCATGATTTCGCCGAAGTCCATGCCGGTCCGCTGCATCGACGGCATCGAGACGCCCCACTTGTACAGCGCGGAGCCGAAGCCGACGGTCCCTTCCTCGACGGAAACCGTCCAGTCCTCGATGTCGTCCATCTCCTCGGTCATACCGCGGATGAGGTCGTTGACGTCCTGAATGACCGCGAGCAGGCGCTCCTGCATCTCCTCGGGTCCTTCCTGAAGCTCGGAGATGAGGCGGTCGACCTTGTTGATGAACAGCGTCGGCTTGACGCCCTCGCGGAGCGCCTGCCGGAGCACCGTCTCGGTCTGGGGCATCGCGCCCTCGACGGCGTCGACGACCACCAGCGCGCCGTCGACGGCACGCATCGCACGGGTCACGTCGCCACCGAAGTCGACGTGGCCGGGGGTGTCGATGAGGTTGATGAGGTGGTTCTGGTCCTCGTATTCGTGGGTCATCGAAACGTTAGCCGCGTCGATGGTAATCCCACGTTCCTGTTCGTCTTCCTCAGTGTCCATCGCCAGCTGTTCGCCGGCGGTGTCGTCGGAAATCATGCCGGCACCGGCCAGCAGATTGTCTGTCAGTGTCGTCTTTCCGTGATCGACGTGAGCAGCGATGGCGATGTTCCGGATGTGCTCCGGATCGTCCATCAGTGTCTCACATTCTTGGACGATTTTCTTACGTCGGCCCATTATACAGCTTTCTATCAACAGCAGGGTCAAAAGGATAGTGTTTCACTACGGCCGTGACCGCTTGAAATTCGGCCGTTCGCGTGGGATAGTCTCGCATTAGCAATCGCTCGCAGTCAGAGAAGTATACCCAGCGATTATAATTATTTGCAGTCGGATGAGTAATGATTGCAAAGGTATTAGCGCCAGCCAGCAGACGGAAGCGTATGACTCGACGTCCACATCTCGACACGATTGCAGTCGATACCGAGACGGCGTCAGCAGCAGGGGATGTCACGCTCCCGATACACCTCTCGTCGACCTACGAACTGGCCGGGCTCGATACGGACCTGTCTCTTGAGGACGTCGACCCCGGTGAAGGCGAGTTCCTCTACTCGCGGCTGTCGAACCCGACACGACACGGCCTCGAACAGGAATTAGCCGCGCTAGAGGACGGAGAGCGGGCCTATGCCTTCAGTTCGGGGACAGCGGCCGTTGCAACAGCGGTGCTCTCACTGGTCGAACCGGGCGACCACGTCGTTGCGTTCGACGACCTGTACGCGGGCACGCGACGGATGTTCGAAACGCTGTTCCGGGACCAGCTTGGCGTCGACGTGGAGTTCGTCGACGCGACTGACGCCGACGCTGTCGCGGCCGCGATGACGCCGGCAACGGAGTTAGTCTGGGTCGAGACCCCGACAAATCCGTTGATAAAACTCTGTGATATCGATGCGATTGCGGCCGTCGCCGCCGACTACGACGCGACGGTCGGGGTCGACAACACCTTCGCGAGTCCGTACTTCCAACAGCCGCTGTCGCTCGGTGCGGACCTGGTGGTCCACAGCACAACGAAGTACCTCAACGGCCACAGCGATGCTGTTGGCGGCGCATTGATTACCGACGACCCCGAGGTCGCCGAGCGGGTAGAGTTCCGCCAGCAAATCGCCCTCGGGAATATGCTCGCCCCGTTCGACAGCTATCTCATCTCACGAGGTATCAAAACGCTGGGCGTCCGGATGACTCGCCACGAGGACAACGCGATGGCGCTTGCGCAGTACCTCGACGACCACGAGCGCGTCGAAGCGGTCCACTACCCAGGGTTAGAGAGCCACCCACAGCACGACCTGGCTCGCGAGCAGATGCAGGGCTTTGGCGGCGTGCTCTCGTTCGAACTGGCCGGAGACATGGCCGACGCAAAACAATTTCTCGAAGCTCTAGAGACGGTGACGCTGGCAGTCAGCCTTGGCGGCGTCGAAAGTCTAGCGGAGCTTCCGGCGGCGATGACGCACGAACCGCTCTCACCGGCGGCGCGGGACGAACTCGGCATCTCTGATACGCTCATCCGCCTTTCAGTCGGTATCGAGGATGTCGAGGACCTCCGGGCGGATCTGGAGCGCGGTTTCGCGGCGCTTGAGTCCTGAGCGCTGCGTGCGAACGCTGCCCCCACCCGTGGATTAATAGCTCTGTGGCCCATGAGAAAGTGACACATGGACGTGCACGTGCAGGGTGGGCCGGCCGAACCGTTTCTCGGGGCGCGGGACCTCTTCTCGACGGAACACGACCTGAAACGACCAGTGACAGTCCGGGTCCGGGAGGATCCTGATGAACGTACCCGCGTCAGCCACAGCGACGACGCCCACCGGCTGACAATCTCCCGCCAGGCCGCGACGAGCGCGATGGCCCGCGAGCTGGCGTTACACGAGTACGCACACATGCACCACCACGAATGCGGGCATCCGTCGCACACACAATCGACGCGAGAAGCCATCTACCTCGCGCTGGCGGGGCGTTCGGTCGAACAGCGAAAGCTCACGCACTGTTACCAGATCGCCAACCACATGAAAGACGTCTACGCCGACGATATCTGGATGCCAGTGGTGCCCGGCGACAAACTGGTCCCGTTTCTGGAAGCCAGCCTCGCGGCCGCCGTCGCGGACCGCCCCGGCGATCCGCCGACCTGGGACCGCTCGACGTCACCGACCCGAGTGCGCCACCCCAGCGAACCGGCCGCACGGCTGACGCCGGCTGCAGACCCGGATATCACGGCCGTCAATGCGGCGTTCGCCCTTGCGCTGTGTGAGCGCCACGACCTGGTCGAACCGGACCACCGGCTGTACGACCTCGCCCACGCCGCGGCCCAGGACGCCGAATCAGTCGACCTCACGGAGTTCAAGCGCCACTTCGCCTCGCTGTCGCCCGAGCCGAACGAGTCCGAGTTCCGGAAGGCGCTCGTCGACGTGACTCGCGCGTACGCCGGCGGCGGCGGCCGAGCGGCAGACTGAAACCGAATGTCCCGGGAAGATCGGCTCACTGACGGCCGGGTGTTGTCACACGCAGGCGATAGCCTCGTCGCCACCGACTGCCGGCTTCGCTTGCGCGCGAACACAAATTAACTGGCAGAACTGTTTTTGCGTGGACTTGTGAACTAGTTGACTATGACCGAGGCGCTTCGCGGCCGGCATCTCGACGGGGAAACCGATGTCGTCGGCGAACGGATTCAGGTGTTACACATCGACGACGACCCTGATTTCGTGGCTGTCGCAGCGGATTCCCTGGAGGCTGCGGACGACCGGATCTCCGTCGAAACCGCGACCAGCGCACGAGACGGGCTCGACCAGCTCGCCGAAAACGGGTTCGACGCCGTCGTCTCCGACTACGATATGCCGAAGATGAACGGCATCGATCTGCTCGATGCGATTCGGGAGACAGACCCGGATCTGCCGTTCATTCTGTTCACCGGTAAGGGCAGCGAAGAGGTGGCCAGCGAAGCCATCTCGATGGGCGTCACCGACTATCTACAGAAGTCGTTCGGAGTCGAGGTGTACGAGCTACTGGCCAACCGCATCGAAAACGCGGTCTCCGAGTACCGCGCGAAGCGACAGGCCGCCGAGTCAGAGCGCCGCGTCCGGGAGCTCACCGAGGCAACCAACGATATCCTCTGGGAGTTCACGGCCGACCTGAGCGAAGTCCTCGTGATCAACTCCGCCTACGAGGATATCTGGGGGCGGTCAGTGGCCAAGCTCCGTGACAACCCCTACGATTTCCTGAACGGTATCCATCCCGAGGACCGCGAACTGATGAAAGACGCGATGCGGCGTCTCATGCACGGCGAGTCGGCCGACATCGAATGCCGTGTCAACGCAACAGAGGAGTATCGGCGCTGGGTCTGGATACAGGGCGAGCCGATAATGAACGACGACGGCGAGGTCGTTCGCGTGGCCGGGTTCGCCCGTGACATCACCGAGCGGCGGAACCGCGAGCGCGAACTCGAAGCCACCAAGAACCAGCTCACAGAGCACAACCAGACGCTCCGGAGGCTCTACGAGATCAGCGCCGACCCCGACGCCTCGTTTGAAGAGAAGATACAGGCGGTTTTGGACCTTGGTCGGGAGCGCCTTGGGACCGCCAGCGCGTTCCTGTCCGCGAACGACGCCGACCGCGACGAGTTCACCGTCCGCTATGCGAGCGGGAGCGACGAACGGCTCAAGCCGGGAACCGTCACGCCGCTGTCGGAGGCGTACTGCCGGAAGATGATCGACACAGGGAGCGTCATGGCAATCGCCGAAGCGTCCGAAGAGGGGTGGGCCTCGGACCCAGCATACGACCGCTGGGAATACGAGACGTACATCAGCGCCGAGGTCCGTGTCCGTGACGCGCATTCAGGGAGCCTCTGTTTCGTCGACCGGGAGGCCCGCAAGACCCCCTTCACCGAGGACGAGAAGACGTTCGTCCATCTCGCGGCGCAGTGGGTGAGCTACGAACTCGAACGCCAGCAGCGCGAGCAACGCCTCGAGCGGTACAAGCAGTACACCGACGACATGCTGGACGCCATCGACGACGTGTTCTACGTCCTCGACAGCGACGGCCGCTTCCGGCGCTGGAACGAGAGTCTGCTGAACGTGACCGGCTACTCGGCCGCCGAAGTCGCCGGGACCCACGGAGCCGAGTTCTTCCCGGCGGAGTATCGGGACCTCGTTGGGGCCGCTATCGAATCGGTGTTCGAGGGCGACACGACCCGCGTGGAAGTGCCGTTTATCACGAAATCGGGGGACCAGATCCCCCACGAGTTCACGGCGACCCGCGTCGAAGACCCCGACGGGAACCCGATGCTGGCCGGCATCGGCCGGGACATCACCGAACGGAAGGCACGCGAGCAGGAGCTTACGCGAACGAAGGAACTCCTCGACCAGGCCCAGCGGATCGCGAGCGTCGGCGGCTGGGAGATAGACGTGACGAGCGAGCCGCCGGATATGACGGTGACAAGCGAGTTCTACCGGTTGCACGGCCTGACTCCGGACGACGAACTGAGCGTCGACTCTATCGTCGACCTGTACCACCCCGACGACAGGGAGACGGTCATGACCGAGTTCGAGCGGGCGATAGAAACAGCAGAGGGATACGACATGGAGGTGCGTATCGGCGACGACGACCACGACCGATGGGTCCGCGCACTGTGTGAACCGGTCACCGAGAACGGCGACGTTGTCAAACTCCGGGGCTCTGTCCAGGATATCACGGACCGAAAGCTCCGAGAGCACGAACTGGAAGGGACTCGCGAGCGGATGGAAATCGCGCTAGAGACCACTAATACGGTCGTCTGGGACCGCGAGTTCGAGTCCGGCGACCTGTCGTACTACCCCGGGTCCGAGACGCTGTACGGCACTGACATCGAGTCGCTGGACGAGTTTTTACCGCTGGTCCATCCCGAGGACCAGTCGGAAGTTGCGGCCCGAATCGAATCGGCGACCGAGACCGGCACGTACGAAGCCGAGTTCCGAATCGTCCGTGACGGCGAGGTCCGCTGGATGGAGGCAAAGGGCCGCGTCGAATCCGACAGCGACGGGACGCCAGTCCGGGCAATCGGTATCGACCGTGACATCACCGAGCGCAAGCGCCGCGAGCAGGAACTGGAGGACACGAACGAACGTCTCGAAGAGTTCACGAGCATCGTCAGCCACGACCTCAGGAACCCACTATCCGTCGCCGAGGGACGCATCGAACTGGCCCAACAGGAGTACGACAGCGAACACCTCGACAGCGCCAGCGACGCGCTCGCGCGGATGCGGACGCTCATCGACGACCTGCTCGCGGCCGCTCGCGACGAGCAGTCAGCGGTTGACGCCGGCGTAGTGGCGCTCACGGACACGGCCGAACAGTGCTGGCACAACGTCGAAACCAACGACGCCGAACTCACTGTCGAGACGGACGCCGTCGTTCGTGCTGACAGGAGCCGATTGGAACAACTGCTCGAGAACCTGTTCAGCAACAGTGTGGAGCATGGCTCCACAAGCAGTCAGCCGGGGGCCGGCGACAGCGTGGAACACGGCGACGACGACGTCACGGTCACCGTTGGAGAACTTGACGGCGGCTTCTACGTCGAAGACGACGGCGACGGCATCGACGAATCAGAGCGGTCGCGCGTGTTCGACACCGGGTACTCCACGTCGGATGCCGGAACTGGGTTCGGGCTCTGGATCGTCGCGGAGATCGCCGACGCCCACGACTGGACAGTAACTATCGACGAGGGGAGCGAGGGCGGCGCACGGTTCGAGATTACCGGTGTCGATATCGTGGAGTGACAGAATAGCGAAACCACCAACCACCGTTGTACTTGGGCGCACGCAGGCGACCGGCTAAACCGGCACGAGCGGCGACACCGACAGCGCGATGCCGACGGCGAGCACCGGGTAGTCACGACGGTCGAACGAAAGCGGCGGAAGTGTCGGGTTCCACGCGAAACAGCGGGCCCGCAGGGCGATCGAGAGCCGGTCCGAGCGGTCGAGGGTCCGTTCCAGCGACCGAACGGCGAGCAGTCGAACACGGTCCCGTAGCGGGCGGGCCTCACCGCCGCGAGCGTGGATCGCATTGCGCACCTCCCGAACGTCCGCGAGTACCAGCGGGAACAGTCGGACGACGAGCGCCATCCCGATGCCGAGAATCTGGCCGGGCTTGCCGGGTATCAGGCGCTGGACCGCCGCCCGCGTGTCTCGGACCGGCGTCGACGTGAGGTAGGCGGCGCTGACGAGCAACACCGGGAGGATACGCCCGACGTGCAGGGCCGAGCGCAGCGCCGGGTCGACCCGAAACCACGGTGGGCCGAGCGCCACACCGGCGACGACCGGTGCCAGTGCCAGCACGGCGAGGACGACCCGGTAGGAGCGCAGGACGGCCAGCGGCGAGAGCCGTGCCGCAGCGAGCGTACCCAGCGCGAACGCGGTCGTCTCGACGAGCCACGGGAGCGTGGGGTGAGCGACCGCGGCGATGGCGAGCCCGAACTGAACCAGCAGCTTCGACCGCGGGTCCAGCCGATGCGCGAGCGTCGAACCGGGCCGGTAGCTCAACATCGTGGGTCGCGGATACCGAGGTCCGGGAGGGTATCGAGTGCTTCGGCTGGCGACGCATCGAGCACGACCTGCCCCTCGTGCAGCGCGACGAGGCGGTCGGCCCGCTCGTGGAGGTCCCGGAGGTCGTGCGTGACGACGATGATGCCCGTTCCATCGGCGGCCAGCGCGTCGAGGTGGTCGAGCACCGACTCCCTGGCCGGCCAGTCGAGGCCGACGAGCGGTTCGTCGAGCACGAGGTAGTCCGGCTCCATGGCGAGCGCCCCGGCGATGGCGACGCGGGCCTGCTCACCGCCCGAGAGAGCGTCGATACGGCTATCGGCGGCACTACCGAGGTCGACGGCGTCGAGCGCCGTTTCGACCCGGCGGTCGATCTCGCCCCTGTCGAGGCCGAGGTTCTCCGGACCGAAGGCCACGTCAGCCGCCACGGTCGCCGCGACGAACTGGTCGCGAGGGTGCTGGAACACCATCCCGATGCGTGTCCGGGCGACGACGGGGTCGTCCGTCACGTCCGTCCCATCGACGGTGACCGTGCCGGCGTCCGGGGTCAGCAGGGCGTTGAAATGTCGGACGAGCGTCGTCTTGCCGCTCCCGTTCGGTCCGACGAGCAGGCAGTACTGACCGTCGGGTATCGACAGCGTGAGCCCGTCGAGGACGTCGACGTCGCCGTACCGATAGCGCAGGTCGCTGACCGCGATCATCGACCGGCGAGATACCCACCCTGTACGATGGCAATCGCGATACCGAGCTTCAGGAGGTCCGGCGGTATGTACGGGGCCATCACGGTCGCAGCGCGAGTGAGCGGAAGGCCAGTAACGAACGACATCCACGGGATGCCGATAGCGTACACGACGACGACCGCCGCGGTGAGCGCGACGACCTGCACTGGGACAGAGAGAGCAGCGACCGGTTTCGGCGCTATGCTCCGGTGTGCGATAGCGCCGGCGACGACCGCGCCGACCAGAAACCCGACGAGGAAACCGCCGGTCCCCTGTCCGGCGATGACGTAGCCAAGCCCCGCGTTCGCGTTCGAGAACACCGGAGCGCCAGCAATCCCGACAAGGATGTACAGTAGCAAGGCAACGCCGCCCCACAGCGGCCCCAGCACCAGACCGGCGAAAAACATCCCAAAGGGCTGGAGCGAGAACGGCACCAGCGGCCCCGGGAGCGGGATAGATATCTGTGCGAGCGCCGCGGTCAGCGCCGCGAGCAGCACCGCCTTCGTGAACAAGCCCACAGTCTCGTCGTCGACGAGGTCGACGGATTGCTCTGTTGCCATGGGTCTCCCTCTCTCGTCAACCGAAATATAGCCAGTGGTTCACAGAGCGGGTGTCGCCGGCCGACCCGTCACTCGGCCGGCGTGATGCGGGCGAGCACGTCGTCGCGCTCCCGCGGGAACCCGTCTCCGGCCCGCCCGTCGCGGTTCGACGTGACGAGGTAGAGGCCGCCGTCGGGCCCCTGCTCGACGTGGCGAATCCGGCCGACTTCGTCGGCCAGCAGGGAGTGGGTCGTCGCGGTGTAGACGTCGTCGGTCCAGTCGGCGTCGTACACCTCGGCGTCGTCACCCGGTGGCAGGTCCCCACCGGCCGGCGTCAGCGTCGTTGCGAGGAGTTTCTGGCCCTTCAGGCCGCCAGTGAGCAGTCGGTTCCGCAGCGACGGCACGGCGTCGCCGGTGTAGCACAGCGACCCGGAGGGAGCCCAGCCGCCGGTGTTGCCCGTGTTTGCGAGCGGGCGGCGGACTTCGGGGCCGGCGTCGGCGTACTCCTCGTGCTTGCGGGTGTCGGGCCAGCCGTAGTACCCCCCAGCCACGAGGCGGTTGAGTTCGTCCCGGCCGGTCGGGCCGTGCTCGGAAGCTACGACAGTGCCGTCCGGAAGCCACGCGAGCCCCTGTGGGTTCCGGTGGCCGTAGGTGAACACCCGCGGGTCACCACCGAGGTCCGGGTTTCCGGGTGCGGGGTCGCCCGCGGGCGTCACGCGGAGGACTTTCCCACCGAGCGAGTCGGTGTCCGCGGCCAGTTCGCCGGACCCGGCGTCGCCGGTCGTGATCCAGAGGTAGTTCTCGGGGCCGAACGTGAGCCGACCGCCGTTGTGTATCTTGCTTCCGGGAATGTCGTCGACGAGGACGGACTCCGTGGCGGCCGGGTCCTCGGCCGAGACGTCCATGGCGACGACCCGGTTGAACCGCTCGTCGTCGTCGGTTGTCGTCGTGTAGTAGACGTACACCACCGGCGGCTCGGGGTAAGTCGGGTGCGCGGCGACGCCGAGCGTGCCGCCCTCACCACCGGTGACCCACCAGCCATCGTCGCTCGATTCCGCGTCGATGACCGCTGCGGGTTCGGTGACTGTTCGGACGCTGCCGTCCACAAACGAGAGGACGCGGCCGACCCGCTCGGTGAGAAACAGCGTTCCGTCCGCGGCAAACGAGAGGTCCCACGGGATTTCGAGGTCCTCGATGAGCGGTTCGGTGGCGAGCGGCGCGTCTGTCGGCGACGCGGTCGGAGCCGCCCAGTCGGTGTCGGGTGACTGGCTGCGCTCGTGGCTAATGGATACGTCGTAATGGTCCAGCGCCCGAGCCGGGTCTGCCGCCGTTGTGGTTGTCGGCGTCGGGTCCGAGCTACCGTCCTGTGTCCCGGACTCACCGCGACAGCCGGCCAGCGCGGTCGCCCCGGCGGCGGCGAGCGCGGCGAGATACTGGCGACGAGACCCGCCGTCCTGGCACGGTTTTCGCATAGATTTCACTGCAGAGCAAAGAAGAATAAAGATGTCGGAGACAGCCGGGTTAGCGAGCGGCGGCCGCGACGCGTTCTTTCTCTTCTTTCTGGTTGACCGCGTAGGCCTGGACGTCGTCGTTAGCAGCGCCGATGAGCTGCTGTGCGAGCGCCTCGGCGGCGCTCGTGGTGGTCTTGAACGAGCCACCGTACACGCCCTCTGCGATGAACTTCAGGGCCTGGTCGACGCGGCGCTGTGGCGCGACGTCGACGGCCTTCGGGACCGAGATACCACCGTATTTCAGGCGGACGGTCTCCTCTCGGGGGGCGCTGTTCTCGACAGCACGGACGAGCACCTGAATCGGGTTCTCGTCGGTGCGCTCGTGAACGATGTCGAACGCCTCCGTGACGATGGAGGTGGCAAGCTGCTTCTTACCTGTGTTCTCGTCGGTCTGCATCAGGCGGTTGATGAGCCGCTCGACGATGCTGATTTCGCTTTTCTTGAACTGCTTGTCCGAGTGCCGGCCCATCGTGTGGGCGATGGGGGTGACGGTGATGTAGCGCTCGGTGGAGGGGTCGGTGTACTCGATGTCCGTGATCGACCACGTACCGAACAGTTTCGCGCGGGCCGTCTCCGGCTCGCTTTCCTCGGCCGCGTCAGCGTCGGATGTGTCTTCTGCACTCATGGTTATCGGACCGGTTTCTCCGCGTTACCGCGAACGAGTTCAATGAGAGAGACACCGTTGACTTTCTCGACCTTGTAGTTGACACCGGAGAGGTCGCCCATCGCGCGGCCCTTCGCCCCGCCGATACCCGCAATCGTGACCTCGTCGTGCTCGTCGATGAAAGAGATAGCGCCGTCACCGGGACAGAACGCGGTGACCTGCTTACCGTTCTTGATGAGCTGGACGCGGACACATTTCCGGATCGCGGAGTTAGGCTGCTTGGCCTCGATTCCGACTTTCTCCAGTACGATACCTCGTCCCTGGGGCGCACCCTCGAGCGGGTCGGACTTCTTGCCCAGGCCGCGTTCGCGACGCGCGTAGTCAGTGTCGGACCACCGGTGCTTCTGGCGGTCCTTCTTGAGCTTGCGCGCGGCGTACTTGCCGTTCGCCATAGTAGGCACTGGTACCTTTCGGAGGTACTTAAGACTCCTCTTTCGGACTCAGCCGGTAGCGCTTCCGTGTGTGGCGTTCTGTGCCATAGACGGGGGAAATCAGGTGCAGACCTGCGTTAGATAACGCGAAGAGAGGTCACAACAGCGGGAAAGAAACGGGTAACAAGGTGTTTCAGTCGGCGTATGACGCGCAAAGCAGTTCCCGGCGGTCCTTCGGGAACCCATTTTCGATTATTTCAGGCTTCACAGAGTTTTCTGAGACTATTTCGGGAGACTCCACTAGCATCGGTCTGCGGAATTCGTCACACCCGACAGTGTACGTATCAGGAGTCACAGACACCGGTCCCAGTCCGCCAGGCCGGGAGATAGCCCGGCCACACGGAATCAGGTGTGATAACTGGGCAGATGGTTTCTAGTACCGGCGCTTGAGTTATTCAGACAGACCTGCGGGTAGTATCTATGAAACTCGAACAACGTCTCCCAGACATCGTCCGGCGAACGTACCTCCGGAAGTTGACGCTCATCATTCTCTGTATTGCCCTGCTCGTTGCGGGTGTCAGCGTCACTGCGGAGCGGACGGTCGCAAACGAACTGACTGAACAGCGCGAGAACGAACTGCAGACGGGTACCATCCAGACGGCCACGACAACAGCGGACTGGGTCCGTAGCCAGCGAAACGCCGCACGAACTCTCTCAACGCTGTCCGACGTTCAGGAGGGGAGTCCAACGATGATCCGTGGCGCGTTACAGCGGCAAGCGTTCTACCAGCCGGATTCAGTGTATGCCATCCACTACGTCAACGAGGAGACCCTGGAAATCGAGGAGTCGTCGCTGAGCGACCGACGCGACACGTCGCTCCGAACTGACGACTTCGAGTGGGAAGGTGGCGGCCTCTCGGTCACCGGGTCGAACTCGGTCGATATGTCGACAGTGTACACTTATGGCGGGGGGAAGTACATCGCCTTCGCGAGCCCGGTCGCCCGGAGCGACAAACTGGTCGTCGTGGTCCACAACGTGACCGCGCGGACGGCCCAGTTCCGCAACTCCATCGACGGCGGTGAAACGCGGATTATCCGACAGGACGGCACGGTCCAGTTCGCCGAGGACGCCTCGACTATCGGGACGCAGTACAACGTCTCCGCCAACCTGACCGCACTCACAGCGGGAGAAAGCGACGTGGCCCGGAGCGGGCCGTACCTGCTCGCCGCGGAGTCCGTCGATGACACGCCGTGGATCGTCGTCAAGCAGGCCCCGAAATCGGCCGCCTTCGCGCTACGTGACAGTATTCAGGGGAGCTTCGTCGCCATCATCGGCGTTTCACTGGCCGGGTTCGCCCTCATCGGCGTCCTCGTCGGTCGCGGCATCATGCAGTCGCTCAGACGGCTCTCGACTCAGGCGGAAGCCCTTGCGGTGGGGAACTTCGACACCGACATCGAACAGTCTGACCGCCTCGACGAGATCGGCGACGTCCAGAACGCCTTCTACGAGATGAAGACCTATCTCGACACCGTCGCCGCACAGGCCGACGCGCTCTCCAGACAGGCGTTCGACGACCCGGTGCTCGACGAGGACATCCCCGGCCAACTCGGGGCGTCGCTATCGAGCATGCACGGCAACCTCGAATCGTTCATCAGCGACCTCGAACAGGCCCAGCAAGAGGCCGAAGAGTCCAAAGAGGAGGCTGAGGAGTTGGCCGGAACGCTCGAACGGCAGGCCGAGGAGTTCTCGGCCGTGATGCGGAAAGCGGCCGACGGCGACCTCACGCAGCGACTCGACACCGACACGGACAACGACGCGATGGCCGACATCGCCGCCGCGTTCAACGATATGCTCGCCCAGCTCGGCCAGACAGTCATGCGTATCCGGGAGTTCGCTGACGACGTCGACGGCTCCGCCGACCAGATCACCGCGAGCGCCACGGAGGTCCGTGACGCCAGCGAGGAGGTCAGCGAATCCGTGCAGGAGATCGCCGACGGCGCGGAGACGCAGTACGAGAACATCGAAGAGACGGTCGACGAGATGTCAGGCCTCTCCGCGACGGTCGAAGAGGTCGCAGCACAGGCCGACGAAGTCGCGACCACATCGAACGAGGCCGCCGAAATCGGTGAGACCGGTAGCGAGCGTGCGTCGGAGGCCATCGAGGTGATGAACGACATCGAGACGCGAGCCGACGAGACTATCGACCGCGTCGAGTCCCTCGACGAGGAGATGGAGCAGATAGGCGACATCGTCGATCTCATCGACGACATCGCCGAGCAGACCAATATGCTCGCCCTGAACGCCTCTATCGAGGCCGCCCGAGCCGGCGAAGCTGGCGAAGGGTTCGCCGTCGTCGCCGACGAGATCAAAGGCCTCGCCCAGGAAACGACCGAGGCCACCGAAGAAGTCTCGACGGTTATCGAGGACGTGCAGGACACCACCGGTGACGCCGTGACCGACATCAGGCAGATGGGCGACTCCGTCACGGACGGTATCGACACTGTCGACGACGCGATCAAGTCCCTCGAACAGATCGTCGACCGCGTCGAGGAGGTCAACGACGGCATCCAGTCCATCAGCGACGCCACCGACGAGCAGGCCGCGACGACGGAGGAAGCAGTGGCGATGACCGACGAGGTCGGGACAATCAGCGAGGAAACCGCGTCCCGCGCCGAGAACGTCGCCGCCGCCGCGGAGGAACAGACCGCGACGATCAACGAAGTCACCGGCGGCATCGAATCCCTTTCGGACCAGGCCGGCGACCTCAGCGAACTCTTGCAGACGTTCGATGTTGACAGCGGCACCACGCACAGCGATACCGACGTGTACGAACACGGCACGGACGACCCGGCCACTGGCGACGACTGAGTGTCGCCTCCTGTTTCATCTGCCACTTACAGTTTCGGTTCGGCGCTCGATGTGACCCATTGGTAGAGACCATAGCTACCGAGAAGAACCCCGGCACAAACGCCGAGAGCGGAGCCGATATCCTGTCGCTGGCTGAACCGGGCGAAATAAAAGAACGCGGTTAGTCCGCCGCCGACGAGCGGGTACGCCGGTGACGCGAGCAGTCCCTCGACGAGACTCGTGGCCCCCACCAACACGAACAGCGCGAGCATAAACGCGCCTTCGAGTCCGGACGGGGGGTTCCCCAGAACGTGTGCGTGATACAGGTAAATTCCGACGATAGTCAGCGGAGCCAGCAGGTCGCCGCCGTCTGGACGCCGGAGTGCAGGCATAGCAGTCGGTTCACGACCAATCAAAAAAGCGGTTTCTGTCCGTCCCCACATCGACTGCCCGAGCAGGCGGGTCCGTGGACCCGCTCAAATCACCCCGCTCAGGTCAGTTCGATGCCGTCGATTTCGAAGTGTCGCTTGGCCAGTTGCCGGGCGGCGTCGATGTTTCGGCCTTCGCGACCGATAGCGGCCCCGCGGTCTTCCTGTGCCACTTCGACGTAGGCGACGGTGTCGTCGTTCTCCGAGACGGTGACGTTGTACACCGCGGCCGGCGCGAGCGCGTTGGCCACGAAGTCCTCGGCCGTCTCGGCGGCTTCGACGAGTTTGACCTCGCGGCCGAGACGCTCCTCGACACGCTCGACCGTCTGACCGCCCGGGCCGATAGCGTCGGCCATCTCCCCGCGCTTGACCAGATACACCACCTGGTCGTGGTCTTCGTCGACGATGCAATCCCGGACGGTGACGGCTGCTTCGTCCTCGAAGAGGGCGACCAGTCGACGTGCTTCGTCCGAGAGTTCGACCCGCATCAGTCCTGGGTCGTTCCCATCCGGAGGTTGACGTCACCGGTGCCGAGTTTGATCGGCTTCCCGACGATGACGTTCTCCGTGACGCCGTCG
Source organism: Haloarcula sp. CGMCC 1.2071 (assembly GCF_037078445.1). NCBI lineage: Archaea > Methanobacteriati > Methanobacteriota > Halobacteria > Halobacteriales > Haloarculaceae > Haloarcula > Haloarcula sp. CGMCC 1.2071. The sequence continues at coordinate 179,106 of NZ_JAYMGY010000002.1, forward strand.
AGTTCGTCGACCTCGCCGTGGATGGCGGCATCGAGCAGGTGATTGACCGTCACCTCGAAGGCCGCACGGGCGAGCACGGAGTCTTTCGACCCCGAGATACCGTGGCGACCGATGGACTCGATGGTCCCCTCGTTGGTCATGATGTCGGCGACCAACATCAGGTGCCGGACGTTCACATCGTCCAGGCCCTGCTCTTCGAGCGTGTTCATCGTCTCGTTGATGAGCGTCTCGCGGGCCGCCTCGATGCCCAGTTCCTGGTTGATCTCGTGGATGTTGTTACACGTCGTTCGGGAGGCGTCGACGCCTTCGATGTCCAGCACTTCGCCGAAGTCCGATCCTTCGGTGTAGAGGACGAACTCCTCGCCGTTGTCGGTCTCCTCCTTGCGGATGACGACGCGGGTGATCTCCTCGATACCCTTGAAGACGATCTCCCGCAGCTCCTCGACCAACTGCAGTAGGTCGCGGTAGCTGGGTTCCTCCGGCCCGAACTCGATGACTGTCCCGACCTGCCGGGCCGAGACGCCGAGGTTCGATTCGATGGTCTCGGCGATCTCCTCGGCGACGGCGTCCGTGTCGTTGACCGTCGGCCACCGCTCCAGCAGCGTGTCCTCGTTGAGGTCGATCTCGACGAGCATATCCGCGACGTTCGTCGAAATATCACCCAGCGCGAGGATGCGCGTCGCCTCGATCTTCCAGACGACCTCGTGGGCGCGCTCGCGGTCCTCGGCGTACTCCTCGTCCAAGTGGACCGTCATCATCGGCGTGTCCGGCGTCTTCCGGGCGTCCACGAGCTCGATGAGCCGTGGCAGGCCCTGGGTCACGTCGATTTCGGCGACCCCCGCGTAGTGGAACGTGTTCATCGTCATCTGCGTTCCCGGTTCGCCGATGGACTGGGCCGAGACGGTCCCGACCGGGTCAAGCGGATCGACGCGGGTATCGAGGTAGCGGGACTCGACGGCCTTGGCGATGCGGTCGGCGTCGTCGACGCCCACGCCGCGTTCCTCGACAGTGCTGTACACCTCGTTTTTCAGCCGTCGCGGCAGCTCAGTGTCCTCGACGACGGCCTCGATGTCTGCTGATACGTCGTGTGCTGTCATTGTTAGTCGTCACCCTCGGCCATCCACCAGTCGTCGGCGTGCTCCGAGAGGTTGGTCCGCTCGGTCCGCGTGCCGAGGAAGCTCTCCTTCTGCTTCTCGCTCTCGAACTCCTCGTCGAGGACGCTGTCTGCGATCTGCTCGACGTCGACGGCGTCACCCTCCTGATTAGAGGAGACGTCGACCGGCGACGTGCCGTCCTCGCCGAACTCGAACTGAACGATGGTGTCCGAGGTGTCCCGGACGGTCCCGTCGTACTGCGTCTCCAGTTCGGAGAGGGCGTTGATGAGTCGGCGCTGCAGGTAGCCGGACTTCGAGGTCCGGACGGCCGTGTCGACCAGGCCCTCGCGGCCACCCATCGCGTGGAAGAAGAACTCCTTCGGGCCGAGCCCGGAGCGGTAGGAAGCCTCGACGAAGCCGTGGGCGTCCGCCGAGAGGTCGTTCTCCTCGAAGTGCGAGAGGGTTCGGTTCTCGTAACCGCGGTTGATCCGCTCGCCACGAACTGCCTGCTGGCCGACACAGCCGGCCATCTGGGTCAGATTCAGCATCGACCCACGCGCGCCGGACTCGGCCATGATGACGGCCGGGTTGTCCTCGCCGAAGTGGTCTTCGGCGATGTCACCGGCGGAGTCACGGGCCTTGCCCAGCGTCTGCATGATCTTCATCTCCAGGGTCTCGTCGACGGTTCGACCGGGCAGCGATTCGAGTTCGCCCCGGTCGTAGGTCTCGATGAGTTCCTCGACGCGGTCGTACGCGCTGTCGATAGCGTCGTTAATCTGCTCTTCGGCCTCTCGCGGGATGGACTCGTCGTCGATGCTGATGGAGAACCCGAAGTGCATAATCGACCGCATCGCCAGCGCGGAGACCTCGTTGACCAGAATCCGGGCGCGGGTCCGCGAGTACTCCTTGGTGATGCTGTCGACGATTTCGCCGCCGAAGGCTCCGACGGCGTCCTCGTCGATAGTGCCGCCGGTCATCTGGCCGTCCTCGACGACGACGGTGTCGCCGGCCGAGGAGGTGAACTCCAGATTGAGGTCGTCTGGCAGCAGTTCCGAGAACAGCGAGCGGCCGGTCCAGTACTCCTCGCCGTCCTCGTCGACGCCGTCGGACGGAGGCAGTTCGTCGATGCGTGTCGCCCGGAGCAGGTCCAGCGCCTGCGTCTCGTTGAACTTCGGATTGGTGTGGGTCAGCAGGTAGGTCCCGCTGATGTGGTCCTGAATCGCGCCGATGATGTTCTCGCCGAAGCGCGGGGAGAGCATCTGTTCCTGCACGCGCATGAGGACGCGGGCCTCGGCCCGGGCCTCCTCGTTTTGCAGGGCGTGCATGTTCATCTCGTCCCCGTCGAAGTCAGCGTTGTACGGCGGACACACCGTCGTGTTCAGCCGGAACGTCTTGTACGGCATCACGACCACCTCGTGGGCCATGATGGACATCCGGTGGAGCGACGGCTGGCGGTTGAAGATGATGATGTCGCCGTCGACCAGGTGGCGGGACACTTCCCAGTCCGGTTCGACCTTCTCCGCGAGTTCCTCGCAGTTCTTCTCGGTCACCTTCAGTCGGCGGCCGTCGGGCCGCTTGACGTAGTTCGCGCCAGGGTGACCCTCGGGGCCGTTGGAGACGTAGCCCCGGGCCTCATCCAGATTGCGCTCGGTGACGTTCATCGTCTGGGTCATCTCCTTGGCGACCCGGTCCGGCACGCCGACCTCGTTCAGCGAGAGCGTCGGGTCCGGCGAGATGACGGTACGAGCGGAGAAGTTCACGCGCTTCCCGGACAGCGAGCCACGGAAGCGGCCCTCCTTGCCCTTGAGGCGCTGGGAGAGGGTCTTCAGCGGGCGGCCGGAGCGGTGTCGTGCCGGCGGCGTGCCCGAAATCTCGTTGTCCATGAACGTGGTGACGTGGTACTGCAGCAGTTCCCAGAGGTCCTCGATAATCAGCTGTGGCGCGCCCGCCTCGCGGTTCTCCATGAACCGCTGGTTGATGCGGATGATGTCAACGAGCTTGTGGGTGAGGTCGTCCTCGGAGCGCTGGCCGTTGTCCAGCGTAATCGAGGGTCGGGCCGTCACCGGCGGCACCGGCAGCACCGTCAGAATCATCCACTCCGGTCGGGAGCGGGCCGGCTTCATCCCAAGCACTTCGATGTCCTGGTCCGGGATGTCCTCGAACCAGTCCCGGATGTCGCTGGGCATCAGCTTGTTCATGTCCTCCTCGGTCAGGTCGACCGAGAGCGCCTTCTCCAGGGCGCGACGGTCCTCCTGGCGAGGGCGGAACTCGCCGCTGAGAATCTCCTGGACGCGGCTGCTGTCGATGCCAGTCTCCTCGGAGAGGTCAATCGGCGAGATCGGGTCCTCGGACTCCTCCATCGCAGCGGCGATCCGCTCGGGGTAGTCCGAGGCCAGCACGTCCTGGACCTCGTAGTAGGTGGTCGGCTTCTCGTGTTTGATGTCGTACTGCTTCTCGCCACAGAACGGACAGCGGTCCTTCTTGCGGGCCTGCCGGATGGCGGCCTTGGTCACGTCGTTGAGGTCGCGACCGAGGTCCTGGGTCCGGGTCAGGCGGTCCGCGAACTCCTCGCGCTCGTGCTCGTCGAGACAGAGCCGGGAGCAGTCCCGGCAGGTCCCGCGCAGCAGTCGGCGGATGAGCTTCGCGAAGCCGACGTGGATGACGGGGGCAGCGAGTTCGATGTGGCCGAAGTGACCGTTACACGACCCGCTGTGTTTCCCGCAGGTCTTGCACTCCAGTCCGGGGTCGATAACCCCGAGTCGCGGGTCCATCAGCCCCATGTCGATGGGGAAACCGTCGTCGTCGTACGTGTCGGCCGTGATCACTTTCGTGGCCGACATCTCGCGGTACTCCTCGGGATCCATCAGCCCGAAGCTGAGCTGACCGATTTCCTGGGGTGTCTGTTGTGAGCTCATACTGCGTCCTCCAGTTCGATCCGCGGCGCGATACCGAGCGCCTTCATCTCGTCGAGCAGGAGCTTGAACGCGTAGGACATCTCGACCTCGTGGATGTCCGTCTCCTCCTCGCAGTTCGGACAGTAGATGCGCCGTTGTTCGACGTTCTCGACAGCGGTCATCCCACACTGCCCGCAGACGTTGATCCACTCGCGGTCGGACTCATCGAGCAGACGCTCCTTGAGCGCCATCGCCGCGCCGTGCCCGATGAGCACGTCCCGCTCCATCTCACCCACGCGCAGGCCACCTTCGCGGGCGCGCCCCTCGGTGGGCTGGCGGGTGAGCACCTGCACCGGCCCGCGCGAGCGGGCGTGCAGTTTGTTCGAGACCATGTGATACAGCTTCTGGTAGAAAATGTCGCCGACGAAGATTTCGGCGTCGATCTTCTCGCCGGTGATGCCGGAGTACATCGTCTCCTTCCCCGACGAATCGAAGCCGTGGTCTTCGAGCGAGCCACGGAGTTCGTCCTCGTCCTCGCCGGTGAAGGCGGTGCCGTCGACGCGGCGGCCTTCGAGTGCGCCAACTTTGCCGCCAATCATCTCCAGAATGTGGCCGACGGTCATCCGCGACGGCAGCGCGTGCGGGTTGATGATGAGGTCCGGGACGACGCCCTCCTCGGTGAACGGCATGTCCTCCTGAGGGGCGATGTGGCCGACGACGCCCTTCTGGCCGTGCCGTGAGGCGAACTTGTCCCCGAGTTCGGGGATGCGTTCGTCACGTACAGAGACCTTCGAGAGCTTCGAGCCGTCCTCGCCTTCCATCAGCGTGACCGTGTCCACCACGCCGGATTCGCCCGAGCGCATCGTCACGCTCGTCTCCCGGCGCTTCTGTGGCGAGAGGCCGCCCATGTCGTCCGGTTCTTCGAGGAACCGGGGCGGGCTGGTCTTGCCAAGCAGGACGGCGTTCTCGCCGACCTTCGTCTCGGGGTTGACGAGGCCGTCGTCGTCGAGGTGCGTGTACGCTTCTTCACCGCGAGCGCCGCGGACCTCGTCGTCGGGCATCTCGAAGCGGTCCTCCTGACCGCCGGGGTAGCGCCGTTCCTCGCCCTCGTACGTACGGAAGAAGTGCGAGCGGGCGAGCGCGCGGTCGACCGACCCCTGGTTCATGACGAGTGCGTCTTCGATGTTGAACCCCTCGTAGCTCATCACGGCGACGACGAAGTTCTGTGCCGCGGGGCGGTCGTCGTAGCCGATCTGTTCAGTGGTCTGGGTCTTGACCATCGACAGCTGCGGGTAGTGCAGCAGGTGCTGGCGCGTGTCCGGACGAATACGGTAGTTCGCCGACGGCAGGCCCAGCGACTGCTTGATCATCCCCGACCCCATCGTAATCCGGGGCGAGGCGTTGTGTTCGGGGTACGGAATCATCCCCGCACCGATACCGAACATCAGCTGTGGGTCGACTTCCAGGTGCGTGTGGTTCTCCGTGAGTTCGTCCTCATCGACGCCGACAAGGATGTCTTCCTCTTCCTCGGCATCGATGAACTCGATGAGACCGCGTTCGACGAGCTCTTCGAATTCGAGCTCGCCGTCTTTGACCTGCTCGACTTCCTCGTCGGTCATCAGCGGTTCGCCGTCCTCGACGACCAACAGCGGGCGTCGGGCACGGCCGGCGTCGGCGTTGATGATAACCTCACCGGTCCGGTTCTTGACCGAGACGTTGACCATCTGGGAGACGTCCCCCCGTCGTCGCGCCTGTCGTACCTGTTCTGCGAGCTGTTCCGGGTCGGGATGTGTCCCGACCAGACTACCGTTTACGTATACTTTGGCTTCGCGTCCCTGACTCATATTAATCGTCCGCGGGCTGCTGTTCTATCGACTCGATACCGGGGATGCCCTGGACCCCCATCTCTGCGAGTTCCTGTTTGAGACCCTGCGGGTCCGACACGTCCTGTGACAGCTCCATCGCCTGGGCGAAGTTCTTCACCAGCCCACAGTTGGGGCCTTCAGGCGTCTCGGAGGGACAGATGCGACCCCACTGGGTCGCGTGCAGGTCCCGTGCCTCGAAGTGGGGCTGAGAGCGACTGAGCGGTGAACGCAGTCGCCGGAGGTGTGACAGCACCCCCATGAAGTCGGTCCGGTCGACCAGCTGGCTCACGCCGGAGCGGCCGCCGACCCAGTTCCCCGTCGCGATCGGGTGTTCGAGTCGCTCGGTCAGCACGTCCGAGCGAACGACCGTCGAAACGGAGAGCTGACGGTTCCGCATGTTGGCCCGTTCGAGCTGGTACTTCACGTCCCGGGCGAGCTTGTTCAGCGCCGTCCGGAACAGGTCGGTCATCAGGTCGCCGCTGACCTTCAGCCGCTTGTTGGCGTAGTGGTCCTTGTCGTCGGATTCGCGACGGCCCAGTGCCAGTTCGAAACACGCCTCGGCCATCCGGCAGAGGTAGAACGCCTTGTTGATGCGGACCTCCTCTTCCTCGACGCCTTCCTCGTGCAGATGCGGGAGGAGATAGCGGTCGATGACGTAGTTGGCCCGCTTGAGCTGGTAGTTCTTGCCCTGCCCGGAGGCGACACGCTTGCCCAGCGTCTCGATGGCTTCCTCGGTCGTCTGGACCTCGGCCTCCTCTAAGTTCTCCAGCATGAACTTCACGATTTCCGGGTCCTCGCTGACGCGGTGGACGATCTCCTCGTCCGATTCCAGCCCCAGCGCGCGGACCAGCGTGACGAAGTCGATACTGCCCGAAACGGACGGGAACGAGACTTCCAGCAGCCCGTCCCGGGTCCGTTCACACAGCACCAGCGCGCGGTAGCCACGGCGCTGGGAGAACGTCTTGGCGACCTGCACCTCGTCGCCGTACTTGGTGTCGTACTCGGCAAGAATCTTGTTCGGGGCAAGGTCCTCACTGGTCATCAGCACCCGCTCGGAGCCGTTGACACAGAAGTAGCCACCGGGGTCTGCAGGGTCCTCGCCGATGTCGATGAGTTCCTCGTCGGTGAAGCCCGCGATGTTACACTTGTTCGACCCGACCATGATGGGCATTCGCCCGATCTTGGTCTCCGTCCGGTCGACGACTTCCTCCGGTTCTTCCTCGCCACCGCGAACGATGGCCATCTCCATGAACACCGGCGCGGAGTAGGTGATGTTTCGGAGTCGGGCTTCCTGCGGGTACAGCAGTTCCTCGCTGCCGTCAGCCTCGCGGACCCGTGGAGTGACGACGCGGACGTCGCCGAGTTCGACCCATACCGGTTCCTGCCCTTCCTTGTCACCGATGTCGGTCTCGATGGTCTCTTTCTCGTCGACGACCTGCTGCATTCCCCGGTCGAGGAATGCGTTGAACGAGCGGAAGTGGTGTTCGGCGAGCCGTTCCTTGGCGAAATATTCACGCGATATAGCGCGGCGATCTTGTGTGTCCATTATTCTACCACCAGTCGATACACGACGGCTTCATCCGTCGTTCTGGAGTTGCGGACGATCCGGACCACGTCACCGACTTCGGCGTCATCGGGCAGCGCCTTGTCGGTGCGCTTGATCTTCGGAAGGTCCGTTTTCTTGATTTCATACTCCGTGAGTACTGCTTCGAGGTCGTCCTCGTCGACGACACTGTGGTCTGGGACGAGGTCGTGTTGACTTACATCTACCATGTGTGTGCGTGTGCGTTTGGCCTGCTGCTGGAGAAGGTGGCTGTCACGAGATACTACAGGGCCGTACTGTCGGGGCGCATATAACACTTACCAAGTCGCTCTGCTGTGGCTACCGGACCCGCCCACCCTCACGGACTGCGGGCGTGGTTGCTCCTACCACCCACATGAAGCAGAGCGGACATAGAACTTTGGGTCCCGTCATGTGCACTCATCACGGGGCGGGTTTCTTTGGAAAGTCTTAATACCGACACCAAGGTACGAAGAAATGCAACGAAGGCCCGGATGGTGTAGTGGCCCATCATACGACCCTGTCACGGTCGTGACGCGGGTTCAAATCCCGCTCCGGGCGTTCCTATTGCGACCTAACTGACGAGCACCGTGCAGTATGTGCTCGTAGGCTGCCCGGATGGTGTAGTGGCCCATCATACGACCCTGTCACGGTCGTGACGCGGGTTCAAATCCCGCTCCGGGCGTACTTTTCCGACGAACAAATCCGTGAGTCGGAAATCCGTAACGAGCGGATTTGAATCACGCAAGACGAGCACCGCGAGTCTTGCTCCGGTTCAAATCCCGCTCCGGGCGCTCACTCCCCTCCGGGCACGTTTTGCTGACTCTTCAGCAGACAGTAAACACCGCCTACTGGTCGATAAAACGGCATATACTGATACCACACGCGCGGCACAATAGCAGACGTCCGGGGAAGTGCCCCCTTGGCCTGTCATAGTGTCCGTCCACCGGGCCGGACGTGCTATCACTTCACGCGGTGCGGCATATGTTTTGTGTTGGTTGTAAGGCGTGCCGATTAGCGGCTGCCAGCGACAAACTGTTTACGAGGCCCCGCAAAAGAGGGGCCATGGAGGACGTGGATGGCGAGGAAATGCCCGGCGCAATCGTCGAGGCGTTCCTCGAACGCGAGGAGGGCGTCCGGGCGCTGCTTGAGGAACTGGAGAAGCTCACTATCGAGGGCCGTCACGAGGAGGTCCGCGACCGCGTTCGCAATCTGGCCGACAGCGACGAGTCGGTGTTTTACACCGTGGCCTTTAGCCTCACCAACTCGCGGCAGTTCTTCGGCGACGTGGAGGCACAGCTGGACGTGACCGCCGCGGACCGGCTTCGGGACCTCGCCGACACGTTTCCCGCGCTGGCCGAGCCGTTCAACATCGTCCGAACGGAGCGGGCGGACGACCGCCTCAATCCGGTGACGGACACGAGCTACGCGGTGAGCTACCACCGCGGCGTCGAGTCGCCGATGGTGACCTACAGCCCGCTGTCGGGCGAGCAGGAGCTGTACGAGTCCCGTGGAACGCCGAGTGAGGTGTTGCGGGTGGCGTCCGACCTCACGAGCGCGACGACCGACGCGCTGGACGTGGCGATGGACAACGACTACTCGGTCAACACGGAGGAGCTAAGTGCGCTCATCGACCGCCGCGAAGAGTTGGAGACGGAGCTGAGCAAGCTCCGGGACCAGCTCGACGAGCTTCGCCGGACGCCGGTCTCGGACGAGTAGCGACTGACGGTTCACATAGGCAGAGAGCGGTACAGAGGGACAACCCGCGTCGCAGTGCCGCAACTGAGGCGTTTATGTGTCACGGCCCTAAATGCACAGATACGATTTGCTATGGGAATGGACCGACTGGAAGATCAGGTCGAGAAGGAGGGGCGGGACCTGTCGATCCTCGAAGCCGTCATGGAGAACGGGCCGATCGGTATCGTTCGGCTCGCCGAGGAGACAGGGGTCCCGAAACACAAGGTGCGGTACTCGCTACGGATGCTGGAAGACGACGAACTCATCGAGCCGACGCCGCAGGGAGCGATTCCGGTGGACAACATCGACGAGCGGGTCGCAACGATCAACGACGGAATCGACCGACTGGTCGAGCAGTTGGACGGACTGCGGGACGTGTTTTCGTCCACAGAGTAGGCCGCCGAAGCGATCGGTCGGCACCCGTTTCCGTGGCAGTAACCCTTTTCGAACGCCGGCGTGATGGGTCGGTATGGATGTCGCTCTCATCAGCGATTCGCACATCCCCTCCCGGGAACACGAAATCCCGCCGTCGTTCCGGGAACGCATCGAGGTCGCCGACCACGTCATCCACGCCGGTGACTTCGACAGCAAGGGGGCGCTCGCTGACATCCGCCACATGGCGACGGGGCTGACCGCCGTCTCGGGCAACATCGATCCGCAGATCGGGTTGCCGGACCGGGCGACAGTCGAACTCGGCGGCGTCACGTTCGTCGTGACACACGGTACCGGATCACAGCGGGGCTGGGCAGACCGCGTCGCGAGAGCGGTTCGGGAAGCGGCCGACAGCAGCGCCGTCGGCGTCGCCGGCCACACGCACGAACTGACGGACACTGTCTACGAGGGAGTACGACTCCTGAATCCCGGTAGCGTCACGGGGGCATCGCCGGCCAGCCGACCGACGATGCTGACGGCGGCGGTCGAGGACGGGACGCTCGACGTGGCCAAGCACGAACTGTAGCACAACGCGGCAGGCGCGGGACACTGTGAGCGGCCACCGAGAGATGGCGGCAGCCGTTGCCGCTGTTGGCCGGCTTTGCAGCGAACGCGGGTCTTTTTCCCGCAGGGACCGCAGAGGCGGTATGGAAGTGTTCGCGGTCGAGGGGTTGCCCGAGGTCCGCCCCGGCGACGACGTGACCGAACTGCTCGTCGAGCGGGCCGACCTCCGGGACGACGACGTGGTCTGTGTCGCCAGCACCATCGTTTCCAAGGCCAACGGACGCGGCCGGTCGCTGTCGTCGTACGAGCCAGGCGAGCGCGCCGAGCGCATCGCGGCGACCATCGAGGACATCGCCGGTGAGGAGAAAGACCCTCGAATGGCACAGGCGATTCTCGATGAGTGTACTGAGGTGCTGGTCGAAGCCCCCTTCATCCTCGGCGTGACGGAGTTCGGGCATATCACCGTCAACGCGGGCATCGACCGCTCGAACGTGCCCGGCGCGGACCTCCTCTTGCTCCCCGAGGACCCGACGGCGGAGGCCGAAGCGATCCGCGATGGTATCCGCGAACAAGCGGGCGTCGAACCCAGCGTTATCGTCACCGACACGTCGGGCCGGCCGTTCCGACTCGGTCAGCGCGGGGTCGCGCTGGGCTGGGCCGGGCTCCCTGCCTCTCGGGACTGGCGGGGCGAACACGACCGTGACGGCCGCGAACTCGAAGCCACCGTCCAGGCCGTCGTCGACGAACTCGCCGCCGCGGCCAACCTCGTCACCGGCGAAGGCGACGGCGGGACGCCCGCCGCAGTCGTCCGCGATTTCGACTTCGGCGACCACGCGGGCAGCGAGCAACTGTTCCGCGACCCGGAGAAGGACGTAGTCAGACAAGCACTCAGAGACTGGTCTCATGTACGCGATTGAACTCACCCCGGAACACCCGGTCGATCAGCTCGCCTCCTTCGCAGCACAGGCCGAATCAAACGGACTCGACGGCGTCTTCGCCAGCCATCACTACAACAACCGCGACCAGTTCATGTCGCTGTCGGCGATGGCCGAGCGGACCGACGACGTGTTGCTCGGTCCCGGCATCGCTAATCCCTACGAGACACATCCGGTGACGCTTGCCTCGCGGGCCGCGACGCTGGAGGAACTGAGCGACGGCCGGGCCGTCTTCGGTATCGGGCCGGGGGATAAATCGACGCTCAGCAACCTCGGTTTCGACCACGACGACGCCCTGCGCCGCGTGCTTGAGACGTTCACGACCGCCCGGAAGCTCTGGGACGGTGAACGTGTCGACCACGACGGTACCTTCGAGGCGGTCGACGCCGGGCTGAACTACGAGGTCGGCGAGATTCCGGTGTACGTCGGCGCGCAGGGGCCACACATGACCCGGATGGCGGCGAAGCACGCCGACGGCACACTGTACAACGGAGCGCGTCCAAAGGACCTCGCGTGGGCACGCGAGCAAGTAGAAGAGATGGCCGACGAACGGCCCGAGGAGTACGGCGAGTTCGACCTCGCGGCCTACGCCAGCGTCTCGGTCGCCGAGGACGAGGCCGAGGCGCGGGAGGCCGCCCGACCGCCGGTCGCGTTCGTCGCCGCGGGGTCGCCGCCGCCGGTGCTCGACCGCCACGGCATCGACCACGACGCCGCCGAGGAGATTGGGCAGGCAATTTCGGCCGGCGAGTTCCCGACCGCGTTCGAGGCGGTGACTGAACCGATGCTCGACGCGTTCTGTATCGCCGGAACGCCGGAGACAGTCGCTGAGCGCACGGCGGAGCTAGAAGAGTATGCTGACAGTATCGTGTTCGCGTCACCGCTCGGGCCGGACGTCGAGACAGCTATCGATTTGCTTGGGGCGGTCCTCGACCGCCGGAGCCACTGAACAGCGACAGCACGGCCCCCAGCGACAGGTACCCGAAGAAGACGACCGAGACGGTCGTGATGACGGCACCGACGGCGAGCATGAGTGCCGCCAGCGGGTCGTTCAGTGCCACGTCGATGAACCAGCCGGGCATGTCGATGACGCTCTGGAGCAGTTCCGACAGCAGTCCTTGCATTACCTGAACGTTAGCGTGGCCCTACTTTGTGTTTGCGTTCCCGGCCACAACGTGGTTGCTCGTGGGTCGCTGTCGTCCGAGGCCACGGGCGGACGAACCTACGCGGCGGGCTCGAGTTCCGCTGAGAAGTGTCTGAGTTCTTCCATCGGTGGCTCCCAGACGATTTTCAGGCCGGTGTACTCGTCGCGACGGTCGCGAACGCGAGCAGCGGTCTCCGCGATGTGTTCGAGGTGTTCTCGCCAGTACGTCCGGCGAGGAAGGGCGAGCCGAACGAGTTCCGGGCGGTCGGTCCCGGGGAACGCAAACGAGCCGAGTTCGACTGTCCGGACGCCGCCTTCGCGGTAGAGTTCGCAGACGAGCCGCTGCCCGGGGAACTGGTCGGCGGGGATGTCCGGGAGCAGGGCGGCCGCATCGATGTAGACGGCGTGGCCGCCGGTCGGCGTGACGATCGGGATATCGCGCTCACGCAGGAGGTCGCCGAGGGTCGCGACTTGTTCGATCCGCTCGGCGACGTACGGCGGTTGGACCGCTTCCCGCAGACCGGTGGCCATCGCTTCGAGGTCACGACCTGCGAGACCGCCGTATGTCGGGAACCCTTCGTAGAGGATCGCGCGCTGTTTGCACTGTTCGAACAGGGAAGTGTCGCGGACGGCCGTGAACCCGCCGATGTTTGCGAGGGCATCCTTTTTCCCGCTCATCGTGATTGCGTCCGCGGGGCGTAACTGCTCGCGAGCGATCTCACTGAGGGGCGTGTCGGCGTATTCGGGGTCCCGTTGCTTGATGAACTGTGCGTTTTCGGCGAACCGACAGGCGTCAATGACGAACGTTGCGTCGATTTCCGTGGCGAAGGCGGCCGTCTCGCGGATGTTCGCCATCGACACTGGCTGGCCGGCGGCGGAGTTGTTCGTGATCGTCAGGACGACAGCCGAGACGGCGTCCTGCCCGTACTCCTCGACAGCGTCCCACCCTCGCTCTGTGGCGAAGTTGCCGGCAAACGTCCCGACGCTATCAGTGGTCAGGTCCGTCTCTGCCGGGCAGTCGACTGCAGTAGCGCCTTGATTCGTTACGTGTGCGCGGGTGGTGTCAAAATGCGTGTTGTTGAGTACGACGTCACCCTCGTCCAGTAGCGCCCCGAACAGGACGTTCTCCGCGCCGCGGCCCTGATGTGTCGGCACCACGCGGTCGAACCCCATCACGTCAGCGACCGTCTCACGGAAGCGTTTGAACGAGCGCGAACCGGCGTACGCCTCGTCCCCGCGGACCACGTCCGCCCACTGGTCGTCGCTCATCGCGCCAGTCCCCGAGTCAGTCAGCAAGTCGATAAAGACGTCTTCTGCAGCGAGGTTGAAGACGTTGTGCCCGGCCTCGGCGAGCGCTGTCTCGCGTCGCTCACGGGGCGGAAGCTGTATCGAGGTTACCGATTTGGCCTTGTACGAGCGCATGCTGTGTCGCAGGACGCCGATTGACTTATTCCCCATCTGATATTTTGTGTACAGAAGTGGGCTGAGATGTCCATTAGCAGACGAGTACGGGTATCGGTGGACAGGAGAGACGGGCGCTAGCGGTCGACAATACAGCCTTTGAGCGGCCGGCGGGGTACCTGTTTCCGGCAGGCAGAAATAGCGGGCATTTTGAGGCCAGAACTACTGGAGGGACGTATGAGCGTTCGCGAGGAATTCGACGCGTGGGCGGCCGAAGGCAAAGACAGAGGGATGGAAGACCGGCACTGGCACACCGCCAAGCACGTCCTCGCCCGGATGCCGGTCGAACCGGGCGACACGGTGCTCGACCTCGGAACGGGCTCGGGCTACGCACTCCGTGCGCTCCGTGACACCAACGACGCCGGTCCCTGCTATGGCCTCGACGGGTCGCCGGAGATGCTCCGGAACGCCCGCGAGTACACGGACGACGACGGCATCGGGTTCCTGCGCGGCGACTTCGACGCGCTGCCGTTTGCGACCGACAGTATCGACCACGTCTTCTCGATGGAAGCGTTCTACTACGCCAGCGACCCGCCACACACCCTCGAAGAAATCGCGCGAGTGCTGCGACCGGGCGGGACCGCCCACATCGCGGTGAACTACTACGAGGAGAACGTCCACTCCCACGAGTGGCAGGAGTTCATCGACATCGAGATGACCCGCTGGAGCGGCCCGGAGTACCGCGAGGCCTTCCGCGAGGCCGGTCTGGCCGTTGCGTCGCAGGACACAATCCCCGACCGCGAGGTGGAGATTCCGCCGGCGGATGGGTTCCCCACGGACGAGTTCGAGACCCGCGAGGCGATGGTCGAGCGTTACCGCGAACTGGGGACGTTGCTGACCGTCGGCGTCGCCACCGAATAACGAGGCAGGCAGCAGCGCACGGCGTCGGAACGACCGACAGGGTATTTTGTGACCGCAACCAAAACCAGGGTGTATGGCCGAAGACGCCTCGCTGGAGGACTTTCTCGACGATAGCAGCGAGAGCGAGGACGAGGGGGACAACGGTATTTCTGCGGGAGACGATACTGCAGAGACGGAGAGCGAAGCCCCCGATTCCGGAGCCTCGACTGACGCGGTCGACCCGGCCGTGACGACGTACGCGTGGTCGCCCGAGGGAGCGGCGTGTGACGAGTGTGGCGAGGTCGTCGAGCGCCGGTGGACACAGGACGGACTCCTCGTCTGTGGGGCCTGCAAGTGCTGGTGAACCCCGCTACCGGCCGTAAATCGGATGTGTGTTGTTCTCACTCATCCACAGAGTTACATACGCTCACGCCGTAGACAGGGCTACAACTGAACGGCCCGGAGGATGTGGCACCCACACAAGACACTTACTGGTCGACAGGGCAAACTATCTCACCAGTCCCCGTGCCAAGGCGTCGTCCCACGAGATCGCGACTATGACAGACACTGACACCTCACGCAGTCAACAGTCGGACAGTCCCCTCCGCGACGCCACACGCGTCGCCAATCAGGTGATCGAAAACGTCGAGCAGGTCATCGTCGGGCAACACGACGCCATCGAGCACATCGTGACGGCGGTGCTCGGCCGCGGACACATTCTACTTGAGGACGTTCCCGGCGTCGGCAAGACGATGCTGGCCCGCTCCGTCGCGGCTTCCTTCGACGGCGAGTTCAAGCGAATCCAGTTCACGCCGGATCTCCTCCCGACCGACGTGACTGGCGTCAACGTCTACAACCAGAAGACACAGGAGTTCGAGTTCCGACCCGGCCCGATCTTCGCCAACGTCGTCCTCGGCGACGAGATCAACCGTGCACCGCCGAAGACGCAGTCGGCGCTGCTTGAGGCGATGGAGGAACAGCAGGTGTCCGTCGACGGGACCACGCATCCCGTGCCACAGCCGTTTACCGTCATCGCCACGCAGAACACGGTCGAGCAGAACCGGGCCTACGACCTGCCGATGGCCGAGCTCGACCGGTTCATGACGAAGCTGCACCTCGGGTACCCGGACGAGGCGGCGGAGACGGAGATGCTGGGTGACGTGGTGGGCCACCATCCCATCGAGGACCTCACGTCGGTCGCTACCCTCGAAGCGCTGTCTGCCGCCAGGGAGACGGTGGCGGACGTAACCGTCGAGGAACCCATTCGCTCGTACGCGACCCGGCTGGCGCGGTACACGCGGGAGAACGCGCAACTGGGCGTCAGCCCGCGGGGGAGCATCTCCCTCCTGCGGGCGGCACAGGCCCGGGCCGTCCTCGACGGCCGCAGTTACGTCATCCCCGACGACATCCAGACGGAAGCGCCGGTCGTCCTCCCGCATCGCATCCGCACCGAGAGCAGCGAGCAGGACGCCCGGGCGCTCGTCGCGGAGGCACTCGATACCGTCTACGTCGAATGAGACCGACGCGCCGCGGTTTCGCCGTTCTCGCCGTCGCCGTTGCCGCCCTTCTGGTCAGTGCCAGGTTCGGTCAGCCCGGGCTCACCGCCGTCGCCGGCCCGCTGTTCGTCGGCGTGTTCGCCGCCGCCGTGCAGGTTCGCTGGAGTGGCGCGCCGACTGTCGAGCGGAGCCGCCTCCGCCGTGGCTTTCCCGGCGAGACGAAACCCGTCGAGTTCCGTGTCGACGGCAGCGGCATCGCAACGGTCACCGACCGGCTTTCCGAGGGCCTGGACGGCGAGACGACAACTACCAGGTCCCTGCCGGCGACGGTGACCTACCGAGTCACCTACACGGCCCGGGGCGAGCAACGGGTCGGCCCCGTCGAGGCGACGGTGACGGACGCGCTGGGACTCATTAGAGAGCGCTACACCATCGAGAGCAGGGCCGACGTGCTCGTGTATCCGCCCGTCTACCGGCTGGGCGGGACGGACGCGTTCGCACGAGCGTTCACGCCGGAGAGCGAGGACCGGCAGTCGTTCGACCGACTGCGGGAGTACGTCAGCGGCGACTCGCTACGGGACGTGCACTGGAAATCCAGCGCCAAGCGCGAGGACCTGCTGGTCAAGGAGTTCACTGACAACCGGAGCGACAGGGACCTGCTCGTCGCTGCTGAAGCCCGCGAGGGGCACGCCGACGAGATGGCCGCGGCGGCGGCAACCATCGCGATGGCCGCGCTGGAGAGCGGTCTCGCGGTCGAACTCGTCGTCCCGAACGGGACAGTCGAGCAGGGGTACGGCGACACCCACCGGACGCGACTGCTCGAACTGCTGGCCCGGGCCGACGCGGGCCGGACCGGCCGGGCGGACGACGCCGACGTGGTCGTCACGGCCAACAGCGACGGCGTCACAGTGTCGGTCGACGGCCGCCGGCAGTCCTTCGCCGACGTGACCGCCAGTCGGGACAACCCCCTCGCGGGCGAGGTGAGCGGATGAGCGCCGCCATCACGGAACGGGTCCGCGACCGGCTCCCCTGGAGCGGGTCCCGGCTACTGGCGTTGCTTGCGGCGGCGCTGGCCATCGGCGCGCCGCTGCGGACGATGTTCTATCTCAGCGACGTGGTCGGCGACCCGACGCTGTTTCTGGCGCTCACCGCGCTCTCGCTCGTCGGCGCGACGCTGCTGGCCCGCGTGCTCAGACCGCCCCTCGCGGTCGGTGTCGGCGCGGTGCTGTTCGCCGGCGGGCTCGGCGCGTACATCCTGAACCTCTCGACGGACCCGGCGGTGACGGAGCTGCTGGCCGACACCGCCGCCCTGCTGACCGGGCGGTCGCTGCTGCAGATCGCCAAGGTCAGGCTGTGGGTGCTGTCGTTCGCGCCGGCACCGGTGTTTCTGACGTGGTACTTCGCCCTGCGGCGCTGGTACGTGACGGCGACAGTGGCGGCCGGAACGGCGCTGGCGTTCTTCGCCCTAACGACCGACTCCGGCGTGGTGACGACACTGCTGGGCGTGGTCGGCATCGCGGCGACCATCGGCTTCGGGACGCTCGATACGCTGTCGGCGGACGAGCCGGCGGACCTGACGAAGCGACCCGATGCGATGTCCGGCAGCAGCGAGACGGGACAGACGGACGACGACAGCGAGGGCATCGACGCCGGGCGGCGTGCCGTCCTCGAACAACTGGCGGCGATAATCGTCGTCCCGGCGGCGCTCTCGCAGGTCCCGATTACCCGGGACAGTTTGCTGTCGTACGACGACGGGTCGGACGGCCAGACCGTCGAAGGGAGCCTCTTCGACGCCGGAGAGTCCCTCTCAGTACTCGGGAGCATCTCGCTGACGCCGGAGATACGGTACACGGTCGAAAGCGAGGAACCGCGCTACTGGCGGGTCGCCTCCTACGACCGCTACACCGGCAACGGGTGGGTTCGGACGGGGAACCCCACCCCGTACGACGACCAGCGCCTCGACTCTCCTGAGGGAGAGACCCGGACGCTGCGACAGGAGTTCCGGGCGGAGTCGACCATCGGGACCGTCCCGGCCGCCTGGAAGCCCGTCCGCTACTCGGGGGAGCCGTCGGTATCGGTCTCCAGCGAGGGCGGGTTCCAGCCCGACGGCACGCTGTCGACGGGCGACAGCTACGAGGTCAGGAGCGAACTGCTCGTGGCGACGCCGGACGGGTTGCGTGAGGCCGGCACTGATTACGACGACGCGACCGCGGAGCTGTACACCCAGCTCCCCGACAGCACGCCGGACCGGGTCACGGAACGGACGGCTATCCTCACCGCAAACGCCGAAAACCCCTACGAGACGGCGCTGGTCGTCGAGCGGTGGCTGCAGGAGAGCAAGGGCTACTCGCTCGACGTCGACCGACCCGACTTCAACGTCGCCGACGCCTTCCTCTTCGAGATGGACGAGGGGTACTGCGTCTACTTCGCGACGACGATGGTGACCATGCTCCGGACGCAGGGCATCCCGGCGCGCATGACCGTCGGCTACACGTCCGGCCAGCGAATCGACGAGAACCAGTGGGTCGTGCGCGGGCTCAACTCCCACGCCTGGGTCGAGGTGTACTTCCCCGGCCAGGGCTGGGTGCAGTTCGACCCGACGCCGTCCGGGCCGCGCGAGGCGGTCAGACAGCAGCGTATCGAGGAGGCGAGTTCGGACGAATCGTCACCCACTGTCGGCGACGACAACCCGGTCGAACAGTACACGCCGTCCGACACGTCGACACCCGCCCCGCTGACCGAGACCGACGAGACCGAGGCCGAGCCGACTGAGACACCAACGGTCACAGAAACCGACACGCCAGCCGGCACTGCAAGGGAGCCGGGCTCGGGCGATGATGCGGGGCCGAGTCTGCCGGAACTCCCATCGCGCGAGGAGATGACGCTCGGCGTCGTTGCACTGCTCGGCATCGCGGCGGGTGCGCGTCGGTCCGGCCTCAGCGGGCGAGCCTACCGGGCGGTGTGGCTGCGCTACCAGCGCCGCGTGGACCCCGAGACCGACATCGAGCGGGCGTTCCAGCGGGTCATGTACGTCCTTTCGACGGAACACCGGGCTCGCGAGAGCGGTGAGACGGTACGGGCGTATCTCGACGCGATAGGGGCCGACGACCGGGTCCGTCGGCTGGCGGCGCTACGGGAGCGGCTCCGGTACGGCGGCGAGGTCGACGAAGCGATTGCCGACGAGGCCGTCGAAATCGCTGATAGAATCGTCTCCGCCCGGTAGTCCCCGACAGTGTTTAATAGGTCGTGTTCGTAGGCGCGATTGTAATGTCGGAAGTCTGCTCGACGTGCGGGCTGCCTGAGGAGCTCTGCGTCTGTGAGGACGTCGCTAAGGAGTCCCAGGAGATTAACATCCGCATCGACGAGCGCCGTTACGGGAAGGAGGTAACGATTATCGAGGGATTCGACCCGAAAGACGTCGACATGGACTCGCTGTCCTCAGACCTCAAATCGAAGTTCGCCTGCGGTGGCACTGTCGAGGACGGGCAGATAGAGCTCCAGGGCAATCACACGGGCCGCGTCGAGGATTTCCTCCGCGACAAAGGTTTCAACGTCGCCTGAACTCCTGACTGCCAACGGTTCTCGTGAGAGCGCCGTGGCAAGCCGCCGCTGTGACCTGCTCGCCAGCTTTTCAGTCTGGTCTGCTCGCGAGTGTTCGCTGCGGCCGGCCACGAGTGGCTCGGGTCTGGCTGTTTTTTACCGTCGTGGGCGCTTCTGGTAGCGACCGGTCGAGACAGATTTTGTTGCATGATACCAGCACCCATAATCGGCGGTCAACTATTTCAACCACGGGGAGGTAACTGTTTGCAATGTTCGTTGTACCCCGACGGGTGGTGGCCGTCGGACTCGTGGTCCTTCTCCTCGGTGGGGGATTCGCGTCGCTCCCGGTGGCGGCGAGCGCTGACCACGGGGCGGTGACCTGGTCCAGTGTCGACACAGCAGTCGGCGGAGCCAGCGAGAACAGTACGTATCAGGCTGATAGGGCGTCAGAGCAAGATAGTGGTGGAATAGTCGAGACAACGGCCACTGCCGAGGCGAACGGTTCGCTAGCCCGGATCGGAAGCGCCGACACACATCGACGCCAGCCACGGGGACTGGGCGGGGACACAACCGGAACGGAAGCCGTGACAGCGGCTGACATGGGAACGGGGACAGCCACGTCGGGTGCGACACAGACCAGCGACGGTGACGTGATTCAGCAGACACAGACCTACGCGCGCATACCGGAGGAGCCGGGCGAAGTCGCGGTGACTCTGACCTACGAGATTCCGGACCGGGTCGTCGACCTCGAAACGCACGTCCCAGCGGCGGCGACGGTGACCGAAACGGACGGGTTCGAGCGCGTCAACGAGTCCGTGTACGAGTGGGAAGAAACGACGGATACGGCGACGGTCAGCTACCGCATCAACCCGAACCGGACCATCGAGAAGAGCGGTCCGGAGGGAGCCGAGGGCCGCTATCTCAGCGTCGATACGGGCGACTGGGCGCTGCTCACGCGCTCACGGACGCCGACGCGCTGGCGATACACTGGCCAGGACCCAGTCAGGTACAACCGCACGGTCCGGACGGCAGGCCCGGGTGCGGCGGGCGAGGAGATCGTGTACCTCGGCGAGGTAGCGACCTTCGAGGAGACGGCGCACAACCAGACGTTCACGCTGGCTGTGCCGGAGCGGGCGACGATGACGGCCTCGCCGATTTCGGTCCTCGACTCGATGGCGAACGCATCGAACGCCCTCCGGGTCGGTGACCGTGACGAGCAGGTGTTCGTCGTCGCCGCGCCGTCCGAGGCCGTCGAGTGGGGCGTCGAGGGGTATCAGATCGGTGACGCAGATATGTGGGTCCAGTCCCGGCAATCGCTGGATACCGCCAACAACGTCTGGCTCCACGAGTACGTCCACAGCCGGCAGGCCTACGAGACGACGCGGGAGACGCGGTGGACGGTCGAGGGCTGGGCGACGTACTACGCCGCCGTCCTGGCGCTGGAACAGGACCGGATCGGGTTCGACGAGTTCCGGGCACAGCTCGCAGCGGGCGGACGCCCCGTCTACAGCGACGTGGCGCTGACGGACCGGTCGAGTTGGACGAACGACGCGAACTACAGGAAGGGTTCGCTGGTGGCTGGGCGGACAGATGTCCATATCCGCTCGGCTACTGACCGCAACAAGACACTCCAGACTGTGTTCCAGTCGCTAAACGGCTACCGCGACCCGGTCACGCAATCGCAGTTCCTCACCGAGGTCGAGGCCGCTGGCGGGGCAAGCGCCCGGAACACGACCGCGACGGAGACCGAAACGACAACGACGGTGGCGATGTGGAACGAGACGACACACCGGCGGTTGTTCGGTTCGATTCCCGCTCGTATCGGCTACGGTCTCCCACCGGTCGACCGCGCGGACGCCTACCGCGCAGACAGTCTCTACCGGTCAGACACACCGGTCGGCGGAAGCGAGCCGATCCGGCTGGCGACCAACGAGACGCTCGCGGTCGACGCAGTCGTCGAGAACGCCGGTGGCGAGGCAGGGGCGTACAACGTGACGCTCGCGGTCAACGAGACCGTCGTCGCCGCGAAACAGGGCCAGATCGAACCGGGGGAGCGGACCGAGGTCGAAGTGACACACACGTTTGCCGACCCCGGCCGATACGTGATCAGTATCGACGGCGACACCGTCACTGTCGTGGTGACGGAACCGGCAGCGGCCAGCGTCACTGACGTCACCGCGAGTCCGCAAGAAGTCAGGCAGGGGGACAGTGTGGACGTGACCGCCACTGTCGCCAACGACAACGAGATTCCGGGGACAATCGCGGTCGAGTTCCGCCGCAACGACACCGTGTTCGCGGAGCAACGGCTGTATCTCCCGCCACAGGCGACGACGACAGTCGTGCGGACGGTCACCCTCGGCGAACCCGGAACAGTCTCGCTGTCGGCGGGTGACGGACGGACCGCGACGGCGGTCGAGGTGGTCGTCTCGACGGAGACAGCCGAACCAACGTCGACGCCGACGGAGCGGCTCACAGACACACAGACGACAGCCGGCGAGGGCAACGGCTTCACCGTGCTCGTGACCGGTCTCGCGGTGTTGCTTGCGGTCCTGATCGCCCGCCAGCGCGGTTCCTGACACGAGCCCGAAGGGAACAGTTATTGCGGTCGGCTAGCCGTTGTCAACCGTGAACGTCGGAATCGCGTACGCCGTTCTGTCGGCGCTGGTGTTCGGGGTGTACCTGTTCGTGATGAAGCGGTGGTTCACCGGGTATCCGTCGCCGGTGTTCCTGTTGCTTACGTACAGCCTGGTCCCCATCGTCTACCTCCCCATCGTCTTCGTCAGCAACGAGCCCTTCCTCCCGGCGGGCAACCGCGTCAACGTCCTCGCGTCGGTTCTCGCGGTGACGGCGGTGACGGCGGTTGGACTGCTCACCCTCTTTCGGGCGATCCGCGTCGGCGAAGTCTCCTACGTCTCGCCGATCAGCAAAATCGTCCCCGTGTTCGTGTTGCCGCTGGAAGTCGGCCTGCTGGGCCAGCATCTCTCGGCGCTACAGGTCGGCGGTGTCGTCGTCGCGACCGCCGCCGTCTACGTCGCGAACTGGCAGGGCACAGCGTTACTGGCCCCGCTCAAGCGGGCCCGGCAGTCCCGGCCCGCACAGCTAGCCTTACTGTCGGCTGCGGCGTTCGCGCTCGTCGATGTAAGCAAGCGGGTGCTGATGCAGGAACTGGCCGTCGAACCGACGACCTACATCCCGGTGATGGCCGTCGGCATCGCCGTCTTGATGACGCCGCTCGCGTTCCGGTATCAGGTCCCGCCGGGATGGCGGGGGGACCTCCCGAAGTTCGTCGTCGCGGCGATGTTCGTCGCCTACGCGAACCACATCGTGTTGCTGTCCTTCCAGTTGCTCCCGGCGAGTATCGTCTCACCCATCGTCAACGGGCAAGCCATCGTCGCCGTTATTCTGGGCGCGATTGTTCTCGACGAAGCGCAGTTCCGAGCACGCCTGGCCGCTGCGGGGCTGGCTATCGTCGGTATCGCGATGATATCGGTCGGGTAAAAAGGTCAGACCGACTTTCGCTCCGACGAGCAGCCGACCTGTACCGCATAGCTCGATTGAAGCCACGCGGTCGGGTTCTCAGTGTCGTAGACGACGACGTCGCCGCCGCCAGTTGTGAAGCTGCCGTACTGCTCGTCGGAGTCGGTAGTATCGCGCGACGCTGGTTCCATTGTGGTACAAGGGCACATCCGACACAGTGACACATAAATGTTTCTCAAATGTAGTATGGGATATTATTAGCATACTAGGATTTGGCCACATAGTTTCGTCCGACTGAGAGACCAGCACCGATATGTGGCCGCCAGTGAAGTCATCAGGTATGACACGAGCGGACGCCCCAGTGACGCCGCCAGTCGTGCTGACCGTCGCCGGCAGCGACTCCGGTGGCGGGGCCGGTATCCAGGCCGACATCAAGACCATCGAGGCCTGTGGCGGCTTCGGGACCAGCGCGATTACGAGCGTCACGGCACAGAACACCACGGGCGTACAGGGTCAGCATCTGCTCCCGATCGACCAGATCGAGGCCCAGATCGAGGCGGTCACGGGAGATTTCGACGTGGCCGCGGTCAAGACGGGGATGCTCGCGACGAGTGACGTCATCGACCTGGTCGTGGAACACGCCGCCGACCTGCCGAACCTCGTCGTCGACCCGGTGATGGTGGCGGCCTCGGGCGACCGGCTGCTGGCCGCTGAAGCCGAAGACGCTTACGAGGCCCTCATCGCCGAAGCGGCGGTCGTCACGCCCAACGCCGACGAGGCCGCCGTCCTGACCGGCCGCGACGTCGACAATCCCGAGACCGCGGAACGAGCGGGCCGCGACCTCGTCGAGATGGGGGCCGACAGCGCGCTCGTGAAGGGCGGCCACGTCCCGGGCGACGCCGTGGTCGACACCCTCGTGACCGAGGACGGGGTAACGACGTTCCGCCACGACCGCATCGACACCGAGGCCACCCACGGTTCGGGCTGTACGCTGTCCTCTGCCATCGCGACGCAGTTGGCCCACGGCGACGACCTGCCGACGGCAGTCGGAGACAGTATCGACCTGCTTGCGAGCGCGGTCCGGTACAACCTCGACGTTGGTGAAGGCCCGGGTGCGGTCCACCACCTCGTCCAGACGCGCAACGACGCCGCACGCCATCCGACGAGCGAGGCCGTCGAGCGGGCTGTGTCGGCGCTCGTCGAGGCGGACGTGTCGACGCTGGTCCCCGAGCGAGGGATGACCGTCGCCGGCGCGACGCCCTACGCGGAGACGCCGGACGCGGTCGCCGCCGTCGAGGGCCGCATCGCCCGCACGATGGACGGCGTCCGGCCGAACCGCGGCGTCCGGCCGAACCGCGGCGTCCGCTTTGGCGCATCGACGACGGTGGCTCGCGCCCTCCTGGCCGCCCGGGAGCACGACCCGGCGATTCGGTTCGCCGTCGACTGCCGGCTGACCGACGCCGTCGAGGACGCGCTGGCGTCGCTGGACGGCCGCGTCGCTGCGTACGACCCCGGTGAGCGCCCGGACGGGGTTTCCGACGACGCCACGGCACAGTGGGGCGTCGACCGGGCGTTCGGGACCAGCGACGGAACGCCGGTCGCCGTCGTCGGCCGCGAGGGCGTGGGTACCGACGGCCGCGCAATGCTGCTCGCAGCGGACGCCGACGACCTCGTCTCTCAAGTAGAGACAGTCCACGAGACCGTCAGGGACGACGGGTAACGGGCCAGTCGGTCGTGCGCTGGTCCGGCACAGACGGTGGCCGCGTTTAACCGCGAGCAACGCATACCCGGACGTATGAGTGAGACTCAGTCGAGCGAGCGGATCACGGTCTTCTCGGACTACGTCTGCCCGTTCTGTTATCTCGGACGCGAATCGCTCAGGCAGTACCAGTCGACGCGCGAGGACGAACTGGAGATCGACTGGCACCCCTTCGACCTCCGGAGCGGGAAGCGCAACCCCGACGGCTCCATCGACCACTCCGTCGACGACGGCAAGGACGAGGACTACTACGAGCAGGCCAAGCAGGGCGTCCGCCGGCTTCAGGAGAAATACGACGTGGAGATGGACCTGGACATCGCCACCAACATCGACTCGCTGCCCGCCCAGATCGCCTCCTACTACGTCAAAGAGCACTACGACTACGAGACGTGGCTGGCCTTCGACGTGTCCATCTTCGAGGCGCTGTGGCAGGACGGAGCGGATATCGGCGACGAAGACCTGCTGGTCGACCTCGCCGAGGACGCGGGCGTCGACGGCGACGAAATCCGGTCGGCGCTCGCGGATGACGCCCTCCGGTCTGCGGTCCGCGAGAAGTTCACAGCGGCCAAGCGCCAGGGCATCACCGGCGTCCCGACGTTCGCGTACGACGGCCACGCCGCACGCGGTGCGGTGCCGCCCGAGCAGCTAGAACGGCTGGTCGAAGGTACCTGAGCGGCGCGGTCAGATATTCTCTGACGGCCCTCACGCGACGCGGTTCCGCAGCGACTCGCCGCGGTCGATCCGTTCGACGTTCTCCTGAACGAGGGCCGCGATATCCTCGTGATACCGGCTCGTGGACGCAGCGACGTGTGGCGTCACGATAGCCGACTCGTGGTCCCAGAGCGGATGGTCGTCTGGTAGCGGCTCCTCCCAGTGGGCGTCGAGGGCTGCCCCGGCAATCGTCCCGTCGTCGAGCGCGTTCAGCAGCGCGTCCTCGACGACGACAGGCCCACGGGCGACGTTGACGAGGTAGCTGTCGGCCCGCATCTGCGCGAGCAAAGCGGCGTCGACCATGCCTTCGGTCTCCTCGGTGAGCGGACAACACAGCACGACGAAGCGTGCGTCGGCGACGGCGGCGTCCAGTTCGTCGGGCGTGTACACGCGCTCGACGTTCTCAGCGGGGTCACCGGAGCGGCGAACGCCGACGACCTCCATGCCCAGCGCGTCGGCCCGGTCAGCGATTCCCTGACCGATGGTGCCCAGACCGACCACACACACCTGTTCGCCGGTCAGCGTGAACGGCGCGTCGTACGGCTCCTGCGTCCAGTCGCTATCGCCCTGTCGGTCCCGATAGACGTGGAGACGGCGGGCAAACGCCGTCAGATAGCCGACGACGGTTTCCGGGACGGTGTCGCCGTGGATACCAGTGCTGTTCGTCAGTACCGTCCCGGCCGCCTCGTAGGCGTCCACGTCGAACTCGTCGTAGCCCGCGCGGATGCCGTGGACCCAGGCGGCGTCCAGAAACGCCTCCCGCGGAGAGAACGTGACGACGCAGTCACTGGCATCGAATGAGGCGTCATCACCGACAGTCTCGACGCGGACATCGGGTCCCTGTAGCGCGGCGACCATCGCCTCCAGCGGACAGGCCTTCGCAACTGACTCGTGGACGGCGATTCTGTCGATATCCATACAGGCCGCTGGCGTGGCGATAGTATAGTGCTTTTTGCCGAACTGCAGTCCGCTCACCGGTCAGTTTGGTCCGGTCGAGACGAGCCGATAGCTCGATGGTAGGCGGACAGCACGAGGGCGTGAAACGCGACGAGAACGCCGACACCGACGACGATGACTGCGACCTGCAGCGGCGTCGAGAGCAGCCCCAGCGAGACGATGAGCGTCGTCGCGCAGGCCGGTGCGTGGACCGTATCTGTTGCAATCATCCCCCAGCTCGTCACGACGAGCGAGAGGGTCGCGCTCGCGACGAGGCGGAGCCCGGCCATCGAGAACGCGGTCGGGTCCGCGACGAGTGAAACGCCGCCAGCGAGCAGGCTGTACGCGAACAGCCCCGCAACGCCGCCGATTAGATGGCTCGCGACGACGCTGCCCAGCCCCGTCCGGTCGCCGTCCCGCTGAAACGCGAGGATGAACGCAGAAGGGCCGAGACTCGGGAAGATGAACGGCTGCCCGCTCGCCCACGCGAGCGTCCCGAGGACGACGAACAGCACGCCGGCGTACAGACTTGTCCCGACCCGATGCCGTCGCATTGCTCCCGGTAGGAAACTGAATGAATAAGACAGTCACGGTCCGACAGAGTGGCGCCGTAGTCCCGAGTCGGGACGACAGCGGCCAGCCGCTCCAGTCAGAGAGCCGTAGTTGGCGTGCCGTCTTCGCTCGGGGCCGACGGCGGCATCCCGTCGGTCTCGCGGAGTTGCTCGAACGCGACCGCGATAACCGCGGTGCTGTACAGCGACACCAGGGGTTGGATGACGACGGTCGGCAACTGCGCGGCCGGCTGTGGGAGCGCCAGCGCGCCGACGAGCCCAACGATACCGCCGACGAGCGCCGCGGCGGCAATAACGATGAACAGCAGTCCGAACAGCGTCAGTCGGTCGCCCTCGGTGAGCCGATAGCTCTCTTTGAGCGCCGCGACGAAGTTCCGGTCTTCGACGATGACGTACGGCATCATGAAGATGAACGCGACGTAGGCGAAGATGCCAGGGATGAGGAGCAGGACCGACCCGACGAACACCAGTAGGCCGTAGACGATCCCGCCAACAAGCACGTTCACCATCGCTAGCGGCACGTTCCGCGTGAACGCTCCCTCGGGGAAACTGTCGCGTGTTCCGGTAGCGAACGTCCGGAAGGACACGATGGTGAGATACAGTGAGACCACAGAGCCAATGGCGATACCGGCACCAGCGACATTGAGCGAGATGTCGAGGGTCAGCGGCAGGGCTGCGGCAATCTCACCGTATCCCATTCTGGCGTAGGTCGTCGCCAGGATTGTGTTGAACAGTGCTTGAAAGCTAGCCATCAGGGCAAAAAACGCTACGAGTAGTATCGCGCCGGTACGACTGAACAGCCGATACCCCGCCTCTTCGAGGACGGAGCCGATTTGGAGGGCCATCAGGGGAGCGCTTCGACAAGCGGGGGCATAAGTGTTGTCTCAGTGTGAGAAAGCCACTCGGTTCACGCGTCCGATTCCGACCCGCTTTCGACGAACTCGATTAGCTCCTCGGCCGGGACGAACCCGTCGGCACGGCGGTCGATAAGCTCCCCGTCGGCAAACAGCAGGAGCGTCGGGACGCTCCGGACGTCGAACGCGTCGACGGCATCGAGGTCGCGTTCGGGATTGAATACGACTACTGTCGCGTCGGTGGCCTTCGCGGCGATGTCGAGTATCGGCTCCATCGACTTGCAGATTGTACAGCCGCTTGTCCGAACCATCGCCAGTACGCGGTCGGCCGTCGCCAGCACGTCGTCGAGTTCGTCCCGCGTTTCGACCGTCCGAACGCCGTGTTCCGTTGTCGTGTCCATATCTTCGGTCGTGGTGTCCATACAGTCAGTACGTGCCACAGCGCGAAGAACCCCGCGACGGGTCACAGCCGCTCAGCCGCGGTTGCTGTGCGTGGCCGTCAGTCCTCGATCTCCCGCACGACCGACGCGGGGTTCCCCTGAACGACGACGCCAGCGGGAACGTCGTCAGTGACGACAGCGCCGGACCCGACGACGGCGTCGTCGCCGACAGTGACGCCCGGATTGATGACTGCCCGGCCGCCGACCCAGACGTTATCACCGATAGACACCGGCTTCCCGTACTCGACGCCGCTACGTCGTTCGGCCGGGGCAAGCGGGTGCGTCGCGGTGTAGATGTGGACGCCCGGCCCGAGCAGGCAGTCATCGCCGATATCGACCCGGCACACGTCCAGCACGACGCAGTCGAAGTTCGCGTAAAAGCCGTCGCCGACGTGGATGTTGTCGCCGTAGTCACACCGGAACGGCGGTTCGACGTGGCAGTCCGCGCCGACGGAGCCGAACAGCTCCTCGATGAATGTCTGTCTGGTGTCGGTATCCGACGGGTCAGTCCGGTTGTACTCCCGGGTGAGTTCGTTCGCCCGCTCGCGGGCGGCGACGAGTTCCGGGTCGCTCGCGTCGTAGCGCTCGCCCGCGAGCATCTTCTCCTTCTCAGAGGACATGGCGACCAGCCTCCGAAGTGTCACCCACTGCGTAGCGAGGGATACTCATAGTGGGCCGTCGGAGCGCCCTGATAAGAGGTGTTGGGGTCAACGATCCCGAACAATAACCCCCTCCTCAGGCCAGTTGAACAATCCACGCTGGGTGGGGCTTTCTGGCTGTTCGAAGTCTCACTCACGTACCGAAACAGTGCCCATACTGCTAGCCCGGAACGGATTTATAGTCGACCGTCGCCTACCATGGTTCGTGAACCGCACGGCAGCGCTCGACGCAGTCGTCTTCGGTGTCGACATCCAGAGCGGCGACGTGCGCGGTGACGCGCCGTCGTACGCGCTGGTGGTCTTCGACGGGGAATCAGTCGAGCGAGACGTGGTCTCGCGGCGGAAGCTCCGCCGGCGCATCGACGACGAGGAGCCGGCTATCGTCGCGACGGACAACATGTACGAACTCGCCGAGGACAAGGACGCCCTGATCCACGTCCTCGGGTCGCTCCCCGACGAGACGAAACTGGTGCAGGTGACCGGCGACGAGCGGCCGGAACCGCTCTCGCGGGTCGCCAAGCGCCACGGCGTCCCCTACGGCAAGGACCCGATGGAGGAAGCCGAAGCCGCAGCCAGACTGGCCGCTGCCAACGTCGGTCAGGAAGTGTCGGCGTTCACCGACACGACGGAGGTGAAGGTCTCGCGGGGCCGCTCGACCGGGAAAGGCGGGTGGTCCGAGGACCGCTACACGCGGCGCATCCACGGCGCAGTCCGGAAGCGCGCCCGTGAAATCGAGTCCGAACTCGATGCGGCCGGTCTGGAGTACGAACGGGACGTGACCGAGAAGTACGGCGGCTTCTCCAACGCCGTGTTTCAGGTGTCGGCCCGACCGCAGGAGATCCCCGTATCGAGAGCGCGTTCGGGCGATACGCGCGTCGAAATCGAGCGCCAGCGGCGGGACGGCATCGAGTTCAAGCCGCTGGCGAAGCGGCGCGACCACGTCGTCGTCGGCGTCGACCCCGGAACGACGACGGCCGTTGCCATCGTCTCTCTGGACGGCACTGTACTGGACGTGTACTCTTCGCGCACCGACGACGCCGCCGCGACGACGGAGTGGATCATCGAACGCGGGCGCCCCGTGGTCGTCGCCGCCGACGTGACGCCGATGCCCGAAACCGTCGAGAAGCTCCGGCGCTCGTTTAGCGCCGCGGGCTGGGAGCCCGACACGGACCTCCCGGTCGACGAGAAGAAACACCGGACCCGCGAGGAGGCCTACGACAACGACCACGAGCGGGACGCGATGGCCGCCGCGCTCTACGCCTTCGACCACCACGCCGACCAGTTCGAGCGCGTCGCGAGCAAGGTGCCGCCACAGCACGACGTGGGGCCGGTCATCGACCGCGTCGTCGCCGGCGAGGAGAGCGTCGAAACGGTGTTGCGGGACCTCGAAGACGACGACAGCGAGGACGAGGACGGCACGGCCCACGAACCGCGGGAACTCACCGACGACGAGAAGGAAATCAAGCGGCTGAACGCCCGCATCGAACGGCTCGAATCACACGTCGACGACCTCAAAGAGACGATCAAGCGCAAGGACGACCAGCTCGCCGAGAAGGACAAACAGCTGGAGAAGGCCCGCAGCGAGGGCCGGCGCGAAGTCAGGAAAGACCGCGAGGTGACGCGGCTACAGCGACGCAACGAGGCCCTCGAACGGAAAGTCGAGGAAGAGGAGGAAAAACGCGAGGCGCTTTCCGACAAGCTCGACCGGCTGAAGGCGCTGTGGAAGCTCGACCACTCGAACTTCGCCGACGTGTCGGAGAAACAGGAGGGACTGACCCCGGTCAAGGTGGTCGAGCAGTTCACCAGGGACGCCATCGCGGACGCCGACGAGCGGTTCGGCCTCGTCGAGGACGACATCATCATGTTCCGGGACGCCTCGGGCGCGGGCCGGTCGACGGCGCAGCAGTTGGCCGACATCGACCCGGAAATCGTCCTCCGGAACGGCAATCTCTCCGATATCGCCGATCAAGTGCTGTTCGACAACGACATCCCCGTCGCGCCGGCGGAGATGGTCACCGTGCAGGAAGTCGACGAACTGGCCGTCGCCCGCGAGGGCGAAATCGAGGCCGCAATCGAGGACTGGGAGGAACGCGCCGCCGACCGCCGGAAGGAACAGAACGCGGAGATGGTCGACCAGATCATCAGCGAACACCGGGCCGACCGGCCGACGAGCGAGAACTAAGCGCTGTGCGGGCTATCGACGGACAGTAGCTGTTTGGAACACCGTTCAGTGTCACTCGCTGAACCGCGGGCCGTCTGTACTGCGTGGTTATATTCATGGGGTGCCTCTCTCTCGCATGGATGACCAGTGTCGTGTTCTGGCGGCCGCACTCGAAACGCTCGGCGATGTCTTCTACGTCTACGACGCGGACGGCCGGCTTGCCTACTGGAACGCCCGACTGAACGAACTGTTCGGCCTGACGGACAGCGAACTGTCGGGAACGGACCCGACCGAGTTCTTCGTCGCTGACGACCGTCCAGCCGTTGAAGCAGCCATCGAGGAGGTGTTCGACTCGGGGCAAGCAACCGTCGAAGCGCGAGCCGAGACGACGGAGGGAGTGGTGACGTTCGAACTCAGCGGTCGGCTTCTCACGGCGGACGACGGCACAGTTCAGGGATTCAGCGGTGTGGGTCGCGATATCACTGACCGGCGTGAACGTGAGTGGCATCTCAAGCGACAGAACGAACGGCTCACCGAGTTCGCCGACCTCCTGGCACACGACCTCCGGACGCCGCTTG
The DNA here is from genome assembly GCF_037078445.1 of Haloarcula sp. CGMCC 1.2071. Classification (NCBI taxonomy): domain Archaea; kingdom Methanobacteriati; phylum Methanobacteriota; class Halobacteria; order Halobacteriales; family Haloarculaceae; genus Haloarcula; species Haloarcula sp. CGMCC 1.2071. The sequence continues at coordinate 210,753 of NZ_JAYMGY010000002.1, forward strand.
CCGTCACCAGCGGCCACCTCGAACTCGCAGCCCGGGAGCTGTCGCCTGATCGTATCGAAGCCGCCAGAGACGGGCTGGGACGGTTAGAAGCGATTATCGACGACATGCGGACCGCGACCAAGGAGGGGACGCTGGCGGCCGACAAGCGGACTATCAATATCGCCGACGTGGCGACGACGGCGTGGGCCCACGTCGAGACCGACAGCGCGGTGCTGGAACCGCCGCCGTCGGTACTGGTCGAGGCCGACGCAAAGCGACTACTTCGGCTGTTCGAGAACGTCTTCGCCAACGCCGTCACACACGGTCCGGAACCCGACGAACGCGCGTCTGGCGAGGAACGCGACGGTGACGCGACCGGCATAACAGTTCGTGTCGTGCCGACGCCCGACGGCTTCGCGGTCGAGGACGACGGTCGGGGGATCGATCCCGACGACCGGGAGCGGGTGTTCGAACCGGGCGCGTCACGGGCGGCTGACGGGACCGGCTTCGGCCTCTACATCGTCAGGACAATCGCCGAGGCCCACGGCTGGACAGTACGTGCCACAGCAGGAGAACACGGCGGCGCGCGGTTCGAGTTCGACGTCGATGCAGACACCGCCTGTTAGTCTCGCTCGCGTCAGGGCATACCGTCGCCGCCCATGCCGCCACCGCCCATGCCGCCGCCACCCATCCCGCCCATCCCGCCGCCGAGTCCGAACGCGCCGAGCAGGCTCGTGACGAGACCGTAGACGACCAGCCCGAGACCACCGACGACTAGGGCGATGCCGACGGCGACGATGGGTGCCTTCCACGCGACCAGACCGATGCCGGCGAGCAACACGACGATGCCGCCGATACCAACCGCACCGAGTTTATCCAACATACCCGTGTAGGCCAAGCGGGCGGACAAAAGCCCGTCGGTCAGTACTCGAACTCGGTGTCGACGTTCTGTGCCGCCGCGACCATCTCGGCGATAGTGTCCTGACGGCGCAGCAGCCGCATCGTGTCGCCCTCGACGTCGAAGGTTCCGTCCATCGCGGCGGCGGAGATGTCGAGGTCGCCCTGCAGCATCGTGACCCACTCGCTGTAGGGGCCACGGAACGCGAAGTCGTACTCGGGGTCTGCGACCGTTCCGGCGGCGGTACAGACACCGTCCTTGATCACAACGACGAACTGTATCGGTTCACCGGTGTAGGCGTTGTCGGCGCGGATTTCGAAACAGAATACAGCGGTGAAGTCGTCGGCGCTGTCGGCGAACTCGGACCGGTCGTTTATCCGGTCGCGCCACGCGGCAGCCCAGTCATCGGCCTCGGTCGGCAGCGTCACAGTCATTGGCAGGCGATATGCGAGGGGGGCTTTTCTGTGTTGTCCTCCGCCACTACGCCCGCGCCCGGCCGACGACCACGACGGCGGCGAGCAATAGACTGCCCCCGACCAGAAACCATGGGCCGACCCGCTCGCCGAGCAGGGCCGCGCCGAGCGCGGTCCCGACCAGTGGCTGGGCGACAAACAGCACCGAGACGGTGCCGGCATCGACGTATTCCAGCCCCTTGTACCGGAGGTACCACGCCGCCGCGGTGGCGAACACGCCGAGATATGCGACCGCGCCGAGTACTGCCGGGTCCGTCGGCAGCGAACTGATCGGGCGGCCAAGTAGCCACAGTTCGCCGGCCGACAGGACCGCGAGCATCGGCGTCGCCGTGACGGTGGCGTAGGTAGCGGTCTCCAGGGCCGAGAACCGCGCCACGAGCGGTTTGCCCCAGACGGTGTAGGCGGCCCACGCGACGCCAGCACCGAGCAGCGCGAGGACGCCCGCCGGGTCGAGCGTTCCGTCGAGACCGCTGTCCACGACGACGAGCACCGTGCCCGCGATTGCGAGGCCGACACCGATGGCTTTCGCACGGGTGAGTCGCTCGTCGACGACGACGGCGGCCAGCAAGAGTGCGGCGACCGGCGTTGCGACGGTGAGAAGCGACCCCTGGCTGGCGGTCGTCAGGTCGGTCCCGACGAACTGCGTGACGATGGTCGCGGTCACCAGCGCGCCGAGACCGACGAACCCACGCCAGTCGGCTCGGGTCGGCGAGCGAGTGGCCACCGTGGATTTGACGACGGCGACCAGTAGTACTGCCCCGATAGCGACGCGGAGAAACCCCAGCGTGACGGGCGGAATCGCCCCGAACCCCCACTTGCTGACGACGTACATGCCGCCCCAGAGGACCGCGGCCAGAAGCGGCGCAAGCACGCCAATCGTTCGGTCCAGCCGGCTCATCATATTCGGCCAGTCGCAACTGGGCGACAGGAGAGAGATGGCATCAGATGCATAGGTAGTGTGTCGTTGGTTCGAAACTGGAACGGTGGTGGTATCAGCGGCGCGATTCGCCGCCGAGATACAGCCGGGAGACTTCGGGGTCATCGAGCAGCGAGTCCGCCTCGCCCTCGAACTTGACCGTCCCCTGATCGAGGACGAACCCGCGGTCGGAGATGCCCAGCCCCTCCCGAGCGTTCTGTTCGACCATCAGAATAGACGTGCCCAGTTCGTTGACCGTCTCCACGTCGTCGAACACCTCCTTGGCGGTGTTCGGTGCCAGCCCGGCGCTTGGCTCGTCGATGAGCAACACGTCGGGTTCCATCACGAGCGCACGGGCGAAAGCCAACACCTGCCGCTGGCCGCCCGAGAGCGTCTTCGCGTTCGCGGTGCGCTTGTCGTCGAGGATGGGGAACCGGTCGTACAGTTCGGCCACGACCTCGTCGAGGCCGCCGTCGCGGGCGACCCCGCCCATCCGGAGGTTCTCGTCGATGGTCAGCGAGCCGAACACGTTCTCGGTCTGTGGGACGTAGCCGACGCCGATGCGGACGATGTCTTCCGGAGCCATCCCGCCGATTTCGCGGTCGCCGAGACGGACCGAGCCAGTCCAGGGCTCCAGCATCCCGAACACCGTCTTGAGGACGGTGGACTTGCCGGCTCCGTTCGGGCCGACGAGGCAGGCAATCTCCCCCTCGCCGAGCGTCAGCGAGAGGTCGTCGAGCACCTGGACCTCGCCGTAGCCGCTGTCGACGCCGTCGACAGTGAGGATCGGGTCGGTCATTCCGACGGCCCTCCCAGATAGGCGTCGATGACGCGCTCGTCGCTCCGGACCGCCTCGGGCGGCCCCTCGACAAGGACACTCCCCTGATTGAGGACGATAATCGGGTCGGCCAGCCGCATGATGAAGTTCATGTCGTGTTCGATGATGAGGAAGGTGATCCCCTCCTCGTTGAGTTCCTCGATGAACCCGGCCAGTTTGTCGGCCAGCACGGGGTTGACGCCGGCGACGGGCTCGTCGAGCAGGAGCAGGTCGGGTTCGGCCATCATCCCGCGGGCCAGTTCGACCAGTTTCATCTGCCCGCCCGAGAGGTCCGTCGCGGGCTGGGTGGCCAGGTCACCGATCTCGAACCGTTCGAGCATCTGTTGGGCCTGTTCCAGCGAGCGCCGTTCCTCCTGTTCGACGGTGTCAGGCGAGGTGAACAGCGGAATAATCGACTCCCCGGTCTGGTTGTGCGGTCCCACCAGCAGCGCCTCCCGGACGGTCATCCCCTCCGGTTTGCGCGGCGTCTGGAACGTCCGGATCATCCCCTGATCGGCGATCTGGTGAGGCTTCTGGCCGGTCACGTCGACACCGTTGACTGCGACGGAGCCCGCATCGGGCTCGTAGAAGCCCGACACGAGGTTGAACAGCGTCGATTTGCCGGCACCGTTCGGACCGATGAGGCCCGTTATGGTGCCGCGTTCGACCTCGATGGACGCGTCGTCCGTCGCCACGAGGCCGCCGAAGCGTTTCTCCAGGCCCTCGGCACGGAGGACGGGGTCCTCCTTCCCGAGAATCGGGCCGTCGGAGACGAGTGACTGCTCACTCATTGCGACCACCGCCCAGCGAGTCGGGCCAGATGAGTTCGCGCTCCGGCGGGAGAATCCCCTCCGGGCGGAGCCTGACGATAAAGATGATGAGCAGGCCGACCAGCATGAGCCGGAGCGGTGCCGCGCCGATGGGCAGCGCGCCGGTGTCGGTCATGAATCGGGTCCCCTGCTGGATAGCGACGATAGTGAACCCGCCCAGCATCGCACCGCGGTCGCTGCCGGTGCCGCCGAGGATGACGGCGACCCAGACGTAGAACGTCGTGATCGGCTGGAGGTCCTGCGGGCTGACGAACAACACGAGGTGGGAGTAGAACACGCCCGCGAGCGCCATGATGAGGCTCCCGATAACGAAGGCCTGCATCTTGAACGCGAACGTGTTCTTGCCCAGCGTCTCCGCGAGGTCCTCGTCGGTCCGGATGGTTCGCAGGACGCGGCCCCACGGCGACTGGTGGATGCGCCGGAGGAACAGGTAGACGGCCGCGACGATCACCGTGACCAGCACGACGTTCAGCGCGCTGGTGACGACCGACTGGCTCATGTAGAACAGCGGCGTCCCGCCCACGTAGAAGATGTAGGGGTACGTCAGGTCACCGAGCACGGGCCAGTCAGAGAAGAACAGCGGGATGCCGGTCAGCCCGGCGCTGCCCGCCGTCCACTGGGATTCGTTGAGGATGAAGATACGGACGACCTCCGCGAGCCCCAGCGACGCGATTGCGAGGTAGTCGTCGCGGAGTTTCAGCGTCGGATAGCCGATGATGACTGCGAGCACCGCGGCGAGACCGAGACCGCCGAACAGCGCGACAATGGGGCTGACACCGCCGGATATCGGCGAGCCGGACGCCGTCAGCAACGCGGTCCCGTACGCGCCGAGGCCGAAGAAGGCCGCGACGCTGAAGTTGATCATGCCACCGTACCCCCACTGGACGTTCAGCCCCATCGAGAGGAGCATATACATCGCCGACAGCCCGACGAGATACAGCAGGTACGCCGGGGCGAGGAAGCCGGTGATGACCGCAAGGAGCAAGAGCGCGGCGAGCGCGCCGAGCAGCCCCGCGACGCCTTTCTCCCGGGGCGAATACCCACCGACATCGAGCGTGCTCATGTCATATCACCCGCGATGCCGCGGGGCCTGACAAGCAGGACTGCGACCATGATGACGAACGCGACAGCCGGCGCGTAGGCGTTGCTGATCGGGAGGCCGATATCACCGAGCAGCGGCGTCAGTTCGTGGAGCATCCCGATGAGCAGCCCGCCGAGCATCGCACCGTACACCGAGCCGATGCCGCCGAGGATGACCGCGGCGAACACGACCAGCAGGATGTTGAAGCCGATGCGCGGGTCGAGCTGGCTGTACAGCGCGAGGAAGACGCCACCGGCGGCAGCCAGGGCGCTGCCGACGACCCACATGACGAGGATGACGCGGTCGGTTCGAATGCCGCTCACGCGTGCGAGGTCGGGGTTGTCGGCCGTCGCACGCATCTTCCGGCCCAGCGTCGTCCGCTGGAGCAAGAGGTGCAGAGCGACGACGAGTACCGCCGCGCTGACGATGATTGCGACGTCGCGCTGTGTCACTGCGACGTCGAGCGTGTCCAGCAACACCGGAATCGGCCCGCTGCGGCGGATATCGTACTGCAGGAAGTCCGTCCCGAAAGACGCCTGTAGCACTGCGCGGTAGACGAACGCCACGCCGATGCTCGTGATGAGCAACCCAATCGAATCCGTATCGAGGGGCTTGTACACGAGAATATGGGTGAGGACAGCGACGACGGCCGCTAGCGCCATTCCGACTGCCAGGGCGATGAAGAACCCGATCGGGAGACCGAGAACGGTGCCGCCGAGACCGCCGAACACGCCGAACGCGACGAGTGCCCCGTAGGCACCCAGCGTCATCGTATCGCCGTGTGCGAAGTTCGCGAAGTCGGCGATGCTGTAGACCAGCGAGAGCCCGATACTCCCGAGGATGATGATACTACTGAAAACGAGCCCGTTTGCCAGGTACTGTAATATCTGCGCCATTGGTGAAAATGGGAAAGAGTCGTGGCCGCCTTAGCCCTCGATGAAGCCGGCGGATTCGTACGCGTGGTCAACGACCTCGAACACCTGTAGCAACCCGACAGGGTCGCCGTTCTCGTCGAGGTCGATCGGGCCGCTCACGCCGGTGTAGTCCACGTCCGACGGCGAGCCGCCGTTCGCCAGAATCTCGTGCGCGTCCGCGTACGTGGTCGCCTCCTCGCCCTCGGGACGGGTCACGTCCCGGACGACTTCACTGAGTGCCGCGCCCGTGAACTCGTCGGCGGCTTCGATAGCGAGTGCGCTGACGACCACCGCGTCGTAGGCGTACGCCGACCACGACGTTGGTTCCTCGCCGAAGCGCTCTTCGAACTCCGAGACGAACCCCTGGTAGTTCTCGGCGTCCTGTGGGACGCTCGGAACCACTGCTTTCATTCCATTGAGACTTCCCTCGGGAGCGGATTCGAGGACCTTCGGCCCTTTGACGCTGTCGCCGCCGTACCAGGCGGCCTGGTCGGTGACGCCCAGGTCGAACGCCTCCTGAGACATCGTCGCGAACTCCGGCTGGTAGGTGATGAACACCCACGCGTCGGCGTCGGTGTCAGCCATCGAGGAGATGGTACTGCTGTAGGAGGACTGCCCCTGGTCGTGGGGTTCGTTGTAGACGATCTCCCCGTCGAAGGCATCGACGAAGGCCTCGCCGACAGACTGCCCGTAATCGTTGTTAATCCAGGCCAGCGCGGCGGACTCGTTGTCGTCCTCGTCGAGGAGCGACGAAATTGCCTCCGCCTGTGCCTTGCCGGCCGGCGGCATCCGGAGCAGGTCCGGGAAGTTCGTCAGGTTCGGGCTGGTGCTGTTCTGACTGATCTGGACGACGTCCGTGTTCTGGACGACGCTCTCGTGGATGGCCGTGCTGACACCGCTCCCGACGGTCCCGATGAGCAGGGGGACCTCTTCCTGGTTGACCAGGGTCTGGGCCGCACTGACGCCACCCTGACTCGTGCTCTGGTCGTCTTGCTGTGAGATTGCCAGTTCGCCGCCGTTGACGCCGACCGAGTTGACGTCGTCGAGTGCGATTTCCTTCCCGCGCTGGTTCCGCTGCCCGAACGCGGACAGCGACCCGGAGAGGCTGTCGACCATCCCGATGGTGTAGGTTTCGGACCCGGAGTCCGTCGAGGTGTCCGTCGATGCACCGTCACCACCGTCGCCGTCACCTCCATCACCGTCCTCGGGAGCACCGCCGGAACAACCGGCGAGGCCGACGAGTCCGGCACTGGCAGCCGCTTTGATTACGCTTCGCCTGTCGATCGAGCGCTTGTCATGGTCGTTCATGGTATACTGATATCCTTTTTCGTAAGTCCCTGTATAACCCTGTCACCGTCCATGGTAGGCACCCTGTTCTGGACGGCGTACGGAAAGCCGTCAATTAATACTTCTGGAACGCCTTTCCCGCATAGAGTATCGCTACGGCTATGGAACGAACGGAGTTTATCACGGTAGATACGCATACGGGCGGAGAGCCGACGCGCATCGTACTCGACGGCATCGAGGCCGACACACTCGCCGGAGAGACCGTCCGGGAGAGACGCGACCGGTTCGCAGCCACAGCAGACGGCGTCCGAAAACTCCTCATGCAGGAGCCCCGTGGACACGCGGATATGTTCGGGGCGGTCCCGGTGCCCACCGACCGGGCCGACCTCGGGGTCTTCTTCATGGACACTGACGGCTATCTGGACATGTGTGGCCACGGCCTCATCGGGGTCGTGACCGCACTCGTCGAACGGGGTGAACTCCCCGAAACGCGGGAACTGACCGTCGAAACCCCGGCCGGGCTGGTCGACGTGACGGTCGAGATAGCTGACGGCGTCGTCCGCCGCGTCGCGTTCGAGAACGTCGACAGTTACGTCTGTGAGACGGTCTCCGTCGAACAGGACGGTGTCCCGGTCGAGGCTCGTATCGTCTATTCCGGGAACTACTTCGCCGTCGTCGACGCTGAGAGCCTGGGTGTCACGCTCGACGGCGAGGATGCCACGCAGTGTATCGAGCCCGCACTGGCACTCCGCCGAGCAGTCAACGACGTCGCACCCGAAGACCCGGTCACCGGTTCGTCAGTGACCGTCTCGGCAGTCGAACTCACCGCCGGAGGCGACAGCAGCCGGAGCTGTGTGGTGTTCGCCGACGGGTCTATCGACCGCTCTCCCTGTGGGACGGGGACGTGTGCGCGGTTGACGCTTCACCACGTCGACGGTGACCTCGCTGTTGGCGAGCGTGTCGAAGTGACCGGCCCGGTGGGGTCGGCGTTCGAGGGGTATATCAGCGAGACAAACGTCGACGGCGGTGTCACCGTGACCAGCCCGGTCGTTTCGGGTACAGCGCATATCACGGGCGAGCACACGTTTTACCGGGACGACGACGATACGCTCGGCAGTTTCACACTCACTTAATTTCAGGTCTTGAGAAGAGATTTTTTTGGTAGGGGGTGCGTTTAGGCCTATATAGTGGCGTAGTTTCGATAATGATTCCGCCGATAGCGAACAACTTCGTCGCCGGGGAGACAGCCCCGGGGGCGCTCGACCACGTCGCTTCGCTCAACGACGACGGCGTCAAGGGCATCCTAAATCTGTTAGGCGAACACTACGACGAGCGCCAGCCCGCCGACGAGGACGCAGACCAGTACATCGAGTTAGTCAAAGAAATTGACAGGAGCGGCCTCGACTGCGCTATCTCGGTCAAGCCCTCGCAGATCGGCCTCGACGTTGGCGACGACGTGTTCGTCGAGAACCTCGAACGGATCGTTGCGGCGGGCGACGACCACGGCGTCTTCGTCTGGGTCGACATGGAGGACTACACGACGACCGACGTGACCCTCGACGCGTACGAGCGACTCGTCACGGACCACGAGGGCGGCGTCGGCGTCTGTACGCAAGCGAACCTCAAGCGGACGCCCGAGGACCTCGAACGGCTCGCGCCTCTTCCCGGGAAGGTCCGGCTGGTCAAGGGGGCCTACTCCGAGCCGGAGAGTGTTTCCTACAAGAAAAAAGAGCGCGTCAACGAAGCCTACCGCGACTGTCTCGAACTGATGTTCGAGGAGTTCGATGGCGGCATCGGCGTCGGCAGCCACGATCCGGCGATGATAGACTACGCGAAGGACCTCCACGACGAGTACGGCACTGACTACGAGGTGCAGATGCTGATGGGCGTCCGCGACGACGCCCAGCGTGACCTCGCCGCGGAGGGCGTCCCGATGTGGCAGTACATCCCCTACGGCGACAAGTGGTTCTCCTACTTCTACCGGCGCGTCCGCGAGCGCAAGGAGAACGCGCTGTTCGCTGTCCGGGCCGTGCTGAGCTAGAGTAACTTCGACGGTGTACGGCCCTCCCCCTCGAAACAGGCAACCGGGTTCCCGTTCTCCCAGGGGTCGGGGTCCAGCGCGTCGGCCCCATCGAAATCGTTTCGCGTCGTTCTGGCCCGGACAACTCGCGTCGAACTGATATAGTACGTGACGTACTGGGTTATATAGTCGAAGTTCGTACCGGGGTGAATCGTCCCGGAACCGACGTACTGCAGTCGGACGACGGCCGAATTAGCGGGCCCCGAGGCGACCCAGAAATCCTGGACAGAGATGTCGAACTGGGTCAGGTAGCTGTCGGACTGGCCGTCAGTCGTCATGTCCCTGTTCGCTAGCATCTCGGCGTTCTGCCGGTAGGCCAGTTCGAACGCAGTGGCGTACTCCACCGCACCCTCGCCTGCCGGCTCCGATGGCGGCCGCCCGGGATACCCACGGGGAGCAAGCGCCCCCTTCCGGTCGACTGGCTCAGCCATCGGTCTCGAAGCGGCCGAGCAGGACACGTTCGGGGGCGTTTCCGGAATCTGGATCGCCCATCCAGTGGCCGGCGTCGGCGTCGCTGTGGCTGCCGGCGTCTCAGTTGAGTCAGCCCCGTCGAAAGCGAAACAACCAGCTGTGGAAAGCCCCGCCCCGATGGTGGTGAGAGCCTGCACGAAATGACGGCGTGTTATCCCCATGGCACACGTGGCAGTAGCGGCTCCGATGGTAAACGGTTTCAGGACATTCAAGAACGTATTTGAGCCATCCATCTGGTTGATGTGAAGGAGCACAGTTCCCAGTCCACCATGGTCAACTCGAAGGCTCTGCAACGAACCGTCACACGGTTCTACCAGAACCTCGACGGCCTCTCCGAGCAGAAACAGAACGGGAACAAGGTGGGGAAGCTCAAGTGGAAGTCACCTCGGGAGTTCCAGAGTATGACGTATTCGCAGTCCGGCTTCGAACTCAAAAACACGAGTGGCCGACACGCGATACTCTGGCTCTCCAAAATCGGAGACATCAAAATCCGCTACCACCGCAAAATCCCTGACGAAGCGGACATCAAAGAAGTCACGGTCAAAAAAGAGACGACCGGTGACTGGTTCGTCTCCTTCGGCCTCGAAACCGACGACGCTGCCCTGCCCGAGAAACCCGCGCTGGACGAGTTAGATTCAAGCAACAGCGTGGGTATCGACCTCGGAATCTTCAACTACGTCCACACCAGCGACGGCAAGACGGTGGATTGGCTCGACCTCGAAGACGAGTACGAGCGACTCCGCCGCGAGCAACGCAAGCTCTCACGGAAGCAGAAAGGGTCGAACAACTACGAGAAACAGCGTCGGGAAGTGGCGAAGGTCAAGCGTCACATTCGGCAGAAGGTGCTGGACTACCAGCACAAGATTACGACGTGGCTCGTCCGTGAGTACGACGCGGTGTTTGTCGAGGATTTGGACGTGAAGGGAATGTTGGAACAGTCGCACAACGCTCGCAACAAGCAGGACGCGGCGTGGCGACAGTTCATCACTCTCCTTGATTACAAGGCCGACCTGTACGGTTGTCACGTCGTGCAGGTCGAAGCGCGAGGCACCACCAAAGAATGTGCGTCGTGTGGTGTGGAGACAGCGAAGTCCATCTGGGTGCGTGAGCACTCCTGTCCGTCGTGCGGATTCGAGACGGACAGGGACGCGAACGCGGCGATGAACGTCTTGCAGAGAGGCTTTTCTGAACTAGGGCTGGGATGGCCCGAAGAGACGCCCGTGGAGACTGCGCTCCCTACGGACACACCTGACTTTCAGCGTGTGTCTGCAAAGCGCGTCGTGGAAACGGGAAGCCTCGGGGCTTGACCCCGAGGCGATTCACGCCACTCTCGCTGTGGCTACTGGTCCGGGTCGAGCAGTTTCGCTTCTGCTTTCCGGAGGTGTTCGAGCAGCGTCGTCTTCGAAACGCCGAGTTTCGACGCGAGTTCGCGCGTCGAGATGCCCCGCGGCCACGCGTAGTAGTCCTCCTGTCTGGCGAGTTCGAACGCCTCGCGCTGGCTGTCCGAGAGCCGGTCCATCCGCCGGAGTTGCTGCGGATTGCCGCCGCCGGCGGACGTGATTCGAGTCACTTCGATATCGGCCGACTGTTCCTCGCGGATTTCGTCGAGGAGCGACTCGGCCTCGTCGCGGGAGTCCGGGAAAAACACCGGCCAGTGTTCGCGACCGTGACGGACCCGAACCGGGTCGTTGTGGATGAACCCCCGCGAGAGGAGGCTGTCGCTGATGGTGTTGTCCGGGTCGTACTCGACGAACAGCTCGCGGGTCGTGTTCCCCGGCGACGAGCCCGTGCCAGTCGCGCCGTGGCGCTCGCGTAACTCCAGCACGGAGTCGGTCAACGACGAATCACGGGTCGCGTCGATGAGGTCCTCGACGTCGTTAATACTGTCTGCGTACGCCGTAAACAGGCCCTTCACGCTGCCGTTCTGCGTGTTGTACACGCCGTGAGCCAACAGGCCCGCCGCGGTCTGATCGGTGACTTCGAGGGTCCAGCAGTCAGGATGCCAGATGCTCAGGGTGAGCTGGAGTCCCCCGTGTTCTGATTGTGCTTCACTCATACTGGGCGCCCTCCGTATGAAGGGGTGCTAAAGACAGTCACGATATGGACGCAGATAAAGGTGCGGTTCATAAGGGGAACACCGACCATGGGAGATAATGCCGGATTGTAAATGGCATATCAGGCTACGACCGGCCCCCTGACCATGGACGGTGGAACATATTGGTGGGGGACGCGTACAGTACCTACCATGAGTACAGACGACTCACGGCGACACTACATCGACGGTGAATGGACGACAGGCACCGGCGACGAAACGTTCACAAGTCAGAACCCGGCCACGGGCGAGGCGCTCGCCTCGTTCCACCGCGGGACCGAAGACGACGTCGACCGCGCGCTAGCCGCGGCAGAGGACGCGTACGACGAGTGGCGCTCGCTCTCGCACATCGACCGCGCGGAGTACCTCTGGGACATCTACCACGAGCTGCGTGACCGCCACGAGGAACTCGGCGAAATCGTCACCATGGAGTGTGGCAAGGAGATCAGCGAAGGGCTGGCCGACGTGACCGAGTCCTGGCACATGGTCGAGTGGGCCGCCGGCAACGCCCGCCATCCACACGGCGACGTGGTACCGTCCGAAATCGCCAGCAAAGACGCCTACATGCGGCGTAAGCCGAAGGGCGTCGTCGGCTGTATCACCCCGTGGAACTTCCCGGTCGCCATCCCGTTCTGGCACCTCGCAGTGACGCTGGTCGAGGGCAACACCGTCGTCTGGAAGCCCGCCGAGCAGACGCCGTGGTGTGCCCACATCATCGCCGAGATGTTCGAGGACTCGGGCATCCCGGACGGCGTGTTCAACCTCGTGCAGGGCTACGGCGACGCCGGCAACGCCATCGTCGAGGACGACCGCGTCGAGACGGTCCTCTTTACCGGGAGCGCGGAAGTCGGCCACAAGATCGCCTCCAAGGTCGGCGGCGAACCCGGCAAGATCGCCGCTTGCGAGATGGGCGGAAAGAACGCCGTCATCGTCACGGAGGAAGCCGACCTCGACATCGCCGTCCACTCGGCCGTGATGTCCAGCTTCAAGACGACCGGCCAGCGCTGTGTCTCCTCGGAGCGGCTCATCGTCCACGAGGACCTCTACGACGAGTTCAAGGAGCGGTTCGTCGACATCGCCGCGGACATCGCCGTCGGCGACCCGCTGGAGGAAGACACCTTCATGGGGCCGCTCATCGAGGACGACCAGGTCGAGAAGTTCAAACGCTACAACGACCTCGCCCGCGAGGAGGGCGCAAATGTGCTCGTCGACCGCGCCGACCTCGGTGCCGAAGAGATTCCCGAGGGTCACGAGGAGGGCCACTGGGTCGGCCCGTTCGTCTACGAGATCGACTACGACGAGGACCTGCGCTGTATCAACGAGGAAGTGTTCGGGCCCCACGTCGCGCTGCTGGAATACTCCGGTGACTTCGACCGCGCACTGGAGATGCACAACAGTGTCGACTACGGCCTCGCCGGCGCCATCATCTCCGAGGACTACCGCCAGATCAACCAGTTCCGCGACGAAGCCGAAATCGGCCTCGCCTACGGCAACCTCCCGTGTATCGGCGCGGAGGTCCACCTGCCCTTCGGCGGCGTCAAGAAGTCCGGCAACGGCCTCCCGAGCGGCCGCGAGGTCATCGAGGCCGTCACCGAGCGCACCGCCTGGACGCTGAACAACTCCAAGGACATCGAGATGGCACAGGGGCTGTCGGCGGACATCATCACGGATGAGTAAGTCTGTCCAGCCGCCGGAGGTCGGCTCCGTCTGCCCGCGCTGTCGCGGGGAGACGACGACGGCGACCGGCATCGAGAGTTGCACCGACTGCTCGTGGGTCGGCTGTCTCGGCGCTGACTGACGCGACGACATCGCTTTTCCGTACGGCCCCAGCGTCTGTCCCACACCGTCACGGGGGCCACGGACCGGGTTCTCGGTCCAACTTTTCCAAACCTTAAACCTCTCCCCGTCGAAGTACCGTCTATGAGCGACAACGACAGCAGAAAGAACCTGCGGATGCCGGAAGAGGACGAGGTGTTCGCCGTCGTCATGGACATGCTTGGCGCGAACCGCGTCAAGGTACGCTGTATGGACGGCGTCGAGCGCACAGCCCGGATTCCGGGCAAGATGCAAAAGCGGATCTGGATACGCGAAGACGACGTAGTCCTCGTCGAACCCTGGGACTGGCAAGACGAGAAAGCCGACATCACATGGCGCTATGAGAAACAGGACGCCGACCAACTGCGCGAGGAGGGGCACATCCAGGAGTAGCCTGACATGTATCTGGCCGCGGGCTCGACGGAGGCAAAAGCGTGACCGAGGGGCAGTTCGGCCTGCTCGATACGGACGACGTTGACTCACCGGGTGACGAATGGGAAGAGGTCGACGTCTCCGACACGGAAGCCGACCGCATCGCCCGCAAGCGGGACCGCGAGTTCAGCGAGTTCCGCGAGCGCATCAAGGACGCCGACCAGTTCAAGGTCGAGGCCAGCGTCTTCGACGACGCCACCTACGGCGCGCTGTACAAGCTCGTGCAGGACGGCCACATCGACGCCTTCGGTGGCCCAATCTCGACCGGAAAAGAGGCCAACGTCTACACCGCACTCTCTGGCGACAAGGAGGTCGCCGTCAAAGTGTACCGCATCAACGCCTCCGATTTCAAGGACATGCGGAGCTATCTCGACGGCGACCCCCGGTTCGAGGGCATCGGCTCGGACAAGAAGAAGGTCGTCACCGCGTGGGTCCGCAAGGAGTCCTCGAATCTCAAGCGCGCCCGACGAGCGGGCGTCCGCACGCCGGAGCCCATCGCCGTTGAGCGAAACGTCCTCGTGATGGAGTACCTCGGAACCGAAGAAGGCCGCAGCAAACGTCTCAGCGAGGTCCACATCGAGAACCCAGAGACGGCCTACGAGGTCGTCAAGGAGTACACCCGCCGGCTGTACGACGCCGGCCTCGTCCACGGCGACCTCTCGGAGTACAACATCGTCTTCCACGAGGGCCAACTGTACATCATCGACCTGGGCCAGGCGGTGACCATCCACCACCCCAACGCCGACGATTTCCTCGAACGGGACTGCCGCAACGTCGCGAACTTCTTCGCCAGACAGGGCGTCGACGCTGCGCCCGAGGACCTGCTCGCGTACGTCCGGGAGTACGCGACACCGAAGGACAAGGACGACACCGCCCCGGGGAGCGACGACGACGCCGTCCCGCAGGGGACGCCAGCCGACCGTCGTGACGACGAGTAACCACCAGCGTTCTGTTCGCGTGATGTTTTTTGGGGGGTAGAATCTTATCGCAGCGGCGATATGTGAATTGTAGCCATTATCACCCATGGCACTGAGTTCCGGCAGACAAACCGCAGCACACTGCCGTTGTTACCCGCTTCCTCACAACCCGGTTTGACTGTGAAAACCACGGTACGTAAAATGTTAGAGGGCGTATATATACACATGGATGACCTGTCACAGTGCTACCCATGCTGTGTGAGTCGGCGCTGGCCTGTTCCAAGCAGGTGCGGCTGATGGACACCACCCCATCAGACAGCAGTTCGGATCAGCAGACCGCGAACAGCGACGCCTCGGTGTCTGAGCGCCTCATCGAGGGACTGTCCTCGCATGCGGTGTTCATGCTCGACGCTGATGGCACCATCACGACCTGGCCCGACCCGGCAGCGACGCTGTACGGCTACGACCGGGACGCGGCGGTCGGCCACCACGTCGACATGCTGTTTGCCGACCCCGAGGAGATGGAGACGACCGTCGAATCACTTCTGGCGGAGGCGGTGGACGAGCCCATCGAGACACAGCACTGGCACCGACAGGCTGACGGGTCGGTGTTCTGGGCGACACTCTCGCTCTCACCGCTCGAAGATGGGGAATCCGAAGGGTTCGTCGCAGTCAGCCAGGACACGACCGAGAAACACCAGTACGACAAGATGCTCGAACGCCAGAACGACCGGCTCAAGGAGTTCACGGATATCCTCGCCCACGACCTGCGGAGCCCACTCAGCGTCATCTCCTCACGGGTGCATCTGGCCCGCGAGACGGGCGACGAGGAACACCTCGACGCGCTCGAAGAGACGAGCGACAGGATGGCCCGCCTCGTCGATGACCTGCTCTCTGTCGCCAAGCAGGGCAACGTCGTCACCGATCCGGAAACGACGAACGTCAAGGACGTCGTCGACACCGCCTGGGAAGGAGCCGGCGGAACCACCGAGCGAGCCACGCTCCACTACGACCACGTCGGCTCGGTGAGCGCCGACGCCGACCGCCTCATCGAACTGTTCGAGAACCTCTTTCAGAACAGTATCAGGCACGGCGACGGAGCTGTTATCGTCCGCGTCGGCCCGCTGGACCACGGCTTCTACGTCGAGGACGACGGCCCCGGCATCCCGGCCGACAATCAGGACGACGTGTTCGACCACGGCTTCACGACTGCCGAAGACGGCAGCGGCTACGGGCTCTCGATTGTCCGGACCATCGCGGGCGCACACGGCTGGGACATCCTCGTCACCGACAGCGACACGGGCGGCGCGCGGTTCGAAATTACCGGCGTCGAGTTCCTGGACTGAAATGGCTTCTGCCGGCGGACGGGCGCCCGGCATCTTACAGTCACGCGACTGCCGAAGTTTTAAACAGGCAGACCCTCCTACAGAGAGGTATACTTATGCAACACGTGAAGATTCCGCAGGACCGTATCGGTGTGTTGATCGGCGAGGGAGGTGAGACCATGCGCGAGATCGAGGAGCGCGCAGAGGTCCGGCTGGATATCGATTCCGAGGACGGCACGGTGAAAGTCGAGTCCGTCGGCGACCCCGTGACGGCGCTGAAAGGCCCCGACATCGTGAAGGCCATCGGCCGCGGGTTCGCGCCCGACGACGCGCTGGCGCTGCTCGAGGACGATATGATGATGTTCGAACTCATCGACATCGAGGCCGCCTCCCGAAACAAGAACGACTTCCGCCGCCAGAAGGGCCGGCTCATCGGTGAGGGCGGCCGGACGCGGGAACTCATGCAGGAACTCTCCGGCGCGGCCGTGGTCATCTACGGGTCGACGCTGGGCATCATCGGCGGCCCGGAGCAGGTCGACGCCGTGCGAGAGGCCGCCGAGATGATTCTGGACGGGGCTCCCCACGGCTCCGTCTACTCGTTCCTCGAACGCAAGCACAACGAGATGAAGCACAAAGGCCTCGAATACCACCAGTTCACCGGGTAACTCCGGTAAATTAGCTGTCTGGCTGGCGATTGCGAGCCACGGCGACAGTATGAGTGCGTACGGTCACTGCTGAATCCCGTCAGCGGCGCACCACACCGTTTTCCCGAAACACGCTCTACGAGACGGTATGCCGACCATCGCCGATACCCATATCGTCAACCGGGAGCGCGTCCAGCCGACCCACGCGAACAACTACAACAGCGCCCACGGGGGAATCGTGATGAAGTGGATGGACGAGATCGGGGCGATGTCTGCCATGCGGGCCGCCAGGGAGTCCTGCGTGACCGCACAGATGTCTCGCGTCGACTTCGAGCGCCCGATACCCATCGGTGACACCGCGCTCATCGAGTCATACGCCTACGCCACAGGCCGGACCAGCGTTCGAGTCCGCATCGAAGTCGCCCGCGAGGACCCACACACCGGCGACACCGAGGAGACGACCAGCGCCTATGCTACCTTCGTCGCCGTCGACGACGGCACGCCCACGCCGGTTCCTGACCTGACCGCCGAGAGCGAGGAGTGCAAGCGACTGCGTGAGACGGCACTCGCCGAAGAACCGAAGCGGGAGTAGCGGGCGGTATCATCATCGCAACCATCCGCGGAATCCTATCGCTACGCAGTGGTTCTCATTCGGAGTTTCGGCCGGAATTTGAACCGATGGAAGACTCCCGCTGGTCGTCTTCCAGGGATTCAAATCCCGGTACCGGTCTCCCGACCACAGCAGTTGCTCGGCGACGGAGCGCCTCGAAGAAATGTGGTCGGGAAAGCCTAGGCCGGAATTTGAATCCGGGGTCTCGTCCTTACCAAGGACGCGCTTTACCGCTAAGCTACCCAGGCACGCATCAGTGTGTATCCGGCAATTGTCTAAAGTCGTTTCGATTCGGGGCCGGTGTGTCGATTAGTATCAGTGGTCGGCCGCGGCCTCGGTCCCGTCGCCGGATGGCTGTTCGGCCCCCGCGCGGGCCCGGAGCGCGTCGGCGACCTCCTCACGGAGCAACTCGGCGTTGGGCGGGAGGCCGTCGACGGCCAGTTCAGTCGCGTACTCGCGGAGTGTCGGGGTGGGACGGATGCCGGCGGCGGTGACGCCGGCGACCACGGCGAGTTCCAGAATGTCAGTTTCGAGCGCGGTGTCGAGACTGTCGTCGTTGGTCGTCTGACGGACTGTCTGGTCGTGACCGAACGAACGGACGACGGAGACGGCGGCGTCGGCGGCCTCGGTCCTGGCGAGCAGGTAGAAGCCACGCGAGACGAGGATGTCCGCGATGAGGATATCCAGGTCGGCCGTGTCGCGGTCGCCGTTGACCCAGGGGTCGTCGCGGGCCAGTTGGCGAGTGAGCGAGAGTCCCTCGTAGATGAGTTGGACGCCGGCGGCTCGGTCGGCGACGCCGTCAGCCAGGTCGACCGGTGGGTCGCTGGTCGCGCCCGCGCTGACGAGCGTCAGGACGCCGGGCGCAAGCGACGCGTCGTCCAGGCGAGCGGCGATCCGCTCGTGAAGCCGGTCAGGCTCGACATCGTCGACTGCCGCCAACGCCGCTCGGCGAACTGCCGCCACTTCCTCCATTATGAGGGTCTAGCGACGGGAAGGGCAAAGACCTTTGGAAACCGCAGAGTCACAGCAGGCATGGTACAGACCACGAGCGGCGATGGTATCCGGACCCTGACGCTCGACCGGCCCGACCAGCGCAATGCGCTCACCAGCACGGCGCTACGTGACCTCGAAGCAGCAGTCGAGTCAGCGACCGAGCCAGTGCTGTACCTCCACGGCGCTGGCGAGGCGTTCTGCGCCGGCGCGGACCTCGACGAGGTCAAGGCCCTCGATTCGGAGCGCGCCGAGGCGTTCGCGGCGCTGGGCCAGCGGGTCGCTCGGACGCTCGAATCCTACGACGGGGCCGTCGTCGCCGGTATCGACGGCGCGGCGCGGGGCGGCGGCGTCGAACTGGCGCTGGCCTGCGATATCCGGGTGGCGACGCCCGGCGCAACGCTGGCCGAAACCGGGGTCAAACTCGGCCTGTTCGGGGCCTGGGGCGGGACGGCGCGGCTCCCCGACATCGTCGGGACCGGCGACGCGCTGGATATCGCGCTCTCTGGCCGAACGCTTGATGCCGAGACGGCCCTGCAGATGGGGCTTGTCTCGCGGGTCACTGCGGAGCCTCGGGCCGTCGCCGAGGAAGTGGCGGCCGTCGACACGGACGCGCTACGAGTGCTGAAAGCACGGATGCGGGACGACGCCGACAGGGAGACCCAGGAGCGCCGTGAACAGCAGGCCTTCGCCGACCTCAGCGCGAAGACGGAGTAGGGAAGGGTACAAGACGACGCCTCGCATACGGGCCGCCAATGGTCGACTGTGAGTACTGCGCGGAATCGTTCGACGGTGACGACGCCTATCTCGACCACCTCGCCGACGCCCACGACGGCGAACTGGGGGCTATCGACCGTCGGCGCGTCGAGGAACACACCGGAGGCGAGGACGACGGGACCCTTCCGATGGGTCCAATCATCATCGGCATCGTCGTGGTGTTTGCGATCGGACTCACAGCATACGCGACTCAGCTAAGTGGGGGGGACGGCGGCAGCGACACGGACCTCGTCGGGACGGCGGGCGCACAGCCGCTTTCGGCAGTCGAGGCCTCCGGGGTCGAAGCGTCGCCATTGGACGACACCGGCGACAGCGACCGACTGGCCGGCGTCGAGCAGTTCCCGGACAGAGGGACCACCCACGTCGAAGAAGGCAGTGCTATCGACTACCAGCGGGTCCCGCCACTCTCCGGGACGCACTACGCTTCGACAGTCGATGCAGGCTTCTACGAGGCGACGCCGCTGCTCGGTTCGCTCGTCCACACGCTCGAACACGGAGCGGTCATCGTCTACTACGACCCCGATGCAATTTCCCCAGAAGCCAGAGAGAGCCTTCGGGAGTTCTCCAGCACCCACACCGGCACCTGGCGGAGCGTCGTCGCCGTCCCGAACCCCAACGACGACCCGCGGGCGACCTACGTCGTGACGGCGTGGCGGCACGAGCTAACGCTGGACAGCTACGACGCCGACACCGTCCACGCGTTCCTCTCGGAGTATCTGGGCCGCGGGCCGGAGAACCCGGTCCGCTGACGGCTAACTCGAAGGAACAGGCCTCAGTACAGCGGGTCCGCACCCGGCGGCATCGCTCGCTTGTGGGCGCTCGATTCGTACATTTCTCGGACAGTCTCGACAACATCCAGCGGGACACCGAGCCGGTCGGCCGTCGCAGCCGCCGGGACGCCGCCGTCGATATGCAGGGCGAGGATAGAGTCGAGCGTGTCGTAGTCCATCCCCATCTCGTCGGCGTCGGTCTGGCCGGCCCACATCTCGGCGCTGGCGGTCTTCTCCGCGAGGTCGTCGGGGACGCCGACGTGTTTCGCCAGCTGCCGGACCTGCTGTTTGTACAGCGCCGCGATGGGATGGCAGTCGACCGCGCCGTCGCCGTACTTCGTGTAGTAGCCGACCAGCGCCTCGCTCCGGTTACCGGTGCCCAGTACCAGCGCGTTCTCGTGGTTCCCGACGAGATAGTTCAGCACCGCCCGGCAGCGAACCCGGAGATTGCCGACGGCGAGCTGGTCACCCTCGGCGTCGGGATAGGCGTCGAGGAACGCGTCGACGAGCGGGTTAATTTCGATGACGTCGTACTCGATGCCGAGCAGGTCGTTGGCCACGCGCTCGGCGTCGCTCATGTTGTCCGCGCGGTTGACCTCGCTGGGCATCACGAGGCCGTGGACAGCGTCGCGGCCGAGCGCCTCGACAGCCAGGTGTGAGACGAGTGTGCTGTCGATGCCGCCCGAGAGCCCCAGCACCACGGTGTCGACACCGGCGGCGTCGACCTGCTCCTCGATGAACGACGTGATATGGTCGCGGTGGGCGTCCAGTTCAGCCTCGGAGAACGTCAGGTCGATCGGGTCGTTGGCCCGTACGACGGAGTCCGCTGTTGCCATATCTACTAGTTGGCCGGGCGGAACTAATACCCATCCATCGGCGCGATATTTTCGGACGACCGTCCAGTCGAAACGCTACGTTCAAGTGCGGTCGCTGTTGACAGTTCGATACGGGGTTCGCAGGTCCGACCGACCTGCAGTCTACCGAAGTGCGCCGGTGGTGAGCAAATCCGACGGATTTGCGAGCCTCGGCGCGCGAGTGAACGTAGTGAACGATGCGCGCCGGTGGTCCAGTGGTAGGACATTGCCTTCCCAAGGCAATAGCCCGGGTTCAATTCCCGGCCGGCGCATTTTGATGCGAGCAAGTCGCGAGCAGCAAATGCAGTCCACGGGAATTGAATCACGCGAGGCGAACAGAGTGAGTCTCGCCATCGGGTTCAATTCCCGGCCGGCGCATTTTGATGCGAGCAAGTCGCGAGCAGCAAATGCAGTCCACGGGAATTGAATCACGCGAGGCGAACAGAGTGAGTCTCGCCATCGGGTTCAATTCCCGGCCGGCGCATTCCCTGCGGTCGTTTACTGTCCGATGTTCGCGAACGGACTGGTTCGCTCACTCCCGGCCGAGGCATTCTTCCCGTCGTTTCCCAGTGTGAGCGACACAGCCCGCGGACCGCGGGATACTTGTCGGGGCCGGGCATACCCAGTGCCAACAGATGGACGCGCCGCTGTGGACGGAGACACACGCCCCGGAGTTGTCGGACATCCGCCAGCCGAAGGCCCGCGAGCACCTGCAAGGAGCCATCGAGGAGCCGATGAACCTCCTGGTCCACGGACCGAAAGGGAGCGGGAAGACGGCCGCTGTCCGAGCCTTTGCCCGGGAAGTCCACGAGAACCCCGACGCGGACTTCACGGAACTCAACATGGCCGACGTGTTCGGCATGACGAAAAAGGAGGTCTCGAACGACCCGCGGTTCGCGTCGTTCATCGACAGCAAGCGCCGCCGCGAATCCTCGAAGGCAGACCTCATCAACCACGTCCTCAAGGAGTCCGCCAGCTACTCGCCGGTGTCGGGCAGCTACAAGACCATCCTGCTGGACAATGCCGAGGGGATGCGCGAGGACTTCCAGCAGGCACTGCGCCGGGTGATGGAGCAGTACTACGAGGCGACGCAGTTCGTTATCGCGACGCGCCAGCCCTCGGCCGTTATCCCGCCGATCCGCTCGCGGTGTTTCCCGGTCGTGATGCGCGAACCGACTCACGAGGAGACGGCGTCCGTACTGGAGGACATCGTCACCGCGGAGGGCGTCGACCATGACGACGACGGCATCGAGTACGTCGCCGGCTACGCGGAGGGTGACCTCCGGACCGCAGTGCTGGCCGCCCAGACGACTGCCGAAGCCGAGGGCGAGGTGACGATGGACGCCGCCTTCGAGACCCTGAACGCCGTCGAAGCCGACGACCAGGTCGAGCAGATGATCGACGCGGCCGAAGACGGACGCTTTACCGACGCGCGGGCGACGCTTGACGACCTGCTCGTCGACGAGGGATACGGCGCGTCCGATATCCTCGACGATATGCTGGAAGTGGCCCGGTCACGCTACTCCGGGGACCGACTGGCCGAGATTCACGAGATGGCCGGAGAGACGGATATGGCGCTCGTGGACGCGGCCAACGAGCGAATCCATCTCTCACACTTCCTCGCACAACTGGGCGAGCGGTAGGGAACGGCTGCCGGCCGATAATGCTCTGGGGCGCTGTACGGGACACAGCCGGCCGCTACTGTACGTTCCCGCGCCTCTTGCCGAACCGCGATACGGCGCGGTGACATGGAATCGCGGACGCTCAGCCGCCGAGGCGGCGTCAACCGCTTCGAAATCCTTTTACGCGCTTCGGCGGGTAGATACGGACAACGAACCATGGATATCGACATCATCGAAGAAGACGAGAATCCCATGTTGCACCGCACGGACGTCCGGTTCGAGGTCGTCCACGACGAAGCCACCCCCTCCCGTCTCTCTGTCCGCGACTCTCTTGCGGCCACGCTGAACAAGGACGCGGAAGAAGTCGTCATCCACAAGCTCGACACCAAGTTCGGCATGCGGAAGACGGTCGGCTACGCGAAGGTCTACGACAACCCTGAGTACGCCCGCGACGTCGAGCAGGACCACATGCTCGAACGCAACAAGATCGTCGCCGACGGCGAAGAGGAAGCGGAGGAAGCATAGATGCCACACAACGAGTACTACAGCGACGACGGCGAACTCGACCGCGAGACCTGTCCCCGGTGCGGTGACACCGTCCTCGCCGAGCACGAGGACCGCCAGCACTGCGGCAAGTGCGGCTACACCGAGTGGAAGTAAGGCCGCCCGATGCGTATTCTGGGTATCGAAGGTACCGCCTGGGCAGCCAGTGCTTCGGTGTTCGAGACGCCGGACCCAGCCCGGGTAACCGACGACGACTACGTTTTTATCGAAACTGACGCGTACGCCCCAGACAGCGGCGGCATCCACCCGCGCGAGGCCGCCGAGCACATGGGCGAGGCCATCCCGACCGTCGTCGAGACGGCCATCGGACATGCACACGAGCGGGCGGCCGCTGGCGGTACGAACGGGGACGGAGACGACAGCGCGCCGATTGACGCCATCGCCTTCGCTCGTGGCCCGGGACTCGGCCCCTGTCTTCGCATCGTCGCCACAGCCGCTCGGGCGGTCGCCCAACGGTTCGACGTGCCGCTGGTCGGCGTGAACCACATGGTCGCTCACCTCGAAGTGGGTCGCCATCGCTCGGGCTTCGATTCGCCGGTGTGTCTGAACGCCTCCGGCGCGAACGCTCACATCCTGGGCTACCGGAACGGCCGCTACCGCGTGCTGGGCGAGACGATGGACACCGGCGTCGGCAACGCTATCGACAAGTTCACCCGCCACATCGGCTGGTCCCATCCCGGTGGACCGAAGGTCGAACAGCACGCCCGCGACGGCGAGTACCACGAACTGCCCTACGTCGTCAAGGGGATGGATTTCTCCTTCTCGGGCATCATGAGCGCTGCCAAGCAGGCCGTTGACGAGGGCGTCCCGGTCGACGACGTCTGTCGCGGGATGGAGGAGACCATCTTCGCGATGCTGACGGAAGTCTCCGAGCGGGCGCTGTCGCTGACCGGTGCTGACGAACTGGTGCTGGGCGGCGGTGTCGGCCAGAACGACCGCCTCCAGCGGATGCTCGGCGAGATGTGCGAGCAACGCGGCGCGGCGTTCTACGCCCCCGAGGACCGCTTCCTGCGGGACAACGCCGGGATGATCGCGATGCTCGGCGCGAAGATGTACGCGGCCGGCGACACAATCGCCATCGAAGACTCACAGATCGACTCGAACTTCCGGCCCGACGAAGTGACCGTCACCTGGCGCGGGGCCGAGGAGTCAGTCGACAGCTATCGAGCGGCGGACGACGAAGTCCAGGGCGCGGAGGCGACCGTCCGCTTCGAGGAGGACCGAGTCATCAAGGAGCGCGTGCCGCGGAGCTACCGCCATCCAACGCTCGACGAACGCCTCCGAACCGAGCGGACCCGACAGGAAGCCCGGCTCACCAGCGAGGCGCGCCGACACGGCGTCCCGACGCCGCTCGTGCGGGACGTGGACCCGCAGGAATCCCGCATCGTCTTCCAGCGCGTGGGCGAGGCGGACCTCCGTGAGGGGCTGTCGGAGGCGCGCGTCGCGGACGTGGGGCGCTGGCTCGCTCGCATCCACGACGCCGGCTTCGTCCACGGCGACCCCACGACGCGAAACGTCCGAGTCGGTAGCCGTGGCGGGCAGGGCGAACGGACCTTCCTCATCGACTTCGGCCTCGGCTACTACACGCAGGAGGCCGAGGACCACGCGATGGACCTCCACGTCCTCGCCCAGTCGCTCGCCGGGACCGCGGACGATCCCGAGACGCTGCTGTCGGCTGCTGAGGACGCCTACCGGACCGAGAGCGACCACGCCGACGCAGTGTTCGCCAGCCTCGACGATATCGAAGGTCGGGGCCGGTATCAGTAGAATAGGAACCAAGGGAGGTGCTGAGTCGCGGTCGGCGGAGAAAGCATACCGCGAGCGTAGCGAGCGGTTTCACGCGAATCGCTCCGCGATTCGCGCTTTTTTCGCCCACGTTTTTCGAGGAGCCGTCCCCGCAGCGAGCGAAGCGAGCGAGGAACGGTGACGATGAAAAAGGTGGTGGACAAATGGTTTAACCTCGGCCCGAATAGGAATCGGTATGGCAGAAAAACCCCAGTCGGGAACGTTGTTCGGCGTGCCGTACAACTTTGAACGACCGAGCCTCAAGCGGTTGGTGTCGGCCTATTGGAAGCCGGGCGATGACATGCTGGTGGAGAAGCCGTTCGGCATCGGCTACACGCTGAACCTGGCGAACTGGCGCTCGTGGGTCGTGCTGGCGGTCGCCGGCGTGATGCTGTATCTCGAACGCGGCGGCAGCAGCGAGGAGTTCGAGTCCGAGAGCGAGGACGAACCGGTCGAAGTCGTCGTCGACTGAGACGGATTGGTTGAGCGGTTGCGGAGTTTCGACGGCTCTTTTATCGCCGGTCGCTGTGTGCCGGTATGCTCAGTTTTGTCACGACCAATCCCGGAAAGGTACGGGAAGCGACCGAGTATCTCGACGACGAGGTCGAACAGTTCGACTTCGACTACCCGGAAGTCCAGGCCGATGACCTGAAAACGGTCGCGGCCGAGGGGGCGCGGGCGGCCTACCGAGCGGCTGACGGGTCAGTCATCGTCGACGACGCAGGGCTGTTCATCGACGCCTTCGACGGGTTCCCCGGGCCGTACTCCTCCTACGTCGAGGACACCGTCGGCGTGGAGCGCGTCTGGCGCATGACCGAGCCGGAGGACGACCGCGGCGCGGCGTTCAAGACGGTCATCGCCTACTGCGACGGCGAAGGGTTCGAGGCGACGCCTGATCCGGGCGGGATCGACCGCGAGGACCGGCGCGGACAGGACCTGGCGGCCGAAGACCGCGGCGCGGCGACGACGGACGAACAGGTCCACGACGGGAGCGCGGGGAGGAGCAGCGAGACAGTCCCGGTAAAGCTGTTCGAGGGGCGCGTGAACGGCGAGATTGTCGCCCCGCGCAGCGAGGGCGGGTTCGGCTTCGACCCGATCTTCGAGCACGACGGAACGACGTTCGCGGAGATGAGCACCGAGCAGAAAAACGCGATCTCCCACCGCGGGCGGGCGTTGTCGAAGTTCGCGGAGTGGTACGGTGAGCGGTAGCGAACCGTCCGTCGAGGGATGTGCCGCATCCCTCGGAAGTTCCAGCGGCGAGGGACCGACGGCGCTGGAACCCGAAGCGACACCGGTCGCGGAGTGGTACGGTGAGCGGTAGCGAACCGTCCGTCGAGGGATGTGCCGCATCCCTCGGAAGTTCCAGCGGCGAGGGACCGACGGCGCTGGAACCCGAAGCGACACCGGTCGCGGAGTGGTACGGTGAGCGGTAGCGACGTGCCGGTCGTCGGGACCGGCGGCACCGCCCTGATAACCGGTGCGTCGGCGGGCATCGGCAAATCGCTGGCACAGGAGTTCGCCGCACGCGGGCACGACGTGGTGCTGGTCGCCCGGAGCGAGGAGAAACTGGAGCGGTTGGCCGAGGATCTCGAAACGAGGGGCATCACGGCGACACCAATCACGATGGACCTCGACCACGCGGCGGCCGCCGAAGCCCTGTACGAGGAGGTGCTGGACCGCGGGCTGGACATCGGTGTCCTCGTCAACAACGTCGGCGTGGGGACCTACGGCCCGTTCGCCGAAAGCGATCTCGACGCCGAGCGGACGCAGTTGCGGCTGAACGTCATGCTCCCGGTCGAACTGACGCGGCTATTCCTCGACGAGTTCGACGACGGCGGCGCGGTTATCAACGTGGGTTCAGTCGCCGGGTTCCAGCCGGGACCGAATCTCGCTGGCTACTACGCGAGCAAAGCGTACATCAACAGCTTCAGCGAGGCGCTGACCGAGGAACTCCGTGAGACTCCGGTCGATGTGACGGTCGTCTGTCCCGGCCCGGTCGACACAGAGTTTCAGGAACGAGCCGGGATGGCGGACTCGATGGTTGGATCTGTCGCCTCGAATACGCCCGAAGCAGTCGCATCGGCGGCCTACGAAGGGGCCGCCACTGGCGAGACTGTCGTGATTCCGCGGCGGTCGATGCGGCTTATCGACCGGCTGGTCAGGGTGACGCCGCGCTGGGTCGTCCGGCGCGTCGCAGCGCTGGTCAATCGAGGCCGGTAGAGAATCAAGAGCGAGAATGCCATCTGAACGAGGCTCGTATCGCCATGTTCTGAGTCTTCGTCTACTGATTCCTTTTCAATATCCGAGAATTAGACTGGAACATTATTAAACACTGTAAGAAAAGGGTTCGTATGCTCACAGATCTGGTCGGACAGTACAAAGCGGTGATACGCGAATCACTGGACTTCTTCGGCGTCTCCGGCTCCGTCGAGCGGAAGGTGCTCGCGGCCGTCGGTCTACAGTTTGCCGCCTCGGTCGCGCTGGCAGTCGTCTCTCTCGTCGCCAGCGGGACCGTCCGGTTCGTCGTCACCGGTGTATTGCTCGCTGGCGCTATCGTCGCGTTCGCCAACACGGTGTTCATCACCCGCGAGGACTTCGTCGAGCCAATCACAGCCATGGCCGCGGGTGCGGACCACATCGCGTCCGGCGAACTCGACGTGGAACTGCCAGAGAGCGAGCGCGACGACGAGGTCGCCGAACTGCTCTCGTCGTTCAGGTCGATGCAATCCTATCTGCTAACGGTGTCCCGGCAAGCCGACGCGCTCTCCCGGCAGGAGTTCGACGCCGATGTGCTTGATGAGGATGTCCCCGGAGCTTTCGGAGAGTCGCTGGAGAAGATGGCCGCCAGTATGGACGACTACACCACCGAACTCAAGACGATGACCAGCGACCTCGAACGGCGCTCCCAGGCGCTGAACGACCTCGTCGTCGCCTTCGGTGACGCCGCCGAACGGGCGAAAGACGGGGACCTGACGGCCACTATCGACGAGGACTTCGAGGCCGACGACGAGCAGTTCGACGCCGTTGTCCAGAACTACAACGACCTCGTGACGACGCTGGGGGAGACAGTTGCCACCGTCGCCGCGTTCGCAGAGGACGTCGACGAGACGAGCGATCACGTCACCCGGAGCGTCGAAGAGATCGACGATGCGAGCGACGAGATTTCCCGGTCGGTTCAGGAGATCTCGGCCGGAGCCAGTCAGCAGGCGTCGCGTCACGACGACGTCGCCTCGGAGATGAACAGGCTGTCTGCCACCGTCGAAGAGATCGCCGCGACCGCCGAAAGCGCCGCCGCGACCGCCGAGCAGGCGACACAGCGAGGCCGAGAGGGACGCGCAGACGCCGAGCAAGCTATCGGTGAACTCGACGAGATGGAGGCCCGTATCGACGACATCGCCGTTGCGGTCGAGAGTCTGGTCGACCAGATCAGCGAGATTGACGACATCGTCGAGGTCATCACGGACATCGCCGAGCAGACCAATATGCTCGCGCTGAACGCCTCCATCGAGGCGGCCCGCGCGGACGGGAGCGGTGACGGGTTCGCCGTCGTCGCCGACGAGGTGAAGACGCTCGCCGAGGAGACCCGCGACGCCGCGACAGACGTGTCGGACCGCATCGAATCGGTCCAGCACGAGGCCAGCGAGACCGTCAGCGACGTAGAGGCGACGAACCAGCAGGTGACCGACAGCGCCGCGACCATCGAGTCGGCGCTCCGGGACTTCGAGGACATCGTCGACGTGCTCGGCGAAGTCAACGATTCGATTCAGGAGATATCGGGAGCTACCTCCGAACAGGCGGAGACCACGCAGGAGGTCGTCGATATGGTCGACGAAGTCGCGACTGTGAGCGAGCAGACCAACGAGGAGTCCGAGGCCGTCGCCGCCGCGACCGAGGAACAGACCGCGACGATTACCGAAGTGACCACCGAAGTACAGGAGATGGCAGCCCAGACCGACGAGTTGCGTGAGGTGCTTGCGGAATTCGACGTTGCCGAGGACGCAGCCGGGCCGTCGGGAGAAGGCGCCACAACCACCGTAACGACGGCTGACGACTGAGCAGCAAGACCACTCGCTACGCGCGTGGGTCACGGTCCGGACCGGGATACTCGCCGTCCTCGACGACTGGGTACAGTGACTCCGGGTCGAACAGGCGCGCGAAGGCGTCCGGTGGTCTGACACTCAGAGACATATGACGGTTGAGCGACGCGCTGGTCCGGGCGCTGCGCAGGGTATCATCGTAGGAGAGGAGGTGCTGTGCGCCGCCCCGATAGGCCGATGCCAGCGCGGGCTGGTCGCCGGCCGGGTGGTCGACGATGTCACAGTCGGGTTCGATCCGCGCCCGCCAATCGGCTGCCAGGTCGTCGTCAGCGAGGTCGGCGATGACGGCAGTAGCATCGGCTAACAGGTGGTCACTCGCGACGAGCGTGACCCACGAGTGCCGGCGGATGTGGTCGATAGCGGCACGGGCATCGCTGTCTGGTCCACACAGCAGATCGGCGGCGAGGACGTCGGCGTCTGCGACGACACGCGCCGGCGACGGCTCACGCATCGTCGTCCTCCGCCCGGTGCTCGTCGAGGGCCACACGGACAGCGTCGACCGTGGTCTGGTGGTCCGCCGCGCGTTCGAACAACGTCGCCCAGGTCATAGCAGGAAGCAGTAGCTGAACGGGCAAAAAGCCGTGCCGTCTGTCGTCCGTCGGCCGCCTGTCTGACGGGTATTTATGTCTACCGGTAGCATTCCACCCGGTACGGGCGCGTTTCCACGGCTCCAGTGGACGTCGGTGCCACTGCGTGCCATCCTATCCTCCCCAGACGCGCCCGGACACCGCGATCCTCCCTTTCATATTCTACTCCCCCGGCTTTCGCCGCAGACGGCAAGCGCTATCGTCCTGAAAAAGAGACGACAACGCGGGATGCGGTCCCGGAATCTCAGGCTGACGCGTCGCCACGAAGCGTCGCCCGAATGTCGTCCAGCCCGCCGGGGTCAGCCATGATCGCAACGCTGTCGCCCGGTTCGATTTCGGTCTGTGGGAGCGGAATCGTCATCGGTTCGTGGTCTTTGCCGTGTGCGTAGATGTGTGCGTCACCGGGCAGTTCCACCTCGACGACTCGTTTCCCGACGAACGGCGAGTCGTCGGGGATTCGGATACTCGCGACCGAGAGCTGTTCGGTCAGGTCGGCGAGAACGTTGAAGTCACCGCCCAGCAGTGCCGTCTTCGCGCCGGCCGCGCCCAGCCGCTCGGGGTAGATGATCTCGTCCACGTCGGCGGCGTACTTCTCGTAGATCTCCTCGCGGTAGTCGGCGTCGATCCGCAGGACGGTTCGACAGCCGAACTCCTTGCCGATCATACAGGCGGTGAAGTTCGTGTTCAGGTCGCCCGTGAGGCCGCCGATAGCGTCCGCGGTTTCGATGCCGGCATCGATGAGGACGCTCTCCTCGTTGCCGTCACCCTGGATAGTCTCGAACCCGGTCTCCGTGGCCCGTTCGACCTTTACGGGGTCGTTGTCGACGATAACAACCTCGTGGCCCTCGCTCTGCAGAATCCGTGCGGTCCGAATGCCGACGCGGCCATAGCCAACGATAACGAACTTCATGGACGACGGTACGACGGCCACCATTAAAAATGTGAACGGGTGACAGGGTGGCGCGCGTTAGCCTTCTGTCGTCGCGGCTTCTTCAGTCGCGTTGTCCGTTTCGTCAGTCTCGTCGCTTTCGTCAGTCTCCTCGGTTCCGTCTTCGGTCGACTCTTCGGTCTCGTCTGCTGGCGGCTCTTCGGTCTCGTCTGCTGGCGGCTCTTCAGTCTCGTCTGCTGGCGGCTCTTCAGTTTCGCCTTCGGTCGGCTCCTCAGTCTCGTTCGCCGGCGGCTCTTCGGTCTCGTTCGCGGGCGGCTCCTCAGTCTCGTTCGCGGGCGGCTCTTCGGTCTCGTTTGCGGGCGGCTCTTCAGTTTCGCCTTCGGTCGGCACCTCAGTCTCGTTCTCAGTCGGCTCTTCGGGCACATCGACGGCCGACTCGATGGTTATCTCGGCGAACGCGCCGTCGTCGCGCGTGAAGACGCTATGAGTGTACGTATCCGGCTCGACGCCGGTCGTGTCAACGGTGAACGTCACGTCAGTGGATTCGTTCGCGTCGAGGGTCACAGACTCGGAGGCCAGCGGCTGGCCACCCAGTCGGAACTCGACGGTCTGTGTCGTGTTGAAGTCGTTCGGGTTGGCGACGGACGCGTCGACAGTGATGTTGTCACCGGCGGTAGCGGTCGTCGGTGCGTCGAGGCTCTCCAGGGTGAACGATTCAGAGACGGTAACTGGAGCGACCTGCCCGTCGTCGCTGGTGAAGACACCGTGGCGGTAGTCACCGGGCGCGACGCCGGTTGTGTCCGCGGAGAACTGGACTGTGGTGGTCTCGTTGGGCTCAAGCGTGACGAGCGTCCGGTCGACGACAGCCCCGTCGAACCGGAACGCCACGGATTCAGTCACTGTAGTGTTCTCGTTGTTCGTGACCGTCGCGGCCACGTCAGCAGTCGAGTTCGGTGCGACGCTCTCCGGGGCAGTCAGGGAATGGACTGCGACACCTGTGTTCCCGGCTTGTTCTGACGGCGATGCCTGTTGCGCTGTCACGCCCGGTACAGCCCCGACCTGTGCGGTGAGGCCGCCGACGACGAGTAGCGCAGCGAAAACGGCGAGTGTGCGTGTGCGTATCATGATGCAGTTCTGCGGTGATCGGAAGGCAATGCGAACGATGCAACGGGTGACCAACACATAAACTGACGAGACAGTTCAATAGAATATAATAACCTGCTAAGCCGTCATCTGTTACTGCTGGCTCGGGAAAGTGAGACTGAGTGATACTTACCCAGTGTTAAATTGTTTTGCTGGTGGTTAAGGTCTCGACGGAGAAGCGCGCGAGACAGTGTGTGACGCCGGAAAGCAGCCGCTATTACCGGTCAGTAGAAACAGTCATGTCACATCCCGACACACAAACGAGCGTCGCAGTGACAAGACGAAGAGTGCTACCG
Source organism: Haloarcula sp. CGMCC 1.2071 (assembly GCF_037078445.1). Taxonomy (NCBI): domain Archaea; kingdom Methanobacteriati; phylum Methanobacteriota; class Halobacteria; order Halobacteriales; family Haloarculaceae; genus Haloarcula; species Haloarcula sp. CGMCC 1.2071. The sequence continues at coordinate 242,708 of NZ_JAYMGY010000002.1, forward strand.
CACCTGTGACGACACCCTTTCGACACCGGTTTACCCGTCGACAGTAGAGGATTCGATGACTATGCGCGTGACGTTTCTCGGGACGAGTGGGGCCGTGCCGACGACCCAGCGCAACACGAGCAGCATCTTCGTCAACCGCGACGGCGACTACCTCCTCTTCGACTGCGGCGAGGGCACACAGCGGCAGATGATGCGCTACGGCACCGGCTTCGCTATCGACCACCTGTTCGTCACGCATCTCCACGGCGACCACGTCCTCGGGATTCCAGGGCTGCTCCAGACGTGGGACTTCAACGAACGCGAGCGGCCGATTGCCGTCCACACGCCGGCGGGCACGCGCGGGAACATCAAACAGCTCATCCAGGCCAACGGGACGACACCCTCGTTTCCCGTCCGCATCAACGAGGTGTCGGCCGGAGACGTAGTCCTCGACCGGCCGGAGTACGAGATTCGAGCCATCGAGACGGCCCATCGCTGTGCCAGCGTCGGCTACGTCCTCGACGAGGACGACCGGAAGGGGAAGTTCGACCGGGAGAAAGCCGAGGAGAAGTTCGGCATTCCGCCGGGGCCGAAATACTCCAAGCTCCACCGTGGCGAACCCGTCGAACACGAGGGCGAGACCATCCAGCCGGAGGCCGTCGTCGGGCCGCCCCGTCCCGGCCGACGGTTCGTCTACACCGGCGACACGCTCCCGAAAGAGAGCGTCATCGAGGCGAGCGAGGGCGCGGACCTGCTCGTCCACGACGCCACCTTCGCGGAGGACCGGAAGGAACGAGCGAAGGCGACGGCCCACTCCACTGCTCGGGAAGCCGCCGACGTGGCGCGACAGGCTGGGGCGTCGACGCTGGCGCTGACGCACATCTCGACGCGCTACGCCGCGAGCGCCGACCAGTTAGTCGACGAAGCCCGCGACGCGTTCGACGGTGAGGTCGTGCTCGCGGAAGACGGGATGGAGCGACGTGTCGAGTTCCCGGACGCGGACGAGTACTGATGAGATAGTGCAGCATTTATTCGTTGAAGCAATAACGGAGCCATGACACACCGATTAGTCCACGTCGGTCTGGGCGGCCAGGGCTCTACCTGGGCGACAGACGCGATTCCGCCGAACGTTCACGACGACCGAATCGAGGTCGTCGCCGCGGTCGATACCGACCCGGAACGGCACGAAGTAGCCGAACGGGAACTCGGGCTGTCGCCCGAGGAGTGTTACACCGACCTCGAAACCGCGCTCTCGGAGCGGCCGGCCGACATCTGTTCTATCGTGACGCCGCCGTCGACCCACGAGGCCGTGGTGGAGACGGCGCTCGCCCACGACCTGCACATCATCTCCGAAAAACCGATCGCCCACACGCTAGAGGCGTCGGTTCGGGTCGCCGAGAAGGTCGATAAGGCCGGCAAGAAGATGGGGGTCACGATGAGCCACCGGTTCGACCGGGACAAGACGACGTTCCGGCGCGCTGTCGAGGAGGCCGGCGACATCGACTATCTGACGGCTCGGTACACGGGTAACGTCCGCGAGCGAGGGTTCTACGCCGACTACGTCTACGAGATGGAGAACATGCTCCTGCTCGACGGCGCAATCCACCACCTCGACATCCTCGCGTCACTGGCCGATTCGCCCTGCGAGCGGGTGTACGCCGAGACGTGGACGCCCGAGGAGGCCGACTACGACGGTGACTGCAGCGGCCTCGTGACGCTGCATTTCGCTGACGGCACCCGCGCCCAGTACGAGGGCAGTTACGCCAACGCGACGACGCTGAACGGCTGGGGCCACGAGCAGTTCCGCGCCGAGTGCTCGGACCAGACGGTCCTCCTCGACCGCCGCGACGTCGAGCGGTTCCACGCCGACGCATACGACACCGGGAACTTCGAGAGCATCGGCAAGGGCGACGGCAAGACGGTACCGCTGGCAGAGCGGCCCCACTGGAAAAACGCCTGGCTCATCGAGCAGTTCTGCGACTGGATCGACGGCGGCGACCCGATGCCGACGAACGTCGACAGCGTCCTCGAATCGATGGCCATCGTCTTCGCCGCCATCGAGAGCAGCGAAACCGGCGAGGCCGTCGACGTGCAGGCGCTGCTCGACGACGCCCGCGCGAACGCCTGATTCCGCGTTTTACGCCAATTCACCGCGGAAGACATCGCCGCGGGGCTCGTACTCCATCTCCTCACAGACAGCGGTAGCCACGTCCGCGCTCCACTCGCGCTCGACGAGATGCACCGCGAGGTCCAGCCCCGACGTGACGCCGCCACAGGTCAAGACGTCGCCGTCGTCGACGACCCGGGCATCGACCACTGTCGCGTCGGTCGCCCGCAGGTCCTCGATTGCCCCGCCGTGTGTCACCGCGGGCCGGCCGTCGAGCAGACCGGCCCGGGAGAGGACCATCCCGCCGGTACAGACGCCGACAACAGTCGTCCCGCGGTCGTGTGCCGCCGCGACGGCCTCGGGCAGGTCCCCGCGTTCGGCCTCTGTCCAGACGCCGGCCTCGTTTCGGTCGTTCCATCCGCCGCCGGCCACGACGAGCAAGTCCGGCACAACGTCGGCGAGCGGGCCGTCAGGCTCGACCCGAAGCCCATGGCTCGCGGTGACTATATCCGATTCGCGTACCGAGCGAAGCGTCACGTCCCACGACGCGCCAAAGCGCGCCGCGTTCTCGAACACCTCGTAGGGGCCGATGGCGTCCAGTTCGTCGAACCCGTCGAAGCAGGCGATGGCGACAGTGTCCATGCCCACGACACGGCTGACAGCGGCAAATAGCCCGGTGATTGTGCGGGTCTCGGTACCGTCCGACAGTTGTCCGGAGCGCTCTTTGCCGACGCCGCCGAGCGGACAGGTATGTCCCACCCGTTTCACATCGTCGACGTGTTCGCGCAGGAGCGATACACCGGCAACCAGCTCGCCGTCGTGACGGACGCCGATGACCTGCACGAGGACGAGATGCAGGCTATCGCCGCGGAGATGGATTACTCGGAGACGACGTTCGTCACCGGGGAGCCGAGCGACGGCGCGTGGCCGGTCCGCATCTTCACGCCCGCGGCCGAGGTCCCCTTCGCCGGCCACCCGACCCTCGGGACGGTACAGGTCATCCGGGACCATCTGGCTGAGGGGCATCCCGAAACGGTGACACTTGACCTGCCCGTCGGTGAGGTTCCGGTCGAAGTGCGAGAGCGCGACGGGCGGGAAACCCTGTGGATGACACAGCAATCGCCGGAGTTCGGCGAACAGTTGGCCCACGAGGACCTCGCTGCTGTACTCGGCCTGCCCGCTGACCGATTGGACCACGATTGGCCGGTGGAAATCGTCTCGACGGGGCTGGCGACAATCGTCGTGCCGGTGGCCGACCGCGACGCGCTAGAAGCCATCGAACTGGACCGCGACGCCTACGACGCCGTGACCGGCGACCGCGACGCGAAGAACGTCCTGGCGGTCTGTCGAGAGCCGCGAAGCGAGGACAACGACCTCGCCGTCCGCGTGTTCGCGCCGTTCTACAACGTGCCGGAGGACCCCGCGACCGGCTCCTCGAACGGCTGCCTGGCCGCGTATCTCGCCCGCCACGAGATGCTCGGAAGCCCCGCCGTCGAGGCCCGGGTCGAGCAGGGCTACGAGATGGGGCGACCGTCGCTGTTGCACCTCTCGACTGACGGCAGCGGCGAGGACATCAGCGTCCGGGTCGGCGGCAGCGTCGTCCCCGTCGCTCGCGGCGATCTGCTGTAAGCGACCGCGACAGCCGCGTTACCGGCACACTCATTTCGCCCCGTCCACAACGCCGCGGCATGGACCTCGCACACACCGCGATCTGCGTCTCGGACCTCGACCGCGCAATGGAGTTCTACGACGCGCTGGGCTTCGAGGAGACGAATCGGTTCACGTTAGACGGCGTCGAGAACGTCTATCTCGGCCGGGACGGTGACGGCGACCTGCAACTGCGCTACGACCCCGGCCGTACCACCCCAATCGCGCCGAATCGCGCCGACGTGGACCACATCGCGTTCACCGTCGACGATGTCGAGGCGACCTTCGAGACAGCTATCGACGCCGGCGCTGCGCCGGTGCTCGAACCGACGGAAATCGACGCCGCCGACGCGTTCGCCGCCTTCGTCGAGGACCCCGAAGGGTACACGCTGGAGTTCTACCGCTGGCTCTGAGCGGCGGGACCGACGGCGAACGAGCAGTGCTCACCCAAGCAGGGAGCGCACCCGGCTGCGCCACAACGCTGCCGTCCGGGTGGCGACGAGTCGGGCCGGTGCGGACACCGCAGCGAGGAAGCCGCCGAAGCCGACGAGACACGTCACGGCGGCCACGCTGGCAACGACAATCGGGGAGAGGCCGGCACGCGTGAGGCCGGCGACTGCACCCGTCGTGAGTGCAAACGAGACGCCGAGGCCGATAGTGAGATACGCCGCAATCCCGGGTTCGAGCGGAATCCGCCCGAAGACGCCCCGAGCGTAGTAGATGACGTACCCGAAGACGACCAGATTCATGACGCCGTACCCGGCGGCCCCGGCGACCGCCCCGAACTCCGCCCCGAAGATCGCGGGCACTGGAACGCTGAACGCCAGTCCGTAGAGCTTCGTGCGGAAGGTCACGCTCGGTTTCCCGACACCCTCCATGGCGTGTGACGTGAGCGTCCAGAAGCCGCGGAGGATGTTCACGCCGCCGACGAGCAAGACAGTCGTCGAGAAGACACCCTCCGAGCCGGCGAAAGCGATCCGCGCAACCACGTCGTGTGCGGCCAACAGGTAGCCGAAAACGACGAAGGTGACGCCCGTCCCGCCGGTAACAGCCCCGTCGAGGTACGCGAGTTGCGTGTCGCCGGCGGAGGAGTCCCCGCTGACCTTCGTGAGCAGCGGGGAGGAGAGCCGCCAGGAGATCGTCGCCCCGAAGTCGGCGAACCGGTCGGCGGCCTCGTAGATACCGACGGCCGCCGGGGTCGCGACCACGCCTAACACGTACACCGGCATGTTGTACGACAGGCGGTCGAGAATCTGGTCCGGGACGCTCCACTTGGCGAAGTTCCAGGCGCGCTCGACGGCGTGTCGATCCGGCAGCGTCGGGACGACGCCCAGCGCGACGGTCACGGGAACGAGCACCGCCAGGCGAACCCCGGCCACAACGAGCAGCAAGTCTCCGGCGGTCGTCAGTGCCGGAGCCAGCGCCAGCAGGATGCTGAGCTGGATAGCGCTCTGCGTGCCGGTGAGCCACGTCTGTACGCTCGGGTAGCCGATGGCACCGACCAGACTCGTCGCGATCATCGACAGTGCAACCGCAAGGGCGTACAGACCGACAGGCGCGAGCAGTCCCGGGGACACCACGGTATTGCGGACGATGACGCCGGCCAGCGCGGCCACAGCCCCACCGGCGACGACGAGATAGCCGAGGGCAAAGAGTATCGCCAGGCCGAAATACGGGCCGACAGCTTCGCCCCGTTCGCTGCCGACCTTCTGCAGCGTCTGGCTGATACCCCGGATCGGACGGAGGACGAGCGAGACCGAGATGCTGACGAAGAAATACGTGCCAGTCGCCCCAGGCGACGTGACGAACGCGTAGACGATGCCGCTGAGCACGAACAGCGTCGTCGAGAACAGCGCCCCGCTGCTCGTCAGAATCGAGGAGTCCAGCAGGTCTATCTCGTCGCCATCACGCTGTTCGACCATCGACCGAGTATCAGTGCTGGGGCCGGGAAAACGGTGCGGTGGTTGCACTGGCAGGCGGAACAGCAATGTGACAGGCGCTGTCGCTCCTCACTCGCAGTCAGTCACAGAAAACATCCGCTCACGGCTCACTCCGTTCGCCGTTTGCGTTTCCGGAGGTTCTCACTTCGTTCGAACTTCCCTACGCCAGGACTGGGATTTGAACCGATGGCGAGACGTTCCGGGGTGCTCGCTTCGCTGTGCTCCCGGGGCTGCGACTCGCGTGCTCAAATCCCAGTCAATGTACGTTTCGTGACTGCTGGCTCGCTCGTCGCTGTCGCTCCTCACTCGCAGTCAGTCACAGAAAACGCCAGGACTGGGATTTGAACCCAGAATCCCGAAAGGGAACACGCTTTCCAGGCGTGCGCCTTACCGTTCGGCCATCCTGGCACGTATTTCGAGAGTGCGAGGGCGGGCGATTAAGGGCTTTCGTTTCCGAACAGCCGGGGCTGCATGCGGTAAGAGGCCAGCGTCGCCCCGATGCCGACGGCTACGGCGACGCCAGCTTTGGCCGATATCGACACCGGCGTCCCGGCCAGCAGTTCGTAACCCTGAACGAGAACCAGAAACGCGAGGCTCCCGACGACGCCCCACAGGATGCTGCCCTTCGTTCGTGGGTCCATCAGCGCCCTCCGCTCCGTGCTGTTGTATCGGCAGGTACTGTCCGTGCGAGCCGTCGCATACACGAAGCGGTGGCCGCCACGGCTAAAGCCTCGCCGGAATCAGTCGAGAACAGTTCGCTCGGCGCGCTCTGGCTCGGGGGAGAGACCCAGTCAGACGAGCACGTCGACCTCGTACCCCTCGTCGGTGAGCGCGTCGATGAGTTCGTCGACGTGGTCGTGGCCGCGGGTCTCCAGATCCAGTTCGACCTCGGCCGAACTCATCGCCACGTCGCGACTGGTCCGGTCGTGCTCGATGCCGTAGATGTTGACCTGCTCGCGCGAGAGGACCTCGACGAGTTCCTCCAGCGCGCCGGGGCGGTCCTGGAGGACGGTCCGTATCTTGAGATAGCGGCCGGTCTCGACGAGGCCGCGCATGATGACGTTGGTCAACATGTTCAGGTCGATGTTCCCGCCACACAGCGCGGGGACAATCGTCTCGCCGTCCTCGAAATCGAACTTCCCCTCCATGACGGCGGCCAGCGCGACGGCACCCGCGCCCTCGGCGAGTGTTTTCGAGCGCTCTAACAGCGTCGTCAGGGCGACAGCGATCTCGGAGTCCGACACCGTCACGACCTCGTCGACGCGTTCGCTGATGACCTCGAACGTCTGTTCGCCGGTGGTACGAGTGGCGATGCCGTCAGCGATGGTCTCGACGCTGTCACGTTCGATACGGTGGCCCTTCTCCAGGGATTCGGCCACGCTGGACGCTCCCTCGGCCTGAACGCCGACGACGCGGATGCTTTCGTCCTTGCCTTTGAGCGCCGTGGCGATGCCGCTGATGAGCCCGCCGCCGCCGATTGGAACGACGACCGTGTCCACACCGGGGAGGTCCTCGTAGATTTCCAGTCCGATGGTCCCCTGACCCGCCATCACTTTCTCGTCGTCGAAAGCGTGGACGTAGGTCCGGCCCTCTTCGCGCTCGAGTTCGTGGGCGCGCTCGGCGGCCGCGTCGTAGTCCCTGCCGTGGAGGACCACGTTGCCGCCGTAGCTCCGGGTCGCCTTCACTTTCGAGACCGGTGCTCGTTCCGGCATCACGATTTTCGAATCGACGCCGATTCGCGTGGCGGCCAGTGCAACTCCCTGGGCGTGGTTGCCGGCGCTCGCCGTGACGACACCGGCTTCCCGTTCAGCGTCCGAGAGCGACGCGATGCGGTTGGTCGCACCCCGTATCTTGAACGACCCCGTGCGCTGGAACAGTTCGAGCTTGAGATGGACATCCGCGCCGGTCATCGCCGAAAACGTGTGCGAGTAATCGAGCGGTGTGTGCCTGGCCGTTTCAGAGACGGTGTCCTGTGCCGCGAGGACGTCCTCAAATGAGAGCATGGGAGTGGCTATTCACCGGACCATGTTATACTGTCGGCCGACCATGCGGCATCGACGGTCGCCATAGCCGCGACTGCTCGGGTAATGTCCTGAAACGGAAAGGGGGGAGCGTGTGACTGCACGCGGGAGAACGAACGCGATTGACTTAAATCCCGTCGTAGCGCGGTGAAAGTGAAAGTGCATGACAGCGTTCGGGTGGAGCTGCCCACCTGTCGTTCATCACATGAAGTGAACGTTGGCTAGCCGGACAGAACTGTTTTACACTCGGTATCCCAGAACGTAGTAGATGGATACCTGGCTGCGACGGACGCTGGTGTATATCGTCGCACTTGGCGGCATCATCCTGGGGTACGCGTTCGCGTACGACTACGGAATGGCGACGTTCGAAAACGACCCGCAACCGTTCCTGCGGTCGCTTCGCGTCGTGGTCGAAACGTTCACCACGACCGGGTACGGCTCGGACGCGCCGTGGAGCACTACGGAGATGCGGCTACTCGTCATCGTGATGGACATCACCGGCGTCGTGCTCATCTTCCTCGCACTGCCGGTGTTGCTGTTTCCGCTGTTCGAAGAGGCGATGGAGACGAAAGCCCCGAATACGGTCGAAAACGGTCTCAGCGACCACGTCGTCATCTGTCAGTTCTCCCCCCGCGGCGAGACGCTCGTCACCGAACTCGACACCTGGGACGTCGACTACGTCGTCGTCGAACCGGACCGGGACCGGGCCAACGACCTCTACGAAGACGGGTACTACGTCATCCACGCCGACCCGCAGTCCGTCGACGGGCTCGAACGGGCCCATCTGTCGTCCGCCCGCGCGGTCGTGGCCGACGCGTCCGACCAGGTGAACACCAGTATCATCCTCACCGCCCGCGAAGTCGACGAGTCCGTCCAGACCGTCAGCGTCGTCAAGGAACCCGACCGGGCGAAGTACCACGACCTCGCCGGCGCCGACGCCGTCCTGTCACCGCGAGGCCTACTCGGCGAGAGCTTCGCGAGCAAGGTCACGACCGGCGTCTCGACGACACTCGGGGATTCGATAGAGATCGGCGAGGACTTCGACATCGCCGAACTGCCGATCCACCGCGGGAGCGACCTCGTCGGAACAACGCTGGCCGACAGCGGCATCCGCGAGGGGACCGGCGTCAACGTCATCGGTGCGTGGTTCCGCGGCCAGTTCGTGAGTCCGCCCGACCCTGACGCTGAACTCGACGGCAGTACTGTCCTGCTGGTCTCGGGGACCGAACGTCAGCTGGAAAAGCTCAAGGAAATGACTCTTTCCAGCGTGCGCGGCTTCCGCCGCGGGGAGACGGTCATCATCGGTGCCGGCGAGGTCGGCCAGACGATCACGTCGGCGCTCACGAACGCCGGGGTGCCGCACACAGTGCTCGATCAGACCGACGAGCCCGGTGTCGATGTCGTCGGTGACGCCACGGAGCCCGATGACCTGCGACATGCTGGCGTCGGCGCGGCCAGAACGGTTATTCTTGCCCTATCGGAGGACACCGACACCGAGTTCGCGACACTTGTCATCCGTGACCTCAACCCAGATGTCGAAATCATCGCCCGCGCCGAGGAAAGCGAGAACGTCCAGAAGATGTACCGGGCGGGCGCGGACTACGTCCTCGCGCTGTCGACGGTCAGCGGCCGGATGCTCGCCTCCACGATCCTCGAAGACGAAGACGTCATCTCGATGGACCAGCAAGTCGAGGTCATCCGCGTCGCTGCCGACGGCCTCGGTGGTACGACGCTCGGCGAGGCCGATGTCCGCTCGCGGACGGGCTGTACGGTCGTCGCCATCGAACGCGACGGCGCAGTCATCACCGACCTCGGTCCTGACGTGACTATCGAACCGACTGACAAGCTCGTCATCGCCGGCACCGACGACGGCGTGACGCGGTTCAAGTCGGTGTTTGGCTAACCACCTTTTTCCGCCTCAGGTACGCTTCATGCACCGCTCGGCGCAAAAACGTGGTCTTGCTGAGCGGAGTCGTTCGAGGGGCGCTTGCGCCCCTCGTGATGACGAGAGAGCGAAGCTCTCTCGAACCACGAAGCAAGGCTCGAAAGACGAGCCTCGCGAGTCTTTCGGTGGCGAAAAAGGCCGAACGCTCGCTATGCTCGCGTTCGGTGAACCGCTCACTTCGTTCGCCGACAGTCGCTACGCGTCCGTTACCGCAGAGTTCGATATTGGAGAGACTCGACAAGAGATGCATCTTGTGCCGATTCCGAGAACCGGCGGCGTCGCCGCCGGACGCTGGCCGCCCTGCCCTTCCCCGGTTCGCGCGATGAAACGCGCTCACGGCCACGCGGTAGTGATAGGCTACGGACGACTGACAGCGGGAGCGCCTTACCGCTCGTCCAGCGGCACGAACTCAGTCTCGTCGGGGTTCTTGCCGACGTAGCGAGCACGGGGTCGAATCAGGCGGTTGTCCTCGATGTACTCGAAGACGTGGGCGACCCAGCCACCGACGCGAGACATCGCGAAGATGGGGGTGTAGATGTCGATGGGGATGCCCATCTGGTAGTACGTCGATGCCGAGTAGAAGTCGACGTTGGGGGCCAGCCCCTTCTCTTCCATGAGGTAGTCCTCGATGGTGGTCGACATCTCGTACCACTTGAGCGTCCCGGCGGCCTCGCCGAGTTCCTTCGAGCGCTCGCCGAGAATCTTCGCGCGCGGGTCCTTGACGTTGTAGACGCGGTGGCCGAAGCCGGAGACGCGGCGGCCCTCGTCGAGGGCGTTCTTGACCCAGTCCAGCGGGTCGGATTCGGCGTCGTCGACCTCCTTTAGCATCTCCATAACGTCCTGGTTGGCCCCGCCGTGGAGCGGTCCTTTCAGCGTCCCGATGGCGGAGGTGACCGCGCTGTGAACGTCCGATAGCGTCGACGCCGTCGTGATGGCCGAGAACGTCGAGGCGTTAAGCCCGTGGTCGGCGTGGAGGACGAGTGCCTGGTCGAACACGTCGGCGAGCACGTCGTCGGGCTCCTCGCCGTTGAGCATGTACAGGAAGTTCGCGGCGTGGTCGAGGTCGTCGCGAGGTGCGACGGGTTCCTTGCCGTCGCGGATGCGAGTGAACGCCGCGATGATGGTCGGAATCTTGGCCGTGATCCGCCGCCCAGTTTCGAGATTGACCGTCTCGTCGGTCGGTTCGGCGTCCTCGGGCGCAGGGTCGAACGCCGAGAGCATCGACACCGCGGTCCGCAGCGCTGCCATCGGGTTCTCGTCCGCTTCGGCGAGTTGTCGCACGGTCGAGATGACGTCGTCGTCCACGTCGCGCGCGTCCACCATCGCCTGCTTGAACTCGGAGAGTTCGTCCCGGTTCGGCAGGTGGCCGTGCCAGAGCAGGTACAGCACCTCTTCGTAGCTGGCACCCTTCGCGAGGTCCTCGATGGTGTACCCCCGATACACGAGTTTGCCAGCGTCGCCGTCGATAACGCTGAGTTCGGACTCGGCGACGATGACACCCTCGAGTCCCTTCTTGAGGTCGTCGGACATACGCAATCTCTTCCCTACCTTCCGGGAAAAACATTTTCTTTCCGAGCGTGTGTGGCACAATGTCAGGAACAGTTATTGGACGACTGTCCATCTGATTACCGGTCTATTTGGGTCGATACCCCAACGTAGCACCCACACTGGTATGCAAACGGCCAGTCATAGCCAATAGCGGGGCGCGCTATCTCCTCACACAGTGAGGAACGTTTTTGCTCGGGGGCATCGAACCGGCGGCCATGGACCCGACAGGGACGGTCGAGTACGAACCGGTCAGCGTCAAGCAGGTACTGGCCGAGATGAAAGACACCGCCGAGTTGCTCATCGACCTCTCGTACTCGGCTGTCCTGCTGGGTAGCGACGACGTGGCCGCGGAGGTGCTGGAGTTAGAGGAGAAGATGGACGTGCTCCAGTTGCGCGCACGCATGAGCCTCCTGATGGCCTGCCGGTCGACGGCGGACGCGGAGTCGCTGGCCCCCGTCCTGGGGATGGTCGGGGCCGCCGAGAAGATCAGCGACGCCGCCGGTGACATCGCCAAGATAGTCCTAGAGGATATCGGCCTGCCGGATACGATGCGGGCGGCCCTGCCCGAAGCCGTCGAGACGCTCGTGCGGGCGACAATCGGTTCGGACTCTCGGCTAGCCAATGAGACGCTGGGGGGCCTGAACCTCGAAACCGAGACCGGCGTCCGCGCGCTGGCGATTCGCCGGCAGGGGAACTGGCTGCTCAACCCCGACCGGGAGACGCGCCTCGAAGCGGACGACGTGGTGCTGTTCCGTGGCCCCGAGGACGGTATCGCCGAGGTGTATCAGGACGCGACCGGCGACGTGTACGAACCGCCGGAACCGCCCGAGGGTGGCGTCCGGGACCTCGAACGCGCCGTCGACTCTATCGTCCTGATGAAAGACATGGGCGAGCTGGCGGTTGACCTAGCCTACGGCGCGGTACTGTTCGACAGCACAGAGGTCGCCGAAGAGGTCGTCGAACTCGAAGCCGAGGTCGACGCGCTGCAGTCCCGCTTCGAGGCCTGGACGCTCCGGGCCGCCGCTGACATCGACGACCCCGTGTCGCTGCGGGGCCTCGTCCACCTGGCCCGGTCGACAGAGGTTATCTCCGACGCCGCACTGGAGATGAGCGAGGGTGTCCTGCGAGGGCTGTCGACGCATCCGGTCGTCGCCGAGGCCGTCCAGGAGTCCGACGAGGTCATCGTTCGGACGACAGTGTACCCCGACAGCGATCTCGCGGGGACGACCATCGGCGACGCGGCGGTCAAGACGGCGACGGGTATGCGGATCATCGCGATACGTCGCGGGGCCGGGGAGAGTGAACGGACCGGGCGCGAGGGCGGCGACTGGGTCGTCTCGCCAGGGCCGGAAACGCAGATTCAGACGGGCGACGTGCTCATCGCGAAGGGGACTCGAACCGGCGGCGGTCGGCTTACAGAACTGGCCGAGGGAAAATAGCGTTTTGCTACTGTCTTGCGAGTCGCACAGCCGACAGGGCCGTGAACAGCGCCGTCAGCAGACCGCCCAGCGACGTCGCGAGAACGAACCCCAGCGCCACGTAGAACCCCATCGGGCGCTGGGTCCCCGGCAGGACGAACAGGGCGAACAGCCCCGCCGTGAACAGGCCGGCGAGTACGAAGCCGATTTTCGCGTTCCGTGGCACGTTCAGCGCCGCGACCATCGCCGCTTTCCCGCTCTGTGGCTCGGACTGGGACACACCTGTCGATAGGGTCGGCGGCCCCAAGATGCCGTCGGTCCGGCGCAACTGCTGGCGAAATCCGAACCAGTAAAGGCTCCCAAGGCAAACGTGGGAACAATGGTTACTTTCGGTACGGCGACCGCCGCCCCCGGTGAGAAAGACACGGGGCGGCTGGAGGTCGGTGAGACCCGCGACGGGTCGACGTTCGGGCTACCGGTCGCCGTCGTCAACGGTGTCGACGACGGACGGACACTCTACATACAGGCGGCCAGCGACGGCGACGAACTGAACGGCGTCGGCGTCATCCAGCGAACACTCCCGCAGCTCGACCCGACGGAGCTATCCGGGACGATTCTGGTCTGTGGCGTCGTCAACTACCACGCGTTCCAGGTCGCCGAGCACCGCAACCCGATCGACGACACGAAGATGAACCGGGCGTATCCGGGCGACAAAACGGGCACGTCGAGCGAGCGCATCGCCGCGGCGACGTTCAACGCCGCCATCAGCGCCGATTACGTGCTCGACCTACATCAGGGGTCGACCTCGCAAATGATCGACGAGGTGCGGGTCCGGTGTGGCACCCGCCACCGCCTCCACGAGGAGTGTCTCGAACTCGCGAAAGTGTTCGGCTGTGGCTACATCCTCGACCAGAAAGGCCCCGACGGCCAGTTGGCCCGCGCCGCCCCCGACGAGGGCGTGCCGACAATCGACCCCGAACTCGGCGGCTGCGTCGGCTGGGACGAACAATCCATCCAGCGCGGTGTCAACGGCGTCTTCAACGTCCTGAACTACTACGGGTTCCTCGACGGTCACCACGACACGCGCCCCCAGACCCGCGCTTCCGGGTTCGAACAGTACGGCTCTCCCGTCGGCGGCCTCATCGACCTCAAGCCCGACCTCGGCGACCGCGTCGCCCGCGGCGAGACGCTGTTCGAAGTGACCGACGTGTTCGGCGAGCCGAAGGCCGAAATCACCGCCGACTCCAGCGGCGTGTTCTGGCGTGCCCGTCGACTCCCGCAGGTCGCGACCGGCGAGTACGTCTGCTCGGTCGGGACGAACGTGGATACCTACTAACAACCACTTTTCACTTCGGAGGGTGTCCTCGGCTGCGGTGCGGCCGCCCGGCCATCGCTCTGTGCGCTCCGCCAGCCCAGCCGCAGGCACCGACTACCGCGCCACAGACGCCGCCAGCTTTTGGACGGTTCGCCACGGAGCAAGCCCATGCGCACCTGTAGCGTCTGCGACCGGGAGTACCCCCGTGAGGAACCCTGGCGGTGTTCCTGCGGGGCTCCGCTTGATTACGCCAGCCAGCCCCTGCCCGACAGCCGACCGGCGCAGTTCTCGCGTGCCAGCGGCGTCTGGGACTTCGCTGACTTCCTCCCGATGGGTGAGCGGGTCAGTTTAGGCGAAGGCTGGACGCCGCTGGTCGACGCGCCCGAGTGGGACGCCACGTTCAAACTGGAGTATCTCCACCCGACGGGGAGTTTCAAGGACCGCGGCGCGGCGACGGTCATCGCCGAAGCGCTCGAAGTCGGAGCCGACCGCGTGCTCGAAGATTCCTCGGGCAACGCCGGGCTGGCAGTCGCGTCCTACGCGGCACGAGCGGGCCTGGACGCGAAGATATACGTCCCGGCGAGCGCGAAGGAAGCGAAGGTTCGCCGCATCGAACGGACCGGAGCCGACGTGGTCCCGGTCGAGGGGAGTAGAGAGTCCGTAACCGCGGCCTGTATCGACGCCGTGGAGAACGGGGCGGGCTGGTACGCCAGCCACGCCTGGAACCCCGCGTTCTTCGCCGGGACGGCGACGGCCGCCTACGAAATCGCCGCCCAGAGAAACTGGAGCGTGCCGGACGCCGTCGTCACACCGCTCGGTCACGGGACGCTGTTTCTCGGCCTCTACCGCGGGTTTCGGGCACTGGAGCAAGCTGGATGGACGGACGCTATCCCGCGTATACTGGGGACGCAAGCGGTCGGGTACAGTCCCATCGCCGACGAGGAGGGCAGTACACCGGACGCCGCTGCTGCCAACGATCTCGCCGACGGGATCCACATCCGTGACCCGCCGCGTGCCCATCAGATACGGCATGCAATCGACGAAACCGATGGTGCCGCCGTCGCCGTCTCCGCGGCGGCAACCGAGCGAGAGCGCGACCGACTCAGTGGGGCAGGGTTTCACGTCGAGCCGACGTGTGCGACGGCGACGGCGGCGCTCCCTCAGTTCAGAGAGCGGGGAGAACTCCAGGACGGTGACGACGTGGTTGTTGCGTTGACCGGACGAAACGACTAGCCTACCGCATCAGCAGTGTCGAGACCGGAAAGTCGGCATCGACGGAGAGCCACTGGTCCTCTACGTCTGTCGTGTCGACATCTGGCGCGTAGCAGATGAGTCGCTCACTACCGTCGGGACGGGAGCGTACCACGGCAGGTAGCGTTCCCTCGTCAGCGTCAGCCGCTGCCGTCACCGCACTCGTCGACCGGGTATCGGAGTCCATGTCTCGATTCACGACAGGTATCATTATTGTTACCTGTCGATTATCGGGCGTAAGGGCTACTGAACGTCGTCAAGCGGGACGAGAAGGTCAGACGAAACGACCAGCCAGTTCGCTTCCAGTTCGGAGGGCGTGCTGCCGGGCGGATACAGGATCGAGCGCTGGCCGCCGCCCGCAGCCGGCTCGTGTTCGACAGTCAATAGCTTCTCGGCGGCCTCGCCGTCCGTCGTATTTCGCCGCTGGGTGTCTGCCCCTTCGGTGCTCATGGCCGCACATAACGGTATATCAATATTGTTATCCGTAGTCTAAATCGAGGTATATCCCCGTATTACCGGAATATTCGTGGTGCTTACTCGACGGTAGCCGGTTCGAACCAGATGGAAGACAGGACCAGGGCCACGATTGATCGTCGGGTGGGATGTTTACGCGACGATGTCACACCGCATTCGAATTGTTGTCGCTCATTTCCGCATAAGTCGTCCCCGAGGTCGAGAGAGACCGGTACACCGCGACGCTAATCCGTCTCAGCGGGACGGGTGAGTGGGTGCGTCGAACCCGCCACGGACCAGCGGCTTGGCGATGTGGCGGCGCGCGACCGGCGGCACTTCGTACCAGCCGCGTTCCAGTCCCCGCTCTATTGACTGCTCGGTCTTGCCGTCGGCGCTGGTACCGCAGTCCCGACACCGATAGCCCTGGTTCCGGCCGGCAGATTTCATCGACCGCCCACAGTCCGGGCAGTCCGGCGTCACGGGTTCCGTCCGAACGAGTTCCCGAGCCGCGAACTTCTCCAGTTTGAGCGTGCCGTCGGTCACTTCGCCACAGGCAGTGATTCGGTCGCCCACCCTGAGCGAGCGGACCCGATCGCGAAAGCCCTTTGTCGGCTCGAAGGCCGCACAGTCGAGGGTCGTATCGTCGCCCTCGAGCGTAACGAACACATGCCCGCCCTCCCGCGTTTCGGGGGCCTCGACCACGTCGCCGGTGACGCGGTAGGCGCTGTCAGCCGTGACCGCGTCGAGGGTCGCGTCCTGTAGATGGACGTCCGTCCCCTGGTTCGTCACGAACGTCGCTCGCCGGGCGATGGGTTCGCTGTCGATCGCGTCGGCGACGGCGCGACAGGCGTCGGGGTCGTCGCCGCGGATCCCGTAGAGAATCGGACACGGCGTCCGGGGAACGCAGACCGGATAGCCCGATGCACGGTCGACAGTGTCCCACACGTCGGGGTAGTACTCGGCCGCCACGGCGCGGACGCTCTCGCCGTCGACCGCCCGCTCAGTGCCCCACCGGTCTTGCTCCCGGTAGGCGATGTGTTCGTAGGTCCAGTCCGACAGCGCGGCCCAGGCCCCGACCGCCGCGAGCGCGCCGACGAGGCCGCGGCCGTTGCCCCGCTGGCAACGGGCGAACCCGACCACGTCGGCTAGCGTCGTCGCAGCCATCGGGTCCTGTATCGACTGGATTGTCTCGCGGGCGAACGTTGCGACCTGCGGTGGGACGTCTTCGGGGTCGCAGTCGGCGACGACAGCGCCGGGGTTGGTCCGCGGGTCGTCGGTCTCGGCCATGTCGAGCACGTCCTCGGCCAGTCCACGCACCGTGTCGGCGTCGAGGTCAGTATGCACCGCCAGCGCCGCGTTCCCGCGGGTCTTGTGCTCGACGGCGGGGTTCAGCCGGACGAGCAGCAGTCGCTCGACGGTCCCCCCGGCGTCGCGTATCGCCTCCGCGAGGGTGGCGGCGGCGTAGGTCGTACACATCCCCCGCTCGCGCGAGTCAGTATCATCGAGGCCGACGACAGTCACAAGCGCCTGTAGCCCCGAAACAGTCAAACCCCTTTCGTCACGTCCCGGTTCCCGGCCTGAAACCTCAACGAACGGCGCAATGCATATAATGGGTGAACGGTCTAGACTCAGTAGAGGTACAGAGTACTATGTCACGGTCGGCGCTGGTGGAAAACGTCATGGCGATGCTCGAAGACGCTGGCTTCCTCGTCAGCGACCGCTGTGCGATTCGTCCGAAGAGTTTCGACATCGCTGCTCGTCGCGGTGAGGACGTGTTGCTCCTGAAGATACTGGGCAACATCGACGCCTTCGACGCACAGACTGGGGGCGAGATGCGGCGACTGGGCACGTACCTGAACGCCACGCCGATTGTCATCGGCCTCCGGACGCGCGACGAGGAACTGAAACCCGGCGTCGTCTACTTCCGGCACGGCGTCCCCGTGCTGTCGCCCGACACCGCGATGGACCTGTTCGTCGAGGAGGTCCCACCGCTCATCTACGCCGCTCCGGGCGGGCTTTACGTCAACATCGACTCGGAGATTCTTGCCGACGTGCGCGAGGACCGCGACTGGTCGCTCGGCCGACTGGCGAAGGAACTGGGCGTCTCCCGGCGGACAGTCTCGAAATACGAGGACGGGATGGACGCCTCCGTCGAGGTGGCCGCCGAACTGGAGGACCTGTTCGACGCGCCGCTGACCTCGCCGGTGAGCGTCCTCGACGGCGCCGAAGAGGTCCGGGACGACGAGCCGACACCGGACGACCCCGATGTCGCACCGGAAGACCAGCCGATTGTGACGGTATTCACCCGTATCGGCTTCGAGGTCCACCCGACGGACCGCGCGCCCTTCAAGAGCGTCAACGAGAGCGACGACGAGCACGGGCAGGTCCTTGCCGGTCACTCGGCGTTCACCGAGACGGCCGAGAAACGGGCGCGCATCATGTCCTCGGTCGGCGAGGTAACCCGGACCCGGTCGGTGTACGTCGTCGACGAACTCCGGCGGGAGTCCGTCGAGGGGACCGCGCTCATCGAAAAAGAGGAGATGGAGAACATCGAGGACGCCATCGACCTGCGCGACCTCATTATGGAGCGCGGCGAGGACCGCGAGGAAGTCGCCTGAGCGGGCGCTCTCAGTCTTCGCTGTCACGTAAAAACGAGAACCACCGCAAGCCCCGGGTCTACTGCCCGTACGTCTCTTCGAGATACTCGACAATCCACCTTTTTCGTCGTTACCCCTCCTCGCTCGTTCCACTCGCTGCGGGAGGGGTCTCTGCTCACGGGCGCGATGCGCCCGTTCGCATGGTCAGCGGGACCTTCGGTCCCGCTCGACTCGAAAAACGTGGGCGAAAAACGGTCGCGCGTAGCGCGACCGCGATAGAGATGTCTTACTGCCCGTACGTTTCTTCGAGATACTCGACGATGTCGTCGGATTCAGGCATCCCGTCGACGCCGTTGTCCTCGTCGACGAGGACGGGAACGCCCGTCTGGCCCGAAACCTCCTTCACTTCGGTCCGCTCGCCGTGGGACCGCGGGACCATGTGGGACTCGTAGTCGAGGCCCAGCTCGTCGAGTTTCTTGATTACCTTCGCACAGTACGGACACCCCTCGAGTTCGTAGAGTTCGAGATTAGCCATTTGCACTCGTGGGTAGGCGAGCCAGCGTCAAGAACACATCGGTGGTGTGTCCCGGCCGCGCAGGGCCGAGAACGTTCCGGCCAGCGCTACACGTCGATATCGTCGGGTGCGTCGGCCAGCAGGTCCGACGCCGTCACGAGCGAGGACAGTTCGAGGTCGTGGTCAGCGAGGTTCTCGCTGGCCCCCTCCTCGCGGTCGACGACGACGAGCACGCGATTGACGACAGCGCCGGCCTCGCGGAGCGCCTCGGCGGCGTCGACCGCGCTCTGGCCGGTCGTCGCGATGTCTTCGAGGATGATGACCTCCTCGCCGTCGGCCAGATCCCCTTCGATTCGGTTGCCCGTGCCGTACTCCTTGGCCTGCTTGCGGGCGATAACGTAGGGGATGCCCGTCTCGACACTGGTGACTGCGACCAGCGGGACCGCACCGAGGGCGACGCCGGCGAGCGTGGCGTCCGTGTCCCACTCGGCGATGCGCTCGGCGAAGGCCCCGGCGATGAGATCCAGACAGTCGGGGTTTGTCTCGAAGACGTACTTGTCGACGTAGTAGTTCGACGTGCCGCCGTGGGAGAGCTCAAACTCCCCGAACTTGACGGCGTCGGCGTCCCGTAGCGCCGCGATGAGGTCGTCGTTTGCCATACGCTCACTGCACGGTCACGGGGCTAATGACTGTTGAATTCGGACAGCGACATTCCTAAGCCCCTCCGCGTCAGACACTCGCTCGAATGCAAGTTTTCGGGTCGAGCGGCGTCCGGGGTGTCGCGGGCGATGAGCTGACACCGCGGTACGTCCTTCGGGTTGCACAGGCCGCCGGGGACGTCTGGCGTGACGACCACGACCGCGTGGCAATCGCCCGGGACACGCGGACGACCGGGCGGACGTTTATCAACGCCGCGACGAGCGGCCTGACGACCGTCGAGTTCGACGTCGACCGCCTCGGCGTCGTGCCGACGCCAGGGCTGCAGGCCTACTGTGAGCGTGAAGGGGTTCCGGGCGTGATGATTACTGCGAGTCACAATCCGGCCGCGTACAACGGCGTGAAGCTCATCGGCGCGGACGGCGTCGAACTGACGCGGGACACGCTCGACCACGTCGAGCAGTCTCTGCGAGACGACACCCCGGCCTACGCGGACTGGGAGACAGTCGGGTCCGACACCGCCATCGATAGCGCCCGCCGCCGCTACCGCGAGCAGGTGCTGTCTGCCGTCGACCGCGACCGTATCGCCGACGCCGACCTCACTATCGTCGTCGACCCCGGGCACGGCGCGGGCTCGCTGACGAGCCCCGACCTGTTCCGCGAACTCGGCTGTGAGGTCCACACCGTCAACACCCAGCCCGACGGCCACTTCCCCGGCCGCGACCCCGAACCCGTCGCCGAGAACCTCGGAGACCTCCGGGCGTTCGTCCGGGCGACCGACGCCGACCTCGGCTTTGCCCACGACGGCGACGCCGACCGCGGGATGTTCGTCGATGAAACCGGGACACACATCGAAGGCGACGCCGCGCTGGCGGCGCTCGCGGCGGCGGAAATCGAGTCGGGCGACGGCGTCGTCTCTGCGGTCAACGCCTCCCAGCGCCTTGTGGACGTGGTCGAGGACGCCGGCACGACCCTCTCGCTGACCCCCATCGGCTCGACGTACATCGTCAGCCGCATCCGCAAACTGCAGGACGAGGGGACCCACGTCGCGATTGCCGGCGAAGGCAACGGCGGCATCCTCTTTCCCGACTACCGCATCGCCAGAGACGGCGCGTTCACCGCCGCGAAGTTCCTCGAACTCGTCGCCGAGCGGCCCGCGAGCGAGGTCGCCGCGGACTACGACGACTACTACAACGTCCGGCGGAACCTCAAATACGAGACCGAAGACGAGCGCGAGGCGATGCTCAAGGGTATCGAGGCCCACGCGAACGACGCGACGGCCGACCTCGACACGACGGACGGCTACCGCCTCGACTACGGCGACGGCTGGGTGCTGGCCCGGCCGTCCGGCACGGAGCCCGTCGTCCGGGTCTACGCAGAAGCGCGCACGCTCGACCGGGCCGAGGAACTGGCCGAGACGATGGTCAGCCGGGCGACCCAGCAAACGAGCCGCTACAGCGACGAATAAGTTTCCAGCGCGTCGTCGATAGCCGCTCTGGCCTCGCGAGCGGTCGACAGTTCCTGCTCGACAGCACCGCTCGCCAGCCGTTCGCGCTCCGTTTCCGTGAGTTCCGAGCGAGCGACGGCGCTCTCCCGGAGCCGCTCGTAGTCGTCCCGCTCCGCGAGTCCACGCACCTCCCGTAGTGCCGCGACCACGGACTCGTCGGCGAAGCGGGCGACGACGGAGCGGTACTCCCGGCAGTACCACGGCAGGGCGTCTGCCGACGGCGGCGGCCAGTCGATCCGCACCGGCTCGGCGTCGAGCCGCCGGAGATACGTCCGCCGGGTGGCGACGGCACTCCGCAGCGCCGCGGCGTCGTCGACGTAGTGGTCCAGCTTCGAGGCGGAGTAGTCGGCGTACTCCAGTAGTTTCGGAATCGGCTCCGTGCCGGCGTCGTGCTCGCGGACGTACGTCAGCAGTTCCGCGGGCGGGGACCGGAACTCGACCAGCGGGTACGCGTCCGCTCGCTCGATGACCGCTAAGGCGTCTCTGGCCGGGGTGTTGCGCCGAAACTCGGTGAACGCCTCGGTGACGGCATCGTTGTAGCGCTCGATTGGGTCACGGAGGTGCTCGACCGGGGCATCGAGATCGGCGTCGCCGAGGCGCTGGAGGCGTTCCAGGTCGTCGATGCGGTCGCTCAGTTCGCCGCGCCGACGGTTCGCATCGGTCCGGGCTTTCTTGTACTGCTCGCGTGCGTCGTCGAGTTCGTCGAGCCGCCCGACGAGGTCGCCGATGGGCGACAACATCTCGCGGGCCTGCTCGAAGTCGCTCTCGGTGAGCCGCCGCTGCTGGAGGAAATCGTCGATTTCTTCGAACGTGTCTCGTTCGGGCATGTCCTCGGGGAGGTCGTCGGTCAGCGTCCCGACCCGGCCCTGAAACTCCATGAACGCCTCGAAGTCGCCGCCGCCGGTCGCTCGGCCGTCGTAGCTCTCGAGCAGGTTCCACAGTTCGCTGTAGATGTCGCGGCAGTCACGCAACGCGTCCGCGCCGATTTCCTCAACGCGTTCCTGTGCCCGGTCGTACGCTTCGGCGGCCTGTTCGAGGCGCTCCACGGCATCGGGTGTCCCGGCGTTGATGTCGATGTCAGTGTCGGTTCGCGCCATCAGTACACGTCGTCGGGGTCGAACACCTGTTCACCGACCGTCTCGCCGTCGACAGTTCGGTGGAAGCAGGACTCGTAGCCAGTGTGGCACGCCCCGCCGGTCTGGTCAACGATGTACAGCAGTGCGTCCCCGTCGCAGTCGACCCGCACCTCTTCGACGGCCTGCGTGTGGCCGCTGGTCCCGCCCTTGTGCCAGAGTTCGTCCCGGCTCCGCGAGTAGTAGTGGGCTTCCCCCGTCTCGCGGGTCTTCCGGAGCGCTTCCTCTGTGACGTAGGCGAGCATGAGCACCTCGCCGGTGTCTGCGTCCTGTGCGACAGCGGGGATGTACTCCTGCTCGTCGAACGCGAGGTCGACCTCGGTCATACTCGGGCCGAGGCGTGTCCGCAAAATAGGTCTTCTGCTGCGGGGGGTCAGGCCAGCCCAACAGCCTGCAACAGCGAGAACAACACGTCGCCGTAGGTGAGCGAGACGACCAGCCCGGCGAACATGGGGACGAGAAACGGAATTCCGGGCGAAATCCACACCTCGTCCTGTTCGGCGAGCACGTCCAGTCCGTCACGGAGCTGGGCCGACGACGTGCCGTAGGCCGAGTGGTCGATGTCGTCAAGGAACCGCTCGGCTCCCCACGGGTCGTCGACGGGGCCGGGACGGTCGGCCCCACCGGTCCCGGCGTCACGGCCTGCCGGTCCATCTATATCGCCAGCCACCGGGTCGCCGCCGTCGGTCGCCAGCGAGCCGTCGCCGGGGTCGTTCGGGACCGCTGGGAGGGAAGTCGGACGCCGGTGCTGGTCTGGGTCGGCGCGGATGTCGGCCAGCGAGCAACCGCGCCACTGGAGGTACATCCGGAGCGCGTCGAGGTCAAGGCCGCCGCGGTCGAACCCGTCAGGCGATTCCAGCAGCCGACCGTACTCCTCAGTGACGCTGCCGACGGGGACCGGCCGCCCGATGAACATCGCCAGTGAAAAACGACCTCGGGCGAGGTTCCCGGCGGCGACGGCAAGCGGATAGACGATGCCAGCAAGCACGGTGTTCGAGAGAATCGTCAGCGAGAACACGCCGATAGCGCTCTGCTGGAGCGGGAGCGCGACGCTTGGCATGGGCAGGTAGTACACCGGATAGACGGGAAAGAGAACGGCGACGAGCATGAACGCCTTCGCGTCGGCCCCACCGAACCCGCCGATGAGCCAGAAACCGTACGACAGCGGAATGACGAAGCCGAGACTGATCGCGACCTGAACGAAGAACAGCCGCTGGCCGACCGCTGTCGGGCCGGCCCAGACGGTGTAGGCGTCCCACAGCAGGAGCACGACCGCCAGCACGGCAAGCGGGGTCCAGGTCCGGTTGGGCACCCGGCGGGTTTTCACGTCGCGGTAGGCCGCCCACCCGAACACCGGGACGGCGACCAGCCGAAGCAGGTCCGGTATCGACCCAAGCACGGCTGTACGCAATACAGGGGTATCCCTAATGGTTCCGGTACGACGGCTGTCCAAGGCAGTCGCTGCTGGAAGAAGAAAGTGTAGTGCGCTGCAGGAGCCGCGTTAGATGACGCGGTTCTGCAGGTAGTCGAGGTGCTTGGCGTTGTAGACGATCTTGACCTCGTCGGCGTCCGGGCTGCCGATACAGGTCAGGCGAACGTTCTTGTCTTCGACTTCCTCGTCGCTGAGGATCTGCTGCATGTCCATGTCGATGTCGCCTTCGAGAACGATGGCGGCACAGTTCGCACAGGCACCGGCGCGGCACGAGAAGGGCCAGTCGTAGCCCTGCGCCTCGGCGGCCTCAAGGATGTACTCGCCTTCGTTCACCTCGAGGGACCCGTAGTCCTCACCGTCGAGGTCCATATCTGACGCCTCTGCGAAGACGTCGTCGTCGTACATGTCCCAGCCGTTATCGTCCACTACTTCGTAGTTAAGGTACTCTACCGTGGGCATCACCTGATTGGTTCGAACCCCGCCCTGTTAGACTTTGCCCTTCGGTTTTAGGCCGTGCAAAATAATGAGGGACAACGCGGGGATTCGTCGGAACTGACGGCATCTGTTCGGGCCGATACTGTTCAGGCGATCGGCAAAAACTTGAACACCAGATACGCCGCGAGCGTCGCAATCGACGGGACGATGTTCTGGAGGAAAATCACTCTGGCGGTGGTCCCGGGTTCGAACAGGTCCGACGCCGACGGGATGTCCTCCCGTGATTCCTCGCCGATGGGTTCGGTCTCGGCCGGCTTCGGCGTCCCCTTTTTTCCGCCGACGGTCGGCGCGTCCGCAGCCTCCGCGTCGGTGGTCAGCGCACCGACAGACGCGACGGGGGTCTCACCATGCACAGTATCGGAGATACTCGTCGTTCGCGTTGCACGGCCCCACCCGAGACCGACGATACTCATCGTGGCGATGATGACGAAACTCGCCGGAATACCCAGCGCGGAGAGGAAGGTGACGATGGTGGAGGCGACCGCCGCGACCACGATGGCGGCGACCAGCGGGAGGTCGGTCAGGTCGTTGCCGACCGTGTCCATCGTTCGGCGGGCAATGGTGAACGCACCGAGACCGATGGCCCCGCCGCCGAGCAGGATAGCCGGGTACATATCTAGCGAGCCGTTCCCCACAAGGGGGGCGACGGCGTTGGCAACGTTCGACGCGCCCGCCGAGAAAGCCATGTAACAGCCGATACCGATGACGACGACGGTCCCGACGAACTCACGCGGCGTCGTGTTCTCGCCGAGTGACGGCTGTGGAATCGAGCCGGACCGGTCGAAATCCAGTAGCGACCCCTCGCTCTGGGAGACAGCGAACCACTCGACGAGGCGCGGGTAGAAGTACCGGCCGATGACCCCGCTGACCCAGAAGGCGATAATCGGGGAAACGAGCCACCACGAGACGATTTCGAGCATCAGGGCGGCGTTTAGCGTCCCGCGAGCGAGGCCGAGACCGGCGATAGCGCCGACGGCAGTCATCGATGTCGACGCGGGGACGCCGACCACGTTCGAGAGAAACAGCGCGACGCCGATGAAAAACAGGACGACGATGCTGATGAGCGGCGAGAAGGCGGTCTCGACGAGGTCGCTCCCGAGGCTTTCGACGACTTCCGGGCCGACGATGAGTCCCCCGGCCAGCGCGAAGATGGTCATCAGGGCCGCCGCGGACAGTTTCGAAAGCGTATCTGACCCGACTGCAGGCCCGAACGCGACACCCGTCGAAGATCCCCCGATGTTGAAGCCGACGAAGATAGCCACCAGAACACCGAGGGCAAAGAGAACTTCGACCATACAGGTGCCAGTCCCTCACTGGGTTAAAACATACCGAACGGGTACTGCGCCAAGCGACGGCGACCGCCGCTACGACGACCGCTCGTCCGATCTACCCTCGTCGGTGTCGGACTTGCCACCCTCCTCCGCGAGGTGCTCGTCGTCAGCCGGCATCGTCTCCTCGACCGCCGCCGCGGTCTCCTCGACTTCGCTTGCCGTTTCCTTGGCCGCTTCAACCTCGTCAGTGACCGATTCGGCTGTCTGCTTCGCGTCGCTGGTCTTGTCTTTGACCTCGGTGGTCTTGTCTTTCACTTCTGTCGTCCGGTCTTTCGTGTCCGTCGCCTTGTCCTTGACCTGGGTCGTCTTGTCCTTCACCTCGGTCGTCTTGTCCTTGACTTCGGTCGTCTTGTCCTTGACTTCGGTCACCTTCTCGGCGGCGTCCTCGTCGCCGGTCTCGGTCGCAGTCTGTTCGACTTCGTCGGCCGTCCGCTCGACTTCGTCGGCTGTCTGCTCGACCTCGTCGACGGTCTCCTCCACTTCGTCCGCTGTCTGCTCGACCTCGCCGGCCGTCTGCTCGACTTCGTCCGCGGTCTGTTCGACATCTTCGGCAGCCTCGTCGACCGTCTCGGCGGCGTTTTCGACCTCGTCGGCGGTCGTCTCTAGCTCCTCGGCTGTCGTTTCCAGTTGCTCGGCGGCCTCTTCGAGTTCAGCGGCCTTCGTGGCGACGTCCTCGTTCGTCCGTTCGAGGACGTTCGCGAGGACGAGGAACTGTAGCAAGCCGACGACGACGAATGCCGAGATGGCGACGCTCGCGGCAGTCGCGAGCACCGACGTCGTGCCGGCACCCAGCGGCAGGACACCGAAGGAAGCCAAACCCCAGGCCAGCGCCAGGCCGACGGCGGTGACCAGTACGGCCTGTTCGAACAGCCGGTACTCGCGCTCGTACCGCCCGAACATGATTGCTTCGAGCCGACGGGCAAGCGGTGTGAGGACGAGTGTGGCAGTAACCATGGCGAACCTTCCCTATCACGGCTTAAAAGGATGCGGGTCACTGGAGGGAGACGGCCGTCCGCACGTATCGGACCGACACGCTTTCGACGGCCGCCGCCGGACCACCGGCCATGTTCCCCGAATTCGAGGTCGTCCCCGCAGTCGACATGCAGGACGGACAGGTGGTCCAGCTGGTCGGCGGCGAACGCGGCACCGAAAAGACCTACGGCGATCCGGTCGAGGCCGCTCAGCGGTGGGTCGACGCCGGCGCGCGGACGCTTCATCTCGTCGACCTCGACGGCGCGTTCGAGGGCGAGCGACAGAACGCGGCGGCCATCGACGCCGTCCTCGACGCGGTGGGTGACGACGTGGGCGTGCAACTCGGCGGCGGCATCCGGACCGCCGAGGACGCCATCTCGCTGCTCGACCGCGGGCTTGACCGCGTCATCCTCGGCACGGCGGCCGTCGAGACGCCGGAGATCGTCCGCGAGATCAGCGACGAACACCCCGGCAGTGTGCTCGTGAGCCTCGACGCGAAGGACGGCGAGGTGGTCGTCTCCGGGTGGACCGAAGGGACCGGTCTGGACCCCGCGGAAGCCGCCGAGCGGTACGCCGACCTCGGGGCCGGCGGCATCCTCTTTACCGACGTGGACGTAGAAGGGCAGCTCGAAGGAGTTCGGACCGATCCGGTCCGCCGGCTGGTCGACAGCGTCGACATCCCGGTTATCGCAAGCGGCGGCGTGGCGACCATCGACGACGTGCTATCGCTACGGTCGGCCGGGGCCGCCGCCGTCGTCGTCGGCAGCGCGCTCTACGAGGGGCAGTTCACGCTCGACGCGGCGATCGACGCGCTCGCCGAGGATTAATCGAGCGGGACGAACGGCAGCGTCGCCCGCGAGTCGGCGCTGTAGGCCAGCGCGTCGGACTGGCTCACTCCCTCGGGCGTCGTCAGGTCCATGATTCGCGGGGCGTTCTCGACCGCATCCGGCTTCGCGCCGCCGAAGACGTAAGCCTCGGCTTCTTCGGCAACGGGCCGTAGCGACCCGCGGTCCTCCGACTGCACCATCGCGACGACTTCGAGGTCCGCCGCGTCCGCGCCGCCGACGGCTTCTCTGTCGAGGGAGAGCGTGACCGTCCCCGCATCTACGTCGACGGCCTCACCGAGTGAGACCGCCTCCCCGTCGTCGTCGGTCAGCGCCGCACCGCTGGCGTCGACCGCGCTCTTGGAGAAGCCGCTGATTTCGATGCGGTACTGCCACGGGGCCTCGAAGTCGACGGTCGCGCCGAGGTCGTCGAGGCTGGTCGTCGACCCGCTGTCGGCGCTCGGGTCTCGGAGCCAGAGGACGAACCACTGCGGCGAGAAGCCGCGACTGCTGCCGAAGGCGTTGTAGAGGCTCGCCACCTCGAAGGTGAAGCGGTGGAGGCTCGGCGTCTGCTCGACAGTCAGCGACTCCAGATCGAACGCGCCCGACTCGAAGTCGTCGCTGGTCGGGTAGGTGTACTCGCCGGGGCCGGTGTCGTCGCCGGACGGGTCGGCGAGTTCGGCCACCGTCGCGGGCGGCTTGACCGTCACCGTTCCGCTTGCCAGCGTCGTCCCGTCCGGGAGCGTGACCGTCACCTCGTACTCGCCAGCCGCGTCGATGCTGTAGCCGAACTCGTAGGTGGCGTCGCCTGTGTTGGGCGGGAAGCGGACGTTCTCTGTCCTGACAGTCTCGCCGCCGACGCGGAGCGTCACCGTGGTCCCGCCGATGAACGCCCCGTCGTTGCGCCCGGTGGCCCGAATGAACGGCTCCTGGATGAACACCTCGTCGCCGATGGTGACGTCGAAGTCCTGTGCTGGCCGCTCGTACGCCGGCAGATCGTTGATTTCCTGCCCCGTCGCGCGTCGGAAGCGGACGGCCGTCCCGCCGCTGCCGACCATCGACGCGAGCAGGGTCGTCCCCGGAGTGACGATTGCCTCGTCGACGCGAACGTCGGTCAGGTTCTCGTCGTAGGCCGCGTCAATGCCGTCGGCGTAGATTTCGGCGACGTACTTCGGGCCGCTGGGGCCGTTACCGTTGCCCGTGCCGTTCTTCCTGCCGTTGCCGCCGGCTTCGTTCGTCCCGTTCTTCTCGCCGTTGTCGTTCCCCGGCCCCTGTCCGTTGCTGTCCGAAGCAGGCGAGAGGAACTCCAGGGGTACGTCGACGGCGCGGCCGCCCTCGTCGGTCATCGCGCCGAGATACCATTCCTCGCCTTTCTGCCGTACAGTGACCATGTAATCGCCGATCTCGGCGTCGAGGACGCGTGTGTCGTCCCAGCCTGCGGCCGGAACGTCCTCGATGAACTGGAACGCCTCGACGGTCTCGCCGCGGATGGGCGGCGTCTCGGGTTCGGGCATCGATTCGCCGGATGCGGTGACCGCCATCGAGTCGAGGTTGAAGCCGCCAGTGTCCTCGGCGGTCAGCGAGAGGGCGAGTTCGTCCTCGTCGCCCGACAGCGAGACGGTCGTCGAGACGGTCTCCCAGACGTCCCAGTACTCGGTGGGCGGGAACGTTAGCTGGCCGGCCTCGCTGCCGTCGACCAGCACCGTCGCGGTGCGGTCGGTGTCCGGCGAAACGGCGTTCTCCTCGGCGTCGCTGGCGTACCGGAAATGAACCTCATACTCGCCCTCGCTCGCACCTTCGACAGCCCAGGAGACGGTCGCACCGGGCGCGGCGCTGTTGGGGTCGATGGCGACGTACTGCTCGCCCTGGGCGTTGGCCCAGCGGGCGGCCGTCGAGAAGCCCTCGATGTCGCCCCACTCGGCCTGGGCGACCTCGCCGACGGCGGCCGTCGACGGCTGGTCGGCCAGATAGGAACTGGGTAGGTCGGCGGCCATCTGGAGGCCGCTGAAGTACGTCGGGTACATCGCCAGTTGCTTGGCGCGGGTGGTCTCGATGCCGCCCGACCCCGAGTCCATGTCGAAGATGCCCGGCGTGTACTCGACCGGCCCGCCCAGCATCCGCGTAAACGGGAAGGTGACGTGGTGTTCGGGGCTCACGTCGCCGAAGGAGTCGTACTCCTGGCCTTTGACCCCCTCGCGGGTCATCAGGTTCGGATAGGTCCGCCGGCGGCCGGTCGGGTGAATCGGCTCGTGAATGTCGAGCATCTGGCGGTTGGCCGCCGCGGTCTCGGCGACCAGCGTGTGGTGGTTGACGAGTATCTGGTTGTGGTGGCTGTAACTCTCGCCCGCAAGGTCACCGCTGTCGGAGACGTAGCCGTTCTTGATGGTCCGGATTCCGAGGTCGTCGTACAACGAAAATGCCTCGTCGAGCTGTGATTCGTAGTTCCGGAAGTCCCCGGCGGTCTCGTTGTGCATCGTCATCTGGGTCGGCGGATCGAGGCTCGCACCGTAGTCGGTCACTTCCTCCAGGTCGAAGTCCGGATACGGTGTCGAGAAATCGAATCCACTGCCATCGCCCGGATAGCTCGACCACCCCTCGTTCCACCCCTCGACGAGGACGCCGGGGATGTCGTGCTCGCTGGCGAAGTCCATGTACTGCGTGGCGCGGCCGGTCTGTGCGCCGTGGTTGCCGGAGGTCTCCCCGGTGTACTCCCAGTCGGCGCGGCCGGTTATCATCAGCCACCAGACGCCGATGAACTTCTGGGGCTCTATCCAGTCGACGCCCTGCGTGAACACCTCCTCGTCGTAGTCTTCGTTGAGGTTCACCACCAGATTCGACTCGACGAGGTCGCCGGCGCTGGTCCCCACCTGAACTGTTCGCCATGGGGTGACGTGCGGGGCCGACGCCGACACCTTGGTCCCGTCGGGCAGCGGCGCGAGCGTCGATTGGAAGGTCGTGTCACCGGCGTCCGACGGTGTGAGCGCGAGCGAGGCGTAGTCCGTGAGGTCGGCCTCGTGGACGGCGAGGTGACGGCCGTCGTCGGTTCGCATCGTTATCGGCGTGTGGACGCCGTCGAAGCCAGTGCCGTCGAGTTCGCCGGCCACCTCGCTCAGCGGCGTCTCCTCGTACTCCACCTCGAAGTTGTTGTAGTCGTTGGGAATCCACCACGAGGTGTAGTCCCCGGCGAAATTGTACTCGGTCCGCTCGGATGTGACGACGAACTGGTCGCCGAAGGGCTCCCCGAAGATGAATCGGAAGCCGACGCCGTCGTCGAACACCCGGAAGACGAGCGTCCCGAACCGCTCCGCCCCGGCCGACTCCGCGACCCCCAGCCGGAGTTCCGTGTACCGCTCGGTGATTTCGTCGTAACGGTCCCAGACCGGCGTCCAGCTGGTGTCGACCTCGGTCCGCTCGCTCCCGGTGACTGTCAGGCCAGCGGCGAAGGCATCCTGATTCCGGAACTCGAAGCCCAGTTCCGACGCCCCAATGAGCGTCGTCCCGTCGTGTGCAACCTCGTATGTTGGCACACCGTCGCTGACATCGACAGTGAGTGTGACTGTCCCGTCGGGCGACGAGACAGTCCGTGTGGCCGAGTCGTCGCCCGCTGTCACCTGTGCGGCAGCGTCGTCGGAGACGGAGACCGAGAACGCCGACGCGGCGAGGAGTGAACCAATCCCACCGAGGAACTGTCTTCGGCTCGGTTTTGATTTAGGCTGTGATCTTTCTTCAAACATCGAGTCGTTCCTGCCACGGGTCAATAATAAAAGTTCACCTAGAATTACGTACCAGTTGGTCAGTGAGGCAGTGAACACCATCGGAATATCGCGTTGCAGCCGAAATGAGGGGTGGCTGAACGCCTATCCGGCTCGCACCCATAATGTAGATATGGACCGCAACGAGGTGCGTCGCGCATGGGACAGCGTCTCTGAGACCTACGCCGAACGGCGCGACCCGAGCGGGTCGGACGCAGCCCTGCTCGACGACCTGCTCGAACGGCTCCCCGAAACGCCGACAGTCCTCGACGTGGGCTGTGGCGACGGCGCGCGAACGCTTGCGAATCTTCCGTCGAACAGCGTTGGGCTCGATTTCTCGCGTGTGGGCCTGGACCTCGCCGCCGAGACGGTGCCGGACAGCCGTCTCGTTCAGGGGGATATGACGGCGCTCCCGATTGCGACCGACGGCGTGGACGCCGTCACGGCCTACCACGCCGTCTTTCACGTCCAGCGAGACCAGCACCCGGAAGTCTACCGGGAGTTCGCCCGCGTCCTCCGGCCGGGCGGCACTGTGTTGATGACGCTGCCGAGCGGCCAGTTCGAAACCGTCCGGCGCGGCTGGATGGGCGGGTCGATGTTCTTCTCAGCACCGGGTCGGCGAACGACCCTCGACCAGTTGGCCGACGCCGGCTTCAGCGAGACAGAGACGGTCACTGCGACGGACCCCCTCGGGAGCGATAGCGAGTTCGTCTTCGCCACGCTCGACGGCGATTAGCGACCGCCTACTCCCCCAAGTCGTCGGCCGTGCTGACGTGCATCCCGACGAACTGCCACTCGCGTGCCCCACCGGTGGCTTCCAGCGTCCCGCTCCAGCGCGTGTCGTACTCGTGGCGGACCCCGGCCTCGGTGTCGAGCCAGCACAGGTCGACGGCGTCGCTGAACCACGCGTAGCCCTCGCGTTCGGTCACTCGGAGCGCACGGCTCTCGACGGTCCAGTCTCTCGTCGTCTCGGTCTGCTCCTGTAGGCCTGTCGTGGTGGCGTCAGTCCCGACCAGCTGTTCGGAGATGCCGAACTTGACGACCGAGCGGTCCGCGTCGTCGGCAAAAAAGGGGCCGAGCGGCTCGCCGGCCCGGAGCGCCGCGTAGTAGGCCGCGATAGTCTCTCTGGCGTTCATGTGGTTCCGTACAGTGGCCAGACACTTCACTGACACACCCGATGCTCTGGCTGTTCGAGACACCAGTCCCGGTTTAATTACTGCTCCTCACACCGGACCCGCAATCCTTACGCCGCGGACGGCCACACGGACGAGTATGACAGAGGCGACGGGAATCGTCGGGGAGTTCCTCACGCTCAAGGAGGGGACCGACGCGGACCTGCTGGCGATGCAGTGTGGCGACTTCTACGAGTTTTTCGACGAGGACGCCGAGATCGTCGCCGACGAACTCGACCTGAAGGTGAGCCAGAAGTCCTCCCATGGCTCGTCGTACCCGATGGCGGGGGTGCCGGTCGACGACCTGACGCCGTACGTCTCTGCGCTGGTCGAGCGGGGCTACCGGGTCGCCATCGCCGACCAGCACGAGACCGAGAACGGCCACGCCCGCGAAATAACGCGGGTAGTTACGCCCGGGACGCATCTGGAGACCGGCGACGAGTCGGCGCAGTACCTCGCCGCAGTCGTCCGAGAGACCAGCCGGGACGGCGGTGACACCTACGGCATCGCCGCGACGGACGTGACCACGGGCCAGTTCCAGGTCACGCAACTGGACGACGCCGACGCGGGCGAGGCGCTGACGGAGCTGTACACGTTCGCACCGGCGGAGATTCTTCCCGGACCGGAGTTGCGGAACGACGACGAGTTCCTGGACCGCCTGCGCGAGCGGACGGGCGCGGCGCTGACGCTGCACGACTCAGCATCGTTCGAGCCGGGACGGGCGAGCCACACCGTCCGCGAGCAGTTCGGGGGCGAGACGGTCGACAGCGTCGGCATCGGCGACCAGGACGTGGCGGTACAGGCCGCCGGTGCGGTGCTGTCCTACGTCGAGGACACCGGCGTCGGAACGCTGGCGGCGGTCACGCGCCTGCAAGCGTACGGCGAGCGCGACCACGTCGACCTCGACGCGACCACACAGCGCAACCTCGAACTCACCGAGACCATGCAGGGCGACAGTTCGGGGTCGCTGTTCGACACCATCGACCACACCGTCACGGCCGCCGGCGGGCGACTGCTCCAGCAGTGGCTCCAGCGACCCCGGCGCAACCGGGCCGAACTCCGGCGTCGGCAGTCCTGCGTGGCGGCGCTGTCGGAGGCGGCGATGGCCCGCGAGCGGATTCGAGAGACGCTGTCGGACGCCTACGACCTCGAACGGCTGGCCGCCCGGGCCACCTCCGGGAGTGCGGACGCGCGGGACCTGCGAGCGGTCGAGGAGACGCTGGCACTGTTGGGGCAGGTCGCCGACGCCGTCACCGAGACCGAGCGGCTGGCCGAGTCGCCGCTTGCCGACGCTCTCGACGGCGCTGACCGCGAGGCGGCCGACGCGCTGGCCGCGGAACTCGACAGTGCACTGGTCGCGGACCCGCCGGGGACGGTCCGACAGGGTGGGCTGTTCAAACGGGGATTCGACGACGACCTCGACGAAATCATCGACGAGCACGAGGCCGCGCTGGAGTGGCTGGAGACGCTGCCGGACCGCGAGAAGGAGCGGACCGGCATCACCCACCTCTCGGTCGACCGGAACAAGACCGACGGCTACTACATCCAGGTCGGCAAGAGCGAGACCGACGCCGTCCCCGAGGAGTACCAGCACATCAAGACGCTGAAAAACTCGAAGCGGTACACGACATCCGAACTCGACGAGAAAGAGCGGGACGTGCTGCGCTTGGAGGAGCGCCGCCACGACATGGAGTACGAGCGGTTCCAGACACTCCGAGGGCGGGTGGCCGAGCGCGCGACGCTGTTGCAGGACGTGGGCCGGGCACTCGCGGAACTGGACGCGTTCGCGTCGCTCGCGGTCCACGCCGTCGAGAACGACTGGACCCGGCCGGCGGTCGTCGAGGGCAACGAACTCTCTATCGAGGCCGGCCGCCACCCGGTCGTCGAGCAGACCACCGAGTTCGTTCCGAACGACCTCTACATGGACGACGACCGGCAGTTCCTCATCGTCACCGGGCCGAACATGAGCGGGAAGTCGACGTACATGCGTCAGGCGGCGCTCATCACGCTGCTTGCCCAGGTGGGCAGTTTCGTGCCGGCGCGGTCGGCGACGGTCGGCCTCGTGGACGGCATCTTCACCCGCGTCGGCGCGCTGGACGAACTGGCGCAGGGCCGCTCGACGTTCATGGTCGAGATGCAGGAACTGTCGAACATCCTCCACTCGGCCACCGACGAGTCGCTGGTGATTCTGGACGAGGTCGGCCGCGGGACGGCTACCTTCGACGGCATCTCTATCGCCTGGGCGGCGACGGAGTACATCGTCAACTCCATCCAGTCGAAGACGCTGTTTGCGACCCACTACCACGAACTGACGGCGCTGGGCGAGGAGCTACCGGCCGTCGAGAACGTCCACGTCGCGGTCGACGGCGAGCCCCGCTCCGCGGAGGGGGACGGCGACGTGACGTTCCTCCGAACGGTCCGGGACGGCCCGACCGACCGCTCCTACGGCGTCCACGTCGCCGACCTCGCCGGGGTTCCCGAACCGGTCGTCAGTCGCTCACAGGAGGTGCTCGACCGCTTGCGCGACGACAAAGCTATCGAGATTCGGGGCAGCGAGCGGGACGACGGCGGGACGACGCAGGCCGTGTTCGACCTGGATTCGGGGCAGTTCAGGGACGGCACGGCTCAGTCGGCGAACACATCAGCCGGTTCGACGGCTGAGCCGGTCGCGACCGACGGTGACCCCGAACACGCGACCGGGGAGGCCGCGGCCGAGGCCCCTGACGGCGACGAGGCGGCAGCGTCCCTCGACCCTGAGACGGAGACCGTTCTCTCGGAGCTGACCGAACTAGATGTCAACGAGACGCCACCGGTCGAGCTGATGGCGAAGGTACAGGAGTGGCAGGCCGAACTGGACGACGAGTAGCAGACGTCACCCGATTTTCAACGGAGATACTCACGCCCGAAAGGGTATAGGGGAGTTGTCACTGCTAGAAGGCAATGACCGACCGGATCCGCGTTCTCCACGTCGACGACGACCCGGCTGTCGTCGAAGCGGCCACGAGCGCTCTGGAACAGGAGCACTGTGGCATCACGGTCGAGACAGCGACGAGCGTTGCCGACGGCATCGAACGGCTCAACAGCGACGCGTTCGACTGTGTCGTTGCCGGTTACGACCTGCCGGAGCAGACCGGCGTCGAGTTCCTCGACGCGGTCCGCAAGCGAGCGCCGGACCTGCCGTTCATCCTGTTCACCAGCGAGGGGAGCGAAGCAGCCGCCAGCAACGCGATTTCCGCCGGTGTCACCGAGTATCTCCGGGTCGACGGCGGCGCCGAGCCGTACGCACGGCTCGCACACACCGTCGTCGACGCCGTCGAACGGACAGCCGACAACATCGAACACGCACAGAACACGCGACGCGAGCGCGCTATCGAGGAGCTACACTCCACCGCCAGGGCGTTCATGCGAGCCACGACTGAGGATGCGGTTGCCCAAGTCACAGTGGACACCGCCAGAACCATCCTCAATATGCCGGCCAACGGCGTCCACTTCGCTGACGGCGACAGCCTGTATCCGGTCGCCTGGACCGAACAGGTCGAGGCGCTCATCGGCACGCCCCCGGTGTTCGAGGCCGGAGAAGCGCTCGCGTGGCAGGCTTTCGAAACCGGCGAGGCCCGGGTCCACGACGATATCACGTCGAGCCCGGACCGGTACAACCCGGAGACGGACATCCGCAGCGAGCTCATCCTTCCGCTCGGGGACCACGGCGTCCTCCTCATCGGGTCGAGCGAGGTCAGTGCGTTCGACGACACGGACGTCACACTCGCACGGACGCTCTCGGTCCACGCGACGGCGGCGCTTAACCGTCTCGACCGTGATCGCCAGCTCCGCGAGGAACGCGAGTTCATCGACCAAGCGCTGGATACGCTCGACGACCTGTTCTACGTCATCGGCACGGACGGCAGCCTTCGGCGGTGGAACGAGCGCATCCCCGAAGTCACGGGATACAGCGACGACGAAATCGGCGAGATGGCGGTCGCTGACTTCTTCCCCGATGACGAGCACGGGGCAGTCGAAGCAGCGATAGACGAGACGCGAACCACCGGCCGAGTAACTCTCGAAGCCGAGATTCTGACTGCCGATGGAGAGCGGATTCCGTACGAGTTTGCCGGCACCCGGTTGACAGACGCTGATGGAGCGGTCGCCGGGACCGTGGGTATCGGGCGGGACATCTCCCAGCGCAGGGCGTACGAACGGCGACTGGAACGGAAGAACGAGCGCCTCGACGAGTTCACCAGTATCGTCAGCCACGACCTCCGAAACCCGCTGACAGTCGCGGAGGGGAATCTGGAACTGGCCAGAACAGAACGCGACAGCGACTATCTCGACGAGGTGTCGCGTGCCCACGAGCGAATGCGAGCGCTGATAGACGACCTCCTCACCTTCGCACGCGCCGGCGAAACGGCGACCGACCTCGAATCCGTCACGCTCGCGAACATCGTCGAGGAGTGCTGGCAGACCGTCGAGGGGGACCGGGCGACGCTCGTCGTCGAGACCGACCGTCAGATTCGGGCTGATACGGCGAAACTCCGTCGGCTGGTGTCGAACCTCCTCCGGAACAGCGTGGAACACGGATCCACGCGCGCTCAGCCACCGTCCGACCGCACCGCGGAACACGACGAGGAGAAGCTAACTGTGCGGGTCGGGACAGTCGAAGACACGGATCGGCACGGTTTCTACGTCGCCGACGACGGGCCGGGCATTCCATCGGAGGACCGCGAACAGGTGTTCGAGGGGGGCTACTCGACCGGCGAGAACGGGACCGGGTTCGGGCTCAAAATCGTCAAGCGGATCGCCGAGGTCCACGGGTGGACGGTCACAGCCACCGAGAGCGAGGCCGGCGGCGCGCGGTTCGAGGTAACGGGTCTCGAACCTGCCTGAGCAGGCAGGCCAGCGACATCTGCGGCAGGTCCACTGCGGGACGTGACTGGCCTTTTGGTTCTGAAGCCCTCAGTATGGGTAATGTCATCCCAGCGCCCTCCCCGGCGGGGCTCGCGGCCCGCCGAGCAGTCGGCTGCGCCGAGGGACGAAGCGACGCCCGCACTCGCCGTCGAGGGGTTGTCAAAGCAGTTCGGCAGCGGTTCGGACGTGGTGACGGCCGTCGACGACGTGTCGTTTCACATCGAGCAAGGCACCGTTGTCGGCCTGCTGGGACCCAACGGGGCGGGCAAGACAACGACGATAAAATCGATTCTCGGGCTGGTGTTGCCGGACGCCGGCAGTATTCAGGTCCAGGGTATCGACATGAGCGAGAACCCGCGGGCAGCCTACCGCCACGTCGACGGGATGCTCGAAGGGGCGCGAAACGACTACTGGCGGCTGACCGTCCGGGAGAACCTGCGCTATTTCTCGACCATCAAGGGCGTCAAGCCGGATGCCGTCGCCGACCGTCACGAGCGGCTGCTGGCGAAACTCGACCTCCTGGAGAAGGCCGACGAGCCGGTCCGGGACCTCTCCCGCGGAATGAAACAGAAGGTGTCGCTGGCGAGTGTGCTGGCCAGCGAGTCCGATCTGGTGTTTCTCGACGAGCCGACGCTTGGACTCGACGTGGAAAGCTCGCTGACGCTGCGTCGGGAACTGCGCCGCATCGTCGACGAGCGCGACCTCACGGCCGTCGTCAGCAGCCACGACATGGACGTCATCGAGGACGTCTGCGACCGGGTCATCATCATGAACGAGGGAGAGATCATCGCCGACGACAACGTGGCGGCCGTCCTCAACCAGTTCACCGCGAACGCGTTCGCCGTCACCAGTCCCGACATCACCGACGACCTGCTTGCGACGGTCCGGGAGCGCTTCGAGGTGGCCGACGTGACGAGCGTCGAGCGGGGCCGGCGCGTCGAGGTAGCGACCGACAGCGACGGGTTCTACCGCCTGCTTGCGCTGTGTCGCGACCACGACGTGACGCTTGCCGCCGTCGGCACGGTCGAACCGGATCTGGAGGACGTGTTCGTCGAAATCACGGGGCAGAAACGATGAGAGAGGCGGAGCCGAGACGATGACTGCGAGCGCCGACACGCGCACAGAAGACAGTGATGAGACCAGTGCCCAGGCTGTCAGAGCCGCCATGCAGGCGGGCTATCTCGACCTCGCGCGGGCGGTGCTGTACCGTGAGTACCTCATCTTCGTCCGCTATCCGGCCAACGCCGTCGGCGGCATCGTCATCTCGGTGTTCTTCTTCGGCCTGCTGTTCTACGGCGGCCGGATGCTGGCCGGGCAGGCGATAACCGACTCCATCGAGGGCATCATCGTCGGCTACTTCCTGTGGTCGCTTTCCGTCGGCGCGTACCAGTCCATCTCGAACGACATCGGAAGCGAGGCCCAGTGGGGCACGCTCGAACGCCACGTCATGACGCCGTTTGGCTTCGCGCCGGTCGCGTTCTGCAAGGGCGTCGCGAAGGTCGTCCGGACGTTCATCACCTCGACGGTGGTGCTGGCGGTGATGCTTGCGATTACCGGGACGACGCTCCAGTTGAACGTCCTGACCGTCGTCGTCGTCGCGTCGCTGACCATCGCCTCGGTGCTTGGTCTGGGATTCGCTGCCGGCGGCGTCGCGGTGCTGTACAAGCGCATCGGGAACTGGCTCAATCTGCTCCAGTTCGGGTTCATTATCCTCATCTCCGCGCCCGTGTTCGAACTCGGCTGGACGCGGGTGCTGCCGCTGGCCCACGGGAGCGCGCTCCTCCAGCGGGCGATGGTCGACGGGACCCGACTCTGGCAGTTCTCGGCCATCGACCTAGGACTCCTCGTCGGCGTCCCGGCCGGCTACGTCCTGCTGGGGTACGTCGTGTTCCAGTACACGACCCGTCGGGCCAGACGACTCGGCGTACTCGGCGACTACTGACTTCGGTAGACAGGAGGTTTTACTTGAGGTGCCGGTTATGTGATAGGTAACACTCTCGCTCGGGCTACGCACACAGCGTCGGGCGGTCCTCTGCCCTGCACCCCACAAATGGTCACTCGATATCTCTCATCGGAACGGCTGGTGCCCACCATTGCGACAGTGGTCGTCGTTGGTGTGCTGGCTGTTGCGACGTGGTCGCTCGTGTTCGCGAGTGACGGCGCCGCCGACCAACCCCAGATCGACAGGGACGTACAGCAACGCTACGAGTCGATAGACGGTGTCAGCGCGACCCAGACGACGATAGTCTCACAGAACGGGACAGTTACGAGCAGAATAACCTACGACGCGACGCTCCAACCGGGGACCCAGAAGAGACGGCTCGTACTCGTCAACAGTACGTCACAGGCGAATGACGTGCGTCTCTCGGACGGGTCAACGCTGTGGCTGTACAACGACAGTCGTGGAAGGGCGACACGAATACCCCTCTCCGAGACTGAGTCCGACAGAGGTGAGCGGCTACAGCGCCTCTTCACGAAACTCGACGAGTCGACAGCGGACCCCCGGTCAGTTGAACCACTACCCGTTGTCCCTCGAGGCGAGCGACGGCCGGTCAACTCAACCGAGGGGATGACCGTCAGCTACCGGGGCACGGAGCCGGTTGACGGCCGCGAAGCGTACGTCGTCCATGTGACGCCGAGAAACGGGACAAAAGCATACGAGCAAAC
This sequence comes from Haloarcula sp. CGMCC 1.2071, assembly GCF_037078445.1. Lineage (NCBI taxonomy): Archaea > Methanobacteriati > Methanobacteriota > Halobacteria > Halobacteriales > Haloarculaceae > Haloarcula > Haloarcula sp. CGMCC 1.2071. Next base: position 282,287 of record NZ_JAYMGY010000002.1, read on the forward strand.
CGTCTGGGTCGACACACAGCGGTTTTTCCCGGCCAAGCAGCGGACTGCCTGGACGGCAGACGAGAAGCACACAGTCGTGACGACGAGGTTTGCGAACGTCACCTACGACACCGGAGTTCCCCATGACGAGTTTGCCCCCGACTTCCCGGACGACACAGCAGTCAGCGTTCCGGAACCATCAGATAGGAGGTTTTACCTGCGCTGCCAGTTATGTGCTACATAATATTGTCGTTCAGACAGACCGAACGCAGTCGGGCAGTTCCCCACACCCGGTAACCTGACATATGGCCACTCGACACCTCACATCGGAACGACTGGTCCTCACCGTCGCGACGGTCGTCGTCGTTGGTGTACTGGCTGTTGCGATCTGGTCGCTTGCGTTCGCGAGTACCGGAACCGCTGATCAGCCCCAGATCGACGCGGACGTACAACAACGCTACCAGTCGATAGACGGCGTGAACGCGACACAGACGACGACGATCACCCGGAACGGGACAGTTGCGAGCCGGACGACCTACGACGCCGCGCTCCGGCCGGGGACCCAGAAGAAACGGCTGGCGGTCGTCAACAGCACCGTCGAGCGATACGACCGCCGGGTGTCGAACGGGTCGATGCTGTGGCTGTACGACCAGCGCCGCGCGAAGGCGACACGCATCTCTCTCAGCAGAACCGATTCAGACCAGGGTGAGCGGCTGCAGCGTCTGTTTGCGAATCTCAACATGGAGACGACAACCGACACGACGACCGACTCACCGTCGGTTGAGCCGCTGCCCGTCGTTCCCCGCGGCGAGCAGCGGCCGACCGTCTCTGCCGGCTCGATGAGCGTCAGTTATCGCGGTACTGAATCAATCGACGGGCGTGACGCCTACGTCATTCATGTGGCACCGAAAGACGCCACAGCGGCCTACGAGCAGACGGTCTGGGTGGACACAGAACAGTTCTTCCCGGTGAGAAAGCGCACTGCGTGGACAGCCGACGGTGAGCGAACAGTCGTGACGACGACGCACACGAACGTCACCTACGACACCGGTGTGTCCGAGGACGTGTTTACCCCCAACTTCCCCGACAACACGACTGTCACTGTCCCAGAGACGCCCGAAAGACAGACCTACGAGTCGGTCGGTGCGCTCGAAGCCGACACCGAGATCCAGGTTCCGGAGCCCGACATCCCGCCGGGGTACGAACTGACCTATGCGACGCAGACGCGGGGGCGGATCCACAGCGTCGGCCTCCGCTACATGAACCGGACCAGTCTCATCACTGTCGGCAAATACGACCGGCCCGCTAACAGGGACAGCGCCAGCGGAGCGGTGACAATCGACGGGCACCCGGCACAGGTCAGCTACGGACTGACAACCTCAGTTTCGTGGAGCTGTGAGCGCTACCGATACACCGTTCGCGGTGAGGGCGTGTCCGCGGACCGACTCGTCACGGTCGGCCAGTCAATCGGCTGTCCCGGCGGCGAGTGAGCACCCTCGCTGGCATATCAAGCCGCCGTTTTCTGGGCCAGAAGTTCGACTGCACGTTATATTATGGAACCGCTCCTCAATTCGAGTGCAGCGGCCCTGACAACACCGTGCCACCAGCGCCCTCCGGCAATAGCCGCTGTCTGTCCACCATACTGCCCTATGGTTCCCCAGGGCCGCCACCCTGGGGGGAATGTGGGCCAGGCCGCCCGCGAACTGGTCCCCTACCTCGCCCCACCTTCGCCCAAGGGCGGTGCCCTGACCCCGCCGGTCTCCGCTGACACTGCGCCCTTCTCTGACGCGGCTGACTTCTGACTCGGAAACTGACGGGACCTTTTATTCGGGGACGGGACGTTGGTCCAGTACGTGAGTGAGGACCCGGCCGTGGGCGACATCCTCGACCTGCTCAGTGACGAGTACGCCCGGGACATCCTCGCAGCAACGAGTGTCAAACCCATGTCCGCGAAACAGCTCGCCGACCAGTGTGAGATGTCACAACCGACCGTGTACAGACGGGTCGAGTGGCTTCAGGAGTACGGCCTCATCGAGGAACAGACCCAGATAGAAACGGGCGGCAACGACTACAGCGTGTTCGCTGCCACGCTCTCGGAGTTCTCGCTGGCGCTTGCTGACGGTGACTTCGAAACCGATATCGAGCGGACCGAACCGCCGACGTTCCCGGGACAGGACGAACAGGACACCGCGGACCGATTCACAAAAATGTGGGAGAATCTCTGATATGGTCGCCATCGAGACGCTGATGGACTGGCTCATCACCGCCCTGGCGTTTGGCTCGACAGTACTGGGTGGGTACGTCGGCTACCAGGCCTACCGGGGGTATCGCCGGCACAACAGCCGCGCGATGCAGTACCTCTCAGTCGGGCTGTTCTGCCTCACGGCGGTGGTCTTCGTGGTCGCGTTCGCCGGCTCAGTCCTCCTTCGTCAGGGTCTGCTCTCCAGTCAGTTCCAGCAACCGCTGACGCTCGTCACTCGCGCCTTCCAGTTCGTCGGCGTCCTCTTTATCGCATACTCGCTCCACTCCCGGGAGTGAGAGTCGGATGTGCGTGGCGAATCACAGCCGTCCCGAACCGCTGAAGGGTCTCAGGCGGAAAGGATACGTATGACGCAGACACCGGAGGGACGGCCGACGGTCCGCATCGACGGGGCTGACCCGATATTGCTCCCCTGGGACGTTGCACCCGAAACGCTCCCGTTCGATGTCGTCCGCGGGCCGGTCGCGTTCGAGTGTGCCTCCGGGGACCGGATCGAACGCGAATACACCGGCGTCGCCGTATTCGACCTGCTGGAGGCGGCGGCGATGCCCGGCGATACGACCCACGTCCAGTTCGAATCGGCGAACGGCGACCTGGCGTGTATCCCGCTCGCCGACCTCAACGGTGCGGTGCTCGCGCTGGGCGACGGCCCCGGAACCGAGCCGGGACGACCGCGGTTCGTCTCGCCACACATCCTTGGCCCGCGGACGGTCAAGAACGTCTGCCGGCTGCGGTCGCGGGCGCTCGCCGCCGGCGCTGACCGCGAGGCCTACGAGCGGCTCCCGCTGGACGACTGACGCTGACCGACGGACTACTCCAGCAGACCGATGTCCTTCGCCAGACGGTCGGCGAGTTCTTCCAGCACATCGGGGTCGACCTCGGCGACCGGCTCACCGTCGTGAAGCTGTTCGTTGTGGCGCGCGACGGCGTCCTCGACGTCCTCGAAGGCGACCGATGTCCGCGTCCCGCACTCCTCGCATACGACCGGAATCTCGGGCTGGTCGGCTGTCATTGACGGCAGTTTCTTTCGCTCCCCGATAAACGGACCGGAGCGTTCCGTGGGCACAGGCTGACAGTCACTCCAGCACGCTCTTGGGCCGTTTGAGGTAGAACGCCTGCTCGGTGACGCGTTCGTAGACGGCATACAGCGTCTCGACGGCGTCCGGGTCGGGGTCGAACTGCAGGTGCGGCGCGGTGTGGTACGCCTTGCAACTGGTCAGGAAGAAGTACAGCGTCCGGTGGTGGGCCGGCGTCGCGTCGACGACGCCCATCGACCGTCCGCCCAGGCCGTCGGAAAAGTCGTTGAGCAAGGCAGCAATATCGTCGTTCAGTTGCTCGTCGGGCCGGGTGAGTGGCGCACCGAGCGTCTGCTGGAGGAACTCGCTGGTCGCCCGCAGGAACGGGTTCGAGTCCATGCCCGTCGGGTCCACAGCGCTGAACGCGTCGTACAGGTCAAGCAACGCCGTCAGTTCGTCGTCGGTCAGCGCGATGGGTTTGACGGGGTCGCCCTGCGGGAGCGAGTAGTCCGGGAAGGAGTACGACTGCGGGTCCGGCACCTGCCCGAACACGGTATCGAGACTCATGGTTGTAATTCGGCGGGGAGACGCCTAATTGTTGGGTAGTGAAGGGGGAACGAGACGCCAGAGCGGCCCCACCAGAACACATATCAAATCGTGTGCGGATATCTGAGCCGATGCCCTCCACCAATCGCACAATCGCTGCACAGCGACGCCTCGAACCGGGAGCACTGCGTGGACCACGGTCAGTACCAAACGAACACTCCAGCCCGGCGAGGGACCGCAACTGATGCCGACGTTCACCGTCCGACTGGCCGATGGCTGGAAGAGAGCGGGCGATCACATGTCGTTCATCTTGATCCCGATACTGCTGGCGGTCATGCAGACGGATAGTATCCGGCAAGTACTCACCTACGACGGGGTCCACTTCGGTATCAAGTTCGGCGTCCCCGCGTCCGTCGTGACCATCTGGCAGTTCGTTGACCCGCCCAGTACCGGCGTGTCGGTGAACGCCGGCCTCCCGCTATCGCTTCCGTTCGCCGTGGTGGTCGTCCCGTTGGCGGTCCTCTTGCGGGCCGGCCTGAGCGCGGGCTATTTTGGCGCTATCGCCGCGCATCTCGTCGGCCGCGACGACGACTTCGCTACCAGCGTCCGGACCTATTTCCTCCCGTTTCTCGCGATAACCGTGTTGCCGTATCTGTTCGTTGTGCCGTTCGCGCTGGGCGCAGTCGGCGTCGGAGGGGTCGGTGGCGGTGGCGCGGTTCTCGGGGTAATCGTCATCCTCGTGCCGCTGCTGCTGGCCGTCGGATATCTGTTCTGGGCCACGCCGTATCTGATCGTGTTGCGCGAAACCGGCCTGCTGGCGGCGGCTCGGGGCTCGTACGAACTGGCTGTCGACGGTGGAGCCTACCTCGCCTACACAGTCGGCTACGCGGGACTCGTTTTGCTCGTCTCAGCGGTGGCGACCACTACCGTCGTCAACGTCCCCGCGGTCGGCCTCCCCATGGGGATCGTGGGCGGCGGACTGCTGGGGCTCGTACTCAATATCACGACGATGCGGTTCGTCGCGGATGTCGACCCGCAGTCACCGTCGGCTGGCGAGTGGCCCGAACGGCACCGCAGCGGCAAAGCCGCGGTCAACACGTAGGGCGTCGGCTCACTCGCCCTGCTCGTCCAGTTGCTCGACGAGGCTGATACCGTAGATCGTCCGCAGAACCGTGCTGGCGTCGCCGGCCTCGTACACCAGGTCGTCCCTCGAACTGACGTGGTCGAGCACGTCGGGCGAGGAATGGGCGGGAGCAGCAGCGATACCGGCGTCATTCTCGTCGACCCAGCGCATCACCCGCAGGTCGCTCTTGCTGTCGCCCATCACGAGCGCGAACGGGTCGTCGATGCCGAGCACGTCGAAGGCCTCCTCGACGCCGGCGGACTTGTCCAGTTCGAGGCTCACGAGTTCGGCCGCGTCGCCCTCGTAGTAGCCCAGGTCGACGCGTTCGAGGATGTCGCGGAACGCCTCGGGCGCGTCGTCGATGTCGGCGTCGGTCGAGAGGCCGCCGGCCTGGAGCACGTCGAGGATCTCCGGGTCGCGGCTGAAGTAGGCCCGGGCGTACGCCGCTGGGTCCGCGACCTCGGCGTCGACCTGCGCGGCGATGGCGTCGCCGACCAGTCCACAGAGGTACCGCAGCGACTCGTCGATGATTTCGACGGCGTTGTCGCTGCCGACCTCGGCGTTGGGTTTCAGCGTGACGTTGAACTCGTTGCCCTGGAGGTGACAGCGCTTGCCGACGGCGTCGGGGGCCTCCGAGAGGACCCGCCGGCGGACGGTCTCGAACACGTCCACGACCGCGTCGTCGAGACGCTCGTAGAGGAGTCGCTTGGTTTCCTCGCCGTGCTTGGGCGTGAACACGCCGTTGCCGGACTCGTAGACGATGCTCATCTGGCCGGAGGAGACGAGGTCGTTACCAAGCCCCTGTATCATGAACCCCTTGACGTTCTCTAAGGTCTGGCCGGTACAGACGACGATGGGGACGCCCGCTTCGTGGAACTGCGTCAGGAGATACAGCGTGTCGCGGGGGATTTCGTTGTCGGTGTCACCGGCCGACCGGAGCGTCTCGTCGACGTCCAGCACGAGCACGTTCACCGACCGGTCGTACTTCGAGTAGAGGTCGAGCGCGGTAAAGGCCTCGTCGCGGGTCAGCCGCGCTGCGATTTCCACATAGGTCTCGCCGGTCCCGGGAAACTCGTCAGTGATGTCGGATTTGAGGGCGTCGAGGCGGTCACTGGCGGTTTCCCACTGTTCCAGCGCGACGGTCGAGCTGAGCGGGGGAAACAGGTCGACGAACTCCTGATAGCCGCGCAGCGTCGTCGTGTCTACGCTCTTATACAGACGGTAGAGTTGGTCGTATTGTTCCATGTCGATATCCACAGGATAGTGGCGACTGACGGCGGGCGCACTTTAGCTATCGGGTTTACGGTACTCGCAGCAAAAAACGGCTGGTTTGCCAACACCGCTGCCGAGGGGCGGGCCGCTGCTACGCCTCGTCGCCGCCGTCGGTCAGCACCTCGGTTTCGGTCGCCTCCTCGTTGAGGAAGGACGGGAGTTCTTCCTCGTCCTCGTCAGTTGCCTCGTCGTCCGCCGTCGCTTCGGTCCAGGAGCGTTCTCTGTGGTGGCACATGGGTCGTCACCATGCGAGGGTCAGGACTGTTCTGTGTTAACTATTTTCATGACTATGCTGATAGGCGCGGCGAAGGCAGACAGTATCAAGTCGCTTCGCCCGTTAGCCGGTGGCAAGCACATGCGGAGGCACGTATGACCGATATCCAGCGACTCGACGACCGGACCGTCGAACGCATCGCGGCCGGCGAGGTGGTCGAGCGGCCGGCCTCCGTCGTCAAGGAACTGGTCGAGAACGCCATCGACGCCGACGCGACCCGGGTCGAGGTCGTCGTCGAAGCCGGCGGAACCGACGGGATTCGCGTCACGGACGACGGCGTCGGGATGGACCGCGAGGCCGTCGAAACGGCCGTCGAGAAACACACGACGTCGAAGATCCGCGACATCGCGGACCTGGAGGGCGGCGTGGGAACGCTCGGCTTCCGCGGCGAGGCCCTGCACGCAATCGGGGCGGTCTCACGGCTGACGGTCCGAACCAGGCCCCGCGGCGGCGACGTGGGAACGGAACTCGTCCTCGAAGGCGGCGACGTCACGTCGGTCGGCCCCGCCGGCTGTCCGGAGGGGACGACGATAGCAGTCGAGGACCTCTTCTATAATGTCCCGGCCCGCCGGAAGTACCTCAAACAGGAGTCGACGGAGTTCGCACACGTCAACACCGTCGTCGCCAGTTACGCGCTGGCTAACCCGGATGTGGCGGTCTCGTTGACCCACGGCGACCGCGAGACGTTCTCGACGACCGGCCAGGACGACCTGCGCGAGACGGTGATGTCCGTCTACGGCCGGGAAGTCGCCGAGTCGATGATATCGGTCGGAGCGGGTTCGGAAGCGAACGCGGATGGCGACGAGAGTGATAGTTTCCCTGACGGGCCGCTCGACGGCGTCCACGGCCTCGTCTCGCACCCCGAGACGAACCGGGCCGGCCGCGAGTACCTCTCGACGTACGTCAACGGTCGCTACGTCCGGGCCGGCACCGTTCGCGACGCCGTTATCGACGCCTACGGCACCCAGATCGCGCCGGACCGCTACCCCTTCGCCGTCCTCTTTCTGGACGTGCCCGCGGGTGATGTGGACGTGAACGTCCATCCCCGAAAAATGGAGGTCAGATTCGCCGACGACGAGGGCGTTCGCGAGCAGGTCCGGACTGCCGTCGAGGACGCGCTGTTACGGGAAGGATTACTGCGCTCGACAGCGCCGCGTGGCCGATCAGCACCCGAGCAGACGGAGATAACGCCCGAATCGGACGGAGCGAACGACAGCGAGCGCGAACGGTCGAGTCCGGACGGCCGGGACACCGGAGACGAAGCAGCAACGCCGGGACGGACGGATACCACCGCAACGGGAAGCGCTGATGCAACAGCACAGGAGCCGGATACCGAGCCCACAGACCGCCCGGAAAGCACGCAGACCGAGTCAGCGGGTCGCCAGTCCTCCGACACAGCCCAATACATTCAATCAGACGACACGAAACGGGCCTCCGCGACCGGCCCAACGGACGATGCGTCGGGCGAATCCGGGGTGCGCGATCCAGAGGGTAGTGTTTCGAGTGGAAATAGCAATGGTGAGCGCCGTGACGCGTCCGCAACGGGCCGGACAGAGACAGAGCACGAGGACCGGAAGTTCACCGGCGGCCAGGAGCAGGCGCGCCTCGGCGACGACCCGGAAGCGACCCACGAGTCGCTGCCCTCGATGCGGATTCTCGGACAGTTAGCCGACACCTACGTCGTCGCGGAGACGGACGACGGCCTCGTACTGGTCGACCAGCACGCGGCGGACGAGCGGGTCAACTACGAGCGGCTCAAAGCCAAGTTCGAGGGCGAAACGACGACGCAGGCACTTGCTAACCCTGTCGAACTGGAACTGACCGCACGCGAAGCCGAGGTGTTCGACCGGCGCAGCGACGCGCTGGCGAGTCTGGGGTTCCACACGGCGCGGACGGGTGAACGCAGCGTCGAGGTCCGGACCCTTCCGGGCGTCATCGCCGATGCGGCCGGCCCGGATATCGTCAGGGACGTACTGGGCGCGTTCGTCGCCGGCGACGACGAAGCGGCGGCGACGGTCGAAGCGGCGGCCGACGAACTGCTCGGCGACCTGGCGTGTTACCCCTCGGTGACCGGGAACACATCGCTGACCGAAGGCTCCGTCCGGGAGCTACTCGCCGCGCTGGACGAGTGTGAGAACCCCTACGCGTGTCCCCACGGACGACCGACGGTCATCCACATCGACCGGCAGGAACTGGAAGACCGGTTCGAGCGGGATTACCCCGGACACGGCGGTCGGCGGCGATAGCCTGAGAGGGCGGCACCGACACAACAATCGATACAGCCGATTGAACTAAACCTCCGTCTCCCGATGCACGCGGTATGTCACTCGTAACGTTCGGTGAGACCGCTCTGAGATTTGCACCCCCTGACGGACAGCGATTCGAGACGGCCCGCGAGGCGTCGATTCGCGTCGACGGAACCGCGAGCGGCGTTGCGGCAACAGCCGGCCGACTCGGGGCTGACGCACGGTGGCTCTCGAAGATCCCGGACACACCACTCGGGCGGCGCGTCGTCGCGGAACTCCACGAGTTCGGGCTGGAAACGGACATCGTCTGGGCAGACCCGGACGCTGGACGGCAAGGGCTCACGTTCCACGAGGACGCCGACCCGCCCCGTACCGAGCGGCTGCTACAGGACCGCGGTAACACCGCGATGGCGACGCTGACGCCCGGTGAACTTCCGATGGGCGCGATACAGAACGCGGACGTAGTGTTCACCTCGGGCGCGACCCTCTCACTCTCTGACACAGCCGCTGACACGACGGGAGCGCTGCTCAGAGCGGCCGCAGGGATGCGAGCATTCGATCTCGATTTCCACCCAGGGCTGTGGGACGCCGAAGACGCCCGCGACGCGCTTGCAGACCTGCTACCGGCCGTCGATACCCTCTTTGCCGCCGAAGAGCAGGTTTCCGCGGTGTTTGACACGACGGGGAGTCCGCGCGAAGTCGTTCACACGCTCGCGACGGAGTACGATCTCACCCGCGTGATTCTCACACGGAGCGAGTACGGCGCGGTGGCCTACCACGACGGCGTCATTCACGAGCAGGATGCCATCGAGACGACCGCCGTCGACGAGTCGGGACAACACGAGGCCTTCATCGGCGCGACGCTCCAGCAACTGGCCGCCGGCGCTGACACGGACGAAGCGCTGCTCCACGGTGTCGCAGCAGCAGCCCTCTCCCGGACACTGTCGGGGCCGCTGACACCGCTCGAACCGTCCGAGGTCGAGCGTCTCGTCGATTCACAGCAGTCCAGACGGCCGTAGGTGGCACGTACCGGCCGGCCGTTCCGATCTCTGTTTACTCCGCTATGAGCCAGGGACGTCCGCCGTGACGCGGTGACAATTAGACCGTGGACGCGACAGACGGCAGCGGTCAGCGCGTCACCGCCGCCGTGACGATGGCCGCACGGCTTGTAGCCCCTTCCCGCACACACCGACGGCGCTAACGGGACGTTTTTCCCCACGAGGGCCGCATGCCCGTACAATGACTGTTCTCGAGTCCGTTCACGAGGCCCACGGAGCGACGTTCAGGGAGGTCGGTGGTCGGCGCGTCGTCGACAACTACGGGCGACCGGAGCGGACCCACCGCGCAGTTCGGAACGTCGTCGGAGCGATGGAGTACGGCTACGGCGTGATTGTCGTCACCGGCGAGGACCGCGTCGACTACGTCGACAATGCCGTCTCGAACCGCGTGCCAGACGATGACGGCGCGGGCTGTTACGCGCTCCTGCTCGACCCCGACGGCCGCGTCGACACGGACATGTACGTGTACAACGCCGGCGAGCGCCTGCTCGTGTTCACACCGCCCCAGAAAGCCGAGGACCTTGCCGCGGAGTGGGCGGACAAGACGTTCATTCAGGACGTCGAGTTCGAGGTGGCGACCGACGACTTCGCCGTCTTCGGCGTCCACGGGCCGAAGGCAACGGAAAAAATCGCCAGCGTCCTCCACCAGACCGGGACCCCGCCAGCGCCGCTGACCTTCGAGCGCGGCGAACTCGGCGACGCCGGCGTCTCCGTCATCCGGACGGACAACCTCGCCGGTGAGGAGAGCTACGACGTGGTCTGTAGCGCCGATGACGCCGAGGCCGTCTTCGACACGCTCGTCAACCGCGGGCTCAACGCCGTTCCCTTCGGCTACCGGACCTGGGAGACGCTGACGTTAGAGGCCGGCACGCCGCTGTTCGACACCGAAATCGAGGGGGCGCTTCCAAACAATCTGGGCCTGCGGAACGCTCTCGACTTCGAGAAAGGGTGTTACGTCGGTCAGGAGGTCGTCTCCCGCATCGAGAACCGGGGCCACCCCACTCAACGATTAGTCGGCCTCGCCGTCGAGGAATGCCCCGAATCCGGTGCCGCGGTGTTCGCTGGCGACGAGCACGTCGGCGACGTGACCCGGGCCGGCCGGAGCCCGATGCGGGAGGCCCCGATTGCGCTGGCGAATCTCAGTTGGGAACGGCCCGAAGACGCGCTGACCATCCGCATCGACGGTGAACCGGTCAGCGCACAGCAGGTCGACCTGCCCTTTATCGACGGCTCGGCGCAGTCGGCGCGGTTGCCGACCTACGAGTAGCGGGGGTCACGCCAGTTCGATAGCCGCCCGCCCGCTGGTCGCGCTCCGAATTCGGTCCCGCAGTTCGCTGCCCTCCACAGTGGGCACCCGAACCTCGAAGACGACTTCTGCCTCGTAGTCGGCCTCGAACTCGACACCTGCTGATTCAAGCAGGCTCCGAACGGTGCCGGAGTCGTCGTAGGCGACGGTTACGGTGAACTGCTCGTGGGGCACCTCCTCGACCACGCCTGCGTCGTCAACGCCCTCTTTCACCGCTCTGGAGTAGGCACTGGCTAGGCCGCCGACGCCGAGGTTCGTCCCGCCGTAGTAGCGCGTGACGACGGCGACGACGTTCTCGATATCGCGTTGCTGGAGAACGTTCAGCGCGGGGTCGCCGGCGCTGCCGCTCGGTTCGCCGTCGTCGCTGGCATACTCCCGAAAAGGGTCCGCGCGGACGCGGTAGGCGGGGACGTTGTGGGTCGCGTCGGCGTACTCCTCCCTGACGGCGTCGACGAACGCTTCGGCGTCCTCGACGGTCGTCGCCGGCGCGACGTGGCCGATGAACTCCGAGCCCCGTACCTCGAAGCGCGCCTCGCCGCGGCCCGGAACGGTCCGATAGCTGTCCGTCACGGGCCGGCGTACGCCCGGCGGCGGAATAGCGTTTGTCGTTCGCGCTCCCAGCAGTGAGTCAGTCCGTCCTGCCGTCCGGTTGCCGCGACCCCCAGACCCGCTTGTCAAGCAGTTTGACCCGCATTCCGTCCCGAACCCGGAGCTGACAGGAGAGTCGCGGGTAGCCAAAGCGGTCGGCGAGGTCGTCGTGCCAGTGGTCGGGGTCGGGCGGCTCGGCGAGACGGACGCCGCAGGTGGCACAGATGCCGCGGCCGCCGCAGTTGACCCGCTTGGCGTAGCGGCCGTGCGGCGAGAGGTCGGCATCGAGAAGCACGTCCCGGAGGACAGCCCCACGTTCGGCGGTGAGTTCGTGGGTTTCTCCCGCGGGCGTCTCGACGGTGAGCGTTGCTGCCATTACGCCAGTTCGATGGTCCGGACGAACGCCAGGCGACGGATTTCGTTGATGAGGTCGCCGGGCAGTTCCTCGTCAGTGATGACGTACAGTTTCGGTTCGTCGGTGAACTCGGGGTCTTCGCTCAGGACCTGGCGGATAGAGATGCCGTGGTCGGCGATAGCCGACGTGACCGTCGAGACGATGCCGGACTCGTCGGCTGCGCGGACGGTAACAGTGATTGCATGCAGATCGAGCACCGGGGCGAGATCGAGCAGGCTCGGCACGGAGGAGATGTTGCGGAAGATGCGCCGCAGGTCGTCGTCGTCGAGAATCGCGTCCGTCGTCGCGTTGACCACGCGGCGGTCGACGTCGGCCTCGCGGGCGATACCCGTGTTCGGGATTTCGATACCGCCCGAGACGACGCGGCCGTCCTCGTTGACGGAGAACCCTCGTTCCAGCAGCAAGCGGATGACGTCCTGCTGACCGGGAGAGTCCTCGAATTTCTGCATGATCTCGTCGAACATACGGAACGGTGGACGCGGGGCCACTAATCGGTGCCGACAGCGGTCGAAACAAGGGGTCGCGGTCGGCTACAGTTCGCCCTTCGTACTCGCCACGTCGGAGCGTCGCTCGTCGATACGGGTCGCATCGTCGAGCGCCCGCGCCAGCCCCTTGAACAGCGCCTCGATCTCGTGATGAGCGTTCTCGCCCTCGACGCCGCAGTGCAGCGTCAGCCCGGCGTTCATCGACAGTGAGCGGCAGAAATGCTTGGCCATGTGGCTGGTCATCCCACCGACCGAGGCCTGTGAGAACTTACCGTCGAACTCGAAGTACGGCCGGCCGGAGATGTCGACGACGACGCTCGCAACAGCCTCGTCCAGCGGGACCTTGCGGTCGGCGAACCGACGGATGCCGCGCTTGTCGCCCAGCGCCTCGGTGAACGCCTCGCCGAGCGTGATGGCGACGTCCTCGACGGTGTGGTGATCGTCGATATCCAGGTCGCCGTCGCACTGCACGGTCAGGTCGAACAGCCCGTGAGTCGAAAAGGAGTCGAGCATGTGGTCGAAGAAGCCGATGCCGGTGTCGATGGTGCTGTCGCCGTCGCCGTCGACGTCGAGCGTGACCTCGATGTCCGTCTCGGCCGTGGTCCGCGTGACGGCCGCCGTCCGGTCGGTCATACGTATCACCTATCAGGCCGCGTATTTGTGGATTGCGTCCGGCCACCCGGTCCAATAGTTACTCTGTCTGCTCGTCCAGTAGCGCCAGCAATCGGTCGGTCACCGCCGGCGCGTGTTCGACGAAACAGCAGTGGCGTCCCTCGACGGCCTCGCCGGTCCCGCGGGGGAGGTCCGCCGCCAGTGACTGCGCGGCCGCCGGCGACACGACGGGGTCGTCCAGGCCGTAGTACACCTCGGCGGGCTGGGTAATCTCGTACAGCGGCGGCGGGTCGAAAGCCGTCATTGCGTTGGCCTGCGCGTCGCGGGCCGCGCCAGTAGCGTCCTCGTCAGCGCGCCAGCCTGCGATCCGCTCCATGAGGTCCGGGTCGTGCTCGCGGAACGCCGGCGAAAACGCTCCTTCGAGCGATGATGGGGCGTCGAGTGCGAGCACGTCCAGTTCCGCCCGATCCACCGCATCGCCAGATCCCGCCGTACAGTACAGCGTCAGCGAACGGGCGCGGTTGTACTGGTGGGCGTATTCGAGCGCGACCATCCCGCCGAGGCCGGCCCCGACGAGGTGGGCGCTCCCGACGCCGTGGTCGGCCAGGACGGCTTCGAGGTCAGCGGCCAGCGTTCCCACGTCGTACGGTCCCGCCGGCGCGTCCGACCGGCCGGTTCCGCGGAGGTCCCACACCACCGTCTCGTAGGGGCCGGCGACGGCGTCGTAGTGCCAGCCCCAGAGCCACGCCCCGTACCCCACGTCGTTGATGAACACGACGGTGGGGCCGTCGCCGTCAGCCTCGTAATAGAGGGACACGTCGCGATTGCGTGCGGTCGGCATTGTCCGTCGATTCCCGCGCCGGCGGTGTGTCTCTTTCGGTGAGTAGGTCTTTAGCGCTGGCTGTCGAAGGGCCGCCAATCCCGTGTCCGGAGCAGCATCACTTATCGGCGCTGTCGTGTTGGTCGTGAGTCTGGGTGTCGCCGCGCAACTGGTCGCCGACTGGCTCCAGATCCCGAGCGTCGCGTTCCTGCTGGTCGCCGGCGTCTTCGTCGGCCCGCAGGCCCTCGACCTCGTCGACCCCGCGATATTCGGACAGGCCGGGCTGCAGGCTATCGTCGGCCTCAGCGTCGGTATCATCGTCTTCGAGGGGGCGTTCCACCTCACCGTCGAGCGAGTCCGTGAAGCGTCCAGGGAGGCGCTTGGACTGGTGACAATCGGCGCGTTCGTCTCGCTCGTCGGAACCGCCGTCGCCGTCAAGGTCGTGTTCGGGACGACGTGGCCAGTTGCCGTCCTCGTCGGGAGCCTGCTGATCGCCACCGGGCCGACGGTCATCACGCCGATCATGCAGGTGGTCCCAGTCAGGGATCGGGTCGCCGCAGCGCTGGAGACCGAGGGCATCATCAACGACGTGACCGCAGCCATCCTTGCGGTGGCGACGTTCGAGTTCGTCATCGCGAGCCAGTCCTCGCCGGTGGTCGTCGTCGAGGCGTTCGTCGCCCGGCTGGTCGTGGGCCACATCGTCGGTATCGCCGTCGGCGGCGGCATCGCACTCCTGCTCCGGCGGTGGCACCTTTCGGCGGACAACGCCATGCAAAACGCCCGGGCGGTGGTCCTGACCGCGGCGCTGCTGGCGTACGCGCTGGGAAGCATGTGGCTCTCGGAGGCCGGCATCGCGGCCGCCGCCGTTGCCGGTATCGTACTGGGGAACGCTGACCTCCCCCACGAAGAGGAGATCGCCGAGTTCAAGGGCGGTATCACGCTGTTTGTCCTCTCGTTCGTCTTCATCGTGTTGGCCGCCCAGCTATCGCTCGGTGACCTGCGTGCGCTCGGGATCGGCGGACTCGTCGTCGTCATCGTCGTTGTCGCGCTCGTCCGTCCGCTCGGCGTGTTCCTCTCGACGCTGGGTGGACGACTGACCGTTCGGGAGCGGATGTTCGTCGGCGCGATGGGGCCGCGCGGTATCGTCCCGGCCAGCGTCGCCACGCTGTTCGCCATCGAACTGCGTCCCGAGAACCCGGATGCCGCGACGGTCCTCGTCGGGACTGTCTTTCTCGTCATCTTCACGACCGTCATGTTTCAAGGCGGGCTGGCCCGTCACTTCGCGCAAGCGCTCGACATCCTTCCCATGCAAACACTCATCGTCGGCGGCGGTCGCGTCGGCCGGGAACTGGCAGTACGATACGAATCACGCGGCGAGGAGGTCGTCCTCATCGACAGCGACGAGGACACGGTCGAGCGGACGCGGGCCGACGGCCACCGCATCGTCCACGGGGACGCGACGAACGCGCACGTCCTCGAAGAAGCAGGGGCGGACCGGGCGTCCGTTGTCGTCGCCGCAACCGCAGACGACGACGTGAACCTGCTCGTCGCACAACTGGCGACGACTCGGTTCGACGTCGATACCGTGGTCGCCAGAGCGAACCAGCCGAACAACGTCGAGGCCTTCGAGGACCTCGACGTCGAAACGATCTCCGCCGGCTTCGCCGTCGCCGACGCCATCGACGACGCGGTCGAGCGACCGGCGCTGGCCCACTGGCTGTCGGACTCCGGGCGAACGGGGGACGTGCTGGAGGTCGAACTCAGGAACGAGTCGCTGATCGACCGGACGATAGAGGAAACCGCCGACAAGCTCCCGGACGGCTGCCTGGTCGCAATGGTAAGCCGTAACGGAACAGACAGAGTCCCCGACAGCGATTTCCGCCTCGCGAGCGGCGACCACCTGACACTCGTCTGCGAGACCAACGAGGCGATGCGGGACGCCAGACGGCTGTGTCAGGGTAAATAGGCGAGCGTGACGCGCCGCTCAGCGCAGTTCGTCGAGAGAGACGGCCGCTGACCGATCCGCAGTGACCCACTCGGTCACGGATTGCTGGCGGTCCGAGGGGAAAATCGTCAGCTCCGAGGGGTTCTCGGGGTCGTCGTACAGGCAGTCCAGTTCGAACTCCGGCGCTTCGTCCAGGTCAGTGTCCGACGGGGGCGTCGTGGTCGTACTCATGGGTCAGGTAGCACGGGTGGCACTGCAGTTTTCACACAGTTCATCGGTAGTACGACCGCTAGCAGCGGGAATACTGGTCCCACATCGCCGACACGTCCGTTGTGACCGTATGTATTCGGTATGGGACTGAATGTGTGCGAGGTCACGTTCTCCGCTCATATCTGCTATAGATGGGCAGTTACTGAAAATACTTTTGGAAACTCATCCAGATACACCTACTACAACTAAATGTAATTGTATCTCTTGAGTGTATTCGGACCGTTCGGGCAGAATATCGAGTCTTAATCGGACAACTGTCCGAGGTAACCGAGCGTAGAACGGAACCAGCGGTGAGAAAGAACGGGGACGATTCAGGCGGACGCTGTCCCTGGTTCCCGTGATAGTCGCCGTCCGCAGGTGGTCGATGCGGAAATGATGCAGCAGTCCGTCTCAGACGTTCGCCACAGTTCGCAGTATCTCCGGGGCGTCCTCAAGCGCCTCGTCCAGCGCGTCCGTGTCTGGGCCGCCGCCCTGTGCGAAGTCCGGCGGGCCGCCGCCGCCGCCGCCGACGCGACCGGCGAGTTCACCGACGACCTCACCGGCGTCGACGTCGACGCCGTCGGGCACGGAAACGACGAACTGCGCGCCGTCGAGGCCCGACCCGAGCACCGCGATGTTGCCCTGTTCGACGATAGCGTTCGCTTGCGCGCGAAGTTCGTCCATGTCGGCGTCGATGCGCTGGACGACGGCGGTCGCCTCGCCCACGTCGACTTCCTCGCTGTCGCCGCCGCCGCTGGCGCGGGCCTCGGCGAGCTGTTCCTTGAGCTGTTCGATCTCCTTGCCGCGGGCCTTCCACTCGTCGAAGAACCGCTCGGCGGTCTCCGGCACCGCTTCGGGCGCGACGTCGAGGATATCCGCGGCCTCGGTGAGTGCGTCTTCGGTACGCTGGGTGGCCTCGATGGCGGCGTTGCCCGCCGCGAACGTTAGCCGGATGACGCCGTCCTGAATCCGCTCGGTGTTCAGGAGCTTGACAGCCCCGATGTCACCGGTTCGGGCGACGTGGGTGCCACCGCAGGCCTGCACGTCGTCGCCGACGGTGATGAGCCGGATCTGCTCGCCGGCCGGGATGCCGCCCTGGTAGAGGTCGAAGCCGTGGCGCTCCTCGGCCTCGTTGCGGTCGGGCCACGCCTGGGAGACGGCGATGTTGTCCTGCACGATGTCGTTCGCGAGGCGTTCGATCTCCTTGACCTCCTCGCGGCTCACCGACTCGTAGTGGCGGATGTCGATGCGGGCGGAGTCAGTGCCCTTCTGGGCACCGGCTTGCCTGACGTGCTCGCCGAGCACCTGCCGGGCGCTGTGGATGACGATGTGGGTCGCCGTGTGGTGTTGCATCAGGCGCTGCCGGCGGGTGGCGTCGACCTGGCCGCGGACGAACTCGCCCTTGCCAGGGTCGTCGTCGCAGGTGTGGACGATGACGTCGCCGTACTGCTGGACGTCGGTCACCTCGGCGGAGACGTCGTCGGTCGACAGTGTTCCCCGGTCCGGCGGCTGGCCACCGCCTTCGGGGTAGAACATGGTCTGGTCGAGCACCACGTCGTAGGTGTCGTCGTCGCGGTCGAACACCTCAAGGACGACGGCCTCGAACTCGGTCCGCTGCTGGTCCTCGTAGTAGAGCCGGTCGGTCTCGGGCAGTTCTTCGAGCCGGTCCTCGTAGGGCGTCCGTGACTCCTCGGTGGCGGTGTCGTCGCCGCCGTGTCGCTGGGCGACGACCGCGTAGAAGTCGTCGGGCACGTCGACCGCGACGCCTTTCTCGGCGGCGATCTCCTCGACCATGTCCGGCTGAATCCCGTGGGAGTCGTACAGTTCGACCAGTTCCGCGGTCGGGATCGGCTCGCCCTTCTCGGCGTACTCGTCGGCCAACTGGCGGACGCGCCGGCCACCCCGGTCCAGCGTCTCGCGGTACTTCTCGACCTCGGTGCGGACGATGTCGCGGATGGTGTCGCGGTTCTCGTAGCCCAGTCGCTCGGCCTGCATATCAACGAGTTCGTCGAGTGGCGCGTCGACGCCGACGCCGTCGACCAGTCGCTTCGTCCGGCGCAGCACCATCCGGGCCAGATAGCCCGTCCCGACGTTCGACGGGACGATGCCGTCGCCGAGCATGTACGCGAGCGTCCGGCAGTGGTCGGCGATGGCGTAGATGTCCTCGAGTGGTGCCATCAGGTCCCGCATCTCCTCGACCCCGACGCCGATCTCGGCGGCGATGGTGTCGCGTTCGGCCTCGATGTCTTCGGCCTCGTCGATGTCCATTCGGCCCGCGAGTTTCGCGGCCTCGTGGACGATGCGCTCCTCCTCGTCGGTGAGTTCAATGCCGGCGTTGTCCTTGAGGAAGGCGATCATGTCGGGGTAGACGGCCTCGTACACCGTCGGGGTTCCCTGGCTCATCCAGGTCCAGCGTTCGAGCCCGTAGCCGGTGTCGACGATGTAAGTGTCCATCGGCGAGTACCGGTTGCCGTCTTTCATCTCGTACTCGCCCTCGGGGTCCTGCTCCATCGACATGAAGACGAGCGTGGCGAGTTCCGCCCCGCGGTAGATGACCTCGATAGCCGGGCCGGCGTTGCCGCCACCGACCCACGGGTCCTCGATGTAGACGATTTCGTCCAGGTTCGCGCCCATCTCCTCGAACAGTTCGTCGCAGTACCGGACCGTCTCGTCTTTCCAGTACACCTCGCCCTCGTAGGCGTACTGCTCGGGGTCCTCGATGTCCTCGCGCGCGTTGAACGCGTGGTGGGCCATCATCTCGAAGGCCATCGTGTGCCGCCCCGTCTTGCCGACGTTGTCGATGTCCTGCATCCGGATACAGGGCTGGCTGATACACAGCGGGTTCGCCGGGGGCGGCGTCGTCCCCGAGGTGACCAGCGGCTGGAAGTCGTAGATCGACGCCTGGGTCAACAACACGTCGTCGCGCCAGCGGTTGGCCGCCACCGGGTACGGGTCGATGCGCTCGTGGTCACGGTCCTCGAAGAAAGAGAGGAACGCCTCGCGCATCTCCGTCAGCGAGTGGGACTCGTCGAAGCCGGGGTTGTCGATGAAGTCGTACTCCGCACACGGCGGTTCGCCGCAGGTCTCGCGCTCGACACGGGACCAGAACATATCGCCACAGGAGGCACACTCCTGTCTGTGGAAGCCTTCCTCTTCGAAGTAGTCGAGTTGGTAGGCCTCGTCGAGGTCGCTCATTGGTGTTCAGTTGGCCCACGTTCGCCTAAAACTGTTCCGAAGGGGCTGGCGGTATCCCTGGCCGTCAGAGCGTGACAGAGGATTCCCCGGAGAGCGTCTTCGGTGCGACGACTTCCTCGGTCGTCATCCCGCCGGCTGGCGAGGTAATGCGGAGTGTCGCAGTCTCTCCTTCGGGCAGTTCCTCACCGAATGGCTCAGCGCCAACGGAATTATCCGTCCCCAGGTCGAGCGTGATTCTGAACCGGTCTTCAACGTCGTTCAGCACCGGCTGGGAGCCGTCGTTGTCCTGCACGGTAGAGATAGCGAACCGCCCATCGGGGTTGCCGTCTGCGCCGCCAGCCGCGAGCTGGTAGTACGACCCGCTCGGGCCGATCCACTGGACGGTCGTCTTGTCTAGGTCGACGTTGCCTGCACCCGGTGCCCGCCTGACGACGATGTCAACCACGCCGATCTCGCTGTTGTCGGTGAAGTGGTCCCCGGTAATCCCCACAACCTGAATGCGGTTGGTCGTCGAATCGCTGGACTGCTGGCCCGTCGCCTGGGCGGAACTCTGCAGGAAGCCCGCAGTGTTGATGAGCACGCCCGCCGCGATTGCCGCGACCAGCACCATCGCGATAAACACGATGAGCGTCCCGATCCCGACCTGACCGCGGTCCTCACCCGTCCCCTCCGTAGATGGTCGTAAACGTTGCATTTCAGTTGTTGATATTCTTACTTTCCTTTCATCATAAAGCTCACCCGCCAGTTATCAGGTGTGAAAAATCGGATCGTAGCGGTAGTACGGCCTTACTCGCCCTGGGCGAGCGAGGCCAGCATCGCTTCGAGTTGCACGCGCTCGTTCGCACCGCGGGTGATCCGATAATCGGTTTCGCCGATGCGTTCGAGCACTCGGACGGCTGCTTCGTCCTCGATATCGAACTCCCAGATGGAGCGATGCAGTTGGTCGATTATATCGCCGCCGGCGATACCCTCTTCGGTCAGCAGTCTATCGAGGGTCGCACGGGAGGCCGTGAAGTCGCCGTCCAGCGCCGACTGGACCATCGTCCGGATCTCTTCCGGGCGGGCCGTCGAGGTGATCGCGTACACCGCCGACTCGTCGACTGTGTCACCGCTGACGGAGGCCGCCTGGAGGCCGTTGATGGCTTTCCGCATATCCCCGTCGGCGGCGTAGACGAGCGCGTCCAGTCCGTCCTCGGTCAGTTCGATGCCCTCTTCGGCGGCGATGTTTCGGATTTCCTCGGCAACGGCGTCGTCGGCCAGCGGGGAAAACCGGAAGACCGCACAGCGGGACTGAATCGGATCGATGATCTGGCTGGAGTAGTTACACGAGAGGATAAAGCGGACGTTGTTCGAGAACTGCTCCATCGTCCGGCGCAGCGCCGACTGGGCGTCGCTGGTCAGCGCGTCGGCCTCGTCGAGGAAGATGATACGGTATTCGACGCCGCCGAAACTCGTCCGGGCGAAGTTCTTGATGCGGTCCCGGACTACGTCGATACCGCGCTCGTCGGAGGCGTTCAGTTCGAGGAAGTGCTCGCGCCAGTCCTCGCCGTACAGTTCGCGGGCGATAGCGGTTGCACACGTCGTCTTCCCCGTCCCCGCGGGGCCGGAAAACAGCATGTGGCTCAGGTCGTTGCGCGAGACGTAGCTCTTGAGTCGCCCGACGATGTTCTCGTGGCCCATCACGTCGTCGAGCGTCTGCGGGCGGTACTTCTCGATCCAGACCTCCTCGCGTCCCGCCCGCGACTCGGACTCGGCCTCACTCATGGACGATGGGAAGCGTGGGCCGGTCTTAAACCCCGCGTGATTCGACAGTCTCAGGTACGTCGGCGGAGTAGTCGGTGTATGTACGTCACCGTCGAAATCGCCGGCGAGGACACCCACGAACTGGAGGTGGACGCGGATGCGATCTACGCCGACCTGCTTTCGCCGGTCGACCTGAGCCCCCACGAGGTGTCAGTCCTCGTCGACGGCGAGCACGTTCCGACGGATCAGCCCGTCGAGCACGACCACGTTCGGGTCGTCAGGCTCATCAAAGGCGGCTGAACCGCCAAGCAGCGCCCGCTAACAGATATGCACGTCCGCACAGCGAACGCCGACGAGATACCGGCGGTCATGAATGTCCTCGACGGGGCGGTCCTCTCGATAGCCGTTGAAACCGTGCGAGCGGGTGCTGAAGACGGCGGCACACTCGTCGCAGTGTCCGGTGACGACGAGACGGACGGGCGCGTCCTCGGCGCACTCGTACTCGACGACACTCACATCGAGGCCGTCGCTGTCCGTCGGCGTCGTCGCGGGCAGGGTATCGGGACGGCGCTCGTCGAGGCTGCGCTCGACCGGCGAGATTGTGTCACCGCCGAGTTCGACGCTGACGTTCGGCCGTTCTACGAGGCGCTGGGGTTCGACGTGACGCCGCTCGCCGACGAAGCCGACCGCTTTCGTGGTGAGCGTGAGTAGTGGCCGCAAGTGCGCAAAGAGGGTGGAAACAGTTGACACGCCGTCGTAACATTTTTTAAATAGTTTCGAGAATGGTTTTAAAACGATGTCAGCAACTGTCTCTGAAAACGCGGTCGAAGCGCGGGGCGACCGCGTCGTCGCATACCTCATCGATTTCGCCATCCTGAGCGCCGTCGCGTTCGGGCTGTGGCTCGTCACATTCGTTCTCAACACGGTTCTCTCGGTCGGCGCGATGGCCGCCGCCTCACCCGAGAGTCCGGGCGCGATGGGCGGTGGATCGGTGATGGCTGCGGGGCTTCTGGGTATCGTCGTCAACTTCGCCCTCTGGCTCGCCATCGGCGCGGTACTCGTCTACTACTTCGGCTACTACGCCGAGACCAACGAGACAGTCGGGAAGCGGTCCCAGAACGTCGCGGTCGTCGACGAGACCGGGTCGCCGCCGAGCCAGCGTGACCGCCTGCTCCGAACGGCGGTACTGCTCGCCCCGTTCCCAATCATGCTCCTGCTCGGTGGTATTCTCGGCGGATTCGGGTTCGTCTTCGCGCTCGTTCTCATGGCCGGTTGGCTCCTCGTCGAAGCGGCCGTCATGTTCGTGAGCGACGACGCACAGCGCCTCGGTGACCGCGTGGCCGGCACGTACGTCGTCAGCACAACCAAGTGAGGTCAGACCAGCGGCTCGACCAGGTCCCGACCCGCCTCTAACAGGTCCTCGACGCGCTCCGCACTCGACGCCTCGGCGTACACACGGAGTTTCGGCTCCGTCCCGGACGGGCGGACCAGCACCCACGTCCCGTCTTCGAGCCGGATTTTGAACCCGTCGACGGTGTTAATGCCGTCGACAGCGACTCCCGCCAGCGTGTCTGGAAGTGCGGTTTCGAGGTCGGCGAGGACGGACTCCTTGCGGTCGTCCGGACAGTCGACGCTGATACGGTCCTGGTGGATTTCGCCGTGTTCGTCCAGCAATCGGTCGACACGAGCGTCAAGCGGTTCCTCGCGTTCGGCGGCGGCGGCGACCAGCGCCACCAGCACGCCGTCCTTGTTCCGCAGGTGGTCCGGCAGGCCGAAGCCGCCGGACTCCTCGCCGCCGAACAGCGCGTCGTGCTCGGCCATCGCCTCGGCGACCCACTTGAAGCCGACGGCGACCTCGTGGACGTTCTGGCCGTGGGCCTCGGCGACGCGGTCGACGATACTGGACGTCGAGACCGTTCGGACCACGTCGCCCGAGCCAGTTTCGAGCAGGAAGTCGTACATCGCGGCGAAAAACAGGTTCGGGTCCAGATAGCCCCGCTCGGGTGTGACGACGCCGATGCGGTCGGCGTCGCCGTCGTTGATGATTCCCAGCGTGGCGTCGCCGTCGCTGACTTCGCTGACGAGCCCCTCGGCGTTCTCCGCCGACGGTTCGGGCGACCCGCCGCCAAAGTCGGGGTCCTGTACGCAGTTGAGGCGTGTCACCTCGGCTCCGGCCGCTTCGAGCAGTGCGTCCGTGACGCCGCGGCCGCTCCCGTACAGCGCGTCGTAGGCGACTGACAGGCCATCGAGGTCGGTGTCGACGAAGTCCAGCGCGTGGTCGTGGAACGGCCCGATCAGGTCCTCCTCCGTTCGCTCGCCCCACTCGTCCTCGGGCAGCGGGTCGAGCACGGCGAGGTTCTCCTCGAAGGCGGCCGTCCAGTCCGGCAGCGCCGGCGACCCGTCGCCAGGAATGAACTTCACGCCGTTGTACTCCGGGGGATTGTGGCTGGCCGTAATCTGGAGCGCCCCTGCGAGGTCGCGGTCTTTCACCGTCCAGGCGACAATCGGCGTCGGTGTGTCCCGGTCCGGCAAGAGCACGTCGAAGCCGTTCGCGCGCAGGACGTGTGCGAGTTCGTCAGCGAACCCGGGCGAGGTTTCGCGGGCGTCGTACCCGATGGCGACGGTCCCGCTTGCCCCGCGTTCCTGCAGGGTGGTGGCGACGGCCTGTCCCACCATCCGGATCCGCGGCTTCGTGAACACGTCCAGCGTCGCCCGCCAGCCGTCCGTCCCGAAGGCGATCGCACCTGCGTCGACATCCGCGTCGTTGTCCATATCTCGCGGTTCTCAGCCCCTCGACAAAAAATCACGCCCCATCGCAAAACTGTCACTTCACGGCTACCGACGGGAAGAGGTGAGCCTCGGCATCTGAGGCGGTATCGCTGCTAATTCTTCAATCGTTTCGGCGGCTCAGGTATCGAAGTCAGCTTCGGCGTCGCTGGATTCGACGAGCCGTTCCTTCTGTGCTCTGGAGTACTGCTTGATCTCGTACTCACGGCTCATCGCTTCGGACTGTGAGTCGAACGGCTCGACGTGGATCAGTTCGACCGGGGTTCGGCCGCGCGTGTACTTCGCGCCGTCGCCGGCGTCGTGTTCGCGGACGCGGCGCTCCACATCGGTCGTGTAACCGGTGTAAAACGTGTTGTCGCTACAGCGGAGGACGTACACGTGGTAAGGGCTCCGCGCGGTAGTCATCGCACGATGCTGGTGGCCCAGCGGGCCTCACACTTTTTGGGCGCGCTCTCTCGATACCTCGGCAATGCCAGCGTTCGCCGAGCAGTTGGGACACGCCCGGATATGTCCGCGTTCATCCGCGAACACTCGGGCGAACTGGTCTGAGACGTGCGCGCCGCAATGATCACATTCAGGCATCGTGTTCGTCGGCGACACCACCGCCGACGTATACGCGTACGCGCGTTGTTCTCATAGCTCTTTACCCAAATACTTGGGTATGCCTGCGGTTTGTGGGGGAGTCTATGTGCGCGCATCGTCGAGCTGTCTGGCGATTAGGCCGGCCTGTGTCCCGGCGGTGAAGCCGGCGTCGATGTTCACGACGGAGAGGGCAGTGCAGGACTGGAGCAGCCCCGAGAGGGCCGCCTCACCCTCGCCACCGTGGCCGTAGCCGGTCGAGACGGGCAGGCCGATGACCGGGACATCCACGAGACCGGCGACGACCGTCGGGAGCGCGCCCTCGCGGCCCGCCGCGACGATGAGGACGTCCTGGTCCCGGAAGCCATCGACCGCATCTATCGTCCGGGCGAGGCTGGCGACGCCGACATCGTCGATACGGGTCACGGTCGCACCCATCTCCTCGGCGATGAGTGCGGCCTCACCGGCCGGAACGGCGTCGGAGGTCCCCGCGGTGACAATACCGACTGACGCGTCCAGCGACGGCCGTTCGAACGCGGGCGTCGTCGCCACCAGCCAGTTCGAGCGGTCGTCCCACCGGACCGTCGCGTCCGGAGCGGTCTCGTCCAACTGTTCCCGAACGGCCGTCACAGTGGACGTATCCAGCCGCGTCACGATAGCCCGGTCCGTCGTTTCGATAGCTGTCGCCGCCAAATCCGCCACTTCCGCCGGCGTCTTCCCATCTGCAAGGACGGCCTCAGGAACGCCGGCACGGTCCTCCCGGGCGGCGTCGAACCGACCGGCCCCGCTGGTCGCGTAGCCCGCAAGCGCCGCCTCGGCCTCTACCGGGGAGAGGTCACCCGCCGCAACCGAATCGAGTATGTCGCGCATAGGACCCATTCAGTGATACGGCCACTCCTATCCGTCGGTCCGAGACGAACGAATCGCCCGTTTCAGGGCCGACCTGTGCGAGCGCGCGTGAGCGACGCTCGACCGGAGTAACGCGACAATAGCCGTCCGGCGCAGCCGAAATGGCGTATTCTGATGGATCTATTCGGACACAAATGCGGATTTATAAGGGGTTATGTGTCGTATAATGCCTCAAACTGCCGGTAATAGGGTCGAGAGCGAACTAATTGGAGAAAGTATATAAGTAACCCCCGTCGATACCTCGTCTGTATGGCAGACCTAATCGTCAAAGCCGCCGTTAAGGAAGAGCTCAGCGACATGAACGTAGCGTCCGACTTCTACGACGCACTCGACGAGGAAGTCGAAGAGCTGCTCCAGGACGCAGCCCGCCGAGCCGACGAGAACGACCGGAAGACGGTCCAGCCGCGCGACCTGTAAGGTCGTTTCAAGCAGTGTATTTTTTCGACGCAAGCCGACCAGCGACAGCTACTTCGATAGCGCTCGGACGGTGACGCCGTCAGTAGTGCCGACGTGGATTTCGTCGGCCACATCGACGAACAGCCCGTGCTCGACGACACCGGGGAGTGCGGCGAGGTCGCTGGCGAGCGCGGCGGGGTCGTCGATAGGGCCGAAATCACAGTCGAGCACGAGGTTCCCGTTGTCGGTGACGACGGGGCCGTCCTTGCGTTCTGCACACCGGAGCGTCGGGTCACCGTCCAAGTCCGCAACCGCCGTGGCGACCGTCGAGCGGGCCATCGGAAGTACCTCGACCGGCACCGGCACCGAGAGCCGCTCAGCCTCCTTCGTCGGGTCGGCGACGACGAGGAAGCGGTCGGCGCTCGCGTCGACGACCTTCTCCCGGGCGTGAGCCGCGCCGCCGCCTTTGATGAGATTGCCGTCGGCCACCTCGTCGGCCCCGTCGATGGCGAGGTCGACCGACACGTCGTCGAGGTCCGCGAGTGGAATCCCGCAGTCCCGGGCCAGCTGGCGGGACTGAAATGACGTTGGGACGCCGACGACATCGAGTCCTGCGTCGACCGCTCGCCCGATAGCGCGGATAGCGTGGGCCGCCGTCGACCCCGTGCCGAGGCCGACGACCATGCCGTCCTCAACGGTCTCGGCCGCCGATTCCCCCGCCGCCTG
Source organism: Haloarcula sp. CGMCC 1.2071 (assembly GCF_037078445.1). NCBI lineage: Archaea > Methanobacteriati > Methanobacteriota > Halobacteria > Halobacteriales > Haloarculaceae > Haloarcula > Haloarcula sp. CGMCC 1.2071. Next base: position 308,816 of record NZ_JAYMGY010000002.1, read on the forward strand.
TTTCGCCGCATCAGAGCCGCCCTGTTTCATGTGCGGTGGGTCGACAGACGCGGACAAAACGTTTGTTCTCCCGGCCGCAAGCGTACGTATGACCGACTGCACGTACTGTGGCTCCCCGGTCGAGGACCACGACCCCGTCTACGTTAGCGAGACGCCCGACGGGAAGCCGACAGCGCAGTTCTGCAACTACGGCTGCCTCTCGGCTCACATCGACGAAGCGGGGCTGACGACCGGGACCGCCTGTGAGTGGTCGCCGACGCAGTAGCGGAGCGGCGTCGGCACTACCGGCCCGCAGTACCTGTCTGATGCCGGATGGATTTTAGGGGCGGCCCGCCCCAGAGAGCAGTAATGACACAGTTCGGAACGAGCGGGATTCGGGGTCCCGTCGGCGAGACAGTCACGACCGAGGTGGCGCTCTCGGTGGGGCGGGCGCTTGGCATCGACTGCGAGCGGGTTGTCGTGGGTCGGGACCCGCGAGCGAGCGGCGAGTACTTGCAAGCGGCGCTGGTGGCAGGACTCCGTGAGAGCGGCGTCGACGTGGTCGACCTCGGCGGCGCGGCGACGCCGACTATCGGCCGGGCGGTGGCGTGGCAGGACGCCGACGCCGGCGTCGCAGTGACGGCGAGCCACAACCCGCCCCAGGACAACGGTATCAAGCTCTGGCAGCCCAGCGGGCAAGCCTTCGACGCGGACCTGCGGGAGACGATTGAACAGCGACTGGACGAGGATGCGTTCCAGCCAGCGGCGTGGGACGAGAGCGGCGACAGCGAGTCCTGGGACGCCGGCCAGCGCCACGTCGAGGCGCTGGTCGCGGAAGTCGGCGAGACGGACCTCGACAGCCACGTCGTCGTCGACCTCGGCAACGGCGCGGGCCGGGTCAGCGTCGACGCACTCACCGAACTGGGCTGTTCCGTCGAGACGCTCAACGGCCAGCCCGACGGCGCGTTTCCCGGTCGCCCCTCGGAACCGAAAGCCGAGAACTGCGAGTCCCTGGCGACGCTGGTGGCCGAATCCGACGCCGACCTCGGCATCGCACACGACGGCGACGCCGACCGGATGCGGGCGGTTTCGGCCGACGGGACCTTCCTCTCGGGCGACGTGTTGCTGGCCGTGTTCGCCCGTACTGCGGCGTCACCGGGCGATCGGGTCGCCGTCCCGGTCGATACGAGCCTCGCCGTCGAGGACCACCTCAGCGACATCGACGTGGCCGTCGAGTACACTCCGGTCGGGGACGTGTACGTCGCCGAGGCCGCGAGCGAGGACGGGGTCGCCTTCGGCGGCGAGCCGAGCGGCGCGTGGATCTGGCCCGAGCGAACGCTGTGTCCAGACGGGCCGCTGGCGGCCTGTACCGCCGCGGCACTGGACGGCGAGCGCCCGCTGGGTGACCGCGCCGACGACGTGCCGGAGTACCCCATCCGCCGGGACAGCGTCGAAACCGACCAGAAGGAAACCGTGATGGACCGGGTTCGGGAGACAGTGACCGCCGCCTACGACGACGTGACGACGCTCGACGGGGTCCGGGTCGACCTCGGCGATGCGTGGTTCCTCCTGCGGGCCAGTGGGACCCAGCCGCTCGTTCGGATCACCGCCGAAGCCCGTGACGCGGACCGCGCTGACGCGGTGTTCGAGGAAGCACGGACACGCCTGACAGATGCATTAGCATAGCCGCTGAAACGCCTGTGCAGTAACACAGCGGTTGGTAGCGAGTGCAGCCGGCGAGGAAAACGTCCCCGCAACCGTCAGGTCACAGGGCGGCAGTTCCTGACCGGTTCTATCCGCGACGTGTGGACCGGGCCTCACGGACGTCTGCCCCGTCGCGAATCTTGTCCTCGCACTGCGGACAGACCCTGGGCTTTTCGACCCCGTTCGGCGTGAACACACGCGCATAGTCAGCCGTTACAAAATTACCGCAGTTCTGGCATTCCGGCATACAACCCTGTATGTGGGTCATACCCTCTTAATTGTTGTTGGTCTGGTAAGAGTTGGCATACGGGGTGTTGGCGTCGCTGCCGGGTGAAAACACCGTTTCGTTCGAGAGAGGGGAACGGCATCGAGGTACTCGATGGGCGAAGTAGTGTCGACCGACTGCCACAATTTCATCGAAGGAGCGGCGGATTCAGGAGCGCGTGTCCAGTTACTCCTCGAAGGAACTGGTGATGGTTCCGTCCTCGGACAGTTCGATGACACCGTCGAAGAGTTCCCGGAACGCCGCGACCGTCTCCTCGTCGTGGACCTCGTCGGCGAGGTGGAACATCCCGACGGCGTCGTACTCCGCAAGCAGGTCGAGGATGTCTTCGACGGCCGAGAGCGCGCCGTCCTCGTCGGCGTAGTAGATGAGTTCCGTCAGGGAGTCGAACGTTACGCGGAGTTTCCCGTCGTGTTCCTGCAGGAACGTCTCGGTCTCCGAGACGATGCCGGACAGGTCATCCGGTGCAGAAACGTACCGAACGCCCTCGGAGCGGCGACGGGTGTAGCCGCGTTCGACCGACAGCGTGTCGAGGATGGTCGCCTTCGACTCGTCGACCTCGTAGTACTCCAGTTTCTGCTTGACCTCCCGGGCGGTGGTCCGGGTCGAGATGACGAGCATCGAATCCGTGTCGGTCGCGAGGAAATCCGTGTCGAGTCGATCCGTCTCGCCGGTACTCGGATGCAGGAGCAGTACCCCTGTGCCACCCGGAACGGTCTCCGGTGCGTTGTCGATAGCCAGCGTATACTCCATATGCACATCAAGGAGAGTGGCACCCAATTAAGTGTGCGGGTCGCGGTCAGAACACGCTGTCCGCCGTCGCAGCCCCGACGACGCTGAAAATCGCACCGACGATGATCGCCTTCAGGGTCGTCAGGGTGACGGCCATCGGCGTCGGGTCCGCCAGAATCCCACCGTCGACGAGAAACGTGTCCGGGGCGGTCAATGCTGTCGCGAGGATAGCGACCGAGCCGAACGCCACAATCATCAGCGAGACGAAGCGGACTGGAATACCTGCCACCTCAGCCTCTGTGTCGATGTCCCGGCCGGCGTCAGCCTTGTACAGCGCCCCGTAGCCGATAGCGAACACGATACCGACGACGACTACCGCGTGATACCAGGACATATTCTCGGCCAGCACCCATACCTCTTCGGTCACGACGAACGGCCCCGCGAGCAGGAACCCCCCGACGAGCTGCTGGGCAGTGTCCGCGACGCGATATCGGCGTCGAGCCATACGGGGTTGCCGTGCCGTCAGTACGAAAGCCTCCCGGTCCACCACTGTCCGACAGGAGCCACGCCCGGTCGCCGCGGGGCGGTTCACGGCCGTCATTCTCGTTTCAACTGGACCGAAATTACGCTGCCGTCTATCGGTTTCCATGTGAAGCGAGGGGGTACAGCGGCTGGGAGCTGACGGAAAATCGCGACATCATCGGCTGATTCGGGCCACAAATAAAAACGTTTCGTCCCGCAGTTGAGAGGTCGAGCGGACCGCGACCGCTTACGTCGTCCGGAAGGCCCGGTCACCGGCGTCGCCGAGTCCCGGAACGATGAACCCGTCCTCGTCGAGTTCGTCGTCGATAGCGACGCTAATGATGTCTGCGTCCGACTGGGACTCCGAGACGCGGACGATGCCCTCCGGCGCGGAAACCGCCGCCAGAACGAGCAGGTTCTCCGGTTCGGTCTTCTCCGAGGTGATGTAGTCCAGTACCGTGGCCATCGTCGACCCGGTCGCGAGCATCGGGTCCGCGATGATGACGGTGTCGTCCTCGGTGATTTCGGGCAGTTTGACGTATTCGACTGAGATAGGGAACTCCCCGTCGTCGTTCATCCCGGCTTCCTCGTCGCGGCTGGCAGAGATGACGCCCTGCCTGGCGCGGGGGAACGCCTTGAGCAGTCCCTCGACGAACGGCGTCGCCGCACGGAGGACGTTGACGATGACCACGTCGTCGAGTCCCTTGACGCGCTCGCCCATCATCGTAGTCAGCGGCGTCTGGACCTCCGTGTACTCGGTCTCCATCCGACCGTCGATGATCTCGTAGCCACAGATGCGGCCGAGACGGACCAGTCCCTTCCGGAACGCGACCTGTTCGGTCTCGACGTTTCGTATCCGCGTCAGTTCATCTCGCGCCAGCGCGTGCGTGACGACGGAGGCGTCGCCGCGCTGTTCGATTGGCATATCGTGCCCGTTGACCCCCGATGGGTTAAACGGTTCTCACTCACGCCGGCTCAGCCGTGCCGGACCGTCCCGCAGGGTCACCGCCGCGCTGGCGGTTCTTCGCCATAAGGAAGAGGAACAGGGCGAGGCCGACGCCGCGGAGTACAACGTCGAGCAGGACCGTCATCTCGCCGCCGGCGATGCCGACGAGACCGAGGAGGTCGTACACCCCGGACACAGCGAGCGCAGGAGCCATCAACAGGAGCGAACTGAACGCGAACGCCGCCCGCTCGCCCCGGGAGACCGGCGCGTACGCGAACCCGATGACTGTGGCCGCGAGCGCGATGACGCCGAGGAACACACCGACGACGGGAATCAGTATCTCGGGGATGGAGTAGCCGACATCGAGGAGGTCCGCGGTCCCGACGACCCGGTATTTGTCTCCGACGTCGAGGCTTGCAGCGTCAGGGTTGCGCCGCAGCAGGATGATGCCCGGCGTGACGATGAACGCGAACGGGACGATAGCCTTGTTGAGCGACAGCGAGAACGCCTCGATACCGGTCTGGAACGCGTCTGACTTCGCGACGCCCGAGGCGGCGTAGGCGGCCACCGCGACCGGCGGCGTGATGTCGGCGATGACGCCGAAGTAGAGGATGAACAGGTGCGCCGCGAGCAGCGGAACGCCGAACGCCGTCAGCGCCGGCGCGAGCAGAGAGACGAGGATGATGTAGGTCACCGTCGTCGGCATCCCCATCCCGAGGATAATCGACGAGAACGCGGTGACGAGCAACAGCAAGACCAGCGACCCGCCGGCGACAGCCGTGATGAGCGAGACGAGGTTCGGGCCGAGGCCGGAGACGCTGATGACACCCGGGATGATGCCGGCAGCGGCGACGGCGATAACGACTGGAACGGCGGTTCTGGCCCCACTCTCCATAGATTTCCCGAGGAAGATACCGAGCTTGTACAGTCCGTTGGAGGCGAGGTCCGGCCGGCCGACGGCGTCGGCGGTCGTCTCGGCGGCGTCGTCGACGGCATTGTCGAACGACAGCAGCGGCGAGTCGAGTCTGGGCCGGGAAATCAGCGTGAGAACGCCGGCGAGGATGATCAGCGTGCCGACATTGCCGAGCGCCGCGGAAAACGCGGCACCAAGCGGTTGGGGGCCGGGCAGTGCAAGCGCCCCTTCCGCTGCCAGGTCTGCCGCGACAAGGCCATCGATGCGGTTGAACAGCGGCGGGAACGCTGTCGTGGCCTGTACGAACCGATTGAACAGGTATCCGAAAATGCCTTGCCCAGTGAAGTACTGCGTGAGCGTCGTCAGCCCGAAGAGGGACGCAAGTGTAATGCCGAGTCGGGCCCGCGTCTCGTCGCTGTAGGCCGCCACAAGTGCGATGAGGGCTCCGATTGCGATGAGCGTAAACCACGCCGAGCGGGCGACAGACAGCCGCTCGATGATGAGGTAGTACAGCAAAAGAACGAGCGGGACGAGGTAGAACCATCCGCTCCGGAGGTGGCTACGGATGTTCACCAGTTCCGAAGAGTCGAGGCCGCCGATATCCTCCTTGACCGCCTCGAAGTGGACCATCACCCAGACGCCGAAGAAGAAGACGATGGCGGGAATCGTCGCGACGACGATGACGTCGGCGAACGGCGTCGCCGTGTACTGGACGATGAGGAACGCGGCGGCCCCCATCACCGGAGGGAGGATCTGGCCGCCCGAGGAGGCAGAGGCCTCCACGCCCCCGGAGAACTCCGGCGAGTAGCCCGACCGCTTCATCAGCGGAATCGTGAACGCGCCGGTCGTCACCGTGTTCGCAATGGAAGACCCGGAGATGGTTCCCATAAATCCGCTGGCGAGAATGGACGCCTTCGCCGGGCCGCCCTTTCGCGTCCCCGTTGCGCCGTACGCGAGGTCGATGAACCACTTCCCCGCGCCGGACATTTCGAGGAACGCGCCAAACAGGATGAAGATGTAGATGAACTGCACGGAGACGGTGACCGGAATCCCGAACACCCCGTTTTCGGTGTTGTACCAGAGGTTCTGGATGATAGAGGGCCAGGACAGTTCCGGGATGGAAAGGACGCCGACGTAAGCGGCGTTCTGTGGAATGAGTACGCCAAAGCGGGCGTAAACGACAAAGGCCGCGACGATGACCATCAGCCAGAGGCTGATGGCCCGGCGGGTCGCTTCGAGGACGAGCAGGACGCCAAGCACACCCAGCACGAACGCGTAGGAGGTATCGGCAAGTGGCCCGAGCAGGCCTGCTATCGGTTCCAGAAAGGTGAACACTTCCTGAATCGGTCGGCCGCGTTCAAGTCCCAGCGCACGCATGCGCTGGATCTCGTCGAAGTCGGTGATGAAGTACGCGGCCGACAGCACCGACAGCGCGATGAAAACGAAATCAGAGGGCGTCACGCGGTCCATCTCGGCGTCCAGAAACGCCCAGGCGAGCGCGTCGCCGATAGCGTGAACGACGCGAGACACCGGATGCTCCGCGCCGAATTTCTCGTCGACCAGCGTCCCGAGCGCGATACAGCGCCGGGAGAGCGGGCCGTCGCCGGTGCTGCCGGGATACAGCAGGAAGGTCAGGATGAGGCCGAAGGAGACGTGGACGGCGTTTATCTGGAGCAGTTGCAGCGACGCGAACACGACCTCGGGGACTTGGTCCGGGTCGCCGACACCCGGAAGCGAAATCGAGAGGTTGAACCCTTTCGCCGCGAGCCACATCTGAAACACCGAAAACGAGATGCCGATGAGCGCGACGAGGACGAGCGCCCAGCCTCTGAGCGAGCGTTTTCGCTCAATCTCCTGCAGTACTTCGTCGACTTCCTCGTCCGATACGGCCTCCCCGCCGTCGTCAGGTCGTGTGTCGTCAGTCATGTGTTGAGCTGGTCTTTCGCAGCACCGAACGCCGAACGCTGGGTCACGTAGAGATGGACCGAGCGGCCGTTGGTGCGGGCTACCAAATCGTAGGTTTCGGCTCCGACGTGAAGTTTATGCCCTGCAACATCACCGGGAGAGACTGTCACACGCGTGTAGTTGCCCGGTGGGTCGAAGACGTACACCCCGTCTTCCCGGGTGACGTTGGCCCCGCTCGGAAGCCCCCAGCCGAACGATTCGAACTCCATGCGGGTCATTTCGAGATGGTCGCCACGGACCGTGTACTCGTCGTAGACGCGCGTTTTTTCAACACTGTGCATATATTCCAGCGCCACGGTCGTCCCGTCCTCGACCGGGACCGTCAGATACTGGTCGCCGGTCTCGGCGTCCGCAACGACCAGTGCGCGTCCGCCGGGTAGCGCCGCTACAGTCCCGATGAGGAGGAGGGAAACGAGCACCGCGATGGCGACGTATCGTCGTCTCATTCCGGTTGCTGGGTAATAGAAGACGGGTAGTGAACGATGCGGATGACGTCAGTCGGCGTTACGCGTCGAAGTAGGTCGCCGCGCCGGGGTGGAGTTCGATGGACATCCCGTCCTGTGCGGAGTCCTTGCTGATGAAGTCCGTCTTGATCGAGAGGTCGTCGACGTTGTCGAAGATAGCTGCGGTGACCGATTCAACCGTCCCTTCGGGTTGCTCGGCGTTCGTCGCGATCATCGCCTGGACGGCGATCGTTTCGACGTCCTCGTCGACACCGGTGTAGGTGCCGCCGGGGATGGTGTCGTCGGCGAACCAGGACGCGTCCTCTTTCGCTGCGTCGCGGTTGTCACCGGAGATAGGGACGATGACGAGGTCGTTCGTGTTCGCGAGGTCCTCGATAGCGCCGACCGGCCAGCCGCCGACGACGAACGCGGCGTCGATGTCGCCGTTCCGGAGCTGGTCGGCGGCCTGGGAGAACGAGGCGTTCTGCTCGGTGAAGTCGGAGATGCCGACCGACTCCAGAATCTGGAGCGCGTTGACCTGGGTCCCGCTCCCGAGGTCGCCGGTGTTGATCGTCGCGCCTTCGAGGTCGGAGAGCTGCGTGATGCCCGTGTCCGCGAGGGTGACGACCGTGATCGTTTCGGGGTACAGGGTCGCAACGCCGCGGAGGTTCTCGATGGCGTTGTCCTGGAACGCATCGATGCCGGTGCCGTTCTTCGCGAACGAGGCGATGTCGTTCTGGATGAGCGCGAAGTCGGCGTCGCCGTTGGCGAGGCTGCCGACGTTCTCGACGCTTGCACCGGTCGACTGGACGTTCAGCGTGAAGTCCGTGTTGTCCTCGACGACCGTCTTGAACTCGTTCGAGAGCGGGAAGTAGGTCCCACCGGTCCCACCGGCGTGCCACGAGAGGCGGGTCTCCGTGTCGCCACCGTCGCCTTCGGTCGTGTCGTCGCCCTCGGTCATCCCGCCGTCGCCGTCAGTCATCTCGCCATCGCCTTCAGTCGATCCGCCGTCGCCACCGTCGCCGCCACAACCGGCGAGAGCCGCGACACCTGCAACGCCTGCTGTCTTGAGGAACCGCCTGCGCGTGGAGTTGTTAGTCATACGTATGTCTACGTTGCACGGGGCCTTCAAGAAGGTTAGCTAGTACACAGTCGTTATTTGACTATATTGTGCGATACCGTATGGCACCGTATTCTCGGGGACGACGACCGGGCGGGGTAACACGACCGGGCGAGATGTCCTTTGTTCGGAGAAATTCAGCTGGTTTGACGTGTGTCCGTAGCTGGCGTGCCGGACCCCGTTACGCGGACGTCTCGATACCGAGTTCGTCGAGGAGCGTCCGGGCGGCCGCAGCCGACGACGGCGGGCCACGAGCCGTGATGAGGTCGCCGTCGACCGTGACGCTGGTGTCGGCATCGAGTTCGGCGTCCCAGTCAGCACCGACGGCCTTCACTTCGTCTTCGACCCAGTACGGAAGCTTCCGGCCGTCGGGGAGCAGGTCGTTCTCGTCGACGATGCCTTCCTCCCAGGCGTTCGGGAAGCCGGTGACCGAGCGGCCGTCGGCGAGGAACTCTCCGTCAGCGTTTCTGGTGAAGGCCAGAATCCCGACCGTGTGACAGACGACGAGCGCCTTGCCGTCGTCGCCGGCGACGCTCTCACGCAGCAGTCCGCGGGCGTGGACGTCCTGCGTGATATCCCACTCCGCGCCGTGGCCACCGGGGAACACGACGGTGTCGTAGTCCTCGGCGTCGGCCTGGGCCAGCGGGATCGGGTTGTTCAGGCGCTCGTCGGTCTCGTGGACCTCCCGAACGTGCTCCGAGAGGTCTTCGCCGACTTCTTCCGGATCGACGGAGCGTTCGTCAAGCACCGGCGGCTCGCCGGTCGGTGTCGCCACCGTGATATCCAGACCGGCGTCCGAGAGTGTTGTCAGCGGCTCGATGCATTCTTCGCCCCAGTACCCGTGTTCGCTTACGACGAATAGTGCGGATGGCATCATACAACCGTTCGCGTGCAATCCTTATAAGCGGCCGTTCGGTGTTGAGCGAAGCGGGCCGAGCGGGCGGGTCGCTATGCAGTGGCAGCACGTCGTCTGCGTGCCGGTATCGAGGGCTGGGGAGGAGTAGGGCGGGTAAGTATCATGTCTACCGCCATGGCGGAAACGTTTAACCCTACTGAGCAGCAATCCGCTGTGTACAGATGGACAGCCCACTGCAGCAGGTCCCGCGGCTGTCATAGACCGATCTATTATACCATGGCAGACATCGAAGAGAGCGTTTCAGGATTCAAGACGAAAGGCGGCTGGGTCGACATCGTCGAGCACGGCGAGCGCATCACGCAGGCGCTGAAAGACATCGCTTCGGACGAGAATGTCGACGACGACGCCCTCAGTGAGTTCGACGAGTGGCGACCGAAAAGCCACGAGCGACTGGACGAGGACGTCAACGAGAAAACCGCTGACCAGGCGAGCGTCGCCGAGGGCAAGGGGGAACAGGCCGGCAAGGGGCCGGACGAGGACCTCCAGACCGCCGGCGAGAAGCTCAGCGAGTCCTACGACAACCTCGACGAGCCCGACGAGGCGATGGAGCGCTGGAGCGAGTCCGTCGACTATGTGGCCCGCGCGGCCGACTCCGCCAGCCGGAAGGCCCTGCGGAAGGTCGAGGACACCGTCTACCGCAACGTGATGACACAGATCGCGCCCTACTACTTCGACAACGACCTCATCAGCGCGAACCTCCGCCGCGTCGGCGACGGCGACCGCCCCGAGTACGTCTTCGAGGTCAACGTCAACGACGACGACCTGAAGATGCGCGTCTCGAACAAGCTCGCCGACTTCGAGCAGGCCGTCGACCGCTGGCACGTCGACACCGAGAAAGTCACCGACGCTGTCGAAGCGGCGGAGGGTGTGGATGCGACAGAGCCGGGGGAAGAGACCGATGCGAAGACGAACTAAGCTCGCCGCCGGGCGAGCGGCATCGGCTTCCAGCATCGCCGACGCAAAAACGAACTAAGGCGGCGCTCTGCCGCCGGCATCGGTTTTGCGTCCGAGAGGCGAAGACGAACGAAACGCGAGCGTGGCTCTGCAGACAGTCAGATAGCGTCGTCGGGGTCGTGTTTCTCGGCCATCCGCGTCGCTTCGGTCGCGTACTGCGCCTGGAGGTCGCCGTCATCGACAGACCCGAGGTTGTCCGGGTCCGCGTCGACGGCAGCTGTGGTCTCTCGCACGTCGGAAAACGAGGTTAGGGCGCGCTCCTTACGGAAGTACTGTTCGCCGTCTGGCGTCGCGTACGTGAGGATGATGAGGTTCTGTTCGTCGTCGGAGTACGTTCGTTCGACCAGCCAGACGCGGACAGTCTCTTCGGAGGCGGACATACGGGATTGAACTACGCACTGGCACCTGAACGTTTGCCTGTGAGGCCCGCGTCAGTGTCGGCAGTCAGCCTCACAAGGGCGCGCGAACGGTAGGCTCATTGCAGGCCGGAGCAAACGCCGTGACAGATGGTCGCGACGAGTACGATTGCGACGCTTGTTGTCGCGTCAGCCGCGAGTCTGTTCATGGCCTGGGCCATCGGTGCCGGGTCGTCCGGGTCCACTCCGTTCGCGCCGGCCGTCGGTGCGAACGCGATCTCGGTGATGCGGGCCGGGTTCTTCGTCGGCATCCTCGGGCTGGCCGGCGCGGTCCTGCAGGGGGCCAACGTCACGGAGGCTGTCGGGAGCGAACTCGTTCTGTTCCCGAGCGGCGGCGGCCTCTCGGCTATCGCCGCCATCGTCGCCCTCATCACCGCGGCGGTGCTGGTCGCCGTCGGGATTTTCACTGGCTACCCCATCGCGACGGCGTTCACCGTCACCGGTGCGGTGGTCGGCGTCGGACTGGCGATGGGCGGCCAGCCGGCGACGGCCAAATACATCGAAATCGTCTCGCTGTGGGTCCTGACCCCCTTCGTCGGCGGGGGCATCGCCTTCGGGACGGCGTGGTCGCTCCGGCACGAGGCCACCACCGAAGAACGGCTCGTGCCGCTGCTGGGCGGGCTGGTCGGTGTGATTCTGGCGAACATCGAGTTCGTGCTGCTGGCACCGGGTAACGAGCAGGCATCGGTGGCCAGCGCCGTCGCGCAGGCGGCCGGGACGCCGATGGTCCCGTCGATAGTCGTCGTGACGCTTCTCATCGGGGTGCTCGCCGGTGGACTGCTGTATCTGGATATCAGAGCGGATGCGGCCGCCGGGCAACGGCACTTCCTGCTGGTGATGGGCGGGCTCGTGGCCTTCTCCGCCGGCGGGAGCCAGGTCGGTCTGGCGCTGGGGCCGCTGGTCCCGCTACTCGGGGAAGGGCCGACGGCAGCCATCCCCATCACCGGGGTCCTGTTGTTCGGCGGCCTCGGCCTCCTCATCGGGTCCTGGACGGGCGCGCCGCGGATGATCAAAGCGCTGGCACAGGACTACTCCTCGCTCGGGCCGCGCCGGTCTATCGGCGCGCTGATTCCGAGCTTCATCATCGCGCAGGCAGCCGTCTTCTTCGGCATTCCGGTGTCGTTCAACGAGATCATCGTCTCCGCTATCGTCGGCTCCGGCGCGGCCGCCGGCGGCGGCGAAGTCAGTCGAGAGAAGATGGGCAAGACGGTGCTGGCCTGGATCGGGTCGCTCGCGCTGGCGTTCGGACTGAGCTACGGCCTCTTCTGGATTATCGACGCACTCCTCTGACTCGCTTAGCGACCCCAGACGTAGCGACTCACGGCCTCGTTGACGCGGGTCGAGAGCCGGCCCATCCAGGCCTCGGGCGAGATACGCTCGATGTCCCGCTGGTCGACCTCGATGCGGTCGTCGCCGAAGGGGTCGTGGGGCTGTTCGTCCGCAGTTTCGTCGACGGCGTCGACGACGACGGTCATCGAGCAGCGGCCGCAGGCTTCGGTGTCTTTCGCCATGATTGTTGGTGATTAATTCGGAGGCCAGCGTCAAAAACCTGCCGCGGCGGTCGTGTACGGCCCGTGAACGACCGTCGGCTGACCGACGCGCTTAAGACGCCGACACGGCATCGGCATGGTATGAGCTACCGCGGCATAGGGCCGGTGCGAACTAAACGCCCACGCGGCTCGACACGATGAGCGAGGAAACAGAGCCCGGGCCGGTCGAGGAACCCCCGGACTACGGTGCGGACGACTGGGAGGACCCCGTCACTGGGGCGGTCCCGAAATCGGAGCTGCCCGACGAAATCATCGAGGAAGTCCCACACTGGACAGACGACCCGTACTTCGACCGGGTGAGCGACCGCCTGATGTACAACTACACGCTGGAACGGGACCACCGGCTCCGTGGCGAGCGCTGGGACCTCTACGGCGAGATGCGGATCCTCAATCAGAAGCAGTTCTTCCACCCGGCGCTGTCCTACGGCGACCACGAGTCAGAGGAGTACCTCTATGCTCGCCGCGTCACCCGGCCGACGGTTGGCGAACTGAAGCGGCTGGTCGAACTCGGCCACGACCTGGCCGACGAGCGCGTGACCGCCAACGAAGAGCATTACCGCACCGACTTCACGTTCGTCCTCGTCGCCGACGAACTGCCCGAGGAAGTCCGGTCGTTCGTCGAGGGCCAGCGCGAGCGCACGCTGTTGAAGTACGGCTACTACGGCCATTACGAGGTCAATCTGGGCGTCGTCGTTCCGGACGAGCAGGAAGCCGTCGCCGGCGAGGCCGCCGACGTGGTCGAGGCGTTCGTCCTCTGGGAAGACGTGACCCAGCCCGAGGAAGGGGTGCTCTCGCGGCTCGCCAAGCGGTTCTGGAAATGACGCTCGGGTAGCAGTCGCTGTCAGTGCCGAAAAAACGGAGAAGTGATCGGTTGCGTCAGTCGTCGCTCGGTTCGACGGCACCGCCGCCGTAGCTCTCGCGGACAGTGCTGATGTTGTCGTACCCCTTCTTGACCAGCGCCAGAGCGAGGCCGATGAGGGTCAGTGCCAGAAGCGTCTGGATAATCGTTGCGAACAGTTGCACACCGCTCGCACCGCCCACGATAATCGTCTGGTAGATGTTCTGGTAGAACGCGAGCCAGCCGAGGCCGAGCACGGTTATCGCCACCATGACGGCCATCGGTACGCCCGTGGAGTACAGCTGTTTGCTCTTGTCCCAGTTAGCCAGCCAGACCGTCGCGGTCAGCAGTGCGAGCGCGGCCAGCAGCTGGTTCGCACCGCCGAACAGCGCCCACAGGACGACCCACTGGCCGGAGATGACCATCACGTACGCGAGGACACACTGGATGATCGGGTTCGTGTACCGACCGCGGCCGAGTTCGCCCAGCGTCGAACGGATGCCGCCGCCCACGTCGAGGCCAGTCGACGTCTGGCCGGCCGGCAGGCCGACGATCTCTTCCATCATGTAGCGGCCGAGCCGGACAGCCGTGTCAGTAGACGTAAGCAGGAAGCTCACGAGGACGAGCGCCATGAACGGCGCGCCGAAGGACTGTGGGAGGCCGAGGCTCGTCAGGATGATGCCACCACCGGTCGCGAAGTTCGGCAGCGCCGCGCCGATACCGCCTGCGGGGTCGGGGAAACCGGCGACCGCGAGCGTCGACAGCGCGACGGCCGCGAGCAGGCCCTCGCCCAGCATCCCGCCGTAGCCGATGAGGCGGGCGTCGGTCTCCTTATCGAGTTGCTTCGCCGTCGTCCCGGAGGAGACCAGCGAGTGGAAGCCGCTGATGGTTCCACAGGCGATGGTGATGAACAGCAGCGGGAACAGCGGGTACAGGCCCGCACCCTCGACGCCCCAGAAGCCGTTGAACGCACCCAGCGAGCTGTCGATGACCAGCGGCTGGCTCGACGAGCCGAGGATGGTCCCGACGATAATGGCGAGCAGCGCGCCGCCGACGCCGGTGTACAGCAGGAACGAGGAGAGGTAGTCACGCGGCTGGAGCAACACCCACACCGGGAGCGCGCTGGCGACGGCGGCGTAGGCCATGATGACCGGTATCCACGCCGCAGTGTTGCCGCCCAGTGCGCTCGCGCCAGGCACCCAGGAACCGCTCCCGCCGAGCAACACGATGACGGATATCTCCGCGGTCCGTTCGGCCGTCGGCTCGAACAGGGCAATCGGGAACTGAATCCCGGCGTAGACGCCGGCGAAAACGCCTGCGACGAACAGGACTGTGCCGGGGATGAACGGGCCGTTGAGCTGGTAAAGGTACACGCCGAACGCCAGCGCGAGGGCGATGTAGACCAGCGACGCCGTCACCACCTCGGGATAGGCGTTGAACACGATCCCGACCACCAGCGCGAACACTGCGACGACGAGGATAATCGTCAGGAACGCGAACCACAGCAGCATGTTCTTCCCGCCCTCGCCGACGTACTCACCGACGATGTAGCCGATGGACTTCCCTTCGTGTCGGAGCGACCCCGACAGCGAGACGAAGTCGTGGACGCTGCCCATCAGCGGGTTGCCGATGGCGATCCACAGCAGTGCGGGAACCCACCCCCAGATGGCCCCCGCAGTAATCGGTCCGACAATCGGTGCCCCACCCGCGATACTGGAGTAGTGGTGACCCAGCAACACCGGTTTCTTCGACGGGACGTATTCCTGCCCGTCTTCGTACTTGTGTGCCGGAGTCTCGTTGGCGTTGTCGAGTTCGAGGAACCGCGCGAGGTACTTCGAATACCCCAGGTACCCCACGCTGAACGTCACCAGTACTGCCAGGACGATCCAGATTACCTGTGTCATGTATGTGCATGAATGGTAACCAACATCAAGCTATTAATAGTTATTATATATTTCTTATATATCTCAAATCCGTCAGAATACGCTCGGTCACACGGCTTCGACTATCAACGAAAATCTAATATCTGATTACTTATCGGTTATGCGCGGCCCACACATGAGCGGCGGGTCGCCGGCTCAGACGAACGTCGGTGCCTCGGCGTCCGTCTCGACGTCGAATTCGGCGGCGACATCGTCGAGCAGGTCGCCTTTCACCTCCGCCGTGCGGGTCGTGATTTCCGCGACCAGCGGCGGGTCGAGCGTCTCTCGGACCTCCTGAAGCCGCTCGTTCTCAGTGGCGACGCGGTCCCTGAGATAGCGGGCCCCGCGGCCGTTTTCGTCGGGGTCCGGTTCGGGCGTGAGCTTGTTCGCGACGAGGCCCCGAACCGAGAGGTCGCGCTCACGCATCTCGGCGATGGCGCGCCGCGTCTCGTTGACCGAGAGCTGGTCGGGATTGAGCACGAGGAAGAAGGCGGCGTCGGCCTGGAGCGCGCCGCCGGCGAACTCGAAGAACTCCTTGCGGTCCTGCAGGCGGGCAAGCACCGGGTCGCCGTCCATGACGCGCCGGGGCTCGTTGCTGCCGATAGCGGCCTTCTCGAAGAGGTCGATGCTCTTCTCGCGTTTGTGCATCAGCCGGTCGATCCACCCTTCGAGGAACTCCGGCAGGCCGAGCAGGCGGAGCGTGCTGCCGGTCGGGGAGGTGTCGAAGACGACCCGGTCGTACGGGTCGGCGTTGCGCATCACGTCGACGAAGCGGTCGAACAGCGCCGACTCGTAGGCCCCCGGCGTCTGGTGGGCCATCTCGAGTTGCTGGTTGATCTCGTTGACCATCGCCGCCGACACCTGCTCGGAGAGGTCGTTGCGGATGCCGTCCAGGTGGCGCTGAGCCTCGGTCTCCGGGTCGATCTCCATCGCGTCGAGGCCGTCGACGCCCTCGACGGACTCCGGGTCGTCGCTGAACGACTGGTCGAACACGTCGGTGACGGAGTGGGCAGGGTCCGTCGAGACGACGAGCGTATCCAGGCCCGCGCGTGCGGATTTCACTCCGTACGCACAGGAGACGGTGGTCTTGCCGACCCCGCCCTTGCCGCCGAAGAAGACGAACGGCTCCATCAGAAGTGGTACTGCTGTCCCTTGCGTTCGATGTACGAGCCCCGGTCCCACAGCCGCCGCTCCCAGGCCTCGAAGGTGTCTTCGAGGTACGGCAGCAGTTCGGCGGTGTAGTACGACACCGGCGAGGGGATGCCGAAGGCGTCGGGGAAACAGGCCAGCATGAACGCGTCCTCGATGTCCTCGGCCTCCTTCTCAATTTTCTCGTAGGCCGGGTGCGTTATCATGCCGTGGTACAGCCCGCGGGCCCACTCCCGCAGCGTCCGGCGAAAGCGCTCGATTCGGTCGGCCAGTTCCATCGTGGGTCGTGTGTGCGAGAGGCACGGAGTAAAAGCTGTCGCAGTTACCCGTCGATAGTACCCACGCGCTCTGGCGGGACAGCGGTCGTGTTCGGCTCCCGGAAACGAGGCGCGATTTGAAGGGAGCCGGCCCACAACGGGAGGTATGCGCGACACCATTCCCGTCACGATTCTCTCCGGGAGCCTCGGGGCCGGGAAGACGACGCTGCTGAACCACCTGCTGACCGAGGCCGGCGACCGCGACATCGCCGTCCTCGTCAACGATATGGGGACGGTCAACGTCGACGCCGAACTCATCGCGGAAGGGTCGGAACTGGACGTCGACGACGGCGTCGCGGAGCTATCCAACGGCTGTATCTGCTGTGAACTGCAGGACGACCTCGAAACGGCGGTCGTCCGGCTGGTGAACGACCGGGACTTCGACGCGCTCGTCGTCGAGTCCTCTGGCATCTCCGAGCCGGCACCGGTAGCGCGGCTGTTCACTACCGAGTCGCGCGTGGCCGCGCTGTATCGGGTCGACACGCTCGTGACCGTACTGGATACCCGACTGTTTCTCGACTCATTCGCCGGCGAGACGCCGGAGCGCCGGGGGGCCGTGGAAGCGAGCGCCGATGGGGATACCACCGACGCAGCGGCCGCCGACGCCGACCGCCCGCTCTCGGATTTGATGGTCGAACAGGTCGAACTGTCGAACCTCGTTGTGATGAACAAGACGGACCTCTGTACGGACGCGGAACTGGACGAAGCCGAAGAGTTGGTACGGGCGCTCCAGCCCGACGCCGAGACCATCCGAACGACCTTCTCAGAGGTCGCTCCCGACCGGCTGTTCGACCGCAAGCTGTTCGATCAGACCGAAATCAACGACCTGCCGGGCTGGAAGCGAGCGCTGGCCGACGCTGGGCATAGCCATGGCGAAGACGGCCACGACCACGGTGTCGAGGGTGATGCAGACGACACCGGCCACGGACACGACGGCCACCACCATCCCGAGGACGTGTACGGCGTCACCTCCTACACCTACCGCCGCCGCCGGCCGTTCCACCCCGACCGGCTCGCCGACGTGCTGCGGGACCTCCCGTCGGGTGTCGTCCGCTCGAAGGGCACCGTTTGGCTGGCGGGCACCGAGCGCCGCGTCGTCATCGGCCAGGCCGGCCCCTCGATACGGGCCGAAGCACAGGGACCCTGGATCGCGAGCCTGCCCGAAGTCGAGCGGGATATGTACCGCTCGAACCGGCCGGAACTCGACTGGCACGACGAACACGGCGACCGCCGGACTGAACTGGTGTTCATTGGAACAGACTACGACGAAGACGCCCTTCGGACGGCGCTCGACGACGCGCTCGTCACGGACGAGGAATGGACGGACAGCGAGTCGCTCACGGGGCCGTTCCCGGCAGAACAGGGGGATGAGACGGTTATCCGGAGCCCTTAGCAGGCGCAGTCACGACCGGCCGCACGCTCGAACCGCATCTCCTCGCCGCAGTCCGGACAGACCGGTTCGCCCTCCAGTTCGACGTCCCTGATGCGAACGCCGCAGTCGTCACACCAGTACGCCCCCTTGGACCCGTCGTCCGGCCGGGACTTCGTGTCCGACTGTGACGTGAGTGCGTCCTTGACGCTGTCGAGGATGCTCATGATCGTATATTGAAATTACGGCTACTAAACGTACCGTGGTTGTGTGCAGTCATCTCACGACCAGCGCCGAACGGGCCGGATGCGCCGTCGCCGGCTCACGCACCGGGTACGTCGGCCGCCAGGTCTTCGATAGCCCGCTCTAGCTCGTTTCCGCGCTTCCAGACGGCGATGCGGTCGGCAAAGGGGAGCGGCAGGTTCAGCGAAACGGTCGAGCGCATCGTGAGTCGAGACCCGTTCTCTTCCGGCGTGACAGTAATCTGCGTCTCCAGATGGTCGAAGGGGCCGACCTCGCCCTCGGCGGTGTACCGGAGCCCGTCGTCCCGCGATTCGAAGCGCAGCGGGACCGACATCCCGGGGCCGGCGGCAGTAACCAGGGTTCCCGTATCAGTCTCTTCGACGGCCGTCACCGTGAACGTCCCCTCCGCCGCGACGACCGCCTCCGGCGAGAGCGTGCGGTGGACAGCCGGCGGCCGCGCCATCACGAACCGAGAGCGTTCGACCTCGCGCATACCAGTCCACATGCGTACCGGGGTAGTAAATCACAGGGCCAGCGGAGCCGAGACGGCAACCAGCAAGACAGCGAAGCCGATACCGATGTAGATGAGCCGCTGAAATCGGAGTTCCGGGGCGATCTGTACCCAGGGCGGCGGGGCCGTCCAGACCAGACGGTGGTACGCGACGGCGGAGACAGCGACGGTGCCGGCTGTCGCAACGGTCAGGCCGGCCCACACTGGCAGCCCGTACGCGAGGCCGTACAGCGGGCCGACGGAGAACAGCAGCATCACCGCCGTCGCGGTACAGACGAGAAACGGGACCGGGTCGACCGGGTCCCCATGACGATTTTGAACGTTCATACGCCCGTGTTGGGCTCCGAGCGTGTTTAGTTGCGCGACTCGACCGCGCCCGGCCGGAGCGGACAGGACGGGCACGCCGGGCACTGCCAAAGAGCTAAGGGGCGTCCCGTCCGTGTTCGTGGGCATGAGCGACGCGGACGGGTTCGAGGAGGGGGCGAGCGGGTCGCAGGGTGACCCACGGGTACTCATCGCGATGAACGTCGTACTCTCGACGGTGTTTGCGGCCACTATCGTCTGGGGGCTGAGCGTCATCGGCGCGGCGGAACTGACGGCTATCAACGTCGCGACCGGCGCGATACTGCTGTTCGCACTGACCTATGCCATTACGCTCCAGTAGCGGGCCAACGGAACGATCTCGACGCTCGGCTTACTCGGGGTCGTACGGGTGGACGTCGTCCACCGCGGGCGCGCCGACGACGAGCGTCCGTACTGATTCGGTCGCCGACTCGGGGTTGTGCGCCCGCTGGGGGCTGTCCGGTTCGACGACGAACGCCTCGTCTTCGCCGACCTCGTAGGTCTGCTCCGGCGTCTCGACGGCGAGCGTCCCCGAGAGGACGTAGAACAGTTCCTCCTGATTATCGTGGTAGTGGTACGCGAGCGGGATATCCTCGCCGGGAGCGACCTCGTAGACGTTCACGGCCGCGTTTTCGAGACCGGCCGCGTCACTGATGGAGCGCTGGACACTGGGTCGGTCCGGTGTCGGCTCGATGTCGTCGACCGCGAGGTGGTGATAGCCCATACCACTACTGTCGACGGCGACCGAGGTAAAACGACTGCTACCGACTGGAATCAGTCCGTGGCCTCTTCGGCGTCGACTGACTCTGTTTCGTCGGTTTCGAGGCGGACAACGCGAGCCTTCATGATGCGCGTGTTCTCGACCTGTTCGACACGGATTTCAACACCGTCGTAGGTGATGGTCTCGCCCTCCTCGACCAGTCGGCCCGCCCGGTTGAAGATGAAGCCGGCGATGGTCTCGAACTCCTCGCCTTCGGGCAGTTCAAGGTCCAGTGCCTCGTTGACCTCCTCGATGTTGACCTCGCCTTTGACCGTGACCGTGTCGTCGTCGACGTACTCGATCGGCTCTTCCTCTTCGCCTTCGAGTATCTCGCCGACAATCTCCTCGGTCAGGTCCTCCATCGTCACCAGCCCCTCGGTGGTCCCGAACTCGTCGATGACGATGACCATGTGGAGGCGCTCGGCCCGCATCTCGGTCAACAGGTCGTCGACGTTCTTCGATTCGGGGACGTGCAGGGTCGGCTCGATGAGGTCTTCGAGGTCCATATCGCGGGCCAGCGCCTCGCCGTAGTTGAGGTCCCGAACGAGGTCGCGGATGTGGATGACGCCGATAACGTTGTCCAGACTTCCCTCGTAGACCGGGATGCGGGCGTGGCCGCTCTGGATACAGGTCTCCAGCGCTTCCTCGACGGAGGCGTCCTTGGCGACGGCCGTCATGTCCAGCCGCGGCGTCATCACTTCCTTGGCAATGGTGTCGTTGAACCGCAGCGTGCGCTGGAGCATCTCCCGTTCGTCCTCGTCGAGGACACCTTCGCGCTCTCCCGTCTCGATGATGTCCTGTATCTCTTCGCGGGTGACGTAGGAGGTCTCGATAGCGGAGCGCCCCCCGGTGATCTTGTTGACGACGCGCGTGAGGTAGTCGAACAGCAGGATGAGCGGGAGCAGCACCTTCTCGGCGACCTTGAGCGGCTTGGAGATGCGCAGCGCCCAGGATTCGGTATTCTCGACGGCGTAGCTCTTTGGCGCGCTCTCGCCGAACAGCAGCACGATAGCCGTGATTCCGAACGTCGCGACGGCGACGGCTTGCCCCTGTGAGAGATACATCGCCAGTAGTCCCGTCGCGATAGACGACATCGCGATGTTGACGAGGTTGTTCCCCACGAGAATCGTCACGAGCAGGCGATGGGGGTCCGCTTTGAGTTGCTTGAGCGTCTTCGCACCCGGCACGCCGTCCTCGACGAGTGACTCCGTCCGGTGTGCGGGCAACGAGAACATGGCGATCTCCGAGGACGAGAAGAACGCCGACAGGACGATGAGGAAGACGATAGTGGCGGTACCACCGACCAGCACCACGGTTTCGGGAATCATGACGCCGGCGTATTCGATAGCCTGCAACATCGCTGTAGACAGCTCAAACGGCGCAGGTGGATCCAGGGCCATCAACGGTCGAAGTTGTAATGGGTGCGGATTAAGGCTTGTCATGAAGGGGTTGTCAGCGAAGCCCTTACCCGGCTTTCACGCGTATCACTCCACAGAGTATGAGCGAGTCCGATATCACGCTGTACCGGTTGCAGGCGTGTCCGTTCTGTGAGCGCGTCGTCCGAAAGCTGGACGCCTACGACCTCGACTACCAGTCGCGGTTCGTCGAGCCGATGCACGCCGACCGCGACGTTGTCAAGCGACTGTCCGGCAAGCGGACCGTCCCGGCCATCGTCGACGAGAACACCGGCGTCACGATGTCCGAGAGCGCGAACATCGTCGCGTATCTGGAACGGACGTACGGAGAGGGTGAGGAGACGGCAGGGGGTGCGGCCTGATGGAACTCGATTTCGACGTCGTCGACCTCGACCCGGTCGACCACCCCGAGGAAGGCGACACCGCGCCGGATTTCACGCGCCCGCTCGTCAACGACGAGTTCTGGGAGGACGAGTCGCTCGCGTCGCTGTGTGCCGACAGCGACCGGGTCGTCCTCGTGTTCCACGCGATGGACGGCGCGTTCCCGGCGACGTACATCTGGAACGAGATCCGCGACCGCGCGTGGCACGAGCAGGCCACCGTCGTCGGCGTCTCCATCTCGACGCCGTACGAGCACAAGCAGTTGCTCGAAGAGCGGGATATCGAGGGGGACTACCGGCTGTTCTCGGACCCGGCCAACGGCGTCGCAGAGCAGTACGACATCGACATGGACCTCGACGGGATGGCCGGAATCGAGGAACCGCGCCCGTCGGTGTTCGTCCTCGATAGCGACCGGACCATCGAATACGCCTGGGTGGCCCAGGAGTGGCCCGACTTCCCGAACTACGACGAAGTCGAAGCCCAGCTCTGACGATGGCGACAGTCGACGACGCCGCGTCGGCAGTCCGCAACGGAGAGCTGGTCGTCTATCCGACGGAAACGGTGTACGGGCTCGGTGCGGACGCGCTCGACGCTGCTGCCGTGGAGCGCGTGTTCGAGGCGAAAGGCCGCGAGCGCGACAAGCCGGTGTCGATGGCCGTCCCCGATGTCGAGTCCGCCCGCGAGTACACGCGCCCGAGCGACCGCGAACTGGCGTTCATGCGTGAGTTCCTCCCCGGCCCGGTCACCGTCGTCGTCGAGCGCCGCGACGCAGTGCCGGACGTGCTGGTCGCCGGCCGTGACCGCGTCGGGGTTCGGGTCCCCGACCACGACCTCGCGCTCGAATTGCTTGCCGAAACCGGGCCGCTAACCGCCACCAGCGCCAACATCTCCGGTAACCCCAGCGCCCGCACCATCGACGATCTCGACGCCATCCGTGAGCGCGCCGCGGTAGTACTCGACGCCGGCGAGACCGACGGCGGGACCGGGTCGACGGTGGTGAACGTCGACAGCGGGACGATACACCGCCGCGGCGCACACGCCGACGCCGTCGAGTCGTGGCTCGCGGCCCGGGACTGACTGGCGGGTCACTCGTCCAAGCCCTGCCGACTCACCGCAACATCGATCTTAGCGACCGCGTTTTCACCCCGCAGTCCTCACTGAACTCACAGGGCTGGCATTTGGCGTCGTTACGTACTCGCCCCGGTGGCCCGTCGATGCTGTCGGCGGTTCTGACCGCACGACGGTAGACGCCGGCCCGCCGTGCGTTCACCTCGATACGTCGGATGACGCCGTACGCCGGATACTCAGCGTAGGCGACGTCGATATTTCGATCGCGCTCCCAGGAGAGCGCCTTCGCAGCGGCGACTAACCGCACGGTCTGGGGCTCCCAGACGCCCTCCTCCGGCGGCCGACCGGCGAACACGAGCGACGGCGCGGGGCCGTCCCGCCCTGCGACGACCTTGTGTGCGATACCGCGGGCGTCCTTCCCTTCGAGATACGCGTCCGTCGCCGCCGGCGCGACCAGCGCGTCCCAGTCGGCCAGGCGCTCTCGAAGCCCTCTGAGGCGGTCGCGGTACTCGTCCGGTCCCACTTCGATAGGGGCGGCCAGCAGGGCGGCGTCGTCGGTCAGCAGCCGCTCGTAATCGCGGGCGAGCCGGCGAACCGACTCGATTTCGTCTGGAATCTCGCTCGCACCGTCGCGGCGGCGGTAGTAGAGCTTTCGCGGACAGTAGGCGGCCGTTTCCAGTTCCCGGAACGTATGGGTCGACATGGCCCCGCCTGGTCGTGTACTCCTACAAGAAGGTTCGGCGGGACGGAACGGTCGTGTTTCGCACAGCCAGAAAGGCCCGCCATCTCAGCCGACCGCTAGCACAGAAGAATGCGCAGCGTTACATCGACACGTCAGCGCCGGAATCCAGCGAGTCGATGTCCTCAGTGGCTTCGTCGAGACCGTCTTCGCGGAGGCCGACAGCGTGCTGTGTCGACAGCCCGGCGTCGGTGAGCACGTCCTCGAACTCGCTCTGGAACCGGTGGGAGACCCGGCGCGCGGCGTCCTGTGCGGCGACGACGCGGCGGTAGTGGGCGGCCCAGGACTCGTCGATGTCGAACTCGGCGGCGAGGTCGGCGACGGACGGGTCGTCGTCGGCGACGCGGCGGCGGAACTCGGCCAGGTCGAACGGTGCCTCTGTGTCCTCGTCGCGGAGGAGATGCAGGTCCAGCCGCGCCTCGACCACGTCAGGCTCGTCCGCGCCGATTTCGGCCGCGATGCCCGCATCGTCGCTTCCCTCGTAGAACAGTCGGACCACTGTCACCAGGGCCTCGTCGGCGAGTTCGGTTCGGAACTCGTACCGCTCGCGCATCCGCGCGATGATATCACCGAGTCGGTCCGCGACACCGGCCTCGTCAGTATCGGCCAGGGACCCTCTCGACGCTTCCTGAGACTCCGTCACAGCCTCCTCGTCGGAGACGTCCATGAAGATGTCACGGAGTTCTTCGGTCTTCTCGTCCATCGAACATGAAACTACTTCTCGGGAGTGATATATCTGTCGGATGGGCAACGTGACGCGGGAAAACTTTCAACAAATCCCTAATTCTCGCAAGACCGCGACGGGGCGTGGCAAGATTTAAGCGGACACGCAGTGCGTGTTACCGTATGTCATCTATACTCCAGACGACCACGCGCCCGACGTTCTGGCGTATCGGCGACGTGGGGAAAGCGCTGTTCTACTATCTGGCGGCGCTCGCCATCATCGTCTTTCTGTACGGTGTGTACGACCGCGTCACCCGCTATGCCCAGGGCAGCGACGACCCTTTCGACCGCCTGGACGAGTTGCCCCAGCGGACCCTCGCGGCGGCGCAGTTGGCGCTGTCGAACCGGAAGCAGTTGGACCGCGATACCGTCGCCGGCGTGATGCACGCGTTCATCGTCTGGGGCTTTCTGACGCTACTCATCGGGACGACGATTCTGGGTATCGACATGGACCTCTATCGGCCGCTGACCGGTGAATCCTTCTTCGTCGGCCAGTTCTACCTCTCCTACTCGTTCGTCATGGACGCGATGGGGCTGCTGTTCGTCGTCGGCGTCGGTGTCGCGCTGTGGCGGCGCTACGGCCGCAAACTCGACCGCCTCCACGACCGCCACACCTCCCGCGAGGACGACCTGTTTCTGGGCGCGCTGTTCGTGCTGGGCGTCGGCGGCTACCTGACCGAAGGCATCCGGATTCTCGGCACCTCGACGGTCCGGGACGTCTCCTTCGAGACGGTGAGCTTCGTCGGCTGGTCGGTCAAGGAAGGACTCGTTATGGCCGGGATGACGCCGGAGATGGCAGCGGGCGCGTACCCGTTCGTCTGGTGGAGCCACTCGCTGGTCGCGCTGTGGTTCGTCGCCTGGATTCCCTACGCGAAGCCGTTCCACATGCTCTCGTCGTTTGCCAACCTCGTCGCCCGCGACGAGAAAGCCGGCGTGCGACTGCCGGGCGTCCCGGCCGACGCTGACCCCGACGACATCGGCCCCAGCGACATCGACGACTTCTCCTGGAAGCAACTGCTCGACCACGACGCCTGTACCAAGTGTGGCCGGTGCTCGTCGGTCTGTCCAGCAAAAGCCTCCGGGCGGCCGCTGGACCCGCGAAACGTCATCCTCGACCTGAAACGCTACCGCGAGGAGCGCGACGCCGGCGGCGAGGACGTGCCTATCATCGCCGACGGCGGCACCTCGGTCATCGACGCTCACACGATGGAGTCCTGCATGTCCTGTATGGCCTGCATGGACGCCTGCCCGGTCGACATCGAGCACGTCACGCAGTTCACCGAGATGAACCGCCGGCTCACCGAGGCCGGCGAAATGGACGAACACGTCCAGGACGCGATGATGAACGTGTTCCAGCACGGCAACACCTTCGGCGACCCCGAGCGCGCCCGGCCGGACTGGACCGAGGACCTCGACTTCGAGGTGCCGGACGCCCGCGACGAACCCGTGGAGTTCCTCTGGTACGTCGGCGACTACCCAAGCTACGACGAGCGCAACCAGAAGATAGCACGCGCGCTGGCTCGCGTCTTCGAGGCCGCCGGCGTGGACTACGGCATCCTCTACGAGGCCGAACAGACCGACGGCAACGACGTGCGCCGGGTCGGCGAGGAAGGGCTCTACGAGATGCTCGTCGAGGACAACGCCGAAGCGATGCTGGACTGTGAGTTCGACTCCATCGTCACGACGGACCCCCACGCTTACAACACGTTCATGAACGAGTACCCCGAGTTCGAGGCCTGCGAGTGGGGCGAAGACGACGTGTTCCACTACACGCAGGTCGTCGCCGACCTCGCCAGTTCGGGCGCGCTCGGTCTCTCGGGCTCGGAACTGGACTACACCGTCACCTACCACGACCCCTGTCACCTCGGGCGGTACAACGGCGAGTTCGAGGCCCCGCGGGACCTCATCCGCGCGACCGGCGCAGACCTCCACGAGATGCCGCGCAACCGGGACGATTCGTTCTGCTGTGGCGGTGGCGGCGGCGGCCTCTGGATGGACCTCGAAGAGGAGAGCAAACCCAGCGAGGAACGCCTGCGCGAGGCCCTCGAAGACACCGAGGCGGGCGCGGCCGTCGAGAAGTTCGTCGTCGCCTGCCCGATGTGCATGACGATGTACGAGGACGGGCGCAAAACCGGCGGCTACGAGGACGACATCGAAATCGTCGGGGTCACGGAGCTACTCGCTGAAGCGGTCGGGGACGCGGGAGTCTGACCGCTCGGATGTGAATTTCCAAGTAGCTGAAACGAAAAGGCCCACCATGGCCCTCCTCCAGATACCGGGACTCCCCGGCGCAACGGAACTAGTCCTCATGGTACTCGTACTGGCGGTGTACATCGGACTACCAGCCGCTGGCATGGTACTCGTCTACAACTTTCTCGACGGTAAACGCGGCTACGAGAAGCGGGTTTCCGAACTCGAACGGCGGGTCGAGACACTCGAATCCGAACTGTCCGAGGACTAACGACTGACCTGGTATCGGATGTTTGCCGACTCCCAGACACAGGTGTCAACGTCGCACTGCCCCGTCATGTGACGGATCCGAGCACACCGGCGACCAGTCCGACAAACACGAGAAACGGTCTGGAAAGCTGCTGGGGCAGCGACCGGTCCGGCCCTGTACTGCTATCGCTACGTTCCCTTGCTGTAGCTCTCTGCTGAGCTATCGGTACGACACATCACGGCGGGTGGTGCCAGTCCCAGTGGCGGGCTAGCGCAGTGCGCCGCTGGCAGCGTCAGTCTGTCAGCGTTCCAGCGCGTGTTGTGGGCATTTCGTCGACTGGGTCAGCACTGTCCCGGTCCGTGTTCGACACACGGCTTCGGTTCGGGTACACCCGTTTGACGCAATCAGCACAATTGGTGACAAGTACCATACTTTTGCTTTGCCGGACCCAGTATATGTATGTTACCGAAATATGGCTAGGCGAGATATAATGTCATTATACGCATTTAGATGCGGTCAACCCGCAGCAGGACGACGACGTCGGAGCCTGTGTCCACCTGCGTCCAGCCAAACGCTTAACGCCGCCAGACTCTCACAGCGAGATGATGGAGGTCGCACTGCTCACCGTCGGTGACGAACTGCTCGCTGGCGACACGGAGAACACGAACGCGTCGTGGCTGGGCCGTCAGCTTACCGAGGCCGGTGCGAGCGTCACCCGCGTTCTGACTGTGCCCGACGACGAGGCGGTCATCGCCGACGCTGTGGCGCAATATCACGACGCCTTCGACGCGGTCATCGTCACCGGTGGCATCGGCGGAACGCCCGACGACATAACGAAGGCCGCTGTGGCGCGGGCGTTCGGCCGCGACCTCGTCGTTCCCGACGACGTGCGGGCACACCTCGAAGCGAAGGCCGAGCGGTTCGCCGACGACAACCCCGAACTGGTGGACCGCTACGACATGGACCTCGACCTCGACGCGTGGGCGTCAGTTCCCGAGGGCGGGCAGGCGCTGCTGACCGACGAGAGCTTCGCCGCCGGCTGTGTCATCGACCGCGTGTACGTCCTGCCGGGCATCCCCGAGGAACTGAAAGCGATGTACGAGACCGTCGCCGACGAGTTCGATGGCGACCGGACGACGAAGACGATTCACACGCCCGCACCCGAGGGCGCGCTCGTCACGCACATCACGGCGGCCCGCGAGCAGTTCGCGGTTGCCGTCGGGAGCTACCCGCGCAAGGACGACACGCCGGGACGGGTGAAGATCACCGGCGATGACCCCGCGACCGTCGCCGACGCGGCGGCCTGGCTCCGCGAGCGAATCGAGGTTGTCGATATCGAATGAACTGCTTTCCGGGGATTCCCTCGAACCCGCCACAGGCTCCTGGTATCTGGTGACGGCCCGGATCGGTGCGACAAGGTCCCAGTATCTGGTAGCCACTTCTGCGGGCACAGCTAGAACGGCAATAGATGGCGCGTCATAGACTACGATTACCCACAAAACATTTGTCAGCAATCAGTTACTTGTTTATATGTACCATCAAAGGGCTCTACTTCTCGCTATTGTCTGTAGCCTAGCACTCACGGGATGTTCTACGCTTTCCGATGACCCAGCAACGCCGAAATCAGTCGTAACCAGTGGTCAAGAAACTCAGACCATTGGCGCACAAATTAACGTCTCTGAAGCAAAAGAACGCGCATTACGCTCAGAAACCAACTATGTGACTGAGCGGCTTCAGAATGCGAGTTGTCTTGATAGCTGGGATGTCGGTTCATTCACTGTTGGTCCAAAGGTGACCGTCGTAAACCACTCAGATCGTGGCATCACTGTTCGGGTTAGACGACCATATTCAACGGCAAAGGGCGAAGCAGTGTATGACGCTGAGCACTATGCCCGCTATCTCGTAGCCAAAACAGGGACTGAAAGACTGTCCGGTGATACCGTCACTCCTTGCTGAGTTGCGTATTCTGCTCCTATTGAGACTTCAATGCCACCGGTAAGAGATAGATCGGGACAAGCCAGTGTATGGATGGGAGAGCTTCGCTCAGGTTCGTGTGAAGTGCGTGGCCTGACTGTCCAGACCGGCCGGGATATTCAGTTACAGCCGGTAATACGGCCAGTTCGGCGACATATTCGTAAATCGGGCCACGACGACAGAGCGACATCCCTGATATAGGCTTCCGTCCGCCAAAATAGCGGTTGCGTTTAAGCACACAAACGGTGGGTTCATGCCAGTCACGGACTGAAATGGCAGTATGAATTTGACACAGCGCCCGCGCCGCCTGCGAACCGACGGCGTGCGTCCGCTGGTGCGCGAGACGGACCTCTCGGCGTCGGACCTCATCGCACCGGTGTTCGTCGACGCGACAACCGACGAGCGCGTCCCCATCGAGACGATGCCGGGCCACGAACGGGTCCCTGTCGATGCGGCGGTCGACCGCGTCGCGGAGATTCTCGAAACCGGCGTCGAAGCGGTGATGCTGTTCGGCGTCCCCGAATCGAAAGACGAGCGCGGGAGCCGCGCCTGGGCCGAAGACGGCGTCGTGCAGGAAGCCACGCGCCGCATCACGAGCGAGACGGACGCCTACGTCATCACGGACGTCTGCCTCTGTGAGTACACCGACCACGGCCACTGCGGCGTCCTCGAAGACGCCGCCGCCGAGGACCCGCGGCTGACGGTGCGCAACGACGAGACCCTCGATTTGCTGGGGGAAATCGCCGCGAGCCACGCCGCGGCCGGGGCCGACATGGTCGCGCCGTCGGGGATGATCGACGGCATGGTCGGCGCGATTCGGGAGGCCTTAGACGACCAGGGCAACACCGACGTACCCATCATGAGCTACGCCGCCAAGTACGAGTCGGCCTTCTACGGCCCGTTCCGGGACGCCGCCGACGGCGCGCCGGCCTTCGGCGACCGGCGGCACTACCAGATGGACCCCGCGAACGCACGCGAGGCCCGCCGCGAGGTCGACCTCGACGTCGAGCAGGGCGCGGACGTGCTGATGGTCAAGCCCGCGCTGCCGTACCTGGACATCGTCAAGGAAATCCGGGAGTCCTACGACCATCCCGTCGCCGCCTACAACGTCTCCGGCGAGTACGCCATGCTGCACGCCGCTGCCGAGAAGGGCTGGCTCGACCTCGAAGCGGTGGCCTACGAGTCGCTGCTGTCCATCAAACGCGCCGGCGCAGACCTGATTCTGACCTACTTCGCCGAGGACCTCGCGGACGAACTCTGAATAGCCAACTCAGGGACGGTTTTAGAGAGGGGCTCGGTCACGCGACGTGCGAGCCCGCTGTGTTCGCCCTCGCAGCGCTCGGTCCCTTTCAGCCCCACCCAGTCCGGATTGGCCGACCAGTTGCAGACAGGTCCCTAACCTATTCATGTGCCAGGAGCGGAGTGGCTGTATGCAGCGACAGTCCCTCCTCGTGGCGGTTGTCGCCGCGATTGCGCTGCTGTCGTTCAGCGTCGGGGCCGCGAGCATCGACGCTGCCACCGGGTCCGACCAGGCGGAGATGACCCGGGACGACAGCGAGATCGACAACCCCGACGGACAGGGCCTCAGCGACCCGCCAGGTAGCATCGATCCGCCGGAAAGCGAGAACGGTGCCCGCGCGCTGCTGCCGAGTGTCCCCGCTCCGGCAGTCGGTGCGCTCGCCGTCGGCCTCGCAGTGGGTCTGGTCGTCCTCTGGCGGCTGGCCGGCCAGAGCCGGACCATCGACGAGACGGGCGGCGAGACGCCAGCCGTCGCAACCGCGGACGCCGCGGAAACCCCCTCGCATAGCGCGGCTGCAATCGACGTGCCCCTGACCAACGACGTGTACCGCGCGTGGGCTGCCCTCGAAGACGCGGTGACCGTGGACGACGATGCGTCGTCCCCGCAGGACATCGAGGCGGACGCGACGGCGGCCGGGGCCGACCCCGACGCCGTCGCCTCGCTCCGGTCGGTGTTCGAGCGGGTTCGCTACGGCCGGGAGCGGCCGGACGCCGACCTGGAGTCCCAAGCCCGTGCGGCGCTGGAACGGGCCGCCGACAACGCGGACGATATCGCGGCGAATCCCGACGAGATGCCTTCTGCGGACAAAGACGCCGACGGGTCAGTCGGGGAGGGCAAGGCGTGACACTGCGCCGGGTCCCGCTGGCGCTCGGCCTCGTCGCGACGGCCATCGGAATCGGACTCGCCGCCCTCGGCGCGCCGCTGTTGCCCTCCGGCGCGGTCTCGGACCTCCCGATACTCGCCGTGGCCGTCTTCGCCGGCGGTGTCGCGCTGCTGGCGCTCCTCGTTCGCTCCCTCGACAGCGAGCGCGGCGTGGCGCTGCCGGACACTGACAGCCAGTACGTCACGGTCCCCGGCGACGATATCGACGAGGCGCTTGCTGCTGGGGCCGGACAGGAAGCCATCCGGCAGCGTGTCGAGGGAGTCGCGGTCACCGTCCTCCAGCGCGACGGGCTCTCTCCCGACGAGGCAACGGACGCGCTCCGGTCCGGCGCGTGGACGGACAGGGAGCCGGCGCGGGAACTGTTCGACGGCACGCCGATATCGCTCCGGGCGCGGCTGTCCGGATGGCTCTCGGGCGTCCGCCCGTTCCAGCGGCGTGTCGCCCACGCGACGGCCGAACTCCGGCGGCGCGACGAGGAGCGATGAGCGAGACCCAACGGACCGGCCGGTGGTTCGGGCTGGCCGGGGCCGCGCTGGTCGCCGTCGGCGTCGGGCTGGTGGGCCAGGTCCCCGCGCTCGTGTTGCTGGGCGGGCTCGGCGTCACGCTAAGCGCGTACGACCGGGTCGCTGTCCCGCCGGCGGCGGACGTGTCGATACAGCGGTCCATCACACCGACAGAACCCGCGCTCGGCGAGCGGGTCACCGTGGCGCTCACCGTCCGCAACGATGGGAGCCGAACGATTCCGGACCTCCGGCTCGCCGACGGCGTGCCCGACACCGTGCGGGTCGTCGAGGGGTCGGCGTCGCTGGGGACGGCGCTGCGGCCCGGCGCGTCGACGACGATTACCTACGAGATTACCGGCGGGACCGACCGCTGCGTGTTCGACCCGGCGACGGTCGTCGTCAGGGACGTGGTCGGCGTCGTCGCCCGACGAACGCACGTCACGGCCGAACCCGACACCGTCACCTGGGAGCAGCCAGCGAGTTCGGCGCTGTTGCCGCTGGTCCCGGCGGTCGCCCGTCGGCCTGGGACAGTCCCCGTCGATGAGGGGGGTGAGGGAGTCTCCTTCTACGCGGTCAGGGAGCACCGCTCGAACGACCCACTCTCGCGCGTCGACTGGAATCAGTACGCCCGCACCGGCGACCTGCGGACCGTCGAGTTCCGCCGCGAGCAGTCCGCGACGGTCGTGGTCGTCGTCGACGCCAGGTCGGCCGCCGCGCTGGCCCCGCGACCGGACGCCGAGACGGCCATCGAGCGATCGACGATGGCCGCCGTCGCCCTCGTCGAGGGGCTCCCCGAGGACGGCCACGAGGTCGGCGTCGCGGCGTACTCGCCACATGACGCGTGGCTCGCACCGGGCACGAGCGCGGCCCACCAGCAACAGGCCCGGGACCTGCTCAGGACCGACCGCGCGTTCGCCGCGACATCGGTCACCCGAACACCGGACACAACGAAGCTCATCGCACAACTGCCGACAGCGGCGAACGTCGTCTTCCTCGGCCCGCTGTGTGACGACGATAGCGAGGCGCTGGTCCGTCGACTCGCCGCCAGCGGCCACCCGGTGACGGTCCTGAGCCCCGACCCGACCGCGACGGACACGGCGGGCCACCGGCTGGCACGGCTCGAACGCCGTGAGCGGCTCCGTCGGTTGCGAGCCGCCGGCATCGCCGTCCACGACTGGCCCGCAACTGAGCCGCTGGAACGAGTCACTGAACGGGTCCGGCGAGGTGGCCAATGACCAGCCGAACCGGCCTCGTCTGTGGCGGTGCAGCGTTGGCGTCGGGTGTCGTGACGCTGTTCGTCGCCGGCATTAGCGCCGTCTCGACTGCCGCCGCCCTCGTCGGCGTGGTGCTGCTCGCCGGCGGGCAACTGATTCAGTCCGGGCGGCTGGTCGACCTCGCCAGCGCGTCGCTGTTTCTGGCGCTGTTAGTGGCCGCCCTTCAGGGAGCAACGACGACGACAGTACTGGTTGCCGGCGGCGCGACGGTGCTGGCCTGGACGTTCGCCCATGCGGCTATCGACCTCTATGCGGACCTCGGAACAGCGCCCGGAACGCCCGTGGAACTCACGCACGTCGCGGGGACGACAGGGCTGGTCGGAGGGGCTGTCGTGGTGACGACCCTGCTCTTTCAGCTCGATGTACCGCCGCTGTCACCGCTGGCGCTGGCGAGCGTCGTGCTGGGTGCAATCGCGCTGACCGCGGCGCTCAGGCGCTAGCGCCACAGCGGACGGGAGAAGGCGGATATCACTTCGACGTCGGTTCGGCCGCTGATTCCAGCGTCTCAGCCAGCATAAGTACGTCGTCAGCATCGGAGAGCGGGAGCCTGAGCGAGACGGTCGTCCACCCGTCGGTTCGTTTGTACTCGATGCCGCCGCCGGCCGCCTCGGCGACCCACCGAGCGAGCCAGATACCGAGGCCGCTCCCGTGCTGGAGATTGGTGATATCCGCGTCCTCGAACACGACTGCCCGTTCGACAGCAGGGATACCGGGGCCGTCGTCGCGAACGCGGACGAACGCGTCTCCACCGGTCCGCTCGGCCGTGATTCGGACGGCGGTGCTCTCTGGTGTGTGGCTCACCGCGTTCTCGACGAGGTTGTCGAGCGCGTCGTAGACGGCCGTCCCTCCGGTGACAGGGAGTGTTCTCGGAAGCGCTGTTTCGACCGGTGTATCGGGGCGATAACTGTCGGCGACGGACCGAGCCAGCGCCGCCGCGTCGACCGGCTGATCGGATTCCCCGTCGAGCGCGGTCTCGACGCTTCGGGCCTTTTCGCTGACGGCGACGAGGCGGTCAGCCGCGTCGAGGGCGCGCGACGCGGCCAGCGAGACGGACGAGTCGGCTGCGTGGGCACGGACGTATTCGGCCGTCCCGAGCACGACAGAGAGTTCGTTGCGGAGATTGTGCCGCAGGACGCGGTGAAGCACGCGGAGGCGCCGCTTTTGTCGCCTGCTATCTGTCACATCCGTGTACATGGCGAACCCGCAGCGACGGCCGTCGGCCGTGTCGTACGGGACGCCGCGGTAGATGAACTCGCGGCAGCCGTCGGCCGTCTCCCGGGAGACGATAGCGTAGTTGATTTCACCGGACGCCGTTCGCTGGTCGTAGTTAACCGCCTCCTCGACGCGGTCGCCGGGAACGATGTATTCGTTGAGCGGTTCGCCGACGATCTCGTCCCGGTCGTATCCGAACGTCTCGACGAACGCGGGGTTGACCGTTCGCACAATCGGGACGAAATTGACGATTTCGAAGCCGACGACCGCGTCCTGGATGAGGTCGAACAAGTACTGGAACGGGTCGGATGTCCCGGCAGTTCGGCAGACAGTCCCGACGACAGACCCGCCGGTTGCCGTCGTGAGTTCGACGGTAACCGGACCGGAGAAGTCGCTTTGCGGGAACCTGACCTGACAGGCCTCGGTCAGCCTGTCTGGCGCACTGCTGACGGCCTGTCTCGCTGTGCTCAGTGGCTCACGGTCCTCGGCTGCGACCACCGCCTCGACAGGTGTTCCAACAAGTTCGGCAGGCGTCCGCCCAAGCAATGCGGCGAATTCGTCCGTCGCGAACGTGAACCGACCAGTGTCGTCGATGCCGAACATCAGTCGTCTCTGATTCGGAGGAAGGGTGGGCTCGACAGGTGCGATACCGCCTGTTTCTCCCCCACAGCGCCACGCGGCGAGGCCGTGAGCGTCAGGTACTCGCGGCCGTCAGTCCGTGCCAGCGTGAGTTCCTGGTCGGCAGCGCCCGAGTAGAACGCCCCGAGCGTGGCCGGGACCGCGTCGTCGTTGATGACGTTGACCACCGTGTCGTGGGGTTCGAAGACGCCGTCGTCGTTCTCGTATCGGGCTTCTCTGGCCGCCTGTTCGCCCATCATCCGTATCTCGCCCTGGATGTTTCCGACAATGACCAGCGGGGCGTCCCGTCTGGTAGCCGTCGTCTCGTTCGCGGCAGCGAGCGAGGTCCGTTCGAGGTCGAACACGTTGTAGCGGGCGTCCCAGTCCCCGAAGGAGTCGAGGATGAACAGGGCGTCGCCGTCGAGTGCGTCCGTGAGCGAGCGGTCGGTCGCCGCGAACGCGGCGGCCAGCGTCGACCGGTCCAGGGACGGGGGTGGCGTCAGCGAGACCGCCCGGTCGGCGGCAACGGCCGTCGCGCACAACTGAGCGATGGCGCCGGCGACCTGCGTCCCATCGGCGTACCTGAGGACGGCCTGTCCACCCATGACGAGCCCGCCGCCACAGAGGTCGTCGAGGCCGTCGATACCGGTCGGGACTGTCGGGGCGTCCGCCAGTCGGTCCTGCCGGTCGGCCTCGGCGGCGGCGAGGACGTCGTCGATCTCGTCCAGCATCGCGGTCTGCTCGGAGCGAGCGGCACGTATCTCCGAGAGGTCGTCCTCGATGGCGGCGGCGCGGTCCGAAACCGTCTCACACCGCTGGGCGACCGCTTCGTCGTCGTCGCCTGCTCGTCGGTCGCTGCCGAGACAGAGGCGATACCGTCGGCCGTCTCCGCGACGGTGTCGGCCACGTCGTCGAGTCGTGCCATCGCCGTAGTGACCTGCTCGGCCCCAGTGTCGATTCCGTCGATGGCCTCGTTGAGCTGTGCAACGGTGTCGTCTGTGGCTTCGCGAACCGCAGCCAGCGTCGTTTCGATGTCCGCAGCCTGCTGCTGGGACTCCTCGGCGAGCCCCTTGATTTCGTCTGCAACGACGGCGAACCCGTCTGTGTCGGTGGTGTCGCTCGCCCGCGCCGCCTCTATCGAGGCGTTCAGCGCGAGCATGTTCGTCTGATCGGCAATGCGGTCGATACCGGCCAGTGCATCGGCAATACGGTCGACCCGGTCCTCCAGAGCGGCCACCTCCGCGGCAACTGCCTGCCCCAGTTCGCGGACTTCATCCATCGAGTCGATAGCGTCGGATGCGGCCTCCCGGCCGTCGTTTGCCGCATCCGTCGCCCGCTGGCTCTGCTCGCTGACCTCGGTCGCAGTCGCAGCGATTTCCTCGATTGTGGCGGAAAGCGACGAGACATCGTCGGCGATCTGCTGTGCGTCGGTCGCCTGTGCCGTTGCGCGGTCGTCAATCGCCGCGAGTTGCTCGCCGACGGTCGCCGACGCCGCCTGAACGACATCCAGTGCACCCTGTGCGTTCGCGACTGCCCGTTCCTCTGTCACGGCCGTCGACTGGTCCGGAACGGAGGGGTAGTGATCCGAAGCCATAATCAGCTATGAATCCTCCGGTGGGTGATTTGTTTGTACAGTTTATCGGTACTTTGTGCCACGTCTCCCCACTGATTTCCGGGTATTTATACTGAATCCGAATCTGTGTTCGCGAGATATAACCCTGTTGTCGCTGGCAACACCCGCCAGACAGGAGCGCGCGCAAGGGAAAACGGCCTATTTGGCCCCCTCTGGCCGGAACTGGGGGCAACAAACGTCCAAAATTCCAGTGTGCATATACGGACTTTCTTGACGGAGAACAACCTTATATCCATAATATCATACCCTAATCTGGACGGTCGTCTACCATATCCCCTCTAATTTCCGTGTTCATAAAGGCAAACCTTATGTAGTGTTGTTACCAGAGCCTTTCTCGTGAAAGAGTTGAAGAAGTTGAGCCAAAGTGGAGTGAAGTTGGACATTCAGACGCCTGCAGATACGAAAACGAAACAGGTGAGCTAGAAATGAGCTACACTGCACTACAGGTAGATCCGAGCGTACTCGCAGAGGGGGTTAACCTGCTGTGGGTACTGGTGGTATCGTTCCTGATCTTCTTCATGCACGCGGGCTTCGCCATGCTCGAGGCGGGGCAGGTGCGCTCGAAGAACGTCGCGAACCAGCTAACGAAGAACCTCCTGACCTGGTCGGTCGGCGTGACGGTGTTCTTCCTGATCGGCTCGGGGATCAGTGCCCTGGTCGGCGGGAGCGGCTTCTCGCCCGCCTTCGGCGCCGGGGCCGCAAACGACTACGTCGGCTGGCTGTTCGGTGCCGTCTTCGCGATGACGGCAGCGACCATCGTCTCCGGCGCGGTCGCCGGACGGGCCAAGCTCCGTGCGTACATCACGTACACGTTCCTGCTGGCGGCGGTCATCTACCCCGTTGTCACCGGGATCACGTGGGCCGGCGCGTACATCAGCTTCGGCGGCGAGGCGTTCCACGACTTCGCCGGCGGGATGATCGTCCACGGCATGGGCGGCATCGCGGGCCTCACGGCGGCGTACGTCCTCGGCCCACGCATGGGCCGGTACAACGAGGACGGCTCCGCGAACGTCATTCCGGGCCACTCCCTGACCTTCGCCGTTCTGGGAACGCTCATCCTCGCGTTCGGCTGGTACGGTTTCAACGTCGGGACGGCGGCGACCGTCTTCGTCGTCGAGGACGGATCGCTCGCCCTCGGCGCGTTCGCGACGGTCGGCCGTGTCGCGATGACGACGACTATCGCGATGGCCTGCGGTGCGATGGGTGCCGGACTGGTCGCGTGGCTGAAGACCGGGAAGGTCGACACCCTGTACGTGGCAAACGGACTGCTCGCCGGGCTGGTCGGCATCACGGCGATCCCCGACACCACGACGTGGTGGGGCGCAATCGTCGTCGGCGGCCTCGCGGGCGGACAGCTGCCGGTCGTGTTCAGCTTCATCGAGAACCGGATGAAAATCGACGACGTCTGTGCCGTC
The DNA here is from genome assembly GCF_037078445.1 of Haloarcula sp. CGMCC 1.2071. NCBI lineage: Archaea > Methanobacteriati > Methanobacteriota > Halobacteria > Halobacteriales > Haloarculaceae > Haloarcula > Haloarcula sp. CGMCC 1.2071. The sequence goes on from NZ_JAYMGY010000002.1 coordinate 346,288, forward strand.
TTCCCGGTCCACGGGAGCGCCGGTGTGCTCGGCACGCTGCTGTTCCCGTTCGTTGCCACGTCCGGCACGGTCGGGTCGGTCATTAACGCCTTTATCGCACAGCTGATCGGTGTCGCCGCCATCGCGGGCTGGACGATTGTCGCAACCGGAGTCGTCTGGTACGCCCTCAAGGCGGCCGGCCAGGCTCGGGTCACGCCCGAACACGAGCAGGAAGGGCTGGACGTCAGCGAGCACGGCGTCGAGACCTACCCCGAGTTCGGTGGTGGCGAAAGCGTTGTCGCCGATGGTGGTAAAGTGAGTCCGAGCATGCGTACTGACGGAGGTTCCAAAGATGACTGAAACCGACGACTCAGAGATCAAGATGGTAGTGGCAATGGTTCGACCTGACAAACTCGGGGACGTGAAGAAGGCGCTGGCGGAGGTCGGCGCGCCCTCGCTGACAGTGACGAACGTCTCCGGCCGCGGCTCACAGCCCGCAAAGAAGGGGCAGTGGCGCGGCGAGGAGTACGTCGTCGACCTGCACCAGAAGGTCAAAGTCGAGACGGTCGTCGCGGACATCCCCGCGGAGGATGTCGTCGACGCCATCGCCGACGGCGCTCACACCGGCGAGAAAGGTGACGGTAAGATATTCGTCCTCCCCGTGGACAACGCCTACCAGGTCCGAACCGGCAAAGAAGGCCCAGAGGCAGTCTAAGCGGACGAAATGGTCGATGATACCGACAGACAGGTAGTGAACGCACTGCTCCAGGACGGCCGGGCGAGCGCCCGTGACGTCGCCGCCGCGACCGGTATCGCGGCGACCACGGTATCGCGCCGGATGGACGACCTGGAGGCGACCGGTGTGATCGACGAATACACCGTCGACATCGATTACGGGGCGCTGGGTTACGACGTGACCGCCGTGTTCCAGCTCTCCGTCGAGGGCGACGGACTCGGACGGGTGGTGGACCAGTTACGGGATCGACGCGAGATGATCGCTGTCTACGAGGTGACCGGCGACCACGACATCGTGGCCGTCGGGAAGTTCACCGACACAAAGTCGATGAACGAGCGGATAAAGACGCTGCTGACCGACGAGGATATCCGATCTGCCTCGACGTCAGTCGTACTGAATACGGTGTGCGAACACGAGCAGTTCCCGGTCGACGGAACTGACGCCTGAGGACGACGCCTGTTTTTCCGACTGGCAACCACAGCAGTGAGTAGCGTCCCGTATCGGTTTGGAGACCTATTGAGCGATGAAGGAAGGTTTAATTACAGCAGTAGTAATATATTTTTCATCATGGATTGGGATGCTCGGGGGTCAACGGTGACGCGACGGGAGCTACTCGGAGCCGTCGGAACGAGTTCGCTCGCCGGACTTGCCGGCTGTGGCGGGGGCAGTCGCGCCACGACGCCGACAAGCAGTGCCACAGCGTACGCGAACCAGCCGGTCGACGACGACCAGGTGACGCTTGGCCTCACAGTCCCGCAGTCGGGGTCGTTCTCGCCGCTTGGGACCGGCCAGCAGCGCGGGTTCGAACTGGCCATCGACCACCTCAACGAGGGCGGCGGCTGGGTCGACACCGACGCGTGGCAGGCGCTGTCCGGGGACGGCATTCTCGGCCGGACGGTCGAGAGCGTCATAGCTGACACGGAGTCCAGTTCGAAAACGGCCCGGGACGTGGCGGAGACGCTGGTCGAGCAGGACGGTGCCGTGATGGTCGCCGGCGGCGGGTCGACGAACACAGCCCGGGAGTTGCTCAAGTACTGTCCGACCCGCGGCGTGGTCCACATGCTCGGGTTCGCGCCGGGGACGAACGTCACGGGGATCGGCTGCTCGCGGTACGGGTTTCAGGAGATGCACAACGGTCGGATGGCCGCCAACGCGCTGGCTCCGGTGTTGACCGAGCGGTTCGACGGGCGAACGGAGTTCTACCAGTTGCACGCCAGCTCCGATTTCGGCTTCACGCAGTCCGAGCAGTTCAAGCGCCGGTTCCAGTCGGAGAACTGGAGCGAGATGGGGGCGGCGAAGACACGGGTCGGAACGGAGGACTTCAGACCGCAGTTTCGGGAGGCCGTGGACACCGACGTCGACGCCATCGTGTTGTCCTGCCGCGGGCGCGACGCAGTCACCGCGCTGAACCAGGCGAAAGACATAGTCCCAGAAGAGATGGACATCGTCATGCCGATCGTGAGTCGGCAACTGGCCCGCGATGCCGGCGCCGACATGGCCAGTATCGCCGGCACCATTTCGTGGGATTACAGCATCGATACGCCGCTCTCAACGGCGTTCACGGAGTCGTTCGATGCGGCGTATGCCAACGACCAGGTCCGGGTCCCGTCGGACCAGGCCCGACTGGCCTACGCGCAGACGCTCCAGTACGCCGCGGCCGTCGAGCGGGCCGGGACGTTCGAACCACCGGCCGTCATCCGTGAACTCGAAGGCACCACGTACCAGGCCGGACTCGGCGAGGCGACGCTGCGGGCATGTGATCATCAGTCTATAGGGCCAGTTCTGGTCGTCGAAGGATCCAGTCAGGGTCCCGAGGTACTCGACGTCATCCAGATTTCGACGGACGTCGCGTACGGCTGTGAGGAGTATCCGGCAAGCGAGTGTACTGACCTGGGGCCGTACGAACCCGAGACGGCCGACAGTTGACGGGCGGTGGCGTTAAGCCGCTCGCGCCGCTCCAGAAGATATGGGCTTGAAAGTGGACGTGCGGAAGCTGGACCTTTTCAATCAGATGGCAAAGGAGGGGTCTGGGACAGTCGCGGAGAACCTCGGTCAGCTGACCGGGCTCGACGCGACAGTTCGGACCTCACAGATCAATTTTCTCGACATTGCGGACGTCAAGACACACATCGGCGACGACAAGGGCGTCGGCATCTACGTCGAGTTGAACGAGCCGCCATACGGCTACGTCCTGTTTCTGCTCGAACCGGCCGACAGCAAGCAGATGGCCAGTGCGATGATGGGTGGAATGGGTGAGCCAAGCGAGGGCGAGGGGTTCTCCGACATGGAACGGTCGGCGATGCAGGAGATCGGCAACATCATGACATCCGCGTTCATCGACGGGTGGGCCAACGTGCTGGAGACGACCATCGACATGGGGACACCGAACTTCGTGTTCGGGCCGGCCGACGGCATCATCGACGAGATGGGTGGCTGGCCGGACTCAGACCTGGTGTTCGTCGTCGATTCGCGTATCACCGTCGACGACGGCGACCTCGGGATGACCGTGTACACGTTCCCCGAACTGGAGGACCTCGTCGCGCTTATTCAGGACATCGACCTCGACACTGACGTGGCGGTAGACACCGAAGCCAGCGACATTCTTGACTGACATCGGCACGCGATCTCTATTCCCCTGTTCATCGCGCGGCCAGAGTGGACGTAATCGCCGAGAGGACAGTCTGAGGTCCATCGATACCTGATACCAACACCGTCTGTGCTAATTGTTCACCCATTCCTACTGAAAAAAGTATTATATATATTTACCATCAAAACAGCTGGTATGGGATCGGAAAGAGGGGGAGACGCAGTTGACAGGCGGTCCGTACTACAGATTGCCGGTGGGGTCGGTACCGCAGGCCTCGCCGGGCTGGCGGGGTGCCAGGGCGGGGGTTCGACAACCGAAAACACACCGGAGCATCCACCGCTCGGGAACTATCCGGTCGAAGGTGACGCGGTCACACTCGGCTTCAACGTCCCACAGTCGGGGACCTACGCCGCCGAAGGACGCGACGAACTCCGGGGGTACGAGCTCGCCGTCACACATCTCAACGAGGGCGGCGGCTGGGTCGGTCAGCGCTCCTTTGACGTACTCAGCGGCGACGGCGTGCTCGGAAAGACCATCGAGTACGTCACTGCGGACACAGAGACGAAGCCGGAAGTTGCGACGGCCAATGCCGAGGAGATGATCGAGCAAGACGACGTCATCATGTTCTCCGGTGGCTCGTCCAGTTCCGTCGCCATCGCCCAGCAGGACGTCGCACAGGCCCAGAAGGTCCCGTACATGTGCTGTCTGACCCACTCGAACGACACGACGGGACGGGACTGTGTCCGCTACAGCTTCCGGGAGATGTTCAACGCGTACATGACCGCACAGGCGCTGCTTCCGGTGCTCAAGGAACGGTTCGGCCGGGAGGCTCAGTACGTTCAGATCTACGCGGACTACAACTGGGGCAAGACCATGGAGTCGTCGATACGTGATTTCTTCACGTCGAGCGGCTGGGTCGAACTCACGAGCATCCCGACGCGTCTCGGGACGACGGACTACGAGGAGCCGCTCAAACAGGCCCGGGACGCCGGCGCGGAGGTCGTCTTCCTCGATCACTACGGACTGGACGCCGCGAACTCACTGACAAAAGCCCAGGAGATTCTTCCGGACGAGGTGGGGATTGTGGTGCCGCTGTACAACCGCATCGTGGCACAGAACGCCTCGAAGGCGCTCGACGGCGTCGTCGGGACGGTCGCGTGGGACACCAGCGTCTCGTCTGACCTCTCAAACGAGTTCAAGAACGCCTTCACCGCCGAGTACGGGAACGCACAGCGGCCCTCCGGCGTGGCCCATCTGGCCTACGCGCAGACGCTCCAGTACGCCGCGGCCGTCGAGCGGGCCGGCACCTTCTACCCGCCGGCGGTTATCCGGGAGCTGGAAGACCACGAATACTCGGTCGGGCTTGGCAGCCAGACGATGCGGAGCTGTGACCATCAGGCCCAGCGTGGCGTGCCGGTAGTCGAAGGGCTTCCCGAGTCCGGGCAGTCTCTCGGCCGATTCTACGACCTGCTCAGCGTCACGAAGGCGGTCGGGTACGACTGTGACGGCGGCCCGGCCGCCGAATGCGAACTCGGAGACTACGGCGAGTAGTGCTGTCAGCTGTAACTACTGTAAGGGCTTCGCGGTGGCGAGATTCGGTACAGGCGTATAGCCGACAGTGTACGGCCACGACTCGATGGCTGTTGAGCAACGGAAAAAATACGGCAAACGGAGAACCGAGCGGGGACGTGGACACGAGCAGTCCCCAGCTGTCAGAGGCAGACGGACGCGCCCTGAGACGGGCACGTCACGTCGGCGTATCCGGCTGTTCGGAGCCGGGGCCGCGTTACTCCAGTAGCTCCGGTGCCGCGTCGTATGCCACCCCCTTGACTACAGATTCCGACCGGTCGGCCGCCTCGTCGTTGTCGGTCGAACTGTCCGTCATGGTCAGTCGTCCGCCGAAATCGGCTGGCCCTCGGCGTCGGTCGGGGCCGGGCTGTCGCCGTCGTCGAAGGGGTACCACGACTGCTTGCCGTCGGCCAGACACGGGTCGGTGTACCCCTCGACCTCGTTGGGTTCGGCCAGTTCGACGATCGTCTCGTGGCCGGTGGCGTCGACCCACTCCCGGAACGTCTGGCCCTCCGAGCGGAGCGCCGCGTAGGCCTCGACGATGTTAGCTATCATCCCCGGCACCTCGTCGGCGGGGACACGCTGGCGCACCCACTCGATGAACGTCGGCTCCTCGCCGATACCGCCGCCGACCCCCACGTCGACGGCCTCGACCATGCGGCCGTCCTTGCGGGCGCGCATCCCCTGCAGGCCGATGTCGGCCGTCATCGCCTGGCCGCAGTCGGCCGTACAGCCCGAGAAGTGCATCTTGATGCGGTCCACGTCGTCGGGCACGTCGACGTTGTCACCGAGCCAGCGGAGGAGGCGGGCCATGCGCGCCTTTGTCTCCGTGAGCGCGAGCGAGCAGAACTCCGTCCCGGTACAGGCCATCGCGCCCTGGACGAACGGGTTCGGCTCGGGCGAGTGCTTCTCCAGCAGCGGCTCGTTGAGGAGGTTCGAGAGCTTCCCGTCGGGTACGTCCATGATGAGCGGGTTCTGCCGGCGAGTCAGTCGTACCTCGCCGGAGCCGTAGGCGTCGGCGAGATCCGCGAGCTCGATGGCGTCCTCGGCGGAGAGTCGGCCGACCGGCACCGAAAGTCCGACGTAGTTCTTGTCGCCTTGCTGGTCGTAGACGCCGACGTGGTCGTGGGCCCCGTGCTCGGCCGACTTGCCGGCGTTGTACGTGTACGCCCCGCGGAAGTCGGTGCCGGCGGTTTCGAGTTCGAAGTCCAGCCGCTCCTCCAGTTCCTCGCGGATGGCGTCGGTGCCGTGCTCGTCGACGAAGAACCGAGCGCGGTTCTTCGAGCGGTTCTGGCGGTTGCCCGCTTCGTGGTAGTATTCGACGAATTCCCGGACCGTTTCGACGGCGTGCTCGGGCCGGATGAACAGGTCGAGCGGGCGGGCTTCGCGCGGTTCGCGGCCGCCGAGGCCGCCACCGACACGGACGTTGAATCCCTCGACTTCCTCGCCATCGATGATCTTGTGGGCCGGCTCCAGCCCGATGTCGTTGATGCTGTCCTGGGCACACCCCTGCTTGCACCCCGTCACTGAGATGTTGAATTTCCGGGGCATATTGGAGAGGTCGTTGTCGTCGCGGATGGTCTCCTGAATTTCGTCCAGAATCGGGCGGGACTCGACGTACTCCTCGGCCTTGCCGGCGACCGGGCAGCCGGAGATGTTCCGCATCGTGTCACCGCCCGCCGAGCGCGAGGAGACGCCGACGGCTTCGAGCTTCTCCCAGATCTCCGGGATGTCCTCGAGCTTGAGCCAGTGGAGTTGGATGGACTGTCGCGTCGTGAGGTCGATCCAGCCGTTCCCGAACTCGGGGTTCTCGGCCGGTCCCTTCGCGTAGTCCCGGGCGACCTCGCCGATGACCCGGAGCTGGTCGGGCTCCAAGACGCCGCCGCAGTTGGTCAGCCGCATCATGAAATACGACTCCTGCCCGCCGCGGTGGTGGAACACGCCCCAGAACTTGAACCGCGAGAACCACTTCTCGCGCTCGTCTTCAGGGATGGAGTCCCAGCCCTTCTCGGCGAACTCCTCTAACTTTTCCCGTACCTCGTCGCCGTACAGCTCCGCCTTGTACTCCTCCTTTTTATGTGCCATCTTCGCGCTCCCCCGTTCTTAATGGATGTAGCTTTTTATCTCTCATATTTATCTGAATGTCCGCTAATTCACGTCTAAGTACTGAGCTTGACTCCTTATAACGGTATTCGTTAAAGAAGTAAAGAGTTAGAGGTGGTTAGGAAACGGCCGTCCAGAATTATACCGTCTGAGAGGTCTTTAAAGAGGTTATACACTGCCCCAGTGAAACGGGCAAAAACGCAGGACGGCAGTCGGATAGTCGGTCGAGTGCCGGACCGGTACTTCGGGCGCACTCCGCGTGCGTGCTTCGCCCGACCGGGCCGTGACCCCGCAGAACTGGGGGCAGTCGCGCGCGCGGCGAGCCGACGGAGGACGACACGCGGCACAGCAGTTGGTCCACCGGTGCTATAGTAACAATTGAAACGATTTACACACTGATCGCACTGCAGTCGTGCGATCAGGTGTGCATTGATTTTCAATGGCTACTATAGCGTGTAGGAAAGAGACAAAAAGGGTCTTCGAGGCCGATAGGCGTCAGTCGTCGCCGGAGGCGGCGGTGGGGCTTTCCTGCGTGCCCCCGACGAACCCGGCCGTGTTGGCGACTTTGGCGATTTCCGGCTGGAACACCCACGCGGACAGCAGCACTATCGGAATCATGGTGACGGCGGCCACGGAGTACCCGATGTGGAGATTCGCCAGCCACGGCGCGGAGTAAAACAGCGGGTAGACGATGCCGCCGACGGTGCCGACGCCGCCGACGACGCCCGCGACCGAGCCCGAGTCGTTCGGGAACATCGCCGGTACCTGCGCGAAGATGGCGCCCTCGGCCCAGGCACAGCCCGTGCCCACGAGGAAGCCGATGACGACAGCGTTCAGCAAGACGCCGGAGAGGCCGGCCAGCGTCATGGCGAACATCATCAGCACGATAAAGCAGAGGCCGAGGAACGTCCACTGCTCGCGGTACTGGCCCTCGAAGAACGGCAGGATGTCCTTCTCCTTGCGGGCCAGCAGGTCGCTGCCGTAGCCACCGAACGGCCGGAGCAATCCCGCGGCAATCGAGAACGTCGCCGCGAACGTGCTCGCGATGACGAGGTTGTCCTGGTTGAACGCCTCGCGGTAGTAGGTGGCGAGCCACCCGTTCATCGACAGTTCGAGGCCGAAGGACATGATGTACGCGGCGGCGAGGACGACAGTGCCGTACCGCGTGGCCGTGTGCATCCAGCCTTTGAAGCTGGTGTTCTCTTTGGTCGCCTGACGTTTCGCCTCGCTTTTCGCGGCCTCGCCGAGCGTGTAGTAGGCGATTGCGAGGAAGATGGAGACGATGCCGGTGTAGAAGAACGCGGCTCGCCAGTTCGTCGAGAACAGCGGTCCGCTCCAGTCGGAGCCGAACACGCGGGGGAGAATCAGTGCGCCGCCGGCGGCACCGGCGTTCCCGACGCCGGCGTAGATGCCCTCCGCCAGGCCGAGGTTCTCCTCTTCGAACCACTCGGCGACGTGCTGAATGCCGATGACGAACGTGATGCCGGCCGTCGCCACGATGAGTCGCAGCACGAAGAACACGGAGTAATCCTGTGCGAAGGCGCTTCCGATCGAGAATACGCCAACGTACGCCAGCACGATGGCGAAGATGGCCGGCGCACCGAACTTATCCGAGAGCCACCCGGTGAGCATCCGGCCGAACGGTGCCATCCAGATGGCCGAACTGGCGAGAATACCGATTTCCGCGGTCGAGAGCCCGAACTCCTCGGCCATCGGGCCGGTAAACGGCGCGAAGGAGAACCAGATGAGAAACGAGAAGTTGAATCCGATAGTCGCAAGCAGCAGCGTCCGGTACTTCGTCATCTTGATCAGTCCCATGCCGACACCTCGGTTACGGACCCGGCATTGTTCACGGTCGGTAACGAGACTTTGTCCACCAATCCGCTTTTATTTTGGATGTGTGCCCACATCAGTACATGAAGTTCGAAAGACCCACCATTTAATAACAGTAACCCTTTACAGAGCGACTATTCTCTCCGGTCTGAGTGGATAGACCGCAAATATATCATCGGATATCCCCTCTTTAAGGACATTGAACGCCCAGCGGACGAGGGAATAATTGGACATATTTGGATTACTTGGGACGCCGATGGAGAAGCGTGTGTCGACGAGCCGTCGGGGCTGCGCCCGATATCGGCTCAGTCGGCCGTGGCGGGCGGCAGTTCAGCCTCGGCGGCGACGAGGCGGGCGGCACACTGCTTGAAGTTGGGTTCGTCGGACTGCGGGTCCCGGTCCGACAGCGTCAGCCGGTTCGTCGCCGGATGGTGAATCGGCAGCCAGACCATCCCGCGGGGAACGCCCTCGTCGCGGTCGATGTCGACTGTCGCGGAGCCGCGACGGGTCTCGACAGTCAGTGTCTCGTCGGTGACGAGGCCGCTGTGTTCCGCGACCGTCTCGGGGTGGATGCGGGCCACCAGCGGACCGGCCTCGCCCCCGCGGGACCGGACGCCGGTGTTGTACCCGTCGGCCTCGCGGGCGGTGGTCAGCGTCAGCGGGTAGTCGTCGTCGGTCGGTTCCGGGAGCGACCCCTGCCGGCCGGTCGAGAACTGTGCGCGGCCGGAGGCAGTGGGGAACGACCACGACCCGTCGTCGTAGTAGCGGTAGCCGCCCGAACTCTCCCCGTCGGGCGCGGGCCACCTGACGGCGTGGCTCTCTTCGAGGCGCTCGTAGGTGATGCCCGAACAGTCGGCGACCGTCCCCTCGGTGAGGGCGGTGAACTCGTCGAACACGGCCGACGGGTCCGGCGACGTGCGCTCGAACAGGCCGGGGAACAGCCGTGAACCGATGGTGGCGATGATGTCCAGGTCCGGCCTGACGCCGCTTGGCAGGTCGGTCGCCGACCGGACCCGAGAGATGGTCCGCTCCATGTTCGTCGTCGTTCCGTCGCTCTCGCCCCACGTCGCGGCGGGCAGGACCACGTCGGCGATTTCCGTCGTTTCAGTGTGGAAGGCGTCCTGCACGACGACGAAGGCGTCCTCCAGTGTCTCGCGGACTGAATCGGCTTCCGGCATTCCGGCGACGGGGTTCGTGGCGACGGCCCAGACGGCGTCCGGCTCGCCTTCGAGCATCCCGACCGGGCCGGGGCCGGTGTCATCGGGGAGGCGGTCGACCGGCACGTCCCAGTGGTCGGCAACGAGGCGGCGGTGGTCCGGGTCCTCGAAGGCCCGCTGGCCGGGCCAGGACCCCTTCGAGGAGCAGATGCGGGTCCCCATCGAGTTGGCCTGGCCGGTCAGCGAGAACGGGCCGCCGCCGGGCCGGAGGTTCCCCGTCGCCAGCGTCAGGTCGATGAGCGCCCGGGCGGTCTCGGTTCCCTGGACGTGCTGATTGATGCCCATCCCCCAGTAGATGAGCGCCTGCTGGTCCATCGCGTCGGCCAGCAGGTCCACCTCGGCCATCTCGACGCCGGCCTCGGCGGCTGCGTCCGTGGCGTCGGGCAGCGTCGCGAGCAGATCCTCGAACCCGGCGGTCGCCGCGTCGACGAACTCGCGGTCGACTCGGCCCGTTTCGACAATGCGGGCGAGGACAGCCCGGGCCAGCGCGAGGTCCTTCCCCGGGTCGGGCGCGACGTGGTGTTCGGAGTTCTCTGCGGTCTCGGAGCGGACGGGGTCGACGACGATGATTTCGACGCCATCCTCGTCAGCAGACTGCTGAATCCAACGGAACATCACGGGGTGGGCGACCGCCGGGTTCGCCCCCCAGACGACGTGTCGGTCGGCGTCGCTGATGTCGGCGTAGGTACACGGCGGCGCGTCGCTGCCGAAGGCCTGGTAGTAGGCGGTAACGGCGCTGGCCATGCACAGCGTCGTGTTGGCGTCGTAGTTCGTCGTGCCGAAGCCGCCGCGGGCGACCTTCCCCAGCGCGTATGCGGCCTCGTTCGTCTGCTGGCCGCTGCCCAGTACGGCGACGGAGTCGGGGTCCTGCTGGTGGACGGCCTGGAGTCCCTCGACGGCGCGAGCCAGCGCGACGTCCCACTGTGTCTGGCGGAGTTCGCCGTCGCTGCGGACCATCGGTCGGGTGAGCCACTCCCCGTCGGGGGCCTTGCTCTCCCGGAGGCCACGCGCACAGGCGAGCCCCTGACTGACCGGATGGGCGGCGTCGCCACGAACAGCGTCGATACCGTACCCTTCGTCGGCGCCCTGGTGCATGTGGCCACAGCCAACGGCACACCGCATACACGTCGTCGGTACCCAGTCGCTCACAGCCGCCCACGCGCCGTCAAGACGCCCATTTGTCCAGTTTGGCATGATATCGCAGTACGTTCGGATGCCATTATCGTAATTACATAGATGAATACGCACCGTATAACAGTGACTCTTTACGAAATATTTATTTTACCGGTGAACGCATGACATCCGTCCACTAGGTCGGTGGGACCGCGAGCTAACAACAGTTTCTTTCTGACAGCGGTCAAACGGCAGCGTATGAACCACGAGCAGTCGCGAGCGCTGTATGACCGCGCCCTGTCGGTGCTGTCTGGCGGCGTCAACTCCTCCGTGCGAGCGACACGACCCTACCCGTTCTTCGTCGAGAAGGGCGACGGCGGACACGTCATCGACGCCGACGGCAACCGCTACATCGACTTCGTCATGGGCTATGGTCCGCTGCTGCTGGGCCACAGCCTGCCCGAGCAGGTCCAGTCAGCCATCCAGCGACACGCCGCTGAGGGGCCGATGTACGGCGCACCCACCGAAGTCGAGGTCGAACTGGCCGAGTTCGTCACCCGGCACGTCCCCAGCGTCGAGATGCTCCGGTTCGTCAACAGCGGAACCGAGGCCACAGTCTCGGCGGTCCGCCTGGCTCGTGGCTACACGGGGCGGGACAAAATCGTCGTGATGCAGAGCGGCTACCACGGCGCACAGGAGTCCACGCTGGTCGAGGGCGAGGGAGACCACACCGCCCCGTCCAGTCCCGGCATCCCCGAGAGCTTCGCCGAACACACGCTGACCGTGCCGTTCAACGACGAGGAAGCCGCCCACGAGGTGTTCGAGGAACACGGCGACGACATCGCGGCCGTTCTCACCGAACCTATCCTCGGGAACTACGGCATCGTCCACCCGGTCGAGGGCTACCACGACACGCTCCGACAGCTGTGTGACGACCACGGCTCGCTGCTGATTTTCGACGAGGTCATCACCGGCTTCCGCGTCGGCGGCCTCCAGTGTGCCCAGGGCGCGTTCGACATCGACCCCGACATCACCACGTTCGGGAAAATCGTCGGCGGCGGCTTCCCGGTCGGGGCCATCGGCGGCAAAAGCGAAATCATCGAGCAGTTCACCCCCGCTGGCGATGTGTTCCAGTCCGGAACGTTCTCTGGCCACCCCGTGACGATGGCGGCCGGCCTGGAGACGCTGCGGTATGCAGCTGAACACGACGTATACGACCACGTCAACGACCTCGGCGACCGCCTCCGGTCGGGGCTGCAGGACATCCTCGAAGACCAGGCTCCCGAGTACACCGTCGTCGGCCGGGACTCGATGTTCAAAGTCATCTTCACCCGTGACGGCCCGGATTCCTTCGACGGACATTGCGAGGCTGGCTGCCGGCAGCGGGAGTCCTGTCCGCGCTTCGACTACTGTCCGAAGACCGGTCACGACGTGACACAGGCCGAGACCGAGCGGTGGGAGCGGCTGTTCTGGCCCGCAATGAAGGACCAGGGCGTGTTCCTCACGGCGAACCAGTTCGAGTCACAGTTCATCTGTGATGCCCACACAGGTGAAGACATAGAGAATGCGCTCGAAGCATACAAAGAGGCGATATGAGGTGAGCGACGACGACATCGCACTGTCCGAGAAGCGGATGTACGGGGCGAAACGTCCGGAGACCTACGCGTACGTCGCGTCAGGACTGGGCGTCACCCGCGTCGAGACGGCCGGCGGCCAGATCGGGCGGTTCAGCCTGAGCGAACGGTGCAATGCCCGTGATGTGGCCGGCGCAAGCGGCGAAGTCGCGGTCGCCACCGACGAGGACGTGCTCGTGTTGACCGACGACGGCTTCGTTCCGACCGGGTTCGGGCCGGCCACCGCCGTCGGCTACGACAGCGACGGGCTGCTCGCAGCCGGCGACGGCCGCGTCGCTCGGTACGACGGGGAGTGGCGAGACGTCGGCGAAATCGCGGACGTCCGTGCCATCGACGGCGACCACCTCGCCGCGGCCGAGGGCGTGTACGCCCTGCCGTCGCTCGACCGACTCGGCCTGGTGGACGTGGCCGATGTGGCCGGCGACTACGCCGCGACCGAGAGCGGGCTGTACCGCTACGACGGCGAGAGCGCCGACAGCGACGGCGAGTGGAGCGAGGTCCGGTCGGGCCGACATCTGGCGGTTGCAAGCGACGGTGAGCGCGTCCACGCTGCCGCGGCGGACGGCCTGTATGAACTGTCAAACGGCGCGTGGGAGCCCTGTTCGTTGCCGGCGACCGAACGCGTCGTCGACGTGACGTACGGCGACGACACCTACGCTATCACCGAGAACGGGACCTTTCTCGTCGCGACCGCCGCCGAGGCGACCGCCGACGGACAGGGCGGCTGGCGACAGCGCTCGCTGGGCGTCCCCGATGTCGTTGGCGTCGCTGTGGCCTGACACCCGGCGGTGACGCGGCCCGGCGGAGCCGAGCGGCCGCGTGCCTGTCTCACGGGACACACCCGCTTACGGAATCGAAAAGAGGTTTAGCCCGGACAGCCACCCACCGCACATGATTATCCCCGGGGCGGACACGCAGGCGTTCGCGGCGACCCTCGCCGAGGCGACGGGCGAGCGGCTGGGACGGGTCGAGTACGAGCGGTTCCCGGACGGTGAACACGTTGTCCGGGTTCCCGAAACAGTCTCCGGCGAGCGCGCTGTCGTCGTTGCCTCGACCGTCGACAGCGACGCGCACCTGCAGTTACTCCAGTTGCAGGACGCGGCCCGCGAGAGCGGCGCGAGCGAGGTCGTCACCGTCATCCCGTACATGGGCTACGCCCGCCAGGACGAAGCGTTCAAGCCCGGCGAGCCGGTCTCCTCGCGGGCGATGGCCCGCGCCATCTCGACGGGAACTGACCGCGTACTGACCGTAAATCCCCACGAACCGGCCGTCTGCGATTTCTTCGACGTGCCAGCCACCAACGTCGACGCGGCGAGTGTTCTCGCCGACCCGCTGCCTGCGGACCTGACGGACCCGCTCTTTCTCTCGCCCGACGAGGGCGCAATCGCCCTCGCGACGACGGTCCGGGACGCATACGGCGAGGGCGAGACGGACTTCTTCGAGAAGGACCGGGACTACGACACCGGCGACATCGAGATCAGCCCCAGCGACGCGCCGGTCGAGGGCCGTGATGTGGTGCTGGTCGATGATATCATCGCTACCGGGTCGACGATGAGCGAGTCCGTCGGCGTCCTCGACGACCGCGACGCCCAGCGGATCTTCGTCAGTTGCGTCCACCCGATGCTCGCCAGCAACGCCCTGACGAAACTCAACAGCGCCGGCGTCGAAGCAGTTTACGGGACGGACACGCTGGAACGCGCCGTCAGCGAGGTCAGCGCCGCGCCGGTCGTCGCAGACCAGTTGTAGACACCTCGCGGCCGGCCGTGCCGTGAACAGACTTAATCCGACGCTTCCGCAGCCGCCACGGCTCGCGGCTCCTCTTAGTCGCCGCTCGCCTGTTCCGAGGCCTCCCGCTGGTCGGCCTCGCACGGCGCAATCGTAATCCCGCATCCACCTTTTTCAGCGTCGGGTTCGCTCGCGATACTCGCGAACCGCTCCTCGAAAAACGTGGGCGAAAAAGCAGCACGCTCCCGCTGGTCGCGTGCTGTTCTAATCAGACGCTTCAGCAGCAGCGACCGGTGCTATCGCGATTTCCATCTCGGTTCCTTCGACGTCCCACGTCTTGCGGTGGCCGTCCTCAACGCTGCCGAGTTCGTCAGCACGGACCTCCTCTTTGATCAGGGATTCGTGCTCGCGAACGAGCGAATCCACGCGCTCGTCGTCGATAGCGAGATCCACGACAATGCGCTCCTCGATGTCCAGTTCGAGGTCTTTGCGCATCTCCTGAACCCGGCGGATGACCTCGCGGGCGTACCCCTCGCTCTCGATGTCCTCGGTGAGCGCAGTGTCGACGTAGACGACGCCGCCGCCGTCGAGGGCGGCGAACTCCGTCCCGGTGACGCCTTCGGGCGTCTCGCGGCGGAATTCGACCATCTCCTCGGTGAGGTCGATGTCCTCACCGAGCGCCTCGCGTACTGTGCCTTCGAGGGTATCGAGTGACTGCTCGGCGACACGGGCCTCGTTGAGCGCGTTCATGACGCGGCCGGCGTCGTCGCCGAAGGCCGGGCCGAGTTCGCTCATGTCGGCCTCGGCGGAGTACTGGAGTTCGCCCCACTCATCGGCAGCGCCGACGACCTCGACGGCGCGGGCGTTGAGTCGGTCGGCGATGATGGCCTCCTGGGCGCGGACCGCGTCGGCCACGTCGTCGCTGTCGACGTCGACGACGACGCGGGTGACGGGCCAGCGGAGTTTGCGCTCGGCCTGCTGGCGGGCGTTCGAGCCCGCTTCCTCGACCTCGCGGACGACCTCGATCTCGCGTTCGAGTGCGGGGTCGTGCAGGTCGGCGTCAACCTCGGGCCAGTCGCACATGTGGACCGTCGGGTGGCCGGCATCGCCGGTGAGCGCGCCGTACACCTGTTCGGCGACGAACGGCGTGAACGGGGCAAACAGCGCGGCCACGGATTCGAGCACGCGATAGAGCGTGGCGTAGGCGGCCTGCTTCGAGGCGCTGTCTTCCTCCTCCCACATCCGCTCGCGGACGACCTGAATGTAGAACCGGGAGACGTCCTCGACGACGAATTCGAGCAGTTCGTCGACTGCTTTGTCGTTCTCGAAGTCCTCCATCGAGTCGGTCATCGCCTCGGTCACGCTCTGGAGCCGGGAGAGGACCCACTCGTCGACGAGTTCGAGGTCCTCCCGAACGTCCTCGACCGTCGTTTCCTCTGGGTCAAAGTCATCCGCACGCATGTACGGCAGCGGGAACCGGGCGACGTTCCAGAGGATGTTCAGCCGCCGCTGCATCTCGGCGGTCTCCTCCCACGAGAAGTTCATGTCCTCGCCCTGGGCGGTCACCGACAGCAGGAACAGCCGCATCGGGTCGCGGCCGTGCTTCTCGATGACCTCGTGGGGGTCGATGAGGACGCCCTTGGACTTGGACATGCCGCGGCCGTCGGGCATGTTGGCGTAGCCGTGCATCAGCACCTGCTTGTACGGGATGTCGCCGGTCGCGGCGGTGCTCATGCCCAGCTGGGACCAGAACCACCCGCGGGTCTGGTCGTGGGCCTCCATGATGAGGTCGGCGGGCCACAGCTCCTCAAAGTCCTCGGTCTGTTCGGGGTAGTTGACGGTCCCCCACGTCGCGACGGAAGAGTCGAGCCACACGTCGAACACGTCACCGACGCGGGTGTAGGTCGTGCCGTCCTCCGTGATGGTGAGGTCGTCGACCGTGCCCTTGTGCAGGTCCACGCTCTCGGGGTCGATGTCCTGGTCGACCCGCTCGGCGAGTTCCTCGCGGTCGCCGACGACGATGGCGTCGGCCATGTCGCCGGACCAGTCCTCCGGTAACCAGATCGGAATCGGAATGCCCCAGTAGCGCTGCCGGGAGACGTTCCAGTCCGGCGCATCCTCGACGAAGTCCCGGAAGCGGTTGTCCCGCGCCCACTGCGGGTACCACTCGCTGTCCTCGATGTTCGCCAGCAGTTCGTCCTTGATGTCGGTGACCGTGATGAACCATTGGTCGGTGACAATGCGAACGATGTCGGTGTCACAGCGCCAGCACTGCCCCTCGCGGACGGTGTGACCCTCCTCACTTGAGAGCAGGAAACCGTTGTCGTCGAGGTCGTCGATGACCGTGTCGTTGGCGTCGCGGACGAACGTGCCGGCGTACTTCCCGGCATCGTCGGTGTAGACGCCGTTGCTGCCGACCGGGCAGAAGATTTCGAGGCCGAGTTCCTGGCCGCGCTCGAAGTCCTCCTCACCGTGGCCGGGCGCGGAATGGACGAGGCCCGTGCGGTCGGCCTCGACGTAGTCAGCGGTGTAGACCTGCCCGGAGCCCTCGCCCTGGGCGTGGTCCGGCACTTCCTCGGCCAGCGGGTGGTCGTACTCCCAGCCGACCATGTCTTCGCCTGTGAGTTCCTCGACGACCTCGTAGTCGTCGTAGCGGCCGGCTTTCAGCACGTCCTCGACGCAGGCCTCGGCGACGTAGAGCCGCTCGGTTTCGCCGTCTTTCTCAGCGTCGACGCCCACGTAGTCGAGGTCGCCGTCGACGGCAACGAAGGTGTTGGCGACGATGGTCCACGGGGTCGTCGTCCAGATGACCAGGCTGCCTTCCTGCTCCGATAGAGGGAATTTCACATAAATCGACGGCTTGCCGACGTCGTGGTACTCGACCTCGTTGTTGGCGATGCCGGTCTCACACCGCGGGCACTGGTTGATGGAGCGCTGGCCCTGCTCGACCAGCCCGCGTTCGTGGGCCTGCTGGAAGCCCCACCAGGCGGCCTCCATGTACTCGGGGTTGACCGTCTTGTAGGGGTCGTCCCAGTCCATCCAGACGCCGAAGTCTTGGAAATCCGTCTGGAGGCCTTCGAGTTGCTCCTCGGCGAAGTCCTTGCACTCCTCGATGAAGTTCTCCTCGCCGAAGCGTTCGATGTCCTTCTTGTTCTCGAAGTCGAGTCGCTCCTCGACTTTGGTCTCGATGGGGAGGCCGTGCATGTCGTAGCCCGGTCGGTCGGTGACGTCGTAGCCCTGCATCCGCAGGTAGCGGATGTAACAGTCCTTCAGGGTCTTGTTCCATGTCGTCCCCATGTGGGCCGCGCCGGAGGTGTAGGGCGGTCCGTCGACGAAGAAGTAGTCCTCGCCGTCGGCCCGGTGGGCCTTCGTCTGCTCGTAGGCGTCGACGTCGTCCCAGTACTCGAAGACGCCGTCCTCCACGTCCTCGGGGTCGTACTGGTCGTCGACAGCGGCGAAACGTTCCATACCCGTTCCATCCGCCGCCGGCAATAAAGGACAATCGATTGTGTGTGTGCCGTTCAGACAGTGCAGTCGGCAACCCCGCGGCGACGGTTAGCGCTCGCGCTGGAGGAGTAAGCCGGCCGTCTGCCCGCTGTTTTCGGTTATCGGCGCGACGACTTCCCAGCCGTCCGCGCCGAGGTCGTTCAGTTCGTCTGTCGGGACGCTACTGCTGCCGAACATCCCGGTATCGACATCGAGCGTCTTGTATTCGTAGGAGGGCATACACGCGTTGTGATAGCGGCCACCGACAAACGTTTTGTGCCGGGTGACGACTGAATCGTGCGCTGACCGCCACCGATTTGCCCTTCACAGCCCTCACACCGAACGTGCCAGAGTTGCCGGAGGGAGCGGAGCGAAACGCCCTCGCGGAAGACTGCCAGCGCTGTCCCGAACTCGCCGAGAGCCGGACCTGCATCTCGTGGGGCAACGGCCCGCCGTCGGCCGACCTCGTGGTCATCGGCGAGGGCCCGGCCGAGGGGGACCCCGACGCCGAGCAGTGGCGGGGCGGCAACCTGACCGGGATGGCCTACACCTCGCGGCGCTCCGGCCGGAAAGTCCGGCAAGTGCTCGCCGACGCCGGGTTCGGCCACGACGACTGCTACTACACCAACGCCGTGAAGTGCCATCCGCCGGAGAACCGCGATCCGACCGACGCGGAGTTGGCGAACTGCCGCCCCTACCTCGTCGAGGAAGTCGAAGCAATCGAGCCAGCGGCGGTGCTGACCACCGGCAAGCACGCGACGAAGACCGTGCTGGCGCTGGACGACGACAGCCTCGACGGGTTTCTCGACAGCGTGCTCGACCCGCTGCAGAGCGAGGCGCTGAGCGTTCCCGTGGTCCCGCTGCTCCACCCCTCGTATCAGGAGGTCTGGCTCTCGCGGCTGGGCTACAGTTACGACGAGTACACGGCGGCCATCGCCGACACGGTCACCAGTGTCGATGACACCTAGAACCTTCTTGTGACCGCCGGACACAGGGACGACCATGAGCGAGGACTGCATCTTCTGCCAGATTGTCGCCGGTGACATCCCGAGCCGAACCGTCTACGAGGACGACACCGTGTTCGCGTTCCTCGATGCAAATCCCCTCTCGCCGGGGCACACGCTCGTCATCCCGAAGGCCCACCACGAACGGCTGAACGACACGCCGGCTGACGTGGCGGGCGAGGTGCTGTCGACCCTGCACGAACTCGTCCCCGCCGTCGAGGCGGCCGTCGACGCCCCCGCCAGCACGGTCGCGTTCAACAACGGCGAGGCGGCCGGCCAGGAAGTCCCGCACGTCCACGGCCACATCGTCCCGCGGTTCGAAGACGACGGCGGCCGGCCGATCCACGCGCTGGTCACCGACCGTCCTGACCTCTCCGACGACGAACTAGACGACATCGAGGACGACATCGTGTCCGAGCAGGCGTAAAATTCCGTATCTTTTTATCGAAAGATAATCCAACAGCGACGCATGGGGGTTCCGACGCTCGCGTTCGTGGGGTGTACCGGTGGGGCTGGAACGACCAGGCTGACAGTCGAAACGGCGGCGACGCTGGCCCGGGGTGGGCGGTCCGTCGCCGTCGTCGACGCGGCCTTCGGCACGCAGGGGCTGGCAACGTACGTCGACGGGCGGCTCGACGCCGACGTGACTGCGGTGGCCGTCGGCGACGTGCCGGTCGACGACGCGCTGTTCGAGTGGGATATCGACGCCGACGGGCGGGTCGCGCTCTGTCCGGCCCACGCGCCGTTCGAGCGCCTCGCGCGGGCGAAAACGGCCGAGAGCGCACAGACGCTCGAACGGGTTATCGAGGAGGTGGCCGGTCGCTACGACCACGTCCTGCTCGACGTGCCGCCGATTGCGTCGAATCAGGGCGTCGCCGCTGCCACGACCGCACAGCGGCGGGCGCTCGTGGTGCCAGCCAGCCGGCGCGGCGGCGACCTCCTTCCGAGACAGCAGGGCCGGCTTCGAGACATCGGTGCGCCGGCCTCTGCCGTCGTCGCGACGCGTGTCCACGGCGATGACAGCGAACCCGTCGAGGACGCCGCACACACGGTTCCGCACATCGGCGCGGGCGCGTCCAGACCACTTGCGACGGACCCCGATTCCGATGTCGCACCGACCGTCGCTGCGATGGCCGAGGACCTGCTTGATGTCGACCTCGGCCTGACCTTCGAGGACGACGGCCTGTTCTCCCGCTAGGGAAGTGGGAGGACGATGACTGGGCGGTCGACTCGGGCCAGAAGTTCCTGAGCCGTCGACCCGATGCCGTCGCTGTCGTCGGCACCGTGGTGCGGCCCGATGAGGAGTTCGTTCGGGTCGTACTCGTCGACGGTGGTCAGGATCTCCGTCACTGGCTCACCATCCTTCGTTTCTATTGTGGGCATGAATCCGGCAAGCCGCGAACGGGCGACGTTGACGGCGTCACCAGCGTCGCGTGAGGGTGCGGCTGGGTCACGGACGGCGACCACGACGATATCGTCGTCACTCGCTGGATCGAGTCGGTCCTGCAGGTAGTCAGCGGCGGCCGCGGTGACGTGAACAGAACTGGTGGCGAGCAGAAACGTCGTCATAGGTTCCTGTGTGGCGGCGTTCGGCTTCGGGCTTTCGCTCGACGCAGAGTCCCACAGCGAACGGGCAGCTATACAGATAGCGGCGGAATCGCAGGCGTAGCATACACGTAGCGGATGGCTACTCACCCACAGATCGTCTTGCGAAGCCATGTCTCTATCCGAGACCACGAGTACGGCGCTGTTCGTCTGTCCGTTCTGCGAACAGATGTTCGACCGGCCACAGTCAGTGTGTGATAGTTGCGACAGCACGGTTGTTGTGCCCATAGAGAGTCAGTCAGTGTACGACAGCATCCTCTCGATGTGTCGGTGAGCAGCAGTCACTCGCCGACGCCAACGATAGCCGAACAGTGAGGGAGCCCACCGGCACCGACGGGCTTACATACAGCCCAACCTGTACCCGAGAGCGTGCGCGTCGAAAACAGTTTCATCGGCACCGACGGCGTCGGGGAGAAGACCGAGCGGTCCATCTGGGAGCAGGGCGTGACCCACTGGGACGAGTTCGAACCGTCCGTCGTCGGCGGGCAGCGCGGCGACCGAATCCAGCAGTTCATCGACGAGGGACGGGATCGAGTCGCCGAGACCGACGTCTCCTACTTCGACCACACGTTCCCAAGCGGCGAGCGCTGGCGGCTGTACGAGACGTTCCGCGAGCGGGCCTGCTTTTTCGACATCGAGACAACCGGGCTAGATCAGGACCGAAACCAGGTGACGACGGTGAGCCTCCATCAGGACGGGGAGACACAGACGCTCATCGCCGGCGACGACCTGACCGCCGAGAACCTCCGGGCCGCCTTCGGCGGCGCGGATCTGCTGGTGACGTTCAACGGCAAGCGCTTCGACGTGCCCTTCCTCGAAGCGAACTTCGACATCGACCTCGACCGGCCGCATCTGGATCTGATGTACACCTGCAAGAAAATCGGGCTCTCCGGCGGGCTCAAACAGGTCGAGAAAGACATCGGCATCGAACGGGACCGGCCGGACATCTCGGGCCGGGACGCAGTGCGGCTCTGGCGGGAACACGAGCAGGGCCGCGACGGTGCACTCGAAACGCTGGTGTCGTACAATCGTGAGGACACGGTGAATCTCAAGACGTTGGCCGAGACCGCGACAGACCGGCTCGATGAGCGGGTTTTCGTCGGCTGATATCGAGGGCGGTAACGTTCACCATACCCCCTTTGTTTCGAGTGGAATGAGAGAGTATAACGAACGTCCATAGAGTGCTACTGAGAGTGCTCGTGTCGGGCTATCGACTCCAGAAGGGCGTGTGTCCGTGTCCGAGGACGATAGAGGCGACGTGCCAGACGACGAGTTCGATAAACAGTACCGTATCCTGTCCTGTACCGACGCCGTAGAGCGATGGGAGATACAGCAGCGGCAGTAATACCGCGCCCCAGAACGCGAACGGTCGGATACCGGCGAGTGTTACGGTCCAGAGCCCGCGGACTGCAAACGCAAGCGCGTCAAGGTATCGACCGGTGTCCGACGGTCGTAACCTGTCGGTGTCGCTCTGGTGGGGTAGCGGGGGGTTATCGCCGCTCGATGACCCCACCGTCACTCACCCTGTCTGGTCTCGGTATCATTGGACGAAACAACGGTATACCACGCCTAATTGGTGGTTACTACACATATAGGCGGTTACTCCAGCGCATCTATGTGTATTCACGTAGCCCATACTGTCAGATCTGTTCCGTGAGAGATCACACTGGATTCACGGCGTCCGCACAGTCCGGACATTCGGCGAGCATTCGCGGCCAGTCACCGGCCGTGTCGTACGCGACGACGAGATTCGCTGCGGGGATCGTCACGTCGCAGACTGGACACTTCCCGAGCGGTGGGTCGGTCGTCTCTATGTCACTGTCCCACATACACTGAGCTACGCACTCAATACATATTGTTACCAAGTTCCTACGAGATGTGCGGCCCTTACGTGTCGTCGTCGCCGTCCCGCGGCGGCCGCTTCGATAGCCGGTCGAACCGACGCTGGGCCTCGCTCCCCCGGTCGGTAGTCTCGTCAGGTTCGTACGTCACACTCGCAAGCGCCGAATCCTCGACAGTTATTTCTAGAACTGCATCTGCCGTTTGCGCCTCCGTCGGCAGTTCGGCCGCCTCGATTTCGAGGCCGTACAGCCCGTCCGCTGCGTCCACTTCCAGCGTGGCGATCCCGTCCTCGATTCGGTCGACGACAGCAGTGTGAGTTCCATCAGGTAGCATCAATAACTCCGTTCCAGCACGGTCTCGTTGTCGGCATCAGTCACAGTCACCGTGTCGCCGCCGTTGTTCCATATCGGACGCCCCGACCCCCAGTAAAGGTCGGTGTCCGTGTCGGTGCCGCTGCCGGTGTGGAGGGTCACGGTGTCGCCGGGTTCGAGGGTGAATCCGTCGGGGACAGTGTAGGTGTGGTCGGCTTCATCGGCGACCATCCAGCCGCCCATTTCCAGCGGTTCCGCGCCCGCGTTCCGGAACACGACGTACTCGTCGTTGAGATTGTCCCGGTCGTCGCCCGCCGCGTCGGCGCGAACCCGGTCGATGACGAGGTCGCCGCTCGTGTTCTCGGTGGATGTTCCGCCGTCAGTCGCGACCGGCGTGTCAGTCCGTGGGGACGAGCAGGCCAGGTAGGTCGCTCGCTGCGTGACCGGGTCAGTCGCGTCGGGCGCAATCGGGTCACCGGAACGCAGCGACAGCGGTTCGGTCGGCGCTGCTTGCTGCGTGCTGACGGTCACGGCAGTCCCGTTGCTGGCCAGCACGATGTCGCCATGGGTAGCAGTCCAGTACGTCGGAATCGACCGCGCGGCGAGTCGCTGGAGCGTCTCGTTGCTTGGATGACCGTACTGCGAGTCGTAGGCGCTCGAAACCACAACGGTTCGGGGGCTAGCAGCGTCAAGCAGCGGCCCGCTCGTGCTGGACGCACTGCCGTGGTGGCCGGCTTTCAGCACCGTCGATCTGAGTTCTGTCCCGTACCTCTCGACGAGATACTCTTCCTGGTCGTCCTCCGCGTCGCCCGGAAAGAGAAAGCTCGTCTCGCCGTGTTCGATACGGAGGACGATGCTGTTCTCGTTTCGGGCCTCGTTTTCCAGATACGGCTCCGGCGGGCCGAGCACAGTCGTCTCGACGCCGGAAAAGCGAATCCGGTCACCCTCGCGCGTTTCGTACAGCGTCACGTTGTGGGCTTCGACGGCGTCGAGGTATCGCTCGTAGGTCTGCGTGCTCGCGCCGATACCGGGGTCGTACACCGCGCCGATACCGTTTTCCTCGGTCTCGTAGTGCCTGATAACGGCCGCGTTGCCGCCGATGTGGTCGGCGTCGTTGTGCGAGACGACGAAGTGGTCAATGCGGTCGATATTCTGCCGGTCGAGGTACTGGAGGACGTGCTCGCCGTCGTCGGTGAAGTCCCCGGAGTCGATGAGCATCGTCTCGTTGTCGGGGCTGACCAGCAGGGTTGCCGCCGACTGGCCGACGTTGATGAAGTGGACCTCTAGCGTTCCGTTTGCTTCGCCCGGTGAAGGCGTGTTCGGCGTTGCCGTCTCGGTGGCGGTCGGCGGGTTCGCGCCGCCGTCCCCGCCGTTGGCCGCGATCCCGCTACAGCCAGCAAGTACCAGTAGCGCCGCGACTAGCAGTGTCCCAACCCAGCGACTCCGTCCCATCCCATCGGCCTACGCAGCCGAGTTATTTGGTAGCATTTACCAACTACGTGCCACCGGGAAGTGTATAGCACAGCAATTTACAGGAAGATCTAGACGTGGCTCAGTAGTTCGCAGCGTCCGGCATCTGTGGCGAGTCCGTCGGCCGCAGCAGATGGACACGTCCGGAAAGGAATCCAAGCAAAAGGCCGGTGAAATGCGCGATGAGCGCGACACCGGGGTTGGCGGTCGCAAGCGTGATCGCGGCGGCGACGATGCCGGCCAGCGTCAACTGGACGCGCGGCGCGAGTTCGAATCCGCCGATGACGGTGTCAGTCAGGCGGTTGGCAGCGAGCAGATAGCCAAAGAGGCCAAACACCGCGCCGCTGGCCCCAAGCACGGAGACGTGGCTGACCATCCCTGGGACAAGCGGGCCGAGGAGACTTGTTACCGAAACCTGTGAAACGCCGGCGAGTGCGCCGGTCGAGACGAAGAAGGCGTGGAACCGGAGCGGCGTTGTCCGTCGTTCGAGGACGACGCCAGCGAGGGCCAGCCCGGCGGCGTTTGCGAGGAGATGTGACAGGCCGGCGTGTGCGTACACGCTGGTGACGAGTGTCCACGGGCGAGCGAGCAACGGGGGCGAGAGGGCAAACAGGCCCCGCGGAGCGGTGACCACGCCGGCGGCCTGCTGGGCGAGGAACACACCAACGATAACGGCCAGCGTGACCACAGTAGGGCTTTCACGCAGCGGCTTCATTGGGCCGGGATTGTCGCCCGCGATACAAGAAACGCTCGGACGCCCGCGCCGTTTCAGAACGCATACGTGACGTCGTCGCGTCCACTCGTGTATGTCCGATCTGAGCGAGACGCTCGCCACGGCGTTCGCCGACGAGACCGACGAAGCAGTCGCACAGGAAGCCGCCGAGAACATCGCCGCCTTCGCCGAGGAGTACGACGAGGACCTGACGAGCGACCGCGTCACCGACCTGCTCGCGGACGCGCCTTACGACGGGTTCGACCGCCAGTTCAACTGGGTCATCGGCGAACTCGCCGCCGAGAACGAGGACTGCACCGACTCCCGGCCGTTCCGTATCGACGGGTTCGGCGAACTCGCCGCTGACCCCGATATCGGGACCTGAGTGGACATGCCTGGCGGCACCTACACGCTGGTACTCGAACGGGACACCAGCGGGCCGATTACGGTCGGCGCGCTTGGCGAGCAAGCGTTTCCAGCGGGCTGGTACGCCTACACCGGGAGCGCACTGGGCAGCGGCGGCTTCGGCCGCATCGACCGCCACCGCGCGGTCGCCGCCGGCGACAACGACACCCGCCACTGGCACATCGACTATTTGCTCGGTGACGCGGCGACGACCGTCGACCGGGTCATCACGACCGAGGCCGACATCGAATGCGCCGTCGCCCAGCAGGTCGACAGGCCCAGCGCGGAGGGGTTCGATCGCATCGACGCCTTCGGCTGTTCGGACTGTGACTGTCGCTCGCACTTGATATACCACGAGCAGCGGGACAGGCTGCTCAGTGCGGTGACCGACGGTCACGAGAGCGCTCAAGAGGGGGCAGCGGCCGCGACCGAGTAGTCAGGAGATGTGGATCGCGGGCTTGTTCGGCCGCGCTTTAGCCGCGAGGTCGTCGTCCGGTGAGGCTCGCCGGACGACCACCTCACACTCGAACTCGTCTTCGAACAGCCACGCGGCCTGCTGGAGCGTGTCGAGTTCGCGCTCGCCGTCGATAATCGGTTCGAGTCCCGCCCCGCGGTCGGCCAGTCGGTCGGCGAACTCGGCGGCCGCGTCGCCGTGCTGTTTGATATCTTCGTCGGCCATGATTTCGCCCACGATAGCGTCGTCAGGGTCGGACTCGCGGGCGATCTCGTAGGCCCGGTACTTCCAGTCGGCGGCGACGACGAGTTCGATCTCGTTCGGGGCCTCGATGTCGACGACCTCCGTGATCTCGCGCACGTCGTCGAGCGTCCGGCGGACGACCTGGCGCTCGATGCGGTAGTCGGTCACATCTCGCAGCGGTTCCGGCCAGCGGCTCTCGGCGATGAGGCCGTCCTCGTCGAGTAGCTGCCACATCTCCTCGGCGAGAAACGGCGCGATAGGCGCAACTAAGCCGGCGAGCACCCGCAAGCCGCGGCCGTAGGCGAACTGGTAGGGCCGGTCGTAGCTGGCGTAGCGCCCGAGCAGGCGGGCGAACCGCTGGAGTTCGCTGACGACGCGGTGGAACCGGAAGCGGTCGTACTCCTCGGTAACAGCCGCGATGGTCCGGTCGATTTCCCGCTCCAGATAGGCATCGTGGTCGGTGCTCTCGGTCCGGGTCTCGGTTCGGTCGGTGTACTCGGCGACCAGTCGGTACAGCGTCTGCTGGAAATCGTAGGCCGTTGAAACGTCCTTGACAGTCCACTCGAAGTCCTGAGAGGGGTGGGCCGCCGAGAGGACGAACAGCCGCGTCGTCTCGGCCCCGTACTCGTGGGGCGCGATGTCGTTGCCCTTGGACTTGGACATCTTCTCGCCGCTGTGGAGCACCGTCCCCTGGTTGATGAGCCGGTCGACGGGCTCTTCGCGGTCCAGCAGGCCGATGTCCGACAGCGCGCGGGTAAAAAAGCGGATGTACAGCAGGTGGAGCACCGCGTGTTCCTCGCCGCCGACGTACACGTCGACCGGGAGCCACTCGTCGGCGGTTTCCTGGTCGAAGGGGGCGTCCTCGAAGTGCGGCGAGAGATACCTGAGGAAGTACCACGAGGAGTCGACGAACGTGTCCATCGTGTCCGTCTCCCGCTCCGCGTCGGCCCCGCAGTCGGGACAGGTCGTCTGTTTCCACTCCTCAGCGGCATCGAGTGGATTCCCGGTCGTCTGGACGTAGTCGGGCAGTTCCACCGGCAGGTCGTCCTCGGGAACCGGGACGTGGCCGCAGTCGTCGCAGTGGACGATGGGAATCGGCGTCCCCCAGTAGCGCTGGCGGGAGATGAGCCAGTCCCGCAGGCGGTAGGTCACCGCGGACTCGGCAGCTTCGTGCTCGCGCAGGCGCTCGCGGGCGGCGGAACTGGCGAGGCCGTCGTACTCGCCGCTGTCCGTGAGCATCCCGTCACCGGTGTAGGGCGCGTGCGGGAGGTCCGTTCCGCTGCCGTCGACCGGTTCGACAGCCTGTTCCACGGGCAGGTCGTGCTCCGCGGCGAAGGCGTGGTCCTGCTCGTTGTGGGCCGGCACGCCCATGACCGCGCCCGTGCCCACGTCGTCCAGCACGTATGCCGCGACGTACACCGGCAGTTCCGCGCCGGTGTACGGGTGGGTCGCGGTGCGGTCCGTCTCGACGCCGCTCATCCCGGCGTCGTCCGTGCTCGCCACTGATTCCACGTACTCGGCGACGGCGTCGTCCTCGTCGGCCAGCGCTCGCGCGAGGTCGTGGCCCGGCGAGAGCGCCAGATACGTCGCGCCGTACACCGTGTCGAGTCGCGTCGTGAACGCCTCGACGGTGTCGTGGTCGTCGTGGCCGACGGTAAACGAGACGCGAGCACCCTCCTGGCGGCCGATCCAGTTGCGCTGGCTGTCCCGCACGCCGTCGGGCCAGCCCTCCAGGTCGTCCAGCCCGTGATACAGCTCCTCGGCGTAGTCGGTGATGGCGAAGAACCACTGGTCGAGGTCGCGCTGCTCGACGCCGGTGCCACAGCGCCAGCAGACGCCGCCGCCGTGAGTGTGGCTGTGGCCGGTGCCGGCAGTCGTCTCGCCCTCGTCCGCTTCCGGTGACGTCTCGACCTGTGCGTCAGCAAGCACCGTCTCACAATCCGGACACCAGTTTACCGTCGCCGCGCCGTAATCGACCAGTCCCTCGTCGTAGAACTGGGTAAACAGCCACTGGTTCCACTGGTAGTACTCGGGGTCGCAGGTGGTGATCTCCCGGGACCAGTCGTAGCCAAAGCCCATCTCCCGGAGGTCGTCTTTCATCTGGTCGATACACGTCCGAGTCCAGGATTCGGGGTCGGTGTCCCGCTCGTAGGCCGCGTTCTCCGCCGGCAGGCCGAAGGCGTCCCACCCCATCGGGTGGAGTACGTCGTCGCCTGCCATCCGCCGGTATCGGGCGTACGCGTCGGTGATAGCGTAGTTCCGGATGTGTCCCATGTGCAGTGAGCCGGACGTGTAGGGGAACATCCCCAGCACGTACGTCGGGTCCGCGGCGTCAGTGGGGCACTCGAAGACCTCGTCTCGCTCCCAGGCCTGCTGCCAGTACTCTTGAACCCGGGCGTGGTCATATCGGCGCGACATTTGCTACCTCGTCCTGTGCCTGCCGCGCACATGAGTGTTCGGCTAGGAAAGGTGGCGAGTCGTAGTGAGACAGTGGTTGTGTACAGCCAGAAAGCCCCGGCTGTCATCGGACGCGCAGCGTCCGATTGCCCGCGAGAGCGAAGCTCTCGCCCTGGCTGAACTCGGGGGTGGTTCGAAAGACGCGAAGCGTCTTTCGTCATCACGAGAGAGCTTCGCTCTCTCGAACGACAGCGAGTCGCGGGAGCCGAGACGGCAGGGGCTTTCTGGCTGTTCGCATTCGATCAACTGCTGCGGGCAGAAACAAGTCCAGAGAAGGTTGTTCCTAGCTCATTCCTCGCCGGACTCGTAGTGCTCGCCAGCGGCTTCTGGCAGGCGGGTTTTGCCCACCAGCGCGAGGACGACGATGACGGCGACGAACGGAATGGCCTGGACCAGTGAATCGGGGACGGCGATGACATCGGCCGTCTGGAGGCGCAACTGGACGGCGTCGAGGCCGGCAAACAGCGTCGTCGACAGCAGCGCGCCGACCGGGTTGTAGTTGCCGAACAGATAGGCGACGATGGCGATGAACCCCTTGCCGTTGACCATCGTCGGGCCGTTGCCGGTGAACTGGCCGATGTTGATGGCCAGCGCGGCCCCGCCCATCCCCGAGAGAACGCCGGAGAGGAGGACGGCTGCGTAGCGGACGCGGGACACGTCGACGCCAGCGGTGTCCAGCGCCTTCGGGTTCTCGCCGGCGGCCCGGACCCAGCGGCCGAAGGTGGTGCGGTTCAGCACGTACCACGACGCCGCCACGGCGAGGAACATGATGTACACCGCGGGCGAGGCGTCGAACAGCGCGCCGAAGAACGGGATGTCGGCCAGCGCTGGGACTGTTATCGTATCGAAGGTGCCGACGTTGCTGGTGTTCGGCCCGCCGTAGAACACCTGCGAGGCGAACGGCGCGAGGCCGAGCGCGATGAGCCAGACGGCCAGGCCGGCGATGATCTGGTCGGCGCGGAACTCGATACAGACGACGGCGAACACGGCAGCGAGCAGCGTCGACGCGACGATGCCGATGAGGAACCCGAGCCACAGCGACCCGGTGGCGTCGGCCCCGAAGATAGCTGCGAAGGCCGAGATGATGAGCAGGCCTTCGAGCCCGATGTTGATGATGCCGCTCTTCTCGGCGAAGATGCCACCGAGCGCGGCCAGCACGATCGGGACCGAGAGCCGTAGCGTCGAGGACAGCGTCGATTTCGAGGCCAGTACCCAGAATATCTGCCCGGGCGTCGACGCCGGCGCAAGGAGGCCGAAGCCGGCGAGGACGGCCAGTGAGAGGACCGCCGCGGCGGCGATGAACAGCCGGCCTGACATCGACGAGAGCCGATCCATTGCGCTGTCGTTAGTCATCGGCACCACCTCCCGCGGTCGCGGTGGCCTGTCTGTCGCTCTGTCCCCTTGCGAGCCGCCGACCGATGATACGGAAGAACTCCGGCATCGCGACGAACAGGATGATGAGCCCGCGCAGGACACCGACCAACTGTGGCGGCACGTTAGTCGCGAACGCCACCACGTTCGACCCGGATTTGAGGACGCCGAAGAGGAACGCGGCGAAGACGGCCCCGATGGGGTTGTTGCCGGCGAGGATAGAGACGGTGATCCCGTCGAAGCCGTAGCTCGGGATGCCAGTCTGGAACTTCCCGAGGGTCATCATCACGAACACGGCCCCACCGATGCCGCCGAGCGCACCGGACAGCGTCAGCGAGGTCAGGATGGTCCGGGCGGAGTCGACACCGCCGTACTCCGCGGCCGCGGGCTGGATGCCGGCGGTCCGCAGGTCGTAGCCGAAGGCCGTGTGTTCGAGCAGGTAGTAGACGCCGCCGACGAACACGAGCGCAATCAGGAGCGCGAGCAAGGAGAAGTCCGTCCGCGGGTCGAACAGTATCGAGGGGAACTGCCCCTCGACGGGCAGTGTTCGGGTCTGTGTCGCCTGGCTCGTCGGGTCGGCGAAGTGGTTCCGGACGAGATACAGCGAGACCCGGACAGCGACGAAGTTGAGCATGATAGTGGTAATTACCTCGTTCGCGTCGGCGTAGGCTTTCAACGCACCGGGTATCGCACCGTAGAGGCCGCCGCCGATCGCGCCGGCGAGCAGCCCGAGCGGGATGAACAGAACGAGCGCGATCGTTCCGGAGACCAGCGAGCCGGCCCACAGCACCGTCAGTGCGGCCGCCAGCGCGCCGATGATGAGCTGGCCCTGCGTCCCGATGTTGAAGATGCCCGCACGGAAGGCTAAGGCCACCGAGAGTCCGGTGAACACCAGAATCGTCGTCTCCCGGAGTGTCGCCGCGAACTGCGCGTTCAGCGGCGACCAGCCGCCCGTGAAGGGGTCACCCAGTGCGCCGAGGAACAGGCGGTTGAACACGTAGAACGGGTCGTAGCACAGCGTCGTGGAACCGAAGGTAAGGACCGGCGACCGGCACGTCGCCATCAGTCCCGCAGCGGTGACGATAATCGTCCCGACGACGAGAGATAGCAACAGCGCCGAGACGGCGATGAGAATCCGCTCGCCGACGGAGGTCTGACCCAGCCTGATGAGTCGCTGCCGGTACTGTGACCATCGGTCGTCCGAGGCCGGTGCCGGCGGGTCGTCGCCGTTCCGCGACGGGCCGTCGTCGCTCATTGGTGACCCTCCCCGTTCGCCGCAATGGTCGGGACGGCGTCAGGTTGCTGCCCGGCCATCAGCAGTCCGAGCTGTTCCTCGGTCACGCGCTCGGGGTCGACGATGTCGACGATCTCGCCCTCGTAGACGACGGCAAGACGGTCCGAGAGCGACTGGACCTCGTCGAGGTTCGAGGAGATGAGCAACACGGCCCGTCCTGCTTCGCGGAGCGCGTTGATCTGGTCGTGGATGAACTCCATCGACCCTACGTCGACGCCGCGGGTGGGGTGAGAGGCGACGACGAGACGCGGGTCCCGGGCGAACTCCCGGCCGACGACGAACTTCTGCTGGTTCCCGCCGGAGAGGGACTTGGCGTGGGCGTTGGCATCCGGCGGCCGAACGTCGTACTCTTCGATTATCTCCTCCGCGTGGTCGCGCGTGTGGTTCCAGTCGATGCGCCCCTTCGAGGTGTAGTCGGCCGCGTGCTGGCTCCCCAGCAGGCCGTTCTCGACGAGGTCGAAGTCCATCACCAGTCCCCGCTCCTGTCGGTCTTCCGGGATGTAGGCCAGCCCGGCCTCGATGCGCTCCCGACGGCTGTCGGTGGTCCGGTCGACGTCGTCGTACGTTATCGTCCCCTCGTCAGGCATCTGGAGCCCGGTGATCGCTTCGACCAGTTCCGACTGGCCGTTCCCGTCGACGCCAGCGATACCGAGTACCTCGCCGGCCCGGACCTCGAGCGAAATCCCGTCGACCGCGCGGACGCCCCGGTCGTCCTCCACGACGAGGTCATCGACGTCGAGGATAGACCGGCCCGGCTCGGCGGGCTCCCGGTCGAGATCCAGCAGCACCTCCCGGCCGACCATCATCTCGGCCAGTTCCTCCCGAGTAATATCGTCGGCGGGCACCGTCCCGACGTTTTTCCCCTCGCGCAGGACGGTGATTTCGTCGGCAGCCTCCATCGCCTCGCCGAGCTTGTGCGTGATGAAGATAATCGTCTTGCCCTGGTCGGTCAGCTCTTCGAGCACGCGAAAGAGGTCCTCGACTTCCTGTGGCGTGAGTACTGCCGTCGGTTCGTCCAGAATCAGGACGTCTGCGCCGCGGTAGAGCGCTTTGAGGATCTCGACGCGCTGCTGGACGCCGACGCCGACGTCTTCGATGCGAGCGTCGGGGTCCACGTCGAACCCGTACCGCTCGGACAGTTCACGGACCTGTTCTCGGGACTGTTCACTGTCAACCGTGAGTCCAAGCCACTTGCGGGGCTCGTTCCCAAGCGTGATGTTTTCGGTGACGGTCATCGGATCGACCAGCATGAAGTGCTGGTGGATCATACCGACACCCTCGTCGATGGCGTCGCGCGGCGAGTCGAACTGCTGTGTCTCGCCGTGCACGTTGACCGTCCCCTCGGTGGGCTGGTAGAGCCCGTAGAGGACGTTCATCAGGGTGGTTTTTCCCGCACCGTTCTCGCCGAGCAGTGCGTGAACCGTCCCCTTCTCAACCGCCAGATCGACGTCGTCATTCGCGACTACCCCCGGAAACCGCTTTGTAATACCATCGAGGTGGACGGCCTGTTCCATACTCTGAGCCGTTACCTTCCCGTTGTTTTAACTTCACGGTTCCACATGTCTGGCAAAAATATGCGGCAACTGCGTGTGTGGCCGCGGTGACTGGGACGGGTTGTTGTATATTATTTTCGGATAATTCCGACCGCGGGGCGGAACAGATCGACAAATCGCTTTAACAATCCGTCTCAGGCATTGTCGGGGTCAGTCGGCACGCTGATGTCGCCGTCGATGATGCTCTGGCGGACCTCGGACACCTCGTCTTTGACGCCCTGTGGGATCTCCGAGCCGATCTGCTGGCCGTACACCGCTTCGACACCGTTCTGTTCGAGACCGAGCGTGTTCACGGCACCGCCATCGAAGTTGTCGTTGACGACCGATTCGACCGACGTGTACACCGCGTTGT
Organism: Haloarcula sp. CGMCC 1.2071; assembly: GCF_037078445.1. Taxonomy (NCBI): domain Archaea; kingdom Methanobacteriati; phylum Methanobacteriota; class Halobacteria; order Halobacteriales; family Haloarculaceae; genus Haloarcula; species Haloarcula sp. CGMCC 1.2071. Next base: position 379,343 of record NZ_JAYMGY010000002.1, read on the forward strand.
CGACGCGTTTGACCATACTCGCGAGGATGACGTCACTGAAGTTCTCTTTCGTGACTGACTGATCGCGGTCGACGCCGACTGCGAAGCGCCCCGCCTCCTGCGCCGCACGGAACACGCCAGTCCCGGTGTTGCCGGCCGCGTGGTAGACGATGTCCGCACCGGATTCGTACATCGAGAGGGCCGCCTCCTGTCCGCCGGAGGGGTCGTTGAAGTCGCCGACGTAGGCCGACTGTACCTCGACGTCCTCCTCCGCGTGCTTGACGCCGGCTTTGTAGCCGGCTTCGAAGCGGCCGATGAGGTCACCCTCGACGCCGCCGACGAAGCCGACGCTCGCGGAGTCACCCTGCGTGGATCCGGCTCCAGCCGAGAAGTCCTGACTGGTCAGCTTAGCGGCCATCAGTCCGATGAGGAACGAGCCCTGATGCTCACCGAACACGTACGAGCCGACGTTGTCCGCCTCGACGACGGAGTCGACGATCATGAAGTTCTGGTCCGGGTATTGTTCGGCGGTTTCTGTAAGGGCGTCCGCCTGCAGGAAGCCGATACAGCAGACGAGGTCGTAGTCCGGGTTCGAGGACTGCGCGTACTGCTGCTGGAGGCTGCCGAAGTCCTGTACCGCTTCCGGCTGAGACTCGTCGTATTCGATACTCAGCTCGTCTGCCGCCCGGATAGCGCCGGTCTGAGCCTGGTCGTTGAACGACCCGTCACCGAGCCCGCCCGTCGCGTACACCATTCCGACACGAGCGGCCGGGCCGCTGTCGCCGCCGTCCCCGCCATCGCTGTCGGTGTCCCCGCCGTCGCCTCCGCCGCCGTCCCCGCCATCGCCACCGAGGCATCCGGCTAACCCGATTGCAGTTGCGGTACCAACACTACTGATGAACGTGCGTCTCCGCTGTGACATGTCCCACCAGCGGTGTCGATAGGCGTTAAAGACTTCGGTGTCGCACATTAGCCACATCGGCGACAAATCATGGCAAGGCGGGCCGATCAGCTGTCGATACCGACGCCGCGGACATTTTATGTACTGGGTGTGAACGGCTGGCAATGACAGTCTGGTCGCGTTCACACAGCAGCAACTGGCAGGCCCTGACGGGCCCCAGCACGCGGTGACTACCGTCGTCTTCGGGGCGCTGGTCGCCCTCGCGACGCTCACCGGGCTGGTGACGGCCTGGACACTCGGTGCGAACAGCAACTCGCCGCCCTTCGCCCCGGCTATCGGCGCGAACGCCATTTCGACGATGCGTGCCGCCTTCATGATCGGCATCCTCGCCGCGCTGGGCGCACTGACCCAGGGCGGGAGTATCTCCGAGACAGTCGGAGCCGGCCTCATCGACGGTGTCGCCATCACATCGCTCGCGGCCATTGCCGGCCTGTTGACCGCGACGGGGTTCATGGCGTTCGGGATCTACTCGGGCTACCCCGTTCCGGCGGCGTTCGCAACGACGGGCGCGATGGTCGGCGTCGGGCTCTCGCTGGGCGGCCAGCCGGTCTTCGACACCTACCGCCGCATCGTCACGTTCTGGCTGCTCGTCCCGCCAGTGTCGGGGAGCCTGGCCTATCTCACCGCGACCGTGTTGCGCCGGGACGACATCCCCGAGACGGTCGGAGTCCCGTTACTCGCCGGCGTCGTCGGCGGTATCGTCGCCAACGTCCAGTTGAGCATCATCCCGTCGCCGGCCGGCACCGACCAGGGCTCGCTGGCCGGCTTCGCCGCGATGGTCACCGGAACGGATATCGCCGCCGTCGCCGCGACGCTGCTGGTTGCCGCCGGGAGCTTCTACTACATCCGCCTGCAGACCCAGGCCTCCGTCGACAAGGGTATCAAGACCTTTCTCGTCGTTCTCGGCAGCGTCGTCGCCTTCTCCAGTGGCGGGAGTCAGGTCGGCCTCGCGACCGGACCACTGGAGAACCTCTACCGCGCCGAACTCGGCCTGCCCGGGTTCGTGTTGCTGGCACTCGGTGCGGTGGGTATCCTTGGGGGTGCGTGGATGGGCGCGCCCCGCCTGCTACAGGCGACCTCCCGCGAGTACGCACAGCTGGGCGTCCGGCGCTCAATCGCCGCACTGGTTCCCGGGTTCATCATCGCACAGGCCGCCATCGCGCTGGGCATCCCCATCTCGTTCAACAACATCATCATCTCCGGGGTCATCGGCGGCGGCCTGGCCGGTGGCTCCGCTGGTGTCTCGCGCCGGAAGATCGGCGTGACTGTCGGGTTCTGGCTCATCACGCTCGTCACCAGCGTCGCGCTCGGCTTCGGCGTGTATCAGGTGCTGGAAGCGGCCCTCGGCAGCCAGGCCTGAGACGGTCCCGCGTGCTGTCTCCGGGTCGACGGCTACCGGACGACCGTCACCGTCACCGGCGCTTCGCTGACGACCGCCGTCGCAACGGTCCCGAGCAACCGCCGGGCGATCTCGTTTCGCGTCCCGCCGTGACCACCCATCACCACCTGGTCCACGTCGACCGCCTCGACGTAGTCCAGGATCGTTTCGGCTGGATTACCGGTCTCGACGGCCGTCTCGACCTGTTGACCGGCCTCGCTGGCCTGCTGTGACGCCCGGTCGACGAGAGTCGCGGCCCGCTCGTCGGCCGCCGCCCGGCGATCCGCGCCCGGTTCGAGCATCCCACCTTCACTCATTCCCGTATCGAGCGGCGCGACGACGTTCAGGACCGTAATCCGACAGTCGAACGTCTCCAGCGCGTACGTCAGCGCCTCGTCAGCCAGCGGTGAGCCGTCCAGCGGGACGAGGACGTGCGTCGGTGCCATATGTTCTCTCTGGCAGGAAGCTACAAGTAGCCACGGGCAAGCCGGCGCTTGCCAGATGTGTGTCAAGCCCGTCCCACATGAGTTCGAACCAGTGGAAGACTCGCTTCGCTGTGTGCGACTGGTAGGTTTCGAATCAGTAATTACGATTTCGCGGCTCGCCAGTTTGCTCGCCGCAGAAATAGTCCATCCTGGATTCGAACCGGAGGAAGACTCGCTTCGCTCGTCTTCCAGGGCTCGAATCCACTAATCACGACGCTGTCGCTCACGGGTTGTTCGCGACAAGAGTAGTCCATCCTGGATTCGAACCGGAGCCAGACGTGCTCGCTTCGCTGCGCGCGACTGGCGGGGTTCGAATCCACTAATCACGACACTGTCGCTCACGGATTGTTCGCGACAAGAGTAGTCCATCCTGGATTCGAACCAGGGTCGAAGCCCCCAGAAGGCTTCAGGATTGGCCTCTACCCCAATGGACTGTGCGCACTCTACAGTATCGGGTGCCCCTTTGTAAGCGTTGCGCGATTCATCGCCGTATGTCGTATGCCACCAGCCCTCAAATCCGCTCCCCACTCTCACTTCAGGTGGAACCCCGCGGAGCCGAACATCGACAGCGCTTTTTCGGGGTGCTGTGCACACCCGCATATGTACGTTGGACGATTCGTCGTCGTCAGTCCCGAGGTCGGCGCGTACCGCGTCTCCTCGCGCTCGTTCCCCAACCGCCAGACAGTACAGCGCGACGGCACGGTGACCGTCGAGCCGACGCCGGACGCCCCGGAGACGGACAACCCATACATCTCCTACAACGGCGTCCGCGTCACTGAGCACGGCGCGGTCGTCGGCAACGGTTCCCACGTCGACCCAATCGCGGAGAAGCTCGAACTCGGCTATCCGGCACGGGACGCTATCGCGGAGCCGCTCCTCTCGCTCGACTTCGAGAAGGACGACTACGACACGCCACGGGTCGCCGGCATCGTCGGCGTCGACGGGGCGGACCCGACGACCAACGCCGACGGGCCGGGAGCGGTCATCGGGACCGTCCGCCGAGACGCGCTGCTGGTCGAGGAGGTCACCGAGCCGACGCTGGTGGCGACCTACGAGGAGAACAGCCCGACGGCGTTCGACCTGGCTGCGACCGAGGCCGGCGAGGTGGCCCGCGAGGTGTACGACCACGAGTACGAGCACGCCGTCTGTTCGGCCGGCGTCGCGGGGTCAGCGGGCGAGTTCGACGTGGCAGTGTACAACGGGGAGTGAGCGGATGGCCGCACAGCGGGCACAGATACTGAGTCAGGACCGACACTCAAGACCCCACAGGGGGTAGACACTAGCAATGAAACTCGGCATACTCTCTGATATCCACGGCAATCGGGTGGCGCTAGCGGCGGTGCTTGCGGACATGCCGCCGGTCGACAGGCTGGTCTGTGCGGGCGACGTGGTCGGCTACAACCCCTGGCACGCCGACTGTGTCGACGCGATGCGGGGGCACACCGATGGGCTCCCAGCGGACGTTCCCTGGCCGACCGAAGAAGTCCCGACGGTGATGGGCAACCACGACAGAGCGGTCGCCGCCGAGACGCCGTTCGCGTTCAACGGGATGGCACAGGCCGGCGTCGAACACGCCACGGAGCAGTTATCCGACGAGCAGATCGAGTGGCTGGCGGCGCTGCCCGACGAGCGCCGCGTCTGTGACGACCGGGTAAAACTCGTCCACGGCCACCCTGACGACCCGGACCACTACACCTACCCCGAGGAGTTCGGCCCGGACCTGCTGGGCGACGAGGACGTACTCGTGATGGGGCACACACACCATCAACACCACGAGGTGTACGAGGACGGCATCGTGATGAACCCCGGCAGCGTGGGCCAGCCCCGCGACAAGGACCACCGGGCGGCCTACGCCGTGCTCGACCTCGCGGACCTGACTGTCGAGGAGCACCGCGTGGCCTACGACACGAGCGAGGTCATCGACGCGGTTACCGACGCTGACCTGCCGCGGCAAATCGGCTTCCGGTTGACGCAGGGCCGGTAGCCACAGGGAGTGTACGTCGCCTGTTGCCGGCAGCCTGCAGAAACTGCAGCGGGAGGAGGGAATTTATGTCCGTGACCGCTACCGTGTGGTGTGGAGTCCCCATTCGAGGTCCTCGGAATTCCGCCGGACGCGGACGACGGGGAGATCGTCGATGCGTACCGCGAGCGGGTGAAGGAAGCCCACCCGGACCAGGGCGGCTCGACGGAGGAGTTCCAGGCGATCAAAGACGCCTACGAGCGACTGCAGAACGGCTACGAGCCCGGGGACCCGCTGCCGGACGAGTCACCGACGGCCGAACCCGGGTCCGAGACCGAGCAAGCCCCGCCGGAACCGGACGACCCGCTGGTGGAGTTTCTCAACTTCGAGGTGCTGGAGGACCACGGCTGGGCGCTCGAAGACGATGACCTGTTCGAGAAAGCCGCCGACGCGAACCTGCGGTCGTCTGATTTCGGGCGGTTCTACGTCGATCCGAACGACACGCTGCTGGAAGCGGCCGAGAAGAACGGTTTCGCGTGGCCCTTTGCCTGTCGCGGCGGCGCGTGTACGAACTGTGCCGTCGCGGTCGTCGAGGGCGAGATGCCGTCGCCGGCGAGCCACATTCTCCCGCCGGACCTCACCGAGAAGGGGATTCGGCTCTCGTGTATCGCCGCACCGGTGTCTGACGACGCGAGGATCGTCTACAACCTGAAACACCTTCCCGAAGTCAGCGAACTCCTGCTGCCCGCGAGTCGGTTCGAGCAGGCCTCCTCGACCGATTAAAAAGAACCCAGCGGTCAGAACACGTCCTGTACGAGCGAGAGGGCCTGTTCGCGGTCCTCCCACGGAACGAACACCGAGACCGACGTCGCGGACGTGATCACGTCGTAGAGGTGGATGTGAGCGTCGGCCAGCGGTGCGACGACCTGATGGGCGAGCGCCGACTGGCTCGGATCGCCGCCGGTGACACGGATGACGGCGATATCGTCCTCGACGGTGACCGACGAGAGCGTCTCGTCGTCGACGATACGGGCGTGCAGCAGTGCTTCGGCTTCCTCGGCGTCGTCTTCGTCGACGTAGAACGTCAGCGAGTCCATTCCCGAGGAGTTGGCCTCGATATTTATCTCCTCGTCGGCGATAGCGCTGGCCAGGTCCGCGAGGATGCCCGGACTGTTCCGGATAGCGCGGCCGGCGACGGTCACGCAGGCGATGGGCTGTTCCTGCAGGTCGATGAGGTTCTGGAACTCGCCCTCGATGGACGTGCCACCGGCGAGCAGGTCGCCGTGCTGGTAGTGGACGACGCGAACACCGAGATCGTCGCTCTTGTACGACAGCGCCGACGGCGCGACCACCTCGGCCCCGCGGAACGACAGCGAACGGAGTTCGTCGACGGAGATTTTGCCGACGTTCCGTGCGCCTTCGACGACACGCGGGTCCCCGGTCATGACACCCTCGACGTCGGTGACGATGACGACTTCGTCGGCGTCCATGTAGTCGCCCATCATCACGGCGCTCGTGTCGGAGCCGCCGCGGCCGAGCGTCGTCACGTTGCCCTGATAGTCTTGTGCCAGGAAGCCGGTGATGACCGGGACGACGTCCTTGAGCTGGCCGGCCAGCGCGTGGGCGCGCTTCTGTGTCTCCTCGACGTCGACCTCGCCGTACTCGTCGGTGATGATCGGCCAGTCCTCGCTGCCGGGTTCGAGGAAGACGGCCTCGATGCCGCGGGCGGCGAGTGCCCCTTTGAGCATCCGGACGGAGGTCCGTTCGCCCATCGAGACGATTTCGGCGCGGTCCGCGGAGTCGGCGTCGTAGTTGATCTCGTCGAGCAGTTCGTCGGTCGTGTTGCCCATCGCCGAGGCGACGACCGCGACCTCGTGGCCCTGCTGGACGGCCGCAGCAATCGAGTCAGCGGCCCGGTTGATGCGGTCGCCGCTGCCGAGGCTCGTCCCACCGAACTTGGCGACTACGCGCATGCTACCACCGTGTCCATGTGTACGTGAGTCATTGCCCTCGCGTTATCCGTCACTCGGGATAACTGTGTCCATCTGTTTCCACACCGCACTGTCGGCAGGACCCGACAGAGTCCGTCGCGTGACGACCTATTGCTACGGAAGCGAACGCGACCCGAAGCGTCCGACACACCGTTTATTTGCGTGGGGTTCCCACACATATGCATGGATATCCGCGACGCTATCGAGGACGACGCCGAGCGACTGGCCACCCTCGCTGACGGGCCGCCGGACGTAATGCAGAACCTCGTTCACGACCGCACCGTCCGCGTGGCCGAAGAGAACGACGACATCGTGGGGTTCGTGAGCTTCGACGCCGAGCGTGGGACCGTCCACGTAACGCAGCTGGCCGGGTCGAGCGACGCCTGCGAAGTACTCCTGACCGACCCTATCGAGTTCGCGCGCCGGGAACACATGTCCGTGGAGCTACTGCTGCCGGAAGACGAGTCAGAAGTCCGGGCCGCCGTCGAGACGGTCGGGTTCACCTCCACCGGAAACGGCCCCCGGTTCGACGGACAGGAGACGACGCGCTACCGGTTAGAGCCGGAGCGAGCGGAGCACTGACCGGCGTCACTGGACCGAGAGCCGCCACCCGAGCGTCGCACACAGCCCGAACCCGAAGGCGTTGAGCGAGCCGTGGAGCGCGACCATCGTCGAAATCGTCAGACCCAGCGAGCGGCCGGTGAACGTCGACACCCCGTAGCCGAGCGCGAGCGCCATCGAAATCGGGAGCGCCACAGCCGCGATGCCAAGCAAGACCCCTTGCGGTCGAGGGCAGGTGAGGGCGACGCGACGCAGGACCACGACGCCGAAGGCCGCGACGGCGACGGTGAAGAGACTCACTGCGACGACCTCCACCAGCGGCGAGAAGGCGATGCCGACCGCGATGAGCGCCGGGCCGACGAGGATGACACCCGCAACGGTGCGGAATCCCCGCGAGCGGTCACCGAGGTGTCGTCCGGTCAGTCCCGCCGCAACCGGGAGGACGAACCCGGCGTAGTGGAAGTGGACCGCCGTCAGTCGAATAATAACGCGGTCGAACCAGAACGTCAAGTCGAGATGTGCGAGCAGGAGTGCGACCGCACCGACTGAGACGTAGGCGAAGCCGGCGTCGATAGCAGTCTCCGGGAGCGTCAGGTCGCCTCGAACCCGCGTCCGTGCAAGCGCGGCGAGTCCGAGGAGACCGGTGACGGCCAGCCACGGTGTTGCGAGCCCGGCGGCCAGGGGGGACGGGGACGGGACGAGTAGCGATACCGCAAACAGGAGTGCGCCGACCGGCTGAAGCCAGATGGTCGCGGTCGTGAGTCGACTCGCAGCCCCCTCAAACGCCCCGGTCGCCGCCGTTCGGAGCGCGAGCGGGACCAGCACGAGCGGCGCGAGTGCGAGCGCCCGTTCGATGGCGGTCAGTTCGCCAGCGACAGTCAGCGCCAGCCAGGCCGCCGCCCCGAGCGCCGCGCTCAGGTCCGCCACGGCAATGCTCCCGATTGTCGGCTGGGCGACGCTGCCGGGCGCTGGCTGCCGGGACCCGCCGGCGCGGTCGCTCATCGCGGCGGGAGCCGGTCGAGCCCGCGGACGATTCGAAGGTCGTCGGGCGTCCCGTCACCGCTGGTCTGCTCCTGTGTGAACGTCCCGCGGTAGCCGAGCATGTGGCCCACGAGGTCGTTCTCGACGGTCGCGGTGACGTGGTACCGCTCGTCGGTCTCGTCGTAGCGGTCGCGCACCTCGACATCGGCGGCCAGCGGCCCCGGCAGAGGAACGTACCGATTACCCAGCCGAGCCCACTGCCGGCCGCCGGCCACCACGAGCGCACCGTCCTCGACCCGCGGGTGGAGTTCACTGGCGATTCGCCCGTGGGTCCCCAGGAAGTCGAGCAGCCGCCCGGCCTCGGCGTCCCACACGGTCAGCGAGTCGAACAGGCGGGTAGTGTCGCCGAAGTCGAACGCGCGGCGGGTCGTCATGGCCTCGTGACCGCCATCGGTCGTGTAGGCCACCGTCGTCACCGAAAACGGCACGTCCTCGCCGGCTTCGGGAAACAGCATATTCTGCGTCGTCATCGCGTACAGCGCGGGCAGCACCAGCGTTCCGCGGGTGATGTCCATCTCGCCGCGGCCGACACAGACGGTCCCGTCGTCGGGGCCGAGACTGTAGCGGTCGCGGACCTTCGGATGGAGGTCGGCCGCGGCCTCGCCCAGCGCCCGTTCGTAGACGCCCGTCACAGCACCACCCGAGCCGGTGGCGTCGCCAGTACAAGCGGCGTCTCGACGGCAGTGGTCCGGTACGGCGCTCCCGTCGCACCACGGGTCCGTTCGTCCATCGGCTCGCTATTTCCGTGGCAGATAGATATTTCTACTGGGTAGGTGGCAGGAAAATATCGAACGGAGCGCCGGTGCAGTCAGTTTTCCGCCGGAGGCATCAGTACAGCCGCGGAGCGGTTTGCGACCGCGCTCGCCGGCGTTACTTCTTCGAGAGGAACTTTCGGTAGAGGTACGCGACGCCGAGGCCGCCGGCGACCAGCGCCGGGACCAGCGGCGCGTCGGCGGCCTTCGACGCCTGTCGGCGAACCGTCTGGGCGACCGACGACGGTTCTTCGATGAGGTCCAGCACGGCTTCGGTACTGTTTTCGACCGGCTCCGGCTCGTTCCCGGCCTCGGCGGCCGCCTCGGGGTCTTTGAGCAGGTGGCCCGTGGTCAGGCAGACGACCGACTCGTCGCTACCGACCTCGCCCTCGCGCCGGAGTTTCCGGAGGCCGGCGACGGATGCCGCGGAAGCCGGTTCGACGCCGACGCCCTCCCCAGCGATGTCGCGCTGCGCTTCGGTGATCTCCTCGTCGGAGACGGCGACGGCGGTGCCGCCGGTCTCCCGGATGCCCGGCAGCGCCTTCGGCGCGTTGACCGGATTGCCGATGCGGATGGCGGTCGCGCGGGTTTCCACGTCCTCCCAGCGGCGGGTGTCCTCGTACCCGTTCTCGATGGCCTCGACCATCGGGGCGGCCCCCTCGGCCTGGACGCCGGTGAGTTTGGGCACCTGATCTTCGGTGATTGCGCCGGCCTTGACGAGTTCGCGGAAGCACTTGTACAGCGCCGCGGTGTTGCCGGCGTTGCCGACCGGCAGGACGATGCGGTCCGGATACTCGCCGTGGTCGGCGTAGAACTCCTCCATGATCTCCAGCCCGATGGTCTTCTGGCCCTCCAGACGGAAGGGATTCAGCGAATTGAGGAGATAGGCCTCACCGCGCTGTGCGAGGTCCTGCACGATGTCGAGACACTGGTCGAAGTTGCCGTCGACTTCGAGGATGCGCGCGCGGTGGAGGCTCGCCTGTGCGATCTTGCCGGCCGCGACCTTCCCGGCGGGCAGGAGGACGAGCGTCTCCATCCCGCCGCGAGCGCCGTAGGCCGCAAGCGCCGCGGAGGTGTTGCCCGTCGAGGCACAGGCCAGTCGGTCGACGCCGACCTCCTGGGCGACCCGGACACCGACGGTCATGCCGCGGTCCTTGAACGAGCCGGTGGGGTTCATCCCCTCGTGTTTCACGCGGAGCGCGTCGACGCCGATGTCGTCTTTCAGGCGCGGCATCTCGTGCAGCGGCGTGTCACCCTCGGGGAGCGTGACACCCTCTTCGAAGGGCAGGGCGGCGTTGTACCGCCAGACCCCCGACCCCTCGAACTCGTCGAAGGTCGGCAGGTCGTCGTAGCGGACCTCGAGCAGACCGTCACAGTCGTCGCAGGTGTAGCGAATCGCGTCGAAGGGAGCGAACGTCTCACCACACTCGATACAGGCCAGCCAGACGCCGTCGTCGGCAACCGGCGGCACGTCGTCGGTGAGTTGCAGGTCAGCCATTGTCGGGACCATGCTCCCAGTGGGCAAAAGTCGGACGGTTGTCGGCCATACCACCGGCACTCACGGCACGGAGGCTGTCACTCGCTGGGGCTGGCGTCGAACTCGTCGATGCGGTGGTGGACCGCGGCAGTCCACTCGTCGAGGGTCTCGTGCATCAGTTCACGGGCCTCCGACAGCGGTGTCGCGGCGTACTGGTAGACGTGGCCGCCGCCGTCGAGCAACCGTCGTTTCCGCGTCGCGAGCCCCTTCTCCCGGAGCGTCGACAGCGACCGGTTGACGTTCGAGCGGTCCCGACCGAGTTCGTCAGCGAGTTCCTCGACGGTGCTTGCAGGAGTCTCAAGCAATGTCTGGTACGTCCGTACTTCGTGTTCCTGAACGCCGAAAACACAGGCCATCACGTCCGAGAGGTTCGGTTCGTCGTCGACCATCAGCTCGTGGAACTGGTCCGGAGAGGGGTTGACAGACATACCCCTCTGTATTATTCCAACCCGGATAAACTGGGTCGTTACCTCAACCTCACCGCGACGGAATCGTCGCTGTCCGCTTCCATCCGGTTCCGAGCTGTCGGCAGCGGCTCGGGAAACAGACCCCTGTGAACAGTTGTCGAATATATAGGGATAGTTACTGTTTCAGCTAGAGGGACCAGCTAGCAGGATTCCAATAGTAACTAGTACTGTGTGAAACAATGCCGAATACATCGAAAAGGGTGCTGTTTCGGGTGGAGATTGTCCTCATACGAACCAGAGCTGCCACAGATCACCTATATCCGCATAAGAATGTCTCGTCGAAGTACATATCAAAAGCATTAATACTCACCGGCTAATGTCACTTTAAAAGAAATAAGCGCATTTCTCCTCGTGGTGTCCGAGCTACGACGAGGATGCTAATACTTCCCGATCCCAGAAACCAATGAACTACAGGAGTTTCGACCACCTCAGTGCTGATACGCAGGAGTGGATCGTCGATCTACCAGACGACCTGGATCTGATCGTCGGAATACCGAGAAGCGGGATGCTAGTGTCAAACTTACTTTCGCTGCATCTCAATCTCCCGATGACGGATATCGACGGGTTGCGGGAGGGCAGACTCCTACAGACGGGGGAACGGTACGACGGTGAGTTCGACCTCTCGGAGTTCTCGACGATACTGGTCGTCGACGACACCGTCTACACCGGGAGCGAAATGACCGATGCGCAGTCGACCATTGACGGGTTTGATCTGTCCGCGGACGTGTACTACGGCGCTGTGTACGTGGACGAGGGTTCCGAGCGGTTCGTCGATACCTACGCCCAGACCCTACCGTTCCCGAGGGTATTCGAGTGGAACATGATGCACCACGACTTCCTCGTGGATTCCTGCGTCGACCTTGACGGCATCCTCTGTCGCGATCCGACGCCCGAAGAGAACGACGACGGGCCGAAATACCGGGAGTTTATCTCGACTGTCGACCCGATCTGTGTTCCCTCGGTGGAAATCGGGCAGATCGTCACCTGCCGACTGGAGAAGTATCGCAGCGAGACCGCCGCCTGGCTCGACGAGCACGGAATCGAGTACGACGAACTGGTGATGATGCAGTACCCGGACAAGGCTACGCGGGTCGCCGCGGGCAACCACGGCGAGTACAAGGCCGAGGTGTACGGATCTTCGGACGCCAAGCTGTTCATCGAGAGCTCACACTCCCAGGCCCGAACGATCGCTATGCAGACGAACAAACCAGTCTACAGCAAGGAGCAAAACCGAATGCTCCAGCAGGGGTATCTGACCCGCGTCGCCAGAAACGGTCGGATGTCCATCGAAGCCGTCAAGTCCGACCCGCTCAGGTACGTCGACCAGCTCAGGTCAGACCCAGTGGACTTCGTCAAGCGGGCCTCGTCGGTGTTTCTCTAGGCCACGTTTTTGCTGAGCGGAGCGAAACGAGTCTTTCGGTGGGAAAACGCCGCCCCTCGCTCCGCTCGGAACGGTCTACGCCTGCTCAGACAGCCACACGAGCAGCCCTTTCTGCGCGTGCAGGCGGTTCTCCGCCTGCGCCCAGACGATGGCGTTGTCCGATTCAATGGCGTCGTCGGTGACCTCCTCGCCGCGGTGGGCGGGCAGGCAGTGCATGAACGGCCGGTCTTCCAGCAGGTCCGTCGTGATCTGGAACCCCTCGAAGTCTTCGAGTTTCCGGCCGCGCTGGTCCTCCTGCCCCATGCTGACCCACACGTCGGAGTACACCACGTCGGCGTCAGCCACAGCAGCGTCGGGGTCGTGAGTCGTTTCGGGCGCGTTGCCGAAGGCGGCGGCGCGGTCGGCCACGTCGTCGGAAATGCCGTAGCCCTTCGGCGTGGCGACGGTGAGGTCGAGACCGACCATCGCCGCGCCGATGACGAACGACTGGCAGACGTTGTTGCCGTCGCCGACCCACGCCACGGACACGTCCTCGAAGTCGCCGAACTGCTCGCGAATGGTCAACAGGTCGGCGAGTGTCTGGCAGGGGTGGGCATCGTCGGTCAGCCCGTTGATGACCGGGACCTCGGCGTATTCGGCCAGTTCCTCGGCATCGGCGTGGTCGAACACGCGCGCCATGATGAAATCGACGTAGCGCCCGAGCGCGCGGGCGGTGTCCTTGACCGGTTCGCCGTGGCCCAGGTGGATGTCGTCGGGGCCGAGGAACACGGCGTGGCCGCCCAGTTGCGTCATCCCCGTCTCGAAGGAGACCCGGGTTCGTGTCGACGGCTTCTCGAATATCATGCCGAGCGTCTGCTGATCCAGCAGGTCGCTCGGGCTCCCCCCGCCGTGGTCGGCCTTGATGGCCGCGGCGCGGTCGAGGACGGTCGCCAGTTCGTCGGTCGTGAGGTCGTCGACGTCGAGTATGTCCATGTCAGTCCTCCAGCAGGCGTTCGGTCGCGGTTTCGAGCACCGCGACGGAGCGGTCGTACTCGTCGAGCGGAAGGTGCTCGTTCGGTGCGTGGTCGAGGTCGGAGTCGCCGGGCCCGTAGGTCACCATCGGACAGTCCCACGCCTTCGCGTAGACGTTCATGTCGCTGGTGCCGGTCTTGCGAAGCAACGTGGGCTCGCCGTCCGCCTGCCGAATCGCGGCCCGGAACGCCCGGGCGGCGCTGGTCCGGGGGCTCTGCATCACCGGTTCGACTTTGTCGTCCCAGTTGACCGTCCCGTTCTCGAGGAACCCGTCTGCGATTTCCCGGATCTCGTCAGTGCTGTACTCCGGCGGGACCCGAAGTTGCACGTCCATCGTCGCTTCGACGCTCAGTCCGTCGCTGGACGTGCCGCCCTTGAAGTCGACGGGCTTGCAGGTGACCCGTTCGAAGACCGGGTGCCACTCGTCCGTCTCGAACTCGTCGTCGACCGCCGACCACCAGTCGATAGCGTCCTGAATCGCGTTGTTCTCCGGGCGCGAGGAGTGGCCGGACTCGCTGGTGGCGACGTACGTTCCGGCCAGCAGGCCGCGGTAGCCGAGCGTGATGCCCTCCCAGCCGGAGGGTTCGCCGTTGATGACGGCGTCGGGTGCTGTCTCGCGGTCCTCGACCAGATAGCGGGCCCCCTTCGAGTCGACTTCCTCGCCGACGACGCCGACAAAGGAAGCGCCGGTGCGGACGGCCGCGACGGCCATCGCACACAGCGGCCCCTTCGCGTCGACGCTGCCGCGGCCCCACAGCACGTCGCCCTCGTCAGTTTCCTCGACGCGTACCGGGATGTCACCCGGGACAGTGTCGATGTGGGAGGTGAGCAAGACGCCGTCGTCGGCTGGCGCGCGGACGTTGCCGACCTCGTCGAGGTACACCTCGCGGTCGTGGGCCTCGAAGAACTCCGCCAGCCGTTCGGCCGCCTCGGCCTCGTTCCGCGAGACCGACGGGGTGCGGACGACCGCTTCGAGGAGGTCGCGGGCCTCCGTGTCGGCCTCGCGGCTCGCGGCTTCGCTCATTCCACCACCTCCGCCATCGCGTCGACGACGGCGTCGGCGTGGGACTCGTCGATGGTCAACGGCGGAAGCAGGCGGACGACCGTGCGGCCGGCCGGCAGCGCGAGCACCTGGTGGTTCAGCGCGAGTTTCTTCAGGGCCGCGTTCGCGCCGCGGCCGACCTCGACGCCGATCATCAGGCCCTCGCCGCGGATGTCCCGCACCTCGTCGCCGATGGCAGCCTCCAGTTCCGTCTGGAGGTAATCGCCCATCGCGGCGGCGTTTGCTGGAACATCGTCGTCGATGACGGTCGAGACGGTCGCGCCGGCGGCCGCCGAGATGACCGGCCCGCCGGAGAACGTCGAGGCGTGGGAGCCGTAGTTCTCGGCGATCCAGTCCCGACACAGCGTCGCGCCGACGGGGAGGCCGTTGCCCAGCCCCTTCGCCGCGGTTATCATGTCCGGCGCGACGGCGGCACGCTGTGAGTTCCACAGCGCACCGGTCCGGCCCATCCCGGTCTGGACCTCGTCGAAAATGAGTGCGGCCCCGGCGTCCTCGGTGATCTCCCGTGCGGCTTCGAGATAGCCGTCCGAGGCCGGGTTGATGCCGCCCTCGCCCTGGACCGGTTCGACGATGAACGCGGCCGTGTCCTCGTCGACGGCCTCGTCCAGCGCCTCGCTGTCGTCGTAGGGGACGAACTCCACGTCGCCGATGAGCGGCTCGTAGGGCTTCTTGTACTTGTTCTTCCACGTCGTCGCCAGCGCGCCCATCGTCCGGCCGTGGAAGCCCTGCATCGTCGCGACGATTTTCGAGTCCCCCGTCGCCGACCGGGCGAACTTCAGCGCGGCCTCGTTGGCCTCGGTCCCGGAGTTACAGAGCCAGGTCTTGTCTATCGGATCCGGCGCGGTGTCGGCGAGCAGGTCGTACAGCGCCGTCCGCTCGGCGTTCGGATACGACGCCTGGACGTACGTGATCTTCTCTAGCTGCTCGCTGACGGCGCTCTGGACCGCCGGATGGCCGTGGCCAAGCGGGACACAGGCGTAGGACGCGCCCATGTCTAGATACTCTGTGCCGCCGTCGTCGTAGACGTAGGCACCGTCGCCACGTTCGATCTGGATGGGTTTCTCGTTGAAGACGAATCCGCTCATTGTTCCTCCGTCGCTGTCTGGTCTGTGTCCTGTTCGAGTGCGCTCGCGTGGACGTGGGTCCCGTCGCCGTCGAGCGCCGACAGAATCGGCTCGTCGGCGTTGGCGTCGGCCACCACGACCTCGGGTGCGCCGCCGTCGAGCGCCTCCTCGGCGGCCATGATTTTACGGCCCATGAACCCCTCAGCAGCGGCTTCGAGGGCGGCCCAGTCGCTTGCCGTCTCGACCGACTTGATGAGCGTCGACGGGTCATCTGGGTCCGCGTAGACGCCCTCCACGTCGGTCAACAGCACCAACTGCGCGTCGAGTTCGCCGGCAATCGCCGCGGCCGAGCGGTCGGCGTCGGTGTTGACGGGAATCACTTCGCCGTCGTCATCTCCCGCCATGGGTGGCGCAGCGACCGGCGTGTACCCGTCGTCGAGCAGCGTCTCCAGCAGGTCGCCGTTGACCTGCTTGATGGTCCCCGAGTGGTCGCCACGACGAATCTTCTTCTTGCCGTCCTCGACGACCCGCACTGCGGACTTCCGTGGTCCGTAGAGCAGTTTGCCGTCGACGCCGGAGAGTCCGACCGCGTCGACGCCCTCGCTCTGGAGGCCGGCGACGAGCTGGGTGTTCAGGTGGCCGAAGGCCATCTCGAACACCTCCATCGTGGTCTCGTCGGTGAACCGGCCGACGACGCCCGACGGCGTCTCGACGTATTCGGGCTCGACGCCGAGCCGTTCGAGCGTCTCGTCGACTTTGGTGGAGCCGCCGTGTACGACGACGACGCGCTCACCATCGGCCACTAACGATGCCACGTCCGCAAGCGCCCCCGTGGGGTCGACCGCGCGAGCGCCTCCGACTTTGATAACTACTGTCATAAAAACAACCTCCAGGAGTTACGGTGCGCCGACGGGGTGGAGCCCCTGGAACTCCAGGCCCGCCGTCTCTTCGATGCCGAGGGCGACGTTGGCCGCGTGGACCGCCTGGCCCGCCGACCCTTTCATCATGTTGTCGATGGCCGAGAACACGACCAGTCGCTTGTTTCCGGGGTCGAGTTCGAAGCCGACCTCGGCGCGGTTCGTCCCCGCGACCGACTTGGGTTCAGGGTAGCGGTAGACGCCACCGCCGCCGGCGACGAGTTCGACGAACGGTTCGTCCTCGTACTCGCCGCGGTAGGCCCCCCAGAGGTCGCCCTTCGAAACCGGGCCCTCCGGAAAGACGTGGCAGGTCGCGCTCGCGCCGCGGATCATGTCCACCGCGTGGACGGTGAAAGACACGTCGAGACCGAGGAACTGCTGAATCTCGGCCTCGTGGCGGTGGCCCGTGGGCGCGTACGGGCGGACGACACCCAAGCGCTCCGGATGCGAGGATGCCTCGCCGCCGCCGGCCCCGCCCTCGCTGGAGCCGACTTTCACGTCGACGACGACCTGCTCGTCGCCGGAAAGGATGTCGGCTTCGAACAGCGGGAGCAGGCCCAAAATCGTCGCCGTGGCGTTACAGCCACCGGAGGCGATGAGGTCGGCCCCTTCGAGATTGTCGCGGTTGAGTTCCGGCAGGGCGTACTCGCTCTGGTCAAGCAGTTCCGGGCGCGTGTGCCCGTCGTACCACTCGTCGTACTGGGCCTCCGAATCGAGTCGGAAGTCCGCCGAGAGGTCGACGACCGTGCCGGCGGCCTCCTGGAAGGCATCGATCTGCTCCATCGAGACGCCGTGGGGCGTCGCGGCGAACAGCACGTCGACCGACTCCAGGTCCGCCGGCGAGGAAAAGCGCAGGTCCGAGTGCCGGAGGTTCGGATGGGAGTGCCCGATGGTCTTGTTCTCCTTCGAGCGGCTGGTGGCCTGGGCCAGTTCGAACTCGGGGTGGCCATCGAGGATGCGAAGCAGTTCCCCGCCGGTGAAACCGGAGCCGCCGACGACACTCGCCGTGTACGTCATGCTGTCACCTCGGCGTCGGCTTCCGTCGCCGCCTTCTGTTCGAGCCAGTCGACGACCTTCGCGGGCACGTCCACGTCGGTGACCTCGTTCAGCGCCTTGAACTCGACGGTGTGGTTGACCTCGTGGACGGTGTAGTCCTCGAACTCGCGCGCGTCCTGGGTGTCGCTTTGCGACACCCCGACTTCCATCAGGTCGATACCGAGCAGTCCGCCGCCGACCGCGTCGGAGGCCTTCTCGACCAGTTCCAGTGCGCGGTCGTCCAGTTCGAACTCGGCGGTCTCTGCGCCCTTCGCGGCGTTCGTGAGCCAGTGGTCCGAGGAGCGAACCATCGCCGCGATGGGTTCTCCGTCGACGGCCAGGACGCGCATGTCGCGACCGGGCTTGTCGACGAACTCCTGGACGTAGAAGATCTTGTGCTCGTAGTGGCCGAGCGTCTCCTTGTGTTCGAGGATGGCCTCGGCGGCCGAGCGGGAGTCGATCTTCGCCATCAGGCGACCCCAGGAGCCGACGACGGGCTTCAGGACGCAGGGGTAGCCGAACTTCTCGATGGATTCCAGCGCCGCATCCTTTGTGAACGCCACGTCGGTGTTGGGCGTCGGCACGCCCGCCGCTTCCAGCGCGAGGCTGTTGTTGACCTTGTCCGCGCAGGTGTCGGCGACCTCTGGCCCGTTGACCACGGGGACGCCGTAGGCCTTCGCGAACTTCGTCGCGTACACGCTGCGGCTGGTCGCCAGACAGCGGTCGACGACGATGTCCAAATCTTCGAAGGCCTCGGGGGCTTCGTGGATGTTGAACTGCTGTTTGCGAACGTCTATCTTCTCGATCTCGTGGTCGCGCTCGCGCAGTTCCGACAGCAGGAGCTTCTCGTCCCGGCGGATGCGCGAGTAGAGGAGTCCGACTTTCATACTGAGTCCTCCGTGGGTTCGCGGCTCGCGGCGTCGAGCGCCACGGTCACGTACGGCGTCGAGCGCCGCGCCACCGCGAACACCTCACTCACCCCAGTCCTCTTCGAGCTCGGGTGCGCTGTCGAGCTCGACGGGGTCGGCGCCGACGACTTCGAGTTCGGCACCGCAGGTGGCACAGTCAACGATCTCTCCGACTTCGAGGTTGTCGTGCAGGGACACGTCCGCCCCGCACTCGATGCATTCTGCCATTGTAGTTCATCCTGTGACAGGGATCCACTTAAAGCCTTCGAACATATCAGAATAAATTTACTACACAGACAGCACTCTAATGGTGTGAAAGGCCCGAATCCGCTACGTTTCTGAATCGTATATCAGAATTATGGTATAATTGTCCCACGAGGGGACGGTGGTCGCTCAAACATACCGGTCCACCTCCGTCTGGCGGCGGTCAGCCGCCTGTGAAACAGCCTGCCGGCGGTCAGCCAGTACCTCGCGGTCAGCGGCGAGAGCGTCCGCTGCTACCGACACCTGCTCGGCAACAGCGTCGGGGGCCGGGCCGCCGCGAGAGTCCCGCATCGCGACACTTTCGGTCGGGTCGAGTGCGGCCGAAAGCGCCTCGCGGTCGACGTAGGCTGACAGGGGTTCGCCAAGCACGTCTTCGGCGACAGCCGACAGCGCCTCGTACTCGGGCGCGTCTTCCTCGGGACCCAGCTGCGCGGCGGCCTCGGCGACGACCTCGTGGGCCGTCCGGAACGGCACGCCGGCCATCGCCAGCAGGTCGGCCACGCCGGTCGCCGTCGCGAACCCATCGGTGGCCGCATCCGCCAGGGTCTCGGCGGGCCAGTCGGCGGTCGCGACCGCGCCGGCGGCCACCGCCGTGCTCTCGGTGACGCTGTCGATTGCGTCCCAGGCGTGGCGACCGGCGCGCTGGAGGTCGCGGTTGTACGCCCGGGGCTGGCCCTTCAGATTGGTCAGCAGGCCGTTCAGCCCGGCGACGGCATCGCCCGTGCGACCGCGGACCAGTTCCAGCGTGTCCGGGTTCTTCTTCTGGGGCATAATCGAGGACGTCGAGGCGTAGTCGTCGTCGAGGTCGACGTGGCCCTTGCTCGCCATCACGACCACGTCCTCGGCCAGCCCTGACAGATTCGTCGCCAGCGTCGCGACGGCGCTGGTGGCCTCGACGAGGAAATCGCGTGTCGCCGAGGCGTCCATCGAGTTCTCCGCCACCGAGTCGAATCCGAGCAGTTCCGCGGTGCGCTCGCGGTCCACATCGAAGGGCGTCCCGGCGAACGCGGCCGACCCAAGCGGGTTCTGATTGACCCGCTCGTAGGCATCGAGCAGACGTGCGGTGTCGCGCTGCAGCGCCTGCTCGTAGGACAGTACCCAGTGGGCGACCGTCGTCGGCTGGGCGGGCTGGAGATGCGTGTATCCCGGCATCACCGTCTCGCGCTCGGCGCGAGCCACTTCGATGAGTTGCTCGCGGGCCCCGACGACAGTTTCGACGAGGTCCAGAACGTCCGCACGCAGCCGGTAGCGGATGCAGGCCGCCACCTCGTCGTTGCGCGAGCGGGCGGTGTGCATCTTCCCGCCGTCGGGACCGACGCGCTCGATGACGGCGCTCTCGATGGCCTCGTGGACGTCCTCGGCGTCGGGTAGCGCATCATGGCCCGCATCCTCTACGTCCGCCAGCGCGGCCAGTACCTCGCCGGCCGTCTCGCGGTCGATGATCTCCTGTTCGGCCAGCATCACGACGTGGGCGCGGTCGACGGCCAGGTCGGCCGCGAAGATGCGCTCGTCGTCGGACAGCGAGGAGAGGAACGACCGGGCGGGCCCGCCCGCGAAGCGGTCGCGGCGGACGACCGCCTCACCGCCGGAGTCGGCGCTCGCGTCCGCCGTCTCGTGGTCCTCGCCGTCGCTCATTCGCTTACTCCTCCGTGGCCTCGCTCGCGGCGTGGTCGCCGCTGCCGTCCGTCACGGCGGCCCCTTTCTTCGCATCGTTCAGAATCTTGTTCGCGAGGCGGGACTGGAAACCGTGGTACTTCGCGACGCCGGTCGCGTCCTGCTGGGTGATACCGCCGGAGACGTCCTCCTCGTTGAACGAGGCCGCCGACTCGCTGTAGACGGCGTAGTCGGATTCACGCGAAACGGCGCGGCAGTGCCCGCCTTCGAGTTTCACCGTCACAGTGCCGGTGACGCGCTCGTTAGTGTCGTCAATGAACGCTTCGAGCGCGCCGGTCAACGGCGCGTCGACGAGACCCTGGTAGGCCTTCTGGGACCACTCCTGATCGACCTGAGCCTTGAACTGGCGCTCTTCCTGCGTGAGGACGAGGCCTTCAAGCGCCTCGTGGGCCGTCAGCAGGACGGTGGCCGCGGGGTGTTCGTAGTTTTCGCGGACCTTGAGCCCGAGCATGCGGTCTTCCATCATGTCCGTACGGCCGATGCCGTGGGCGCCCGCCTGCGCGTTGAGTTGCTCGATGAGTTCGACGCCGCCGAGTTCCTCGCCGTCGACGGCGACCGGGATGCCGTCCTCGAACGCGACCTCGACGAGTTCGGCGTCCTTGTCGGAGGGGTTGTCGGTCCACTTGTAGATGTCGTCCGACGGGATAGTGCTTGGGTCTTCGAGTTCGGAGCCCTCGATGGAGCGGCTCCAGAGGTTCGTGTCGATGGAGTAGCGGCCGCCGTCGCCGCCCTCAACGGGCAGGCCCTTCTCCGCGGCGTACTCGTTTTCCCACTCGCGGGTGAGTCCGAGTTCGCGCACCGGCGCGATAACATCCAGGTCGGAGTCACGCCAGACGGCCTCGAAGCGGAGTTGGTCGTTGCCCTTGCCGGTACAGCCGTGGGCAACGGCCGAACAGCCCTCTTCTTCAGCGACCGAGAGAATGGCCTTGGCGATGACCGGGCGCGCGAGGGCAGTCCCGAGCGGGTAGCCCTGGTAGTCGGCGTTGGCTTTGACGGCCTCCATACAGAGGTCCGCGAACTCCTCGGTCGCGTCGACGACGTGCTGTTCGACGCCCAGCGCCTCGGCGGTCTCCTCGGCCTCCTCGAACTCGTAGTCGGGCTGGCCGACATCGACGGTGACGCCGATGACCTCGTCGTAGCCGTACTCTTCTTTCAGCAGCGATACGCAGACTGTCGTGTCGAGCCCGCCCGAGAAGGCGAGCGCGACGGTTCCGTTTCCTTCTGGCATGGATGTGTTCTGAATTGGTTCCGTGGTGTGCCTGTCGGTTTCTCGATCGAACAACAGATCGAGTATCCCATCGAACCGACGACGACGGCGTCTAGCGACGAAACGAACCTGTCGAGTGAAGAGTAAGTAGTAGTGGGCCTAGAAACGGCCCGGTCGTCGTCGTGGGGAGAAACGGAGGGACCCCTCGCTGTCCGCAGCGAGCATCGTGGAGCGAGAGGTCCGCGTCATGTACTACCTGCTGTGTGATTCGAGTACTAATAGTTTCCGTGTTAGTAGTGGCGTGTGTATGGTCCCCAGACACATGGACACAGTAGCCATCGCATCGCCCGTAGCGGCCAGTAGCGGCACGCAGACCGCTGTGTGACGAGCGTTAAACAGTATCTTCGCCTTCTTTTGTGCTATTGGCCAGCGTCGACAGTGTCGGACCCGACGTCGGTCGGCGGCTCGGTTTCACCGCCATCGGTGGCCGTCTCGTTGGCCGGCGTGGCATCGATATCGTCTGTCCGTTCACCTGCCTGAGTTCGTTCCCGCTCGACCCCGGGACGGTCGTCTGCCTCGGAGCGGTTCACCGCATCGCCGCCGCGGTCGCCGGCAGCGTCAGGTCGAGCCTGCTGTCCGACGTTCGGCCCGGCGATACCCTGTGCGATAGCGGCGACTTCCGGACCACTCAGTTCGCTCGCGCGCTGTGAGAGGGTCTTGATTGCCGCCGCGTCGACGCCCTGCCTATCCAGGGCTTCGGCGGGGAGCTGGCTGGCGGTTTCGTTCGTTTCGTTAGCCAATCGCTGAACGTTCTTCGTTTCGGCGTGGAGCTGTGCAGCCTTCGCCCGGTACTCGCCCTCCCTCATCGAGCCGTTCTCGCGGGCCTCGGCGAGCGCCTGCTTTCGCTGTTCCAGCTCCGCGAGTCGTTCCTCGGAGTCGTTCAGTTGGTCGGCGACGACAGACGCCTTCGCGTCGTCAGTGTTCGCCTGCGCGATGCGGATCCCGAACGTCCGTGACTGGACCTCACCGTCAAGTTCAGCTTCCTGCACGCTGACGACGCCCGCCAGCTGTGCGCCGGGGGCCGTCGCGTTCTCGTCGGCCTGTTCGGTCATCGTTTCAGTCTCCTGTGCCATCGTCGCGGCGGGCACCGCGGCGAGCGTGCTCACCACGAGCACGACTGCCAGCACTACCGGAGTGGCTCGTCTCATTATAGCCGTTACTTGACCACCGAACACCCTATAAATAGGAGTCAATGATGCCGGGTTAGCGCCGATTAAGCCGAATTAAAACCGCAGTACTGCGACCGTATCAAGTGATAGGTTCGGGTGAACTGTCGGTACCTTTATTACTGTGTTTCGCCGCCGCTGTCGGCTCCGTCGCTCCCGTCACCGTCCCCACCAGTCACGTCGGTGTCCGGCAGCGTCACCACGTTCTCCCGGCCGATACGGAACGTCTCGACCTTGTCTTCGTCGCGCAGGCCGCCGATGACCTGACTCGTCTTGGCGTCGGTCCAGTCGAGTTCGCCGGCCACCTGCTGCTGTTTGAGCCGCCCGCCGTTCGATTCGAGCAGTTGCAGGACCTGCTCCTCGTTGCTCAAGAGTTCGGCCGGCGGTGCGCCAGCGTCGGGGTCCGTGCCGGCGGCCGTCTCCGCTTCGGAACCATCCGACTCGACCATCGACGCCGGCGGTTCGGCCGGCTCACCGCCGCCGAGCACGCCGTACCGCCGAAGGGCGTACGCCCCGACGGCGATGCCAACCAGCGCGAGGAGTCCGCCGATGAGGAGTCCGTTCGATCCGTCCTCCCCGCTAGCGGCGTCCCCCGGACGGACGACCACTCGCGGCTCGTTTTCCCCGAACGTCTGTTGCCCCCGCCAGGTGACAGAGGCGTTCTCCCGTTCGTCGGCCTGTGGCGCGACGGAGTCAGCCTGGTAGTTCGCCGGCCAGCGCACGGTCAACGAGGTCTCGCTGTCCAGAAACAGCCCCGAGAGCGCGTCGCCGATCTCGATGCGGTCGCCGGAGACACCGGCGAAGTTCGTCCACTGGAACCGATAGGTGATGACGCCGTACGTCTGGCCGAACGTCTCCTCGCGCGCGGTCACACCGACGTTTTCGATAGCCATCTCGCGGCCGGTTGCGTTCTCCGCGGCCCCAGCGGTGCTTTGCATCCGGCTCTCGAAGCGGTCCGTGTACGCCGACGGGTTGGCCTGAATATCCGCCCGCAGGTCCTCGAATGCCTGCGTTGCGTTATCGTCGTCTAGTCGGATTCGGTAGGCGACCGTCCAGTCGGCCGTTCCATCGGGGTTCACGTCCGCCGTCATCACGACCACGTCCGCGTCGACGGACTGCTGGCCGAGGCTGCCGAAACCGACTCCGGTCGCTGTCGGTACAAGCAGTGCTATCGCGACGAATACGACGACCAGCGTTCCAGCGCTCCGGCCCATCCTACCGCGGCTATCCCCTCAGCAGGTATATCGTTTATTGCCGATTGTGTGAACTGATAGTCAGCGGCCTTGCATCACAGGCCGCTTCCGTGCCGCACCCGAATGGTCAGCCCCCACAGCCACAAGGGGTTTGCCCCACGAGGGAGTCCTGTCGAGCATGGACAGAGCCAAACTGGACGTGGACACACTGCTGAAGATTGTCCTCGTCCTCGTTGTGGTCTGGTTAGTGCTCGAAATTATCGGTGGGATTCTGGGGGTATTGGGGTGGCTTCTCGGGCCGCTCCAGCCGATACTCGGCGTAGTGCTGATCGTCCTCATCGTCCTGTGGCTGCTCGACCGGCTGTAGGACCGCGCTCTTTTTGCCCGCAGCGAGCGACCCGCTCACTGTGTACAGCATCAACGTCCCGCTCCCGTCGGCAGTCACGTCGCTGGCGGCCGACCTCGCAGCCGAACTGCCGCTCGCACAGCGGCGGGGTCGGGGCGAGCACACGTTAGTCGCCAAGCGACTGGGCGGCGGCGACCACGCGGCCTACGCGCGACTGGAAGCGCAGGGGCGTGAGGCGCTTCGCGGCCAGCCGGCGTTCGAGGCGCGGATTTCGGGCGTCGAGCAGTTCGAGACGGCCGTGACCGGTCCATCGCCGGTGGTGTATCTCGCCGTCGAGAGCCCGGGGCTTGTCGCCCTGCACGAGCGGCTCTGCGAGCGGTTCGATCCCGTCGACGGCATGGAGGGCGACGAGTACGTCCCGCACGTAACCGTCGCCCGCGCCGGGGACCGCGACGCGGCCGCTCGGCTGGTCGAGCGGGACATCGAGCCGATCCGGTGGACCGTCGACGAACTCTCGTTCTACGACGCTGACCGGAACCAGCCGGTCAGTCGGGTGTCGCTGCCGGGGTAACGCCGGTCGGTCGTCTGTCCCGGCACAATGGCGAACAGGCGGCACGGGTCGGTCCCGGCGCGGTGTGCCGCGCAATCGCTGAGCGCGCCGGGTCGTGGCTACGTCATGGCGGCGGTGATCCCGGCCTCGGATATAAACGGTCGCACCGAAAGCAACGCTTTTGGAGCGGCCTGCCATCGAGTACGTATATGGATTACCGGGAAGTCGACAGTACGTCCGAGTACGTCTGCCGACTGGCACACGGCGCGGACTGGCGGGGCGAAATCGAGGCCTTCGCGGACGAACAGGGCATCGACGCCGGCTTCTTCTACGGGCTCGGGGCAGTCCAGGACGTGGAGCTCATGTTCTACGACCAGGACCGGACCGAGTACGACTCGCTGACCTTCGACGAACCGCTGGAAGTCGCCGCCTGTATGGGCAACATCTCGCAGCTGGACGGGGAGCGGTTCGCCCACACTCACGCCGTTCTCTCGCGGCCCGACGGCGAAGCGATTGCCGGCCACCTGAACGCCGGCACAGTCTGGGCGGGCGAGCTGTACGTCCGCGGGTTCGACACGGCACTGGAACGGGAGCACGACGAGCCGACCGACCTCGACCTCTGGAACATCTAAGATGCGGGAGGCCGACGAACAGTACTTCGAGACGCTAGAAACCCAGCTCGAAGCCGCCTTCGACGTCGCCGAACGGGCCAAGGAGCGCGGCGGCGACCCGAAGCCAGAAGTCGAAATCCCGACCGCGCGCGACATGGCCGACCGGGTCGAGAACATCCTCGGCATCGACGGCGTCGCCGAGCGGGTTCGAGAGCTGGAGGGGCAGATGTCCCGCGAGGAGGCCGCGCTGGAACTGGTCGAGGACTTCGTCGAGGGGACTGTCGGCGACTACGACAGCCGCGAAGGGAAAGTCGAGGGGGCGGTCCGGACCGCCGTTGCCCTGCTGACCGAGGGTGTCGTCGCCGCCCCGATAGAGGGCATCGACCGCGTCGAACTGCTGGAAAACGACGACGGGACGGAGTTCATCAACGTCTACTACGCCGGCCCGATCCGCTCCGCCGGCGGGACCGCGCAAGCGCTGTCGGTGCTGGTCGCCGACTACGCCCGCGCGCTGCTGGGCATCGACCAGTACAAGGCCCGCGAGGAGGAGATCGGCCGCTACGCCGAGGAGATCGACCTCTACGACAAGGATACCGGCCTGCAGTACTCGCCCAAGGAGAAGGAGACGAAGTTCATCGCCGAGCACATGCCCATCATGCTCGACGGCGAGGCGACCGGCGACGAGGAGGTGTCCGGGTATCGCGACCTCGAACGTGTCGACTCGAACTCGCCGCGTGGCGGGATGTGTCTGGTACTGGCCGAAGGGATTGCCCTGAAAGCGCCGAAGATCCAGCGCTACACCCGGAACTTAGACGAGGTCGACTGGCCGTGGCTGCAGGATCTCATCGACGGGACCATCGGCAAGGACGAGGCCGACCAGGCGGACGGCTCGGAAGACGCGAGTGGAGACGACGCGAGCGAGGGAGCGGACGACGGCGGCGAGGACGACGCTGACGAGCAGTCGGGGCCGCCCCGCGTCGAGCCAGCCGACAAATACCTCCGGGACCTCATCGCCGGCCGACCGGTGTTCTCCCACCCGTCGAAGGCGGGCGGGTTCCGGCTTCGCTACGGGCGGTCGCGCAACCACGGCTTCGCGACCGCGGGCGTCCACCCGGCGACGATGCATCTCGTCGACGACTTCCTCGCGACCGGCACACAGATCAAGACCGAGCGGCCGGGGAAAGCCGCTGGCGTCGTGCCGGTCGACACCATCGAGGGGCCAACAGTCCGCCTGGCCAACGGCGACGTGCGCCGCATCGACGACGCCGAGGAGGCGCTGGAAGTCCGCAACGGCGTCGAGAAGATACTCGACCTGGGCGAGTACCTGGTCAACTACGGCGAGTTCGTCGAGAACAACCACCCGCTCGCGCCGGCCTCCTACACCGTCGAGTGGTGGGAACAGGACCTCGACGCCGCGGGCGCGGACGTGCAGGCGATGCAGGACTCGCCCCACGTCGACCTCGCCGACCCGAGCGCCGAGGAAGCCATCGAGTGGGCGACCGACTACGACGCCCCGTTGCACCCGAAATACACCTACCTCTGGCACGACGTGAGCGTCGACCAGGTGTGTGCGCTCGCCGACGCCGTCGAGGATGCACAGGTCGCACAGGCCGACGGCGCGTACGCCGACCCGGAGGTGAATGGTACAGCGGGCGAGACGTACAGCGACGACGGCGCGCTCGTCCTGTCCCGCACCGATGCCGTCCAGGAGACGCTGGAACACCTCCTCGTCGAGCACACCCAAGACGACGACACGATTACCGTCACCGACTGGGTGCCGCTGGTGCGGACACTCGGGTTCTCCCGCTCGTTAGAGCGGGACTGGACGCCTGCGGACCTCTCCGAGCGCGCCAAGACCTACGGCGAGAGCGAGTCGCTCGACGCAATCGGGGTTGCCGAGGACGCCGAACGCGAAGACGGCCAGAACGCCATCGAAGCCATCAACGAGATCGCGCCGTTTCAGGTCCGTGAGCGCGCCCCGACCCGCATCGGCAACCGGATGGGTCGCCCCGAGAAATCCGAGCGGCGGGACCTCTCCCCGGCCGTCCACACGCTCAGCCCCATCGGTGAGGCCGGCGGCGCACAGCGTGACGTGGCCAAGGCGACGAAACACGCCGACGGGATGAGCGACACGCCCGGCCGCGTCGAGGTGGAGATCGCCCGCCGGCGCTGTCCCGACTGCGGGACCGAGACCCACCAGGCGAACTGTGTCGACTGCGGCGGCACCACCGAGCCGGTGTACGTCTGCCCCGACTGCGAGGCCGAGGTCGAGCGCGACGAGTCCGGCCGGGCGGAGTGTTCGCGCTGTGAGACGCTCGCTTCGCCGACCCAGTACAAAGTGCTCGACCTGCAAGAGGCCTACCGCGATGCCCTGCAGAACGTCGGCGAGCGCGAGACAGCCTTCGAGCAACTGAAAGCGGTCAAGGGGCTCACCTCCGAGGAGAAAGTCCCTGAGCCGATGGAGAAGGGGATCCTCCGGGCGAAACACGACGTCTCCGCGTTCAAGGACGGCACCGTCCGCTACGACATGACGGACCTGCCGGTGACGGCGGTCCGGGCCGCGGAACTGGACGTCTCCGCCGAGCGACTCCGCGGCCTGGGCTACACGGAGGACATCCACGGCGACCCGCTGACCCACGACGACCAACTGGTCGAGCTGAAGGTTCAGGACATCGTCCTCTCCGACGGCGCGGCCGAGCACATGCTCCAGACCGCTCGCTTCGTCGACGACCTGCTGGAGCAGTACTACGGGCTGGAGCGGTTCTACGAGTTCGACGACCGCGAGGACCTCGTCGGCGAACTCGTGTTCGGGATGGCCCCACACACCAGCGCGGCGACGGTCGGCCGCGTCGTCGGCTTCACCTCCGCCGCCGTCGGCTACGCGCATCCGTACTTCCACGCCGCCAAACGCCGGAACTGCTTCCACCCGGACACCCGACTGTGGTATGAGGACGAAGGCGGCAGCTGGGAATACGGTCCTATCGAGGAGCTGGTCGAAGACCGGCTGGACGACCCCGAGGAAGACGACTTCGGCACGCTCGTACAGGAACTCGACGGCGAGGTGACCGTGTCGTCGCTGGGCGAGGACGGCCCCTGTCGCCAGCCCGTCGACGCCGTCTCGAAACACCCCGCACCGGACCACCTCGTCGAGATTTCCGTCGGGGACCGAACACTCCGGGTCACGCCCGACCACACGATGCTCCGGGCCGGTCCCGATGGGATCGAGGAGGTCCCGGCCAGCGACCTGACCCCCGGCGACGAACTCCCGGCCTACGACGGCGGCGAGACTACCACGATGACGGCACGCGGCGAGGCCTCGACGGCAGCCACCGACGGTGCAGCCCCGACGGACACCGTCGAGACTGTCGAGTACGTCGAAAGCGACGTGGACCACGTCTACTGTCTCACGGTCGTCGACACGCACCGCGTTGCCGTCGAAGGAACCTACGTCGGCCAGTGCGACGGTGACGAGGACTGCGTGATGCTACTGATGGACGGTCTGCTGAACTTCTCGAAGTCCTACCTCCCGAACCAGCGCGGCGGACAGATGGACGCCCCGCTGGTGATGTCCTCGCGCATCGACCCCAGCGAGATCGACGACGAGGCCCACAACATGGACATCATGGCGTCCTACCCTCGGGAGTTTTACGAGGCCACCCGCGAGATGAAAGACCCGACCGAGGTCGAGGACGTGATGAAGATCGCCGAGGAGACGCTGGGGACCGACCGCGAGTACACCGAGTTCCGCCACACCCACGACACGGCGAACATCGCCGCCGGGCCGGACCTCTCGGCGTACAAGACGCTCGGGTCGATGGAAGACAAGATGGACGCCCAGCTTGAGATCTCCCGGAAACTCCGGGCCGTCGTCGAGAGCGACGTGGCCGAGCGCATCATCGAGTACCACTTCCTGCCGGACCTCATCGGGAACCTCCGGGCGTTCTCCCGGCAAGAGACTCGCTGTCTGGACTGCGGGGAGTCGTTCCGCCGCGCGCCCCTGACCGGCGACTGCCGAGAGTGTGGCGGCCGCGTCAACCTCACCGTCCACGAGGGGTCGGTCAACAAGTACATCGACACGGCCATCCGCGTCGCCGACGAGTTCGGCGCGCGCGACTACACGAAACAGCGGCTCAAGATACTGGAACGGAAAATCGAGTCGGTGTTCGAGAACGACCACAACAAGCAGTCGGGCATCGCGGACTTCATGTGAGCGACAGTAGCACCCGGATTCATCAGGTCGACAGACGGGCGCGTGACGGCCGTCCGACGGGTGTTTTTGCCTGTGGCGGTCCTGTCACGGGTATGGCCTCGTCCCGCGATTCAGCGCCGCCGTTCGACTCCGGGGACCGGTCGGGCTCCCCGTCACCATCGGCCCGACAGACGCCCAGTACGATCTATCAGATACAGATCGCGCTGTTGCGCTCGCAGGTGGCGACACTCGAAACCGCGCTCGAACAGGAGCGCGAACACCGCCAGGCCGTCGTCGACCGGTACGAGCGCCTTATCGACAGCAAATAACCCGCGACTGGCTTTCGAAAAATTCCGCCGCGTGTTACTCGTCGCCGAGTTCGACGTAGGTCGTCTCGATGATGCGGCTGTCGCCGTTGAGTCGCTCGATGATGTCCTGTGGCGGCTGTTCGTCGAGGTTGTAGACGGACAGGGCCTCTCCGCCGATGGTCTCGCGGCCGTTGAACATCCCGGCGATGTTGATGTCGGCCTCGCCCAGCACGGTCCCGATGTACCCGATGGTGCCGGGCTCGTCGCGATTGCGGACGACCAGCATGTGCCCGTGGGGGACGGCCTCGATGCGGTGGTCGTCGATGCGGACGATGCGGGGCTCCTCGCCGCCGAACTGGGTCCCACAGACGGAGACGGATTCCTCGCCGTCGGAGACGGTGACGGTGATGAGGCTCTGGTAGTCCTCGGAAGAGCGGGTCTTGGACTCGGTCACGTCGATGCCCCGGTCCTCGGCGATCTGCGGGGCGTTGACGGCGTTGACCTGCAGATCCGAGGGTGCGAACACGCCCTTCAGCGCGCTGGCGGTGACGTACTCCACGTCCTCCTCGGCGATGTCGCCAGCGTAGGTGACCTGCACTTCGGACATGTGACCGCCGAACAACTGCACGGCGATGCGACCGGCAGTATCGGCGAGGTCGAGGTACGGCCCGACCTGCTTGAACGTCGCCTCGTCCAGCGACGGCGCGTTCAGGGCGTTGGCGACGGGCTGGCCGTTGGCCGCGGCGATGATCTGGTCGGCCGTGGAGGTGGCGACGTTCTCCTGTGCCGCCTCCGTCGACGCGCCCAGGTGGGGCGTGACGATGATGTCCTCAACGTCGAGCAGCGGGCTGTCATCGGGCAGGGGTTCCTCGCCGAACACGTCGAGCGCTGCGCCCTTTAGGACGCCGTCCTCGACGGCCTCGGCCAGGGCCGGCTCGTCGATGATGCCGCCGCGCGCGCAGTTGACGACGTAGCCGCCTTCGAGTTCGGCGAGCTCTTCCTCGCCGATCATGTTCTCTGTCTCGGGAGTCAGCGGCGTGTGGATGGTGATGAAATCGGACTTGGCGAGACAGTCGTCGAGGTCATCGACCAGTTCCGCGCCGAACTGGTCGGCGCGCTCCTGGCTGATGTAGGGGTCGAAGGTGACGATGTCCATGCCCAAGCTACCGAGCCGCTTGGCGACCTGCTGGCCGACGCGGCCGAAGCCGACGATGCCGAGGGTCTTGTTGTTGACCTCCGTTCCGAGGAACTCGCCTTTCGCCCACTCGCCGCTTTTCAGGCGGTCGTGGGCCTGGGGAATGGAGCGCGCGGTGGCAAACGCCATCGCAACAGAGTGTTCCGCGGCGGCGCGGACGTTGCCCTCCGGGGCGTTGGCGACGATGACGCCGTGGTCGGTCGCGGCGTCGATGTCGATGTTGTCCACGCCGATACCGGCCCGACCGACGATGATGAGGTCGGGCGCGGCCGCGAACACTTCCTCGGTGACCTCGGTGCCCGAGCGGACGATGAGCGCGTTCGCGTCGGCCACCGCGTCGAGGAGCGCGTCGCCCTCGACCTCGTAGGCTGTTTCGACGTCGTGGCCCGCCTCACGGAGCCGCGTGAGACCGGCATCAGCGATAGGGTCCGTAACGAGTACCTTCATACCGAATCGAACTTACTGGGGCGGCATAACGCTTGTTTTCTCCGTCCGAACGGAGCGGCATCGGTGCTGGTGGCTGCCCGACAGAACAGATGTGGCGTACGTGCGTCGCCACCCCTACTCCAGGGACTCGTCGACGACAGTCGCTTCCGGTGAGTTCGCCATCACACTGCGCAGGCCCTTCCAGGCGTTGTGTTTGCGGGTGTACCCCTCACCGCTGGTCGCCATAACGTTGCCGTTTCGGTGTCGGAGCCGCCAGCGCCACTCCTCGCGCCTGTCGCGGAACACCTCGAACCGGGCGAGCGACTGCGACGCGTCGGCCGCGGCCGCCGGAACAGCGGCGGCGTCGGAACGGCTGTCGGTGTCGGTTTCCGTTGCTGCGCCGTCTTCCGGTTTCGCCTCCGCATCAACTCCCGATTCTGCCGCCGTGTCGATCCCTGTCTCCCCGTCCGGGTCCGACTGTCCATCGGCCGCCGCGACTCCTGTCGACACTTCGGCCGGTGACACGGCCACCCCGGTCTCAGTGGAGTCCACAGTAGCAGCGGACCACTCCAGTTCGAGTTCCAGGCTCACCTCGTCGTCGTCCGTTTCGAGTTCGATTTCGAGTGAGAGCGACTCCGGGGTGTCGACTGTGATAGCCTCCTCACCGCCTTCCAGGCGGATAGCACCTGCGAGCACCCCGTCTGCTACGCCATGTATCGCTGCCGCCACGTCCGCACGACTGCCTGTCAGTTCAGTTTCGTACTCGTCCTGTGACATTTATAGACAAACGTGTTACAGCGCCTTAAACTACCTCGCTACGAGTCCCCGGGACGAGAACCAGCGCCAAGGCCCGTCCACGGCACGGCCGGGGGCTGTTGACTGGGTTAATTAACCGGAAAACCTGTGCCTCGGCCGGGCCGCCCTACCGCCAGGCCGGCAGCGAAGCAGCGTCCGCGAGCGGGGTTGTGAGATAGGCGTCGTCTCGGGTCACGTCAGCGACGATAAACTGGTCCGTTGGACCCTCTTCGACGGATGCCATGATGTCTCCGTCCGCGGCCATCTCAACCGGAGCGACAGTATCCGACTCCATGCATGATAATATGTAACAACCATATAAAAACTTAGCGAAACCCATAGAGGGCAAGAGTATGATCCAGCGCCAACTGTCTGACAATAGTTCGTATCCTGTCAATATTGGGACGATATGGTCCGTGAGCCAGTACACACAGAGCCTTATACATCAACTATCAGCGGCTGTCTCCGTGGTTCTATTCATACCAAGATGCGGAACATCAATATGGCAGAAGACGAAGGGTTTTCGAGGCGGCACAGTCCCTGGGTTTCCGAGAAGGCGTCTGCACGGTCGTCGGCGAGAGCCGATGGCCGGCCGGCGTGCTACCCGGATGCCGAAAACGGACGGATGTTAAGGACTTAGTAGATGCGGGAAGGAAGTTCTGGCAGTATGAACGTCGCAGACGCTATGACGCCACGCTCGGAGGTCGTCACGGTCACCATTCCTGGGACCCGTGATGACGCACTGGAGTACCTCCAGGAGCAGGCCTTCTCGTCGGTCCCGGTCATCAAGGAGACCGACGGGGGCGAGGAGTTCAGAGGGATTATTTCACGCGATGCGCTCATCGAGAGCCCCGACGAAGACCAGCTAGCCCTGCTCGTCGAGGAAGTCCCGGCGATCAGCGAGGACACGTCTATCGAAGCCGCCGCGCAGGTGATGGTCGAGGACGGCGAGCGACGCCTCCCCATCGTCGACGGCCAGCTCAAAGGGATCATTACAGTGACCGACGTGATTCGGTCCATCGCCAACGGCGACGTCGACGGCGACAGGATCGTCGGTGATCTCGCCAACCGCGACATCAACTGCGTGTACGAAGGCACGCCGCTGACCGTCGCCGAACGGGAGCTTTCCCACGCGAACGTCCCATACGGCGTCGTGCTCGGCGACGACGGCGACATGTCGGGGATGCTCACCGAGGTCGATATCATCGCGGTCGCCCGCGTCGTCGAGGGCGAGGACGACACCGGCGACTCCATCGCCAATCAGGACGACGACTGGGCCTGGGAAGGCATCAAAGCCGTCGGCGGTCGGTACATGCCCACTCGCAACGTCGAGCTCCCTGCCGAGCCCGTCCGCGAGTTCATGACCGACGAGGTCGTGACGGTGAACAAGCGCCGCACCGCCGAGGAGGCGGCACAGCTGATGATCGAGCACGACATCGAACAGATCCCGCTGCTGTCGGGTGACGAGCTCACCGGCATCGTCCGGGATATCGACCTGCTGCGAGGCCTATGAGCGAGGGCGAACGCCTCACCGAGCTGGCAAAGCGTCGCGGCTTCTACTTCCCTTCGTCAAGCGCCTACGGCGGCGCGGCGGGCTTCTGGACCTACGGGCCACAGGGCGCTGCGCTGAAATCGAACATCGAGGACGCCTGGCGGGACCGCTACGTCGTCAAGGAAGGCCACCAGGAGATTTCGGCCCCCGACATCATGCCCGAGCCCGTCTTCGAGGCCTCGGGCCACCTCGACGGCTTCGACGACATGATCGTCGAATGTGGCGAGTGCGGGGCGACCCACCGCGCGGACCACCTGGTCGAGGACAACACGGACATCGAGGAGGCCGAATCGCTCCCCAACGAGGAGGTGATGGACCTCATTGCCGACCACGGCATCGAGTGTCCCTCCTGTCACACGTCCCTGGCCGACCAGCCGGTCGACAACTTCAACCTGATGTTCGAGACCAACATCGGCCCGGGGTCGTCGTCGCCGGGCTATCTCCGCCCGGAGACCGCACAGGGCATCTTCGTGGAGTTCCCGCAGCTTTCGGAGTACGCCCGGAATCAGCTTCCCTTCGGCGTCGCCCAGATCGGGAAGGCCTACCGGAACGAGATCTCCCCGCGGAAGTCGCTGGTCCGCGTCCGGGAGTTCACCCAGGCCGAACTGGAACACTTTATCGACCCCGAGGAGGACGAACCGCCGCTGGCCGAGGTCGAGGACGTGACGCTGCCGCTGTACTCCGCCGCGGCACAGGAGTCCGAGGACGGCGGGATGCAGGAACTGACTGTCCGCGAGGCTGTCGACCAGGGTATCGTCGAGAGCGAGTGGGTCGCCTACTACCTGGGCGTCTCCACGGAGTGGTACGAGCGCGTCGGCGTCGACATGGACCGCTTTCGCTACCGACAGCACCTGGCCGGCGAGCGCGCCCACTACGCCTCCGACTGCTGGGACGCCGAGAGCGAGGTCGACGGCGACTGGATAGAGATCACGGGCTTCGCATACCGGGGCGACTACGACCTCTCGAAACACGCCGAGCACTCCGGCGAGGACTACACGGTGTTCAAGCAGTACGACGAGCCGATCACCGTCGAGCGCGCGACCGTCGATCCCGACATGAGCTACCTCGGGCCGGAGTTCGGCGGGGACGCCGGCGCGGTCGCCGACGCGCTCGAAGCGCTGGCCGAGCGGAACCCGGACGCCTTCGATGACGACGAGGTCACCGTCGAGGTCGACGGCGAGTCCCACACCGTCCCCGTCGAGGAGACGAACTTCAGCGTCGACGAGGTCACCGAGAACGGCGAACACATCCGCCCACACGTCGTCGAACCCTCCTTTGGCGTGGGCCGGATCATCTACACCGTGCTCGCACACGCATACGAGACCGACGAGGTCGACGGCGAGGAGCGGACCTACCTCGACCTCCCGCCCGAGCAGGCCCCGACCACGGTCGGCGTCTTCCCGCTGATGGACAAGGACGGAATGGCCGAGCTCGCAAGCGACATCGCCGACGACCTCCGGGCCGCCGGTCTCTCGGTCACCTACGACGACTCCGGGGCCATCGGGCGGCGCTACCGCCGCCAGGACGAGGTGGGGACGCCCTACTGCGTGACCATAGATTACGAGAGCTTGGAAGACGGCGAGGTCACGGTACGCGAACGCGACACGACCGAGCAGAAACGCCTCCCCATCGACGGGCTCGCCGACCGGCTCGAACGGCTCGCAACCGGCGACCTGACCTTCGACGACCTGTAGATGGCCGACGAGGTATCCCGGCGACTCGTTCACGTCACCGGCGCGACGGTGCCGCTCGCGCATCTGCTGCGGCCGGACCTGATTACGTGGCGCGTCGTACAGGGATTCCTAGCCGTGGCGCTCGTCGTCGTGTGTGTTCTCGAAGCCGTACGGCTGACGACCGGCCTGGACTGGGTGGTGTACGACCGGCTCACCCGCGAGTACGAACAGGACAACCCCGCCGGCTACGCGCTGTACATCGTCGGGATAGCCATCGTCGCCTTCGCCGTCGAGCTTCCGAGTATGACCGAGACGGTCGCCGTCCCGGCGATGTTGATGCTCGCCATCGGCGACCCCATCAGCGGCCTGCTGGGCTCGGCTGATGCCAGCAACGTCAAACAGGCCTGGGTCCTGCTCGTGATGTTCGGCGTCTGCACGCTGCTTGCGGCTCCGTTCGTCCCCCCCGCGGCAGCCGTGCTTGGCGGTATCGCGGCGACGTTCGCCGACGGCGTCAAACCCCGGATCGCCGGGTACGTCATCGACGACAACTTCTCGATTCCGGTGCTTGGCGCGCTGGCGATGTGGGTCGGCGTCCAGTACCTGCCCGGCTTCGGCCTCTGAGGCCGTCCGTTCACTTTCACCCTGGTATCTGAACCCTTAACCACCGGCAGGACGAACGCGTGGGTAATGGCGACCACCGACGCCGGTGGCGAGCACGTCGAGCGCCCGCTGGTGACGCCGGAGTTCCTGGAGAACCGCCGCTACCAGACCGAACTGGCGGAAACGGCGAGCGGAGACCACACGCTCGTCTGTCTCCCGACCGGGCTGGGCAAGACGACTGTCTCGCTACTGGTGACCGCCGAACGGCTGCACGCCGTCGGCGGGAAAGCGCTCATGCTGGCCCCGACGAAGCCGCTGGTCCAGCAACACGCCGAGTTCTACCGCGAAGCCCTGGAGATCGACGACGAGGACGTCG
This sequence comes from Haloarcula sp. CGMCC 1.2071, assembly GCF_037078445.1. Lineage (NCBI taxonomy): Archaea > Methanobacteriati > Methanobacteriota > Halobacteria > Halobacteriales > Haloarculaceae > Haloarcula > Haloarcula sp. CGMCC 1.2071. The sequence continues at coordinate 416,019 of NZ_JAYMGY010000002.1, forward strand.
TCGTGTTCACCGGCGAGGTCCGACCCGACGACCGGGCCGCGCTCTGGGACGACGCCCGCATCGTCATCGCGACGCCGCAGGTCGTCGAAAACGACCTCGTCGGCAACCGTATCTCCCTTGCCGACGTGACCCACTGCACCTTCGACGAGTGCCACCGGGCGACCGGCGATTACGCCTACAACTACATCGCTGACCGCTACCACGCCGACGCCGAAGACCCGCTTGTGACGGGCATGAGCGCCTCCCCCGGCGACGACGAGGAGGCGATACTCGAAGTGTGTGAGAACCTCGGCCTGTCCGAAGTCGCGGTGATGACCGAGAACGACGCCGACGTGGCCGAGTACACCCACGACACCAGCGTCGACTGGAACCGCATCGAACTGCCCGAGGTCGTCGTCGAGATCCGCGACGCGATCAACGAGGTCATCGAAGACCGGCTGGACCAACTACGGGAACTCGGCGTCACGAACAAATCCTCGGCGGACATCTCCGAGCGCGAAATCCAGCAGATTCAGGGGCAACTGCGGGACCTGATGAACAACGACCAGAGCGAGGGCTACCAGGGGATGAGCTTTCTCGCGGAGGTCCGCAAGCTCCGGACTGCCGTCACGTACGTCGAAACGCAGAGCGTCGAGTCCCTGCGGCGGTACTTCGAGCGGCTAAAGGAGGCTGCCCGCTCCTCCGGCGCGTCGAAGGCCGACCAGCGCCTCGTCAGCGAGCCGAAGGTCCGCGAGGCGATGCGGAAGGCCAGTGACTACGACGACCTGCATCCGAAGTTCCGACAGACCCGGATGTTGCTGGCCGAGACGCTGGGCATCGAGAACGGCGAACGCGTCATCGTCTTCACCGAATCGCGGGACACCGCCGAGACGCTCGTGGACTTCCTCTCGGACCACTTCACGACCCAGAAGTTCGTCGGTCAGAGCGACACCGACGGCAGCGAGGGGATGAGCCAGAGCCAGCAACAGGAGACGCTGGACCGGTTCCGGGACGGCGAGTTCGAGGTGCTCGTCTCGACATCCGTCGCCGAGGAGGGGCTTGACGTGCCCGAAGTCGATCTAGTGTTGTTCTACGAACCGGTGCCGACCGCGATTCGAGCCATCCAGCGGAAGGGCCGGACTGGCCGACAGGCCGAGGGCCGCGTCGTCGTCCTGCTGGCCGAGGACACCCGCGACGAGGCGTACTTCTGGAAGGCCCGCAACGACCAGAAGCGGATGAAACGCGAACTGAACGAGCTCAAAAGCGTCGCCGGCGAGTTGGAAGCCCGCCTCGACCAGACCGGTCTCGACGAGTACGAGGACGCCGAGGGGACCGCTTCGAGTGGAACCGGGGAGGAGGAAACCGCAACAGGGCAGTCGGGTTCCACTGGAAACGGGAGGGGTAGCGAAGCTAACAAGTCAGCCGATGAGAACGACGACGGCGACGGGCAGGCCGGGCTGGACGCCTTCGCAGACGACCCGTCGGAAGCGGCCGAAGTCGACGGGGACGCGACGCAGAGCGACGGGGAAGACACCGGGACTGCAGGTGGCGAAGGGACCGCTGGGACAGCGGCCGACAAGGGAACGGTCGCTACCGCCGGCCGAGACGACGAGGGCGACCCCGTCGAAATCGTCGCCGACCAGCGGGAACTCGACTCCAACATCGCCCGGGATCTCTCGACACGGGACGGTATCGAGACTCGACTCGAAACACTGGCCGTTGGGGACTACGTCCTCTCAGACCGCGTGGTCGTCGAGCGCAAGACCGTCGCGGACTTCATGGACACGCTGACGGGCGGCGACCGGTCGATGTTCGAGCAGGTCGGCGACGCCACGCGAAATTACGGCCGGCCCGTGGTCGTTATCGAGGGGGAGGACCTCTTCGGCGCGCGTAACGTCCACCACAAGGCGATTCAGGGGGCGCTCGCGTCGCTGGCCGTCGACTTCGGCGCGAGTGTCCTCCGGACCAGCGACGAAGACGAGACCGCCGACCTGCTGGAGGTCATCGCCGAACGGGAACAGGAGGTGGCCGACCGTGAGGTGAGCGTTCACGGGGAGAAACAGTCGAAGACGCTCCCGGAACAACAGGAGTACGTCGTCGCCTCGATAGCCGAAGTCGGGCCGGTGACCGCGCGCACGCTGCTGGAAGCCTTCGGTAGCGTCGAGGCGGTGATGACCGCCGACAAAGACGACCTGCTGGGCGTGTCCGGCATCGGCGACGTGACCGCCGACCGGATTCGAGAAGTTATCGCCAGCGACTACGACCCGTAGCTCCGCTCAGAACCGCGTCGCGTCCAGCGCTTCCGCCGCTTCTCTCGCTGCCTGCAGATGCTCGCGAGCCTCGCGTGGGTTCTCGGTCGCCGCGGCGCGCTCGGCGAAGCGGTGAACTGTCTCGGCCAGGAGCGCAGACGCCGCATCGAGATTTGCCGCAACGTCACCGGCCCCACCTTCGGATGGCGCGGGCTGTCGAGCGGAAACGGGGGGGTCCTGTGAACTGTTCCCGGGCTGCCGCTCGGATTCAGTGGTCCGGTCAGCGGGGTTCGGAGCGCCGGTTCGGGCGTTCTGGGCGGGTGAATCGGGCTGGCTCCGGGGTTGTGTGGTCCTATCGCCCCCCGCTTCGAGTGGAGAATGTGGTGCGTCCGTCGACGAGTCCGAGTGGGATGGTTCCTGAGAGGCGGAGGGAGCAGCGTCCGGTGCGGTCTGCCCGTCCGCCGCTCCGGCTTCGGCCGCAGTCTGGTCCGGCTCGTTGCTGTCGTCGCCGAACTGGACGCGGGCCTCGTCGCTGGGGTCGGCCATCTCGATGTTGTCCCCGTCGCCCGCACTGTCCGCCGTCTCTTCGTCGCCGTCGTCCGTCTCCGCCCGGTCAGCCTGCGCGTCGCGAGCGACCGGCTTCTGACAGGTCGGACAGAACTCCTGGCCGTCGTAGCGGAAGATGGGGTCGCCACACTCGCTGCAGTGGGCGTTCGTCATCGTCGCGCCCTTCAACAGGAGTTCGCTCATCTGCTCTGTCGCCGCCCGGTTGTCCTCCTCTTGCTCGAACTTCTCGCGGAGTTTCTCGCGTTCGGCTTCCTTGTCGAAGTCGCTCATACAAGTCACAACGCCACGGGGCTGAAAACAGTTTACGGGTGCGAGATGTCGGTATTGCCTGAACGCTGTGCGGCGGAATCGGGGTTTCGACACGTTTAACGTTCGCGCCCGAGCCTTTCCGAATGGTATGACAAAGGTAAGCGTAGTCGGCGCAGCCGGCACAGTCGGCGCAGCCGCAGGGTACAACATCGCGCTCCGTGACATCGCTGACGAAGTCGTTTTCGTGGACATCCCGGACAAGGAAGACGACACGGTCGGGCAGGCCGCCGACACGAACCACGGCATCGCCTACGATTCGAACACGCGTGTCCGCCAGGGCGGCTACGAGGACACCGCCGGCTCCGACGTGGTCGTCATCACGGCCGGCATCCCCCGCCAGCCCGGCCAGACCCGTATCGACCTCGCCGGCGACAACGCGCCGATCATGGAGGACATCCAGTCCTCGCTGGACGAGCACAACGACGACTATATCTCGCTGACCACGTCGAACCCCGTCGACCTGCTCAACCGCCACCTCTACGAGGCTGGCGACCGCTCGCGCGAGCAGGTCATCGGCTTCGGCGGCCGCCTGGACTCCGCGCGGTTCCGCTACGTGCTGAGCGAGGAGTTCGACGCGCCGGTTCAGAACGTCGAAGGGACGATTCTCGGGGAACACGGCGACGCGCAGGTCCCCGTGTTCTCGAAGGTCCGCGTCGACGGCACCGACCCCGAGTTCAGCGACGACGAGAAGGAGGCGCTGCTGGGCGACCTGCAGGAATCGGCGATGGACGTCATCGAGCGCAAGGGTGCGACCGAGTGGGGGCCGGCCCGCGGCGTCGCACACATGGTCGAAGCTATCCTCCACGACACCGGCGAAGTGCTACCGGCGTCGGTCAAGCTCGAAGGCGAGTTCGGGCACGAGGACACCGCATTCGGTGTCCCGGTCCGTCTCGGGAGCAACGGCGTCGAAGAAATCGTCGAGTGGGACCTCGACGACTACGAGCAGGACCTGATGGCCGACGCCGCCGAGAAGCTCTCCGACCAGTACGACAAAATCTCGTAACCCGGTATCGCTCGCGACCGACGGGTTTCGGGACGGTATCCGTCCCGAGCTGTATTTTTCGCCTCGCCAGCGGTGTGAGAGACGTGGCTGTAACTGCGAGAGGTGCTCCCTGACGAACCGTGATCGTTACGGGAAAACGAGGAGAAAGCCTCGCCGTTCACGGCGGCCATGAATCCGACAAATTGGCGTCATGCTACACCCGTAGCTACGGCTGGATATTCCACTATTAGACATCACCCGAACAATTATATAAGTAATAATACTATGCTTACGTGTGTCGAATCAGGTCGTCACTCGGACACTGAAAGCGAGTGTCACTAATCACTCGCAAGTCTCTGACGACCTTGATTCGCATGGCTTCGCCGCCAGCAAACTCTGGAACATCGGGCGATGGACAATCTCTCGTGTTTGGGACGCTATCGACCATATCCCAAGCGCCGACGAACTCTGCTCGTACCTCAAAAATCACGAACGCTACGCGGACCTACATTCTCAGTCCAGTCAACGAGTTCTCCAAGAACTTGGTGAGGCGTTCGTCTCGTGGTACGAGCAGGACGATCCTGACGCGAATCCGCCCGGTTATCGCAAACACGGCGACGAACACCCGCGTTCAACCGTGACGTGGAAAAATAAGGGCTTCAAACTGGATACCGAGTACAACCGCGTTCGTCTCTCAAAGGGCACGAATATGAAGGAGTCTCGGTACGCCGCAGACTACATCCTCTGTGAATACACGATCCAAGCAGACGACCAGACGCTTTCCGATGTTGAAACCGTCCAGACGGTGCGTTCTGTCTGGACTGGCAACCAGTGGGAACTGCATTTCGTCTGCGAAATGCAGATTGAAACGTCGGAGAGTCCCGGCGAGAAGACGGCTGGTGTTGATCTTGGTATCTGCAACACGGCGGCTGTCTCTATCGGTGACGAGACGCTATTGTATCCGGGCAACGCCCTGAAAGAAGATACTCACTACTTCCGTCATGAAGAATACAACACAGAGGGTGAAAACGGCCCGAGCAATGAGGCACAGCGACTTCGACAAAAGAAGTCCCGGCGGCAAGACCATTTCTTGCACGCACTATCGAAAGATATTGTGGAGCAATGCGCCACTCGCAATGTCGGGACGATAGCAATAGGTCATCCGAAAAAGATTCGTGACGACTCTGATTGGGGACGCCACGGGAACAAGCGGCTGCACGATTGGGCGTTTGAAACGCTGTTGAGCCACATTGAATACAAAGCCGAAGAACGCGGCATCAGTATAGAGCGCGTTCCCGAAGGCGGATTAAAAACCTCGAAAACATGCTGTGAGTGTGGCACAGAAGCGGATTCTAACCGTGTTGAGCGCGGGTTGTATGTGTGTTCAGAGTGTGATTTGGTTGCGAACAGTGATCTGAATGCGGCGGAGAATATGCGAGCGACGGTAACTCCGAGTCCGTCACAGGATAGGAGTAACGGCTGTTTGGCACAGCCATCGGTGCGCCTGTTCGATAAATCAACGGGCAGATTACGCCCACAAGAACAGGTTGTCCCGTAGACCACAATATCCCAACGGCAGTCGGGAATCTTCGCCCTTCAGGGCGGAGAGGATGTCAAGCGGGGTCGTCCTGGTCGTCAAGCAAGTCGCTGTCACGCCCGTCGTCGTCGATATCAGCACCGAGGAGTGACGCCCACTCTTCGAGGTGTGAATCCGATGTCGAGAGTTCTCGGTGGCTCATGGCGTTATCCGAAGCATCCACGGCATATTATATAATGGTTGTGCCCGCGTTGATACTCAATGGAGTGTGCAGCCGTTCTACGGCATAATTCGGGCTAACGAATGGGTGAAAGCGGCGATAAGACCGTGTCGGTCACTCGGAACGGATGGTTTCGGGGACCTGAATCGAGTAGTGCCCGTCTTCCTGCAGCGCGATGATGTACTCCTCGCGGTCGTACAGTTCCATCAGGTTCAGTTCGTACTGGCCGGGTTCCAGTACCTTGATCGACTCGAACTGGTCGTTGAGTTCCGCGCGCAGTTCCTCCAGGTCGGGTCGGTCTTCCTGCTCTGGTTCCGCCGGTGGGTCAGGGTCCGCACCGACAGGGCGGAACTGGTGTTCTGATTCGGACGCCGACGGTGCGTCGGACGGGAGTTCGTCCGGTTCGACGATATCGCCGCGGGCACTGGCCTGGGCTGAATCCTCAGCCGCAGACGTGCGGTCGGGTTCGGTCGACGGCGAGCCGGACGTGTGGGATGGGTCACTCGGCTGTGAGTCAGCCGACCGGTCGGCGTCGAGATGGGACTGTTCGGCGGGACGGTTGCCGTCCGGAGCGGAGCCACTGACGAAGTCACGTACCGAGGCGGCGGTCTTGCCGACGGTACGGGCGACAGTGCTGTCAGGTCCCGGTGGTTCCGGTGGCTCCGCGTCCGGCGTCTCGGAGATGTCGGCCCCCTCGGGCTGATACTGGAACTTGTTCCCGCCGCAGTTGGGACAGCCCGAGAGCATCTCCTTCGACCCGTCGTCGAAGCCACGGCCACAGTCCGTACACTGGTGGGGCATTATTTCCGGGAGACGAGCGCGCTGATGAGCGTTTCGTCCTTATGGAGCGTCTCTATCTGGTTCGCCGGCCCGATGACTGTCAGCTTCTGGGTCGACTGTTTGCCCATCAGACGGTCGAGGATGCTAGCGTCGGCAGCCTCGGACTTGGGGTAGGTCTCGATTTCGATGCCGTTGAACTCGTCGGGGCTGATCTCCGTCATCGTGACTTCGATCAGGCGGGACTCCTCGTCGGGGGAGAGTCCCTCTTCGAGGATGACGATGTTGCCGTCACGAACCCCGTCGAGAATCATTCGGATCTTCTCCATCGAGGCCAGTCCGGCCATGCGTTCGCCGCTGATGAGGTCGATCTGGACGCCGTCGTCTGGGTCTTTGACTTCTGCCATTATATCACCCGAAGTACTCCGCGATTTTGTCGTAGACTTCGTCCATGTTGTCTCCCTCGAGCGCCGACAGCGGAATCGTCTCGTGCTGGGGGTAGGCGTTTCGGATGCGCTGGACGGAGGACTCCTCCAGATCGATCTTGTTCGCGAGGATCAACACCGGAAGGTCCTGGCTCTCGATGATGCCAATGAGCATGGTGTTGACCTGCGTGAACGGATCGGTCGCGGAGTCAAGCACGTAAATGACACCGTCGACGTCCTCGCGGAGCCAGTGCATCGCTTCGGCGACGCCCTCGGTCGCTTCGCGGGAGCGACGGACGGCGTCGTCTTTCTCCATGTCGTGTTCGAGGAATTCGGTGTAATCGACCTTCGTCGTCACGCCCGGCGTGTCGACGATGTCGATTGTCACTTTCTTCCCGTCGCGTTCGATCTCGACGTTCTCCTTTCGGCGCGCACGGCGAGTCTCGTGTGGAACGTGACTCTCCGGACCGACGGCGTCGCCGGTCCAGTCGCGTGCGATGCGATTTGCCAGCGTCGTCTTGCCGGCGTTCGGCGGGCCGTAGATACCGATCCGCTTCGGATCCTCTTCGGAGAACAGCGTCGATGCCGCGCGTGAGATGCTATCTTTGAGGTTTGTTAACAATCCCATCCTATCCTCCCGCCGCCCGGAGTCGTCCGGTATGGCGGCTCTGCCCGTAAAAGATAGGCGAATTCACTTAAGCCTACGTCAGACATTAGTCCTTTTTCTGACATGGGGAGGCATAGCACAGATCAGCGTGTGCGCGTTTCCGCGGATGCGATCGTGACGGGAACTGTTCGGGTGGAGTCCGGTCATCCGAAACCCAGCGATTCGGATTGGGGGTGGACCATCCTAGCCCCCCACCCCTTTGTTTCAGGTGGAACGACAGACACCCCTGGGGAGGGGGTGGAGAATTACCGATCAAATCGGGAGCGGACCAGCTGTTCAAATCGGCGCGACTTGCGATACCACTAGTTAGAACGGCCTAGACACTAGAAAACTGAACACTACCCTCTACTAGGAATTTGTTTTATCTAGTACGGCTTTGGTTTTTGAGGTAGTGTATTAAACCTTTCTCCTTACTAGAGGGCATTTTCGCCCCCCTCACCCCCTCCCCCCGGGCCTGTTTCCCGTTCCACCGGAAACGAAGGGGTGGGGGGGTTGGCCCGTTACGGTCGCTTTGTCCTACAGGTCCCGTCCTTCCGTGGTACCACCAGTCGTGTTCACACAGCGTACCAGCTCCCGGAACCACTCCATGGCTTCCCTCCCCTCCACTCATTCCCCTGCCGTACCATGCCCGTCTAACCCAGTGAAACTGAAGCTATAGTCCTCTTTACGACAACGGAACCCATGCGGGAGAAATCATAAATATGACAACATATATGTTTCATGGGTGGTGTACCGAAATATTTAATATCGACTCACGGTACGGTTCATGTGGTTCAACTGGACGCACCGGAGAGCGCTGATGCTCACTAACGACGGCACTGACGCACTCCTCGCTCCCTCTGTTCCGGTGTCTCCAACTCTCTCCACACGAAACGAAGGGGACTCTCTCGACTATGACTGACGAAAGCGACAACTCGGCCCCGGCATCCGACCCGTCGACGACAGAGACGTCGAACGACGCCGACGGGTCCGACGAGCAACTCGATGTCGAAACGGACTCCGGGACATCGACCGGGCCGTCCGATCTCGACGACGTTATTCTCGACAATCTCGATGCCGGATCCGACGATCCCTCAGACGAGGCGTCCCGCGGCCTGTTCGACGACCTTCTCGAAGGGGAACCCATTTTCGAGAACAAGGAGGTCCTCCGCCCCTCCTACACGCCGCACAAACTCCCCCACCGCGAGGAGCAGATCAACAACATGGCGACGATTCTCGTCACCGCCTTGCGCGGCGATACGCCGTCGAACATCCTCATCTATGGCAAGACTGGAACGGGGAAAACCGCGTCCGCGAAGTTCGTCAGCGAGGAACTCGAAACGACCTCACAGAAGTACGAGGTCCCCTGTGAAGTGGAGTACATCAACTGCGAGGTGACCGACACCCAGTACCGCGTGCTGGCCCAGCTCGCGAACAAGTTCATCGACAAGAACGCCCAGCTCATCGACGACCGCATCGCCGAACTCGAGGATGTTCAATCACGCGCACGCGAGAACGCGGCTGCACTCGAAGAGACGGCGTTCGATTCCCTCGACGACATCGAAACCGAAATCGAATCGCTGGAAGCCGACAAGGCGGAGTTCGAGGAAGTCCCGATGACGGGGTGGCCGACGGATCGGGTGTACAGCTCCTTTTTCGACGCCGTCGACTACCACGAGCGCGTGGTCGTCATCATGCTCGACGAGATCGACAAGCTCGTCGAGAAAAGCGGCGACGACACGCTGTACAACCTCTCCCGGATGAACTCCGAACTGGAGAACTCCCGTGTCTCCATCATGGGCATCTCGAACGATCTGAAGTTCACCGACTTCCTCGATCCACGGGTCAAATCCAGCCTCGGCGAGGAGGAGATCGTCTTCCCGCCCTACGACGCGAACCAGCTTCGGGACATCCTACAGGCACGCTCTGACGTGGCGTTCAAAGGCGACGCGCTCACTGAGGACGTCATCCCGCTGTGTGCGGCCTTCGCCGCACAGGAACACGGGGACGCACGCCGGGCGCTCGACCTCCTCCGGACGGCCGGCGAACTCGCCGAGCGTGACCAGACGGACAACGTCCTCGAAGACCACGTCCGGCAGGCTCAGGAGAAGATCGAACTCGACCGCGTCGTCGAGGTCGTCCGGACGCTCCCCACGCAGTCGAAGATCGTCCTGTTTGCCATCATCCTGCTGGAAAAGAACGGCGTCCACAACATCAACACCGGCGAGGTGTTCAACATCTACAAGAACCTCTGTGAGGAGATCGACGCCGACATCCTGACACAGCGCCGCGTCACAGACCTCATCTCGGAGCTGGACATGCTCGGCATCGTCAACGCCGTCGTCGTCTCGAAGGGCCGCTACGGGCGCACGAAAGAGATCTCCCTCTCGGTTCCAACCGAAGAAACGGAGGCGGTGCTCCTGTCGGATTCGAGACTCGGCGATATCGACGACGTCCAGCCGTTCGTCCAGGCCCGGTTCGACAACTGACCTGCGAACTGTATTCGCGCTCGACAGCTCGGCCGTTCCAGGTGAAACAGTCCCCTTCGAGTGCTACGGCTACCCGGCCGCGGTGCCGTTCACCGCTGTGGGTCCCGTCTCGTCCGTCACCGTCGGCCCCGCCTCGTCCGTTACTACACCAGTCGCTCCGGCCTTGTTCCACTGGAGTCGGACCTGTCCCAGCAACGGGACGCGTATCTCTGCCGTACCGACGACCCACCCGGGTTTGACCGGTTCGCTGATCGGGGGAGAGCCGACCTGATCGTATCGGCCGTTTTTGTCGCCCTTGGTGATGAAGCCGGCGTGGTCGGCCGGACAGGAGCTGAGGTCGTCACAACTGTCCGCACTCCCGATGTAGTCCTTGTTCGCGCGGTCGTACCAGTTCTCGTCCTCCTCGACCCACAGCATCGCTCGGTGGATGATCGGAGTCTGCCGACTGTTGCCGTCGGGCTCGTATACGATAACGTCGCCCGGACGCTGGAACGTCCGATAGCTGTCGTCGTTCGCTGCGGTGACGACACCCTCGTGATCACCCGGGCCGGAGAACCGCTCCTCTTCCATCACGAACACGAGGTCGCCTTCCTTGATATGGGGGTCCATGCTCGGGCTTTCGATAGCGACGAGCGGGGGCCACACACCGCTGACGGCGAACAGCAACACCCCGACGAGCAGGACCGAGCCGGCGCTACTGACGATATCGGCCACGTACATCATCCCTCCCGGTCCTTCGGTTTCGTCTCCGTCCGACGACCGACGGTCTGACCCGGCCATTCGTACCACGAATACTCGGAGGCGGCCAATCAACTTTCTGTTGTTGGACCGAACGCTATCTTCCGGTTTGGTCAGGCTGCCGCTGGTGCTGTAGCTCCTCCGACCGGTATCGACACCGACGTGTGCCACAGCTGAGACGGCTGGACCCGCACGTATCCCAGACGCGGAATTCGGAAAGTACCGGTCCCAATGACCCACTCAGGACGGACAACGGTACTCGCCCCGGTGACCTGATCGTATCTAGTGTTGGTTACTTTGTTGTCACCTTTCGTAATAAATCCAGCATGCGGCGCCGGACAGTTCTGTAGTTCGTCGCAACTGTCCGCGCTCCCGACGTACGTCTGGTTCGCGCGGTCGTACCAGTTCTCGCCGGCATCGACCCACAGCATCGACCGGTGGATGATCGGCGTTCGCTGCTCGTTACCGTTAGGTTCGAAGACGATGACGTCCCCGGACTGCTGAAAGGTCCGATACCCGGTCTCTGTCCCGGCCGCTGCCGTTACAACGCCGTGACGGGCCTCCTGTCCCGAGAACCGCTCCGCGTCCATGACGAACACCATATCGCCGGTGTCGATGTGTGGCTCCATGCTCCCGCTTTCGATGGCGACCAGTGGCGGCCACACCCCGCTGACAGCAAACAGGAACGCGCCGACGAGCACCACGGCCCCGACGCTCGTACCGATGTCACGGACGTATAGCGCGAGACGAAACGCAGGGCTGGCCTCCACAGACTCCTCTGTCCCGTCTGGAGGCGTGCTACTGGTCGGTTCGTCCCGGCCCATCCTATCTCGGATTGCCGACAGCGGCGTATCAATCTTGTGACGGCCGTTGGTTCGCTATCCTTTTGCCCGCAGACACTGAGTGTGGAACGTGCCTCTGGAGACGCCGGCACGAATCGTCAGCGAACTCGCGAGCCACGGCTACAACGCGGAGCGCGAGGCAGTGACTCGGATCGCCGACACACCGGACCCATCGGCGACGCTGGAACGCGCACTCGAAACCCTCCCCGACGACGCGCTGAAGCTGACAACAGACCACGTCGAATCTGTGATTGAAGCGACAGAAAACGGTGAGGGAACGTCAAATACCGAACCAGACCGCGGAAACGAAACAACCGGCGCTCCGACTCAATCACACCCCTCCGTTTCAACTGGAACTGACGCAGCCTCGTCGACCGAACCGGGTGCGTCCGCTCCACCTGAAACGGGGGGGTCACGGGACGTGGACACATCCCTCCGGGCAATCGAAGTCGCGAACGACATGACTGGCCAGTCCACTGGGACCGGCGAGTACTCGGACTTCGTCGCGGTGTTCCGGGACCGCTACGAGAAATTGGCGAGCAAGCTGCGCGGCAGAGTGAACCACCGACCGACTGACGCCATCGAGAACATGGGCGGTGGCAGCGACGCCGCACTCATCGGGATGGTCTCGGATATTCGGTCGACCGCCAGCGGGCACTGGCTGGTCGAACTGGAAGACACGAACGGGACCTTCCCCTGCCTCGTGATGAAAGACCGCCCTATCGCCGACCTCGTGCAGCAGTTGCTCATGGACGAGGTTATCGCCGTCGAGGGGACGCTGGCCGACGACGCCGGCATCCTGTTCGTGGACTCGCTGTACTTCCCGGACGTGCCCCGAACGCACAGCCCTTCGACCGCTGACCGGCACGTCCAGGCGGCGCTCATCTCCGACGTTCACGTCGGGAGCCAGGAGTTCATGGAAGACGCCTGGCACCGCTTTACCGATTGGCTCCACACTTCCGAAGCCGAGAACGTCGAATACCTGCTCATCGCCGGCGACATGGTGGAGGGCGTTGGCATTTATCCCGAGCAGGACGAGGAGCTGGACATCATCGACATCTACGACCAGTACCGCGCGTTCTCGGAGTACCTCAAGGAGGTCCCGGGCGACATGGAGATTCGGATGATTCCGGGCAACCACGACGCCGTTCGGCTGGCCGAGCCCCAGCCCGGCTTCGACGAGGAACTCCGAGATATCATGACCGCCCACGACGCCCAGGTCCACTCCAACCCCTCGCTGGTCACCGTCGAGGGCGTCACCGTTCTCATGTACCACGGCGTCTCGCTCGACGAGGTCATCGCCGAACTCCCGGACGAGGAAGCCAGCTACGAGGAGCCACACAAGGCGATGTATCAGCTCCTGAAAAAGCGCCACGTCGCGCCGCAGTACGGGGGCCACACCCGGCTTGCCCCCGAGGACCGCGACTATCTGGTGATGGAGGAGGTCCCCGACGTGTTCCACACCGGCCACGTCCACAAGCTCGGCTGGGGCGAGTATCACAACGTCGTTGCGCTGAACTCAGGATGCTGGCAGGCCCAGACCGAGTTCCAGAAGAGCGTCAACATCGACCCGGACGCCGGCTTCGCGCCGATTCTGGACCTCGATACGCTTTCGATGACGGTCCGCAAATTCAGCTAAACCACGTTTTTCCACGGGGGCCTCGCGCTCGCCGGGGCCGAGCGCTCAACCCCCGTACAAAAACGTGGGCGAAAAAGGCCGGACGCTCACTCCGTTCGCGTCCGGTGAAACCGGTCGCCAGGCGACCGGTATGCTAACCGCCCGGCACGACCGCAGGCCTGCCCTTCCCCGGGTCGCTTCGGGTGCGACAGTCGTCGCACCACTCGCTCCCGGCCGTCCGCCTGTTTGTACGTTGTCTCGACAGCACCGCCCAGATTGTACCCTGTCGACCCATGGCCGAACCCATTCGGCATTAGTGCGAAGAATCACCGGTATCTCGTAGCAGTGGCGGGGCTGACCGGTGTGGCTGTTATTAAGACCTATCAGGCGAAAGCGGGGTGTATGAGTGACGACCAAGACCACGGATTCGAAACCGACGCGCTGCACGTCGGGCAGGAAGAGCCGGACGCCGAGACCCGCTCTCGCGCGCCGCCGCTGTACCAGACCACCTCCTACGTCTTCGAGGACGCCGAAGACGCCGCAAAGCAGTTCGCACTGGAGAAGCCGGGCCACATCTACTCGCGGCTGATGAACCCCACCGTCGGCATGCTGCAGGAACGGCTGGCGGCGCTGGAGGGCGGCGTCGGTGCGGTCGCCACCGCGTCGGGAATGGCGTCGCTGAATCTGGCGACGTTCCTGCTCGCGGACGTCGGCGACAACGTCGTCACGGCGTCGTCGCTGTACGGCGGCACCTACACCTACTACACCCACACCGCGCCGCGCAACGGCGTCGAGACCCGCTTCGTCGACACGCTCGACTACGACGCCTACGCCGAGGCTATCGACGAGAACACCGCCTACGTCCACTGTGAGACTATCGGCAACCCGTCGCTCGTCACGCCCGACTTCGAGCGCCTCGCCGAGATCGCCCACGACCACGGCGTTCCCTTCTTCGTCGACAACACCTTCGCGACCCCGTACCTCTGCAACCCAATCGAGCACGGGGCCGACCTCGTCTGGAACTCCACGACGAAGTGGATTCACGGCCACGGCACCACCGTCGGCGGCGTGCTCGTCGACGGCGGCTCGTTCCCGTGGGAGGAACACGCCGACAAATACCCCGAAATCGCCGGCGACAACCCCGCGTACCACGGCGTCAACTTCCGGGAGCGATTCGACGACGCGGCCTTCACCTACGCCGCCATCGCCCGCGGTCTCCGGGACCTGGGCTGCCAGCAGTCGCCTTTCGACGCCTGGCAGACGATGCAGGGCCTGGAGACGCTGCCCGCGCGGATGGACCGCCACTGCGACAACGCGATCGGTGTCGCCGAGTTCCTCGCCGACCACCCCGAGGTCTCCTGGGTTACCTACCCCGGCCTCGAAGACCACGAAACGCACGACACCGCCAGCGAATACCTCGACGGCGGCTACGGCGGCATGATAACGTTCGGCCTCGAAGCGGGGTACGACGCCGCCCGAACGACTGTCGAATCGACGGAGATCGCCTCACTGCTGGCCAACGTCGGCGACGCGAAGACGCTCATCATCCACCCGGCCTCGACCACCCACCAGCAACTCACCGACGAGGAGAAGGCCGCTGCTGGCGTCACCGACGACATGGTCCGTCTCTCTGTCGGGACCGAATCTGTCGAGGACATCAAAGCCGACCTCGATCAGGCTATCGGTCAGGCAACCAACTAACCGAAGATACAGTATTCTGGGGAAAATATCTGGACAATCGTACCAAAGCGGCGCAAGAATCCTCCTGTTCACTAGGTTTATTACGGGAGAGGATAATGTATTCAATGAACCGTCGCCGATAGCGAGCACGCGTCGGTTCACGCTCAACCATACTCTGTCATTGGTCCGACAACGAATGCTCGCATCCGTGGGGAGCGTGCCTCTCCCTGCTTCAATCTCTCATCCGATACTGTTCAGCGGCGAGAACGGCTTCAATGCGCTATCCGGAGCGCGAGCGCGGAAACTGCGCTACAGGACGTCTTCGGCTTCCAGCAGGTCGTACAGTTCATCCATCGTCTCGACTGACGTGTCACACGACGGGGCGACGGCCGGCTTCGGATCGAAGCCGATAGCCAGGTTTGCGACTTCGAGCATCGGCAGGTCGTTGGCTCCGTCGCCGACGGCGACCGTCGTGTCCCGGTCCTCGCCGGTGACTGCGGTCACGACCTCCATCGCGTCGTCTTTCGTTCCGGTGATGAGCGGGCCGTGGACCTCGCCGGTGAGTTCCCCGTCTTGCATAACCAGCCGATTGGCGACGATGGCGTCAACCTCGACCCCCTCCGTTTCGAGTGCAGCCTCGACGCCGCGCTCGAATCCTCCGGTGAGGATAGCGACGTAAACGCCGGCGTCCCGTAGCGCCTCGATGACCCGCGCCGCACCGGGGCGCAGGGCGACCTCGTCGAAGGCGTCCTGTGCCTTCTCCTCGGAGAGACCTTCGAGGAGCGCACACCGCTGGCGGAGGCTCTCGGCGTACTCGATTTCGTTGTTCATCGCGCGCTCGGTGATGTCGGCCATGTCCTCGGCCGTCCCGTTCTGGCTCCCCAGCAGGACCGTCATCTCCGAATCGGAGAGCGTCCCGTCGAAGTCGAAAGCGACTAGCATTGCCTCCGAGTTTCGCGTGGAGGGTTTCAAAACATCCGGTTTCGGCTGGTCAACCGACAACGCCGAGCGGGTATCCGACGATCCGCAGTGGGCTCTCCATCTCGCCGGACCGGTCTCACAGCGCCTCTCTCGGGTCCTGATTTGGGAGCACCAGCAGTCGCCGCGAATACGGGACATACTGACGCGAACCTGAACCAGCCGTCGTGACCGGTTTGTAAAAAGACGACTTCGCTGTGGCTACGCTGACCCGGAGAACGCTGCGGGCGAGACCTCGCGGACGAAAACGACGCCATCCATCAGTTCGTAGGGAGGTACTGGAATCCCCATCGCACCTTTTTGGGGTGCCTTCGGGGCCGTCACCTGCATCTTCGACGTATTCGCGACCGAGCGGTCGATCGAGTCCCGCTCCCGTACGTCTTCGAAATCAAGGAAAAACTGTGGGTGTGACGCCTCCGCCAGCGTCGCTTCCAGCGTCTCGGCGACTGGGCCACCGAGGTCGAACGTCTCGAACTCGGTTCTCTCGTGGTTTGCCGGCACTGCGAACGAACCCGACCCGAACAGCAGTCCGAGCGAGTAGTAGTCCGAGCCAAACCGTTCTGTCAGGTGCTGCCCCATTCGCGCTCCGTTCTCCGATGCGTCCCCGACATTTCTCATCGTGTGGTTGGCGTTCCCCATCACGATGGCGCGCTCCGAACCCGTCCACTCACGGAGCCACGCGACGTTGTCGGCCATCGCTGCGTCTCGGATCGTTTTACCCTGTGTGTACTCCTCGGCAGCGAGTTTCTCCACGAACCGTAGCCCTCGCTCCAGCGTCCAGACGTGGCGCTGCATAAGCCGGAACTCGGTCTCCGAACGCTGCTCCACGTAGCGACTCTCGTGGGTCCGCAGCCGCTCTTCGAGATCCTCGATCAGTGCCACCTGGGAATCGGTCGCGACCGCGGAGGGATCGGTCGCCTGAAACCGCGTCGTCAACGGTTCGAGCGAGTCCTCGATCTCCGCCAGATACTCCGGGTCCACGCTATCGAGGTACGACCGGATGGCCCTCGCGTTGATGTGATAGAACTGGGCATCGTACCCCCGCACGACAGCCTGGTCCGCACTGGGTCGCCCGTCGTTGAACTCCCGTAGCCACTGGAACAGCCGGCGAATCTCGTCGGTCTGCCAGAAGTAGAATTCGAGTGACGACAGCGCCGCGTCGAGGTCACCTTCCCCGCCAGTGACGTACGCGTTCACGGGAGCGAAGTCCCCGAGTGTCCCTTCTATCGCCACCAGACGGTAGCCGTGGTCGCCGACCAGTCGCTGAACGAGTTGTCGAGGGATCGCTTTGAATTCCTTCACCCCGTGTGAACTCTCTCCGATCCCGACGATAGGCGTCTCAGCGAGTCGGGTGGCGATGTCGTCGAGCCCACTGGACGAGGATCTCAGTTCGAACGGAACTGCCTGGCTATCGATAGCCTTGACGAGGTCATTTGTCTCTGTTGCTCCGCCATCGGTCGTATTCGCGCCTGTTGTGCTCCCATCAGTGGTCTCCATCGCTGATTCCGTTGTTTCAACGGTGCTCCCGGAACAACCCGCTAGCGCACTGGTAGTGACTGCGCCGGCCACCGTGACGAACTCGCGACGTGAGATGTCTGTCGTTGGTTTCATCGCACTTTCTCAGGACGTCCGGTTCAAAACACCGGAGAATAAAGTCACGAGCAGTTTTCCAATCCTTGCAAACGATCCGACGTATCGACAACTTTATGATCAAATTGACATCAAAATTAAAATTATCCTGTGACGAACACAGCGACAAGAGCAGGGAGCAGCACCCCTCTCTGAGTCTGAGGCTCTTTATGCAACGGACTCACGGGAAGACGTCACAGATCCGCTCTACGGCTTCGGTGGCGGCCCGTCGTAGGCGTCCATGTCCTGATAGAAGTTCAGCATCGCGAACTTGAGCTTCTCGGGGCCGATGTCGACCATCTCGCGGCGCTCTTCGGGCGGAAAAGTTCCGCGAACGGCGTAGTCGTGCATCTCCATCTCGGCGGCTTCGGTGTAGCGCTTGTCCAGCAGGATGCGCGCGCCGAAGTCGTCCGGCGAGCGGACCACGCGACCGAGGGCCTGTCTGGTCTTGCGGACGGTCGGAATTTCGACGGCGTAGCGCCAGCCGGCATCGTCCTCGCCATCGCCGAAGGTCGTGTCGTAGGCGTCCTGCACGGCGTCCATCCGGTCGTCGAGGTGCGGGTAGGGAACGCCGACGACCACGACCGTCCGGGCGTCGTCGCCGTCGTAGCTCACCCCTTCGCCAAGCGTCCCCCACAGCGAGGTGTACAGAACTCCGTCGTCGCCGTCGGTAAAGGCCTCGCGGAGGTCACGCGCCTGGGTTCCCGGTTCGTCCAGATACCGCGTCGCGCTGACGGCGGTCATGTCGTGGTAGCGCTCGGCCTCGCTGTAGGAGGGACAGAAGACGAGCGTATTGCCGGGCGTGAAGCGAACGATGTCTTCGAGCGTGCGGGCGATGCGTTGCTGGGTCTGGGGGTCGTCCCGTTCGCTGGAGAACAGCGCGGGGCCGTCGACGGCGTAGGTTCGGCGGCGCTCCTCGGGGAACTGCGCGCCGTAGGCCATCGTTACCGGGTCCTCGACGCCGACCACGTTCTCGGTCACGTCGAACGGCCGGAGCGTGGCGCTCATCAGCACCGCCGCGTGCAGGTCCTCGAACAGGTCGCGGGTGACTTCCTCGGGGATGCAGGTGTACAGCTCCGCGCGGCCGTACACGTCGTCGGTCGACTCGTCGCGGCGGACGCTGACCACGGGATACTGGCCGGTGTCGTCCGATTCGTCGAGCCAGTCGGAAATGAAGCCGGCGGCCTGCAGGGTCTGACACTCCTTTCTGGTGTCCAGATCGCCCTCTTTGAACGCCTTCTGGTAGCGGGCGTCGAGGTCCCGGCCGAGTTCCAGCGCGCGGTCCAGTTCCTCGTGGAAGCCGGGGCCGGTGTACCCCTGGAGGAAGGCAAGCGTCAGGTCGTCCTTCCGGTCGTCGTTGGCGATGGTGATGTCGTCCCAGTGCTCGTCGACGGCCGCACGGCCACCGAACTCGAAGGAGTCCTCGTAGGCCTCGACGAGCGCGTCCCGGAACGTCTCGATGACGTTGGCCGCGGCGTCCGTTCGGGCGTCCTCCTCGCTGTCGAGTTCCTCCAGCGCCTGATCGAGCGTGTTCTCGGTGAGCGTCCGCCGGGCGTGGTCGCGGGCGGCGGACTCGACGTTGTGGGCCTCGTCGAAGACGGCGATGATGTCCTCGGGGTCGCGGCCGATCCAGTTGAAGAACTGCTCGCGGATGGTCGGGTCCAGCAGGTGGTGGTAGTTACACACCACGAGGTCGACGCCGTCCATCCCCTCCTTCAGCAGTTCGTAGCCACACAGCCCCTGCTGGTGAGCGTACTCGTACACGTCGTCGGGCGTCCGCACGTCGTCGAACAGCCACGCGTAGAACTCGCTGGTGTCGACGGTCAGGTTCCGGTAGTAGTGGTCGCAGGTCGACCGCTCGGTTTCGATTTCCTCACGCTCGTCCTGCAGATCCCGGAGTTCCTCGACCACGGCGTTCCGAGCCTCCATCGCCTCGCTGCTGCCCGCCTGGCCGTCCGAGAGCAGTTCCCCCTCGCGCTGTTCGAGTTCGGCGATGTCGCTCTCGACTTCGACCAGGTCACGGGTCGTATCCCGCAGCGCCTGGCACTCCTCGTAGTCCACGTCGATGTGACACATCGACCCTTTCCCCCGGAAGACAACCGCTCGCAGTCGCTCCTGGGCGGTAATCGCTCTGGCGTCCTCGACGAACTGACGCATCTGCTGGTGGACGTTCGTCGTGATGACGACGGTCTTGCCCGTCTCACGGGCGTGTTCCAGCGCGGGGACCAGTGAGGCGAGCGTCTTGCCGGTCCCACACGCCCCTTCGAACAGCACATCCCGGCCCTCGTCGAGGGCATCGTATATCGTTCCCATCGCCTCCTGCTGATGGTCGTACGGCTCCTCGAAGGGGAAAAACCGCATGTAGCCGTCGTCCGTCGTTGCCACGTACTCTCGATTGGCCGTTCACCGGCAAAAGGGTTCGGCCCACAGCTACTTGCCGCGAGCGCCCTTCCTGAAACGTATGTGGCGTGTCACGCTCACTGTCGCCATCGCGCTTCTCGCGGGCTGTTCCGGGCTCTTTTCGGCCGGGTCGACAGCGGACGGCGGCGACCCGGTGACGCCAGCGCCCGTCCCCACTAGCTCGCCGGACGCGACAGTGACAGTCCCGACTAGCAACGGAACCGTCGACGTGGACCGACTACTGGACCGTCACCAGCAGGTGCTTTCGACCCGGAGCTTCCACCGCCATGTCGAACAGGCGGGGCCACAGAACACGCTCGACGTCTGGGTAGACCGTGAGCGAGAGGTCCAGCGCGTCAGACGGCGGTTCGGTCCGATATCCGACGACGTGGTCCTCGCCAATGGGACGGTGTACACCAACGTCCGAGACGATCCCGATACGCCGTACGCCACCACGCCCGCGACACCGAACACGTCGCTGGTCACCTCGACAGCCGGGACTAATCTGCTCCGACAACTCCTGTCGAATACCGAGTACCGGCAGGTGGATTCCTTCCAGTGGAACGGACGGCCGGTCGCTGTTCTGGCCGCGACGGAGACGGTCGAGACGCCGATTGGCGAGAACGAGTCCGAAATCGGGCGGTCGCGGCTGTACGTCGACCGACAGGGGGTAATCAGATACGTCGAACACACCGAACGTCGACCGGACCGGCCGGACATCGATACGACAGTGACGGTCACGACCGACACCGAGCGCGTCCCGATTCCGTGGTGGCTCGAAGACAGCGACCCCTACGACTCCGGCTCGATGTAGACTTTCCTGATGTCGCCGTTAGTGTCCTGCATCGCTGATTCGAGGGTCGTTATCTCGTCGTCCATCAACTCAGTATCGAGTGCCGGGTCGAACTGTAGGTCCGCGAAGACGATGACCTCGTTCGGCCCGAAGTAGACCGTCCGGAAGCCGATGATCCCCGTCACGTTCTCGTTCTGCATGATGACGTCACGGAGTCGCTGTTCCTCGTCCGTCGGGAGACTTTCCCCCAGCAGGAGGCGCTTGTTCTCCCAGGCCAGCGCCAGGGCGAAGCCCATCAGCATAATCCCGATGAGCAGCGCGGAGACCCGGTCGAAAAACGGGTTGCCGGTCTGCTGTTCGAGGAACAGGCCAACCAGCGCGATGACGATACCTGCCAGCGCGATGGTGTCCTCAGTGAGCGCGGTCAGCGTCGTCACGTCGCTGGTCTTGCGGAACGCCTCGCGGTAGCCCGACCAGTCGTTCCGGTCGATCTGGCGTTTCATTTCGGCGCGGGCCTTTATCAGCGCGTACGTCTCGAAGACGAACGCACCGAGGAGGACGGTGTAGTTGACCCACAGCGGGTCCAGCCATGCCGGCGGCTGGAAGGAGAAAAACAGGAACTCAACCGCCTCGCCGGCGTGTCCACCGCCGCCGTGCCCGCCGGCGGTCAGTTGGTTGTAGCCGTGTTTCGCGCTCTCCCAGCCGGCGATGCCGAACAGGAACACGGAGACGAGAAAACTGTAGAAGAACTGCGCCTTGCCGTAGCCAAAGGGGTGGCGACGGTCCCGCTCCCGCTCGCTGAACCGAATCCCGATGAGCAGGAACACCTGGTTTCCGGTGTCTGAGATGCTGTGGTACGTCTCCGACAGCATCGCGGCACTCCCAGTAAGGAGGAAGCCGAAGAACTTCAAAATCGCAATCGCGCCGTTGGCTATCAGTGCGGCGATGACGACTGATTTGCTCCCTGCCATTATTTTTCCGTCACATCCATCACGCAAAATGCTTCTGGATTTATACCTGGCTCCGTTACCGGCGGTATGCTCACTGTCATCTCAGATACGCACGGGACGGACGACCATCGACTGTCAGGTCGGACGCTCGATGCTGTCCGCGAGGCTGACCATGTTCTCCACGCGGGCGATTTCATGACCGAGCGGGTCCTCGACGCTATCGACGCCGAATGCGACGAACTGACCGGCGTCGTCGGGAACAACGATAGACCGGCGGTCCGCGCCCGCCTCCCCGACGTTGCGACCGTCTCCTGGGAGGGGCTGACCATCGTCGTTGTCCACGGCCACGAGCACACCGAAACCGCCCTCGGGATGCTGGCTCGGCAGGAAAACGCCGATGTCGTCGTCGTCGGTCACTCGCACAAACCCGTACTGACTGATTTCGGCGGCTGGACGCTGGTCAATCCTGGCAGTTACGCGGACCCGCGGCGCTATCAGCCGGCCCACGCGGAACTGGATGTGATGGCCGGTGACGTTCGCGTCCGTCTCCGCTCCCCGGATGGCACGCCGATATCGACGACTATCGTCGAACGGTGAGACAGTTACACGGTAACTTTCCGTCAAAAGCTCGCGCCACAGTGAACCGAATCAGCGGCTACTGGCGCATGTACCACAGCGCCGCCATGCCTGCGATGACGAACGCGCCGCCGGCGAAGAACGCCAGTCCCGGCGGAATCACAGCAGCGGCGGCTTCAGCGCCGCCCTGTGCGGCGGTGTCGAGCGCGCCCGCAGTGGCCTCGAAGCCGCCGTCCGTCACGGTTGCGTTCTCGGCGTAGAGACTCGGATTCCGGGGGTCAGTGTCCGCACTCCCGGAGGACACTGTCGGGCCACCGAACAGCGACCCAAGCCCGTTCCCGAACACCTGCTGGACCAGCAGGCTGGCGAAGCCGATGATCGCGAGCCCGCCGATAATGTTCGCTAGCGCCGCCCGCAGCCCCGACGTCTCCTGTTCGTCGCCGGCACAGATAACGAGCGGCTGGTTGGCCGGCGCGAACACGTCCATCTCGCGTCCCTTCTCGGAGTAGGCCGTATCGACGACCTCGACCGCACCGGCGTTTTTGAGTTTTTTCAGGTGATACTGTGCGTTCTGTAGCGACGTATCCACCCGGTCGGCCAGCTCCGACGGCGGTGCTGGCTCCTTGTTTAGCTCTGACAGTAAGTTGCGCGCTGTCTCTGCCGAGAGTGCCGACAGCACGTCGTCCGCATCATCACTGTCGACACCGATTACTCGGGGTTCGGCGTCCGGGGTCGCCGGGTCCCGAGAGGGCAGCAACGACATGACTATCTGTATGTTCTATGGGATTATGAGTCTTTGCCAAAGCACAGTGATCGTTGTAGCTATCGGTCAAACCCGTATTTTACCCTCCGATATCGACCGGTAGACGCCCGAAGGCGGGTCTCCCGAAAGGACTTTGATGTCGGCTCGACAACCGCCGGTATGGCTGACCTGCTCACCTACGCACTCCTCGCTGCTGTGCTCCTGTTTTTCTTCTTTATGTATCTGATGCTCCGGCGGACCTTCCAGGGATTCAAAGAGGGGTTCCAGCAGAGCAAGAAGAAGTAGCCGGGAGGGTAACGATTAGGGGCCGTCGGTGGTGCCTATCTGTATGGACCCACGTATTCGCGAACACGCGGAAGTCATCGTCGACCACTCTATCGACCTGAGCGAAGGCGACAACCTCGTTATCGACGCCCACCCGCAGGCTTCGGACCTCGTCACCGCGCTACACGAGTTCGCCGCCGACCGCGGCGCGAACCCGCTTGTCGTGCAGGACCGTCTCGGCGAGCGGTTCCGGCGCGCCTACCTCCGCAACCGGGACGAGTTCGAGACACCGAGCCACATCGAGGCGCTGTACGAGGAGATGGACGCGTACATCGCTATCAAGGGCAGCGACAACGTCACCGAGACCAGCGACGTTGACCCCGAAACGACAGCCGCCTACCAGCAGTCCCAGCAGCCACTCTTGAACGAGCGGCTCTCGAAGACCTGGTGTCTCACGCAGTACCCCGCGCCCGCGAACGCCCAGCTCGCCCAGACCTCCACAGAGGGATACGAGAACTTCGTCTGGGACGCCGTCCTCAAAGACTGGGACGCCGTTCGCGAGCACCAGGCACAGATGGTCGAGATACTCGACCCCGCCGAGGAAGTCCGCATCGTCTCGGGGGAGACGACGGACGTGACGATGTCTGTCGCCGGCAACGAGACGCTCAACGACTACGGCGAGAAGAACCTGCCCGGCGGTGAGGTGTTCACTGCGCCAGTCTCCGACAGCGTCGAGGGCGAGGTGCTGTTCGACAAGCCGCTGTACCACCAGGGCCGAGAAGTGACCGACGTATTCCTCCGCTTCGAGGACGGCGAAGTCGTCGAGCACAGCGCCGCCAAGAACGAGGCCCTCCTGACAGAGGTGCTGTCGACTGATGACGGTGCGAGCCGACTCGGCGAACTGGGTATCGGAATGAACCGGGATATCGACCAGTTCTCCTACAACATGCTGTTCGATGAAAAGATGGGCGACACCGTTCATATGGCGGTAGGGCGAGCCTACGACGAGACGGTTGGCGAGGACAACGAGCAAAACGAATCGGCCGTCCACGTCGACATGATCGTCGACATGAGCGAGGACTCGTTCATCGAAGTCGACGGCGAAGTCGTCCAGCGGAACGGGACGTTCGTCTTCGAAGACGGGTTCGAGGACTGAGTACCGACCGCGAACGGAGTGAGCGGTCGGCCTTTTCATCGACGTTTTCAAGGAGCGGTCGCCAGCGGCGACCCGACGCCGAAAAAGGTCGGTGCAAGTCGTCCAGCGGAACGGGACGTTCGTCTTCGAAGACGGGTTCGAGGACTAACGGCTGGGTAGGGTCCTCGTCGGAGAGCCGCTGACCGCTCAGTCGTCTCCTGTTGACTCTACTTCTGTCTGGTTCTTGATCGCTGCATCGAACACGTCGGTCTCACCGTCGATGCTACCGAGCTCTTCGTCGACAGTGAACGCTTCGAGCAGCTGCCCGAGATCAGTGGCGCGCTCGGAGAGCTGTGTGACGGAGGATTCGACGCTATCGACGGCCGTGACTTGCTCGGTCGCCGCGTCGGCGACGGCTGCCGCTTCGGTCGCTGTGGCGTCGCTGATATCGCCGACTCCCTCGACCATCGAGACGACTTCCTGCGTGGACGCCGCCTGTTCGTCGGTCGCCCTGTCGATCTCCCGCATTCCGGTGGTCGCGTCCTCGATGTCGTCGACGATGCCGTCGAACGCCGCCAGCGCCTCGCCGACGGTCTCGGCCCCGGTGGCGACCTTCGACTGAGTGGTGTGCATCTCGTCGACGGTGCGTTCGACCTGTTCGCGCATCTCGCCGATGGCGGTCTCGATGTCGTCGGTCGCGGCGACCGTCTCGTCTGCGAGAGCCTTCACCTCGTCGGCGACAACGGCGAACCCGTCGCCCTCACCGCTGGTCCCGGCACGGGCGGCTTCGATGTTTGCGTTCAGTGCGAGCATTGTCGTCTGGTCCGCGATGTCCGCGATGAGGTCGGTTACGGCTTCGACCTCACTCATCAGCGCGTCGAGTTCCTCGACCTGAACGACGGTCTCTCCGGTCGAGATCTCGATTTCGTCGAGGGCCGTCGCTGCACGCTGGGCCGCCGCGCGCCCGTCTTGCGACCGGTCGAGCGCCTCGTCGGCGCGGTCCCTGACGGTGTCGGCGGCGGTCGATACCTCTTCGACGGTGGCAGAGAGGTCTTCCAGCTCCGCCAGAACGGTATCGAGCTTCGCCGACTGGGCCTCCGCGCCGTCGGCCATCTCCGTCGCCGAGTCCTTGACACCGGTGCTGCGGTCGTGGACCGCGGCGACGTTCTCGGAGACAGTCCCGCTGGCGGCCTGGACCGACTCACTGAATGTCCGGACCTCGCGCATGGTGTCCTCCCACTCGTCGAGCATCGCGTTGTACGTCGTCGCGATGTGGGTCATCGACTCGTTGTCCGCGTCTGTCGCCATCCGCGCCGTCAGATCGCCGTCGGCGCAGGCGTCCATGACGTCACCGTAGGCCGCGGCGCGGTCCTGCAGTTGCTCACTGAGTTCCAGCGCGTCCTCGCGAGCCGATTCGGCTTCCCGCTTGGCCGATTCCGCCTCGCTCCTCGCTGACTCGGCGCTTTCCCTGGCCCGTTCGGTGTCGGTAATCTGCTCCCGCAGGGACCGACGCATCTCGTCGAACGCGTCGAACAGGCGGCCGATCTCGTCGTCGCGGGCCGTGTCGAGCGTCACGTCGAGGTCGCCTGTTTTCATCCTGTCGGCCGTTTCGGCGAGGTCCGCGAGAGTCGTCGCCGACCGCTTCCCCATGCCGATGGTCACGCCCCCGAGGACGACCAGCGCGGACGCGAGCGTCAGGAGGAGGCTGGTCCCGATTTGGTTCCGCATGGCGTAGGCGCTCGACGCCGGTACCTGGGTCACGACAGTCCAGCGGACGCTATCGAGGTTCGCGTAGCCGTACACCGTTCCCGAGGACTGCTCGAACCCGTCCCCGTCGCCGCTCGCAAACGCCGTGGCCGTTGCCGAGGGGACGCTCTGGCCGACGACTGCTGACCCGTCCGGTCCGAGAATTGTCGTCTCACCGTCGGTCATCGATCCGCGGAACTCCTCGGTCCGGGCGGAGAGGTTCGCTTCGACGACGACGACGTGTTCGGTGTTTCGCGGGGGCGAACTGACGAACGCGAGAACGTTGTCGTTGGTCACCGGCGACTTGTAGGGCTCTTCCGGCACAACGACGGCCCCCGACGTGTCGGTTTCGCTGTCGACCCCCGCCATCTCCGAGCCCCACGGTACACCCAACTCGGCGAGTGTCTGCCCGCGGATCCCGTTCGCGGTGCTTGCCTCCACCGTCCCGTCCGACGCCTGTACGTAATGCACGGCGACGAACTCGGAGGTAAGGTCACTCGACTCTAGCAGGAGATAGTCCTTGATGACGCCCGGCTGTCCGTTCTGGAACTCCTTGACCGACGAGAGCGTTCGGGTCTGCCGGCGGAAACCGTCGACCCAGTTGTCGAGACCGTCCGCCTGTAACTCGGCGGTCGAGACGACCTGTGACTCGACACGGCGGTCGAGCGTTCGCGTGGTGTCGACGTAGAACGCCGCTCCGATGCCACCGGCGACCAGTACTGCCACTAGCACGGCCGCGAGAAACTTCCTGACGAATCGTTTCCGGATAGCATCCGGGACGAACCGTGAAACCCGGAACCGGGACGGACGAAAGCGTTGGCTCACCATTCGTCCGCCGGTTTCTAATTATTATACAAAAAGCTGCCACATATATAGAATTACTGACTGAGGCATATACGAACATATTGGCCAGAGAACGGCATTTTCAGGCGATCTGATGGACGATATACTCATCCCATTTTTGAGACCTGTCCGTGAATATATCATCTGCTATGCGTCGGGTATCACCTCTGATACTGATCTGGTAGACGCCCGACAGTGTGGGTACACCTATGATGACGCATCCCGCCACCGAACCAGAAACTTATGCCGGCAGGTATGGTAGCTCCTGTATGAGTGAACAGCGGTCCCTCCTCGTTCGGGCGGTGTGGTTTCTGCTCGTCGGCTGGTGGGTGACGGGCATCTGGCTCTCGGTCGCGTGGCTACTGAACGTCACGATCATCGGCATCCCGCTGGGCATCAAGATGATAAACAGGGTACCGCTCGTGCTGACGCTCAAGCGGCGCGACCGACTCGTCACAGAGACCGACGGTGGCTCGCAACACTCGCTGCTCGTCCGCGCCGTCTGGTTCGTCTTCGTCGGCTGGTGGGCCAGCGGCATCTGGACCGGCGTCGCGTACGCGCTGTCGGTGACGATCATCGGCCTCCCGCTGGCGATCTGGATGTACAACAAGCTCCCGTTCGTCGTTTCGCTGTACCAGTACTGACGGTCAGTCCAGATACGGCTTCTCGATGTCCGTCTCGACGGGGATGAGGGCGTTTATGCGACTGGTAATTCCGTCGAACAACGTGATAAGCGGGGAGAGCACGCGCTCGACGATCCGGACCGGCGATGCGACGGTCAGGGCCCATTCTTGCGCGTTGCCGAGGCCGAACGCCTTCGGCACGATCTCGCCGAAAATCAGGATGAGGAAGCTGGTGACGACCGTGGTTGCAACGACCGCCGGCCCCGGAGAGAGATAGCTCGCGACGAGCACGGTGATGATGCTCGAAATCGCGATGTTGACGATGTTGTTGCCGACCAGCAGTGTCACCAGCAGGCGGTGTGGGTTGTCGTACAGCTCTTCCAGCACCTGGGCCTGTCGGTCGCCCGTCGCCGCCTGCTGTGCTATCCAGTCCTTCTGTAGCGAGAACACTGCGATCTCCGAGCTCGAAAAGAACGCGCTCAACCCGAGGAGCAAGACCACGGCGAGTCCGCCACCGACTGCCACGATAGGGCCACTCATACCCTGTCTTCAGCGAGGCGGGGCAAGAAGGCGTCGACGCGGCCTGACGGCCCCGAGCCGACGGATGCGGCGAAGGATACTCGACGTTCCAGCCCATTGTGACTGTATGCCACTCGGCCAGGTGGAACTGGCGTTGCGCGTCATCGCTGGCCTGTTCGTCATCGTCGCGCCGACGCTGCTGTTTCTTGGACTGTGGCGCGGCCTCGAAGCGATGCGTGACGACGAACTCATCCAGCAGGTCCACCGGCGCGCCGAGATGAAAGACCAGTCGCCGACCAGACCCGACTGGTCGGCCGACGTATTGACCGACGCCGAGGCGTCACCGCTGTCGGCGACCAATATGTCGGTCGTGACCTGTAGCACCTGTGGAACGCCGAACATGCAAGACGCCACCTACTGTCAGGAATGTCTCAGGGAACTGGAGTAGTCAGTCTAACGTGTCGCCTTCGTCGACCTGAATCGCTATCGTCGGCTCGGAGCGCTCCGCGCTGCAGTCGATGTCTCGCTCGACGGCGTACGTTTTTGGCTCCGTCCGGTTCGGGTCAATCGGTAACTCGGCGGTGACGGCGTAGGACTTCGTCGTCGAAGCGCCGATGGTGTCTTCGTCCCACTGGATGTCGGTGTCCACGTACACGCTGTCCTGCGGGTGGTCTGTCGGCCCGACCAGACAGCCCGAAAGCGAGGGGAGGTCTAGCGCTCGCAGGAACGGTGACGGGTTCGATGCGGTAACGGCTCCGATCTCCGCCTCGATGTACGGGTACCTGTCCTGGCTCTCTCCTGCCTCCGGAGCCGGCACGGTGACGGACCCGTTCGTCTGCACTTCGTAGGTCACCCCGCCACTGAGCGCGTCGGCTCCCACGAGCACGCCGCTCACGACGAGGAGGCCGCCGAGGGCGACTGCCGCTGTTTGCCGCGACGGTGTCGGAATCCCCGCTCGGAGCGCGTAGCCGAGGCCAACGAACAGCCCCGCGGACGCGGCGAGCAACAGGAACGTGCCAGTTTCACCCGGCGAATACCGGACGACGACGTAGCCGGCGAACACGACGTAGGTCACGCCACTGAGAGCGAAGGCGACGACGTCAAGCACGTCCCGTTCGAGGGCCACGCCCGCAACGAACAGCGCAACAAAGCCCAGCAACAGCAGCGCCGCTTTCACTGTTATCGAGAGATCGAACACGACGTCCCGGACGAAATACAGCAGCGCCGCCGCGGCGAACAGGACACCGAGTGCGTACAGCAGTTTGCCGCTGTCGATAGCCAGGCGCATGGAGGGTCACTGGCATTTCTCTTAGCTGATAAATAAAGCCACGGCTGGAGAGTACAGGCCTGTGTGATGCAGAAACCGGGCAGAAAAACGGAACCCATGTCTCAGTCGTCAGCCGTTGCTCGTCCAGCGTCAGCACCGTTGGACAGCGGCGTCCGCTCGACGACCGTCCCGTCGTATGTCGGGTACTGCCGCGAGTACCTTTTTCATCGTCGGGTTTCCTCGCTCGCTCCGCTCACTGCGGGAACCACTCCTCGAAAAATCTACGCTAAAAAACCGGACGTCTCACTCGCTTCGCTCGTTCGCGTCCAGAACGACTCAGTCCCCCACCGCCGACTGCTCCGACTGCGGATTCGAAGCCGACAGCGGCGTCCGCTCGACAACCGTCCCGTCGTACGTCGGGTACTGCTCGACGATTTCGCCCTTCTCGACGTCGCCCTCTTCGACCATCTCTTCGAGCAGCCACCAGGCGAGTTCGACGTGCTCGGATTTGACTGTGTAGTACTCCTCGGGGACGCCGAGGGTTTCGAGTCGTGCTTCGGAGGTCCACGCCTTCCCGTAGACGAGCGTGCCGTCGTCAGTCACGTCGTCGAAGGGCCGGCGGATGTTGCGGGCCATCCGCTTGAGCCGTGAGCGGTGCTGGGCGGCGTCTTTGAACACGCTCGTACAGAAGTACACCTTCTCGTGGTCGCCCATCTTCTCCAGGATGTCGTGGGAGCCCTCGACAGCGCTCATGTGGTCTTCCTTCAGTTCGAAGCCCTCCTCCTGCATCCGGCGGTAGTTCCCGTCGGACATCTCGAACTCGTTGATGTTACAGAAGTCGGCCGCGCCCTCGTCGAGGAATTCGAGGAACTCCTCCTCCGCGCGGATGCCGGGAATCTCGAAGGCGGGGGTCAGCCCCTCCTCGCGGGCGATGTAGAGGATGTCCTCCCACTCGGTCCCGTGGAGGTCACCCCACTGCTCCAGGGGCGGGTGGAAGCGGATCTCGTCGAGACCCGCTTCCGAGAGGCGGCGCATGTTCTCGCGGCCGCCGGGGATGCCGGTGTAGAGGTGCGTGTGGTGATCCTCGCCGAACTCGTCTTTCAGCAGTTCCAGATAGTGACAGGTCCGGTCGAGCACTTCTTGGGGTTCGCCGCCGGTGATCGATGTGCCGAGCGCGCTCATGCGCTTGGCCTCCTCGATGACGTCCGAGTCGTCCTCGACGGGACGCTCGTTGGCGTACATCTGGGTGACGTTCTTGCGGTTTTCCCCGAGGGGACAGTAGAAGCAGTCTCGCTGGTCGCAGTAGCCGTAGACGAACAGCACCATCTTGCCGCCTTTGGCGCACTGTTCGCAGCCCTCGGAAATCATTGTCTCTAGCCACTCCGCCCAGCGGGAAAAAGCGTGCGCATCGGTTCTGGCGTGGGACGGGACGGCATGGGTCGTCCCCCTGACTGTCCTGGCCTCCCTGGCTCTTATCCCGCTCCCCGACGCAGACGGTGGTATGACAGACACCGGGACCGGAATCACCGGATCCCGCCGCCGTCGCGGCCTCGCGGTCGTCTTCTTCGTGGTCTTTCTGGACCTGCTGGGGTTCGGTATCATCATCCCCATTCTGCCGTACTACACGCGCACGTTCCCGGGCGGCACGGAGTTCGTCATCGGACTGCTCGCGGCGTCCTACTCCGCGATGCAGTTCGTCTTCGCACCGCTGCTTGGCTCGCTGTCGGACCGCGTCGGTCGCCGCCCGGTGCTGGTGGTGTCGCTGTGTGGCTCCGTCGTCGCGTGGACGGTGTTTGGGCTGGCCGACGCGCTGTGGCTCCTGTTTCTGTCCCGGATGCTGGCCGGCGCGATGGGCGGGAACCTCTCGACGGCACAGGCCTACGTCGCCGACGTGACGCCGCCGGAGCGGCGGGCCGCGGCCCTGGGGTTCATCGGGGCCGCGTTCGGCCTCGGCTTCATCTTCGGCCCCGGTATCGGCGCGGTGTTGAGCTTCGACGCCACGGTTACCGCCGTCGACGGCCTTTTGCCGGCGGCCGTCCCGATAACCCGGTTTTCGCTCCCGAGCTTCGCCGCCGCGGCCGCGAGCCTGGGTGGCGTGTTCGTCGCACTCCTCTTTCTCCCCGAGTCCAGAAGAGCGTCCACGTCCACGGACACGACGGAACGTACGTCTGCGGTTACGCAACTCCGCACGGCGGTGGCGACGCCGGGTCTCCGTCCCCTGCTCGTGGCCTTCTTTCTCGTCTCTTTCGCCTTCTCCGGCGTGCAGGTGATGTTCGTCCCCTACGTCGCCGACATCTACGGCTACACCGCGGCCCAGAGCGCGCTGCTGTTGACCTACATCGGCGTCGTCGCGGTCATCACGCAGGGGGTCCTCGTCGGCCGGCTCTCGGCCCGCTACAGCCCGGTCCGGCTCTCGGTGTTCGGGACCGGGCTGCTCGCCGTCGGCGTCGGCGCGATCCCGATTTCGCGGCCCATCGGGTCGGTACTCCCCGACCTGACCAATCTCGTCCCGTTTCTTACTGCTGACCTGCTTGGCTTGCTTCTCGTGCTGACAGTGCTGCCGCTCGGCAACGGTATCCTCTCGGTGACGCTGACAGCGCTGGTTTCCCAGCAGGCCAGCGCGGCCCTCCAGGGGAGCGCCTTCGGCGTCACGCAGGGCGCTGGCAGTCTCGCCCGGACCGTCGGCCCGCCGGTCATGGGGGGACTGTACTTCGCCGTCGGCTACTGGTCGCCCTTCGTCGTCGGGAGCGTCCTGTTGCTCCCGGTGCTGTGGCTCGTCGCCAGATTGGGCGCGACACCGGAGTCCTACGAGCCCCGGCCGGCGGACCCACGCTAGATGGGGCCTGCTTTGAATGGGCTGGCGTTCGTTTCGTGCGTATGGACGACGAGGAGTCCGACCCCGTCGGCGGGCCGCTACCGGCGGCGAAGTCGTTTGACGACAAGGTGCTCGGAATCAGCGAGACGGCGATTCGGTACGTCGAAGTCGTCGCGGCACTGGTGATCGTCCTCCTCTTTGCTATCGGCGTGTTCGACCTGAGCCTCCAGATATTCCAGAGCGCGCTCCGTGGCGACATCACCGACCCGCTGGTCGTCGTCGGTTTCATCGACACTGCCCTCCTCCTGTTCATCATCGTCGAGGTGTACCAGACCGTCGTCGCGTACACGCAGGAAAGTGAAACCCGACGTATCGTTCGCCTGGTCATCTACACGGGCGTCATCGCAATGGTCCGGAAGGCTATCATCTTCCGCACCGGTGAGTACAGCTCCGAACAGGCCGCGCTCACCGCCGCAGCGGCGTACACGCTCATCATTCTCGGGCTCGCCGCACTGCTGCTCGTCGAGCGGCGGACCCGCGGGACGCTGCCGGAATCAGAGTGAGGCGGTCCCGAAAGAAGTTAAACACAGACGGCGTAGCGCCGGTAGATGCTGCTGGTGCTGTGTATCGACCTCGACGACGACCTCGGCCGCAAGACCGGTATCGAGACGCCAGTCATCGGGCGCGATGCCGTCGTAGACGCAGCGGTGGCGCTGGCCTCGAACGACCCGGAGGACTCCGACGTGAACGTCCTCTTCGAGGGCGTCCACATCTACGACGACATCACCGACGAACCGGTCGAAGTCGCGGCCGTCACCGGTGTCGACGGAAGCGACGTCGCCGCCAACCGGGCGGTCGGCGAGGAGGTCGATACCGTTCTCGCGTCGCTGGCGGCCAGCGAGGACGTGCGGGCGCTCATCGTCACTGACGGCGCACAGGACGAATCGGTGGTCCCCGTCATCCGCTCGCGGGTCCGCATCGACGGCGTCCGCCGCGTCGTCGTCCGCCAGGCACAGAACCTCGAATCGATGTACTACACCATCAAGCAGGTGCTCGACGACCCGGAGACCCGCGGCACAATTTTGGTTCCGCTCGGTATCCTCCTGCTCATCTACCCGCTGACAATCGCCATCGAGGCGCTGGGCTACCCCGGCTCCGCGCTGGGTGTCATCTCTGGCCTGCTTGGGCTCTACATCCTCGCCCGGGGCCTCGGCGCTGAGAAGATACTGGACGAAGCGGTCGAACGGGTGACTTCAGGGCTGTACGCCGGTCGCGTGACGATCATCACCTACGTCGTCGCGGCCGCGCTGCTCGCCATCGGCGGCGTCAGCGGCGTTCAGGAACTCGAACGCCAGACCGACCCCGACGCCCTCGAAGTCATCGCGTCGCTGGTTTCGGGAGCGATCCAGTGGTTCGCCGCCGCCGGCATCACCTCCAGCCTCGGCCGCGTGACCGACGAGTATCTCGACGGCAGCTTCCGCTGGCGGTATCTCAACGCCCCCTTCTATGTTCTGTCGATTGCCGCCGTATTGCACGCCGTCAGCGCCTTCTTCCTCGGGGTTCGGGATCTGGAGTACCTCGCGGTGATGCTCACCGGCGGGACGCTGCTCGGCCTGGTCAGCACGCTGGCCTTCGCCGTCGCGGAGGCCCGCTTCGACCACCCCGAACAGCACAATCAAGGCCCCGGCGGTCCCTCGTCCGAGTGATGTATGTCTCCCGTGCCGTCGAGAGTCTGCGTGCGGACCCCATCGAAGGCGAGCCTGTCGACCTGGTTCTCGAAACGGCCGACGACGCCGACTCCGAGCGTGTCGCCGCGGCCGCGGCGGCCGCCGGCGCGACCGTCGAGCGCCGCCTCCAGTTCGACGACCTGCTGGTCTCGACCACGCAGGACGAAATCGACGCCCTCTGTGAGCTGGACGGGCTGACCGCGATTCAGACCGGGAACGTCAACGCCATTACGACGGCTGATGACGTCGAAGAAGACCTCGACCACGGTGACTAACCGGCGACCGCGTTCCGCATTTCTTTTGTCACCACCGGAAGTACACGACAGCGAGGGCACGTAGCTCAGTCCGGATAGAGCGTCGGACTTCTATCTCCGCTGGCTGTGCCATCGGGGGAAGATATCCGACGGTCGTGGGTTCGAATCCCACCGTGCCCGTGAAGCCGCTGAACGATAGTGAAGCGTGCTGAACCGCAGCACGCAGGGGATTCGAATCACGCCAGACTGAACGGAGTGAGGCCTGGCCTCGGGTGAGAATCCCACCATCCCGTTATCTCCGAATAAAAGCAACGTAGACAGCCACGCGACACGCCGAGGAGTCACATTCTCAAAACAACAAACGCGCCATCGGTCGCATTCCAGCGTCCCCCGCGGTTCGCTGCCGACTGACCGCTCTGAAACTGCCTGTCACCATCGGTATGTCCCACCAGAACCAGTCCTCAGAATGTCGCAGTGAAGGGCACACTACTGCCGATACCTAGTCGGCTCGCATGACTTGTCAGAGGCACGGCAACCCGACTTGGGGGGATGGTATCGGTTTCGTACCCTCCACAGCCATGGTTTTCCCGGCGAGATGTATGAAACAGCGACATTTTCACACCCAGCTATTGTTTTGAAAACATGGGTGAACCGTTGGTGTGGCGGTCGCCGTCTCGGCTCTCGTTCACAGGGCCGGACCTACAGCGACACCGAGCTGTTCCGGTCTCCAAACGGCTCCAGCGCTGTGTCTGAATGCATCCGAACCCCAGTGCTACGCTTCTACGATGTCGTCTTCCATGGCAGCGACCTCCGTGAGAATCGCTTCGACGTCGTCGTCGGGGACGCCGTTCTCCCGGAGCGCGGCTTCGAGGTGGGTCGCGACGTTGGCGAACGCTTCCTCGGTGATTCCCATGCCCTCGTGGGCGGTCTGCATGTCATCGCCGTCGTAGTCGACCGGTCCGCCGGCGACGGCACTGATGAACTGCGCCTGGTGGCTGCGGAGCTGGTCCATGTCGGTCGCTTCGAAGTACGGGTCGAGCACCGGGTCGTCGAGCACCCGGTCGTAGAAATCCGAGACCACCGCGTCGACCGCGTCGCGACCGCCGATCCGCTCGAAGATGGACTGTGATGCCATTGTCAGGTGACAGGTAAGCGGCCGGCATGACAGTTGTGGAAAAACATATTCGGCACAGAACGCCGCGTTGGCGCTCGGACGCGATGCGTGGCCTAGCCCCTCTCAAAGCAGGCGAAGCGATCATCGAAGCGCTACAGCCGTTTGCGCCGTCGCTGCCGACCGACCAGTACCACCGACAGTATGCCGAGCGTCCCGAGCACGGTCCACTCCCCGTGACGGTCGGTGATGGGCTGTGCGGTACCGATGCCGTGCTTGCCCTCGTCGTCGGCGCTGGTCGCTGTGGCCGCGCCGCTATCGACTGACGGCGCGAAATTCGCCCGCCGGCCGGTCGTATCCGCCGCGCTGCTTCGCCGCAGGTCGCGGTCACTGAGTGCGTCGGTCTGGACCGACGGCGCGGTGTCAGTGACAGCCTGTCGAACGAACGCGTCGAGGTCGTCCCCGGCGACAGCCGACACTGTCTCGGCGAACAGCCTGAGTGTAATTCGCTCGTCTCGCCGGGTCAGCCTGTCGAGGACGGTTTCGAACGTTCGGTTACCGTCGGTCGCCTGCCGGAGGCGGGCGTCGATGGCCGCGACGACACGCGTTCCCTTGTGGTACTGCGCGCCCGGTCCGACCCAGCTATCGGGCTGTGTCAGGTCAGCGGTTTCGTGGCGCTCGGTCGTAATCCTCTCATGAAACTGGTCTTTTTCGATACCGCCCGCGCTGTAGGTGAGCGCCGCGGTGTGATAGTCCGCGCTCCCCTCACTGAGCCAGTCCATCGCCGGTGTCGTCTCGAACGTCTCCCGGGTGTGGCGGTACTCGTGGACCCAGACGTTGACCGGTGTCAGGACGGGTTCGCCGGCGTTGACGATGACATCTGACTCGCCGTTCGACGGGGTGTACCCGCCCGGTGCGAGTTCGTTCGGCGCGACAAACACGCGGATGTGGTCGTGGTCCGCTCCGGCGGTCGAGGCACGCTTCGCGTGGCTGATGGAGTCCAAGACGGCGGTTCGGTTGGGTCGCAGGTCCGAAGCCGCCGGGACAACGAGCGTGATTCGGTCCCTGTCGACTGTTCTGGTTTCTGTCTCGTGGGGACCGATGTAGGCGGCCGTACGCCCGGCGACACCGTTCTGGCCGGGCGCGAGCGCGAGCGACTCGTTCCACGTGGGCCGCGGCCCGACGTGCCAGCGCCAGCGGGCACGCAGTGACACTTCCTGTCTGGCCAGCAGCGTCCAGTTGTCGGTGTCGGCGGTCCGCTGGCCGAACGTCGTCGAGAGTCCGACCGGCACAGTGTAGGTCAACTGTGCTGTCCTCGTATCGCCGCTGAGACGCCAGCGGTCGCCATCGGACTCGAGGCCGTCGGCTCGAAGCACAGTCGTCTCCGCCGGCGTCCGAACTGACAGTCCAGTGACGTGCCGTGGTCGCTCAATCGTCGCGGTCACCCGTACCCGACCGGTCTGGGTCGGCTCTCTGTCGACTGTGTACCGGACATCAATCGAATTATCGCTGTCGCTGGTGCCGATTTGTGCCGGTGGACTCGACTCGACACCGAGGGCGACTGGAGACGTGCAAACCAGAAGCAGGCAAACCAGCCCTGCCGACATCTGCGTTCTCATAGCTCTGGGCACTGCCGAATGCTACGCGACAACCAGCGAGTGGCAGTAAAGTGTGTGCCGGTGAAAATCTCAAACGTAATAACAGGCTGTGCGGCGCGGAGATGGGGTCGCAAGCGTTTTGCCAGCGGCCACGTTATCCCCTGATATGGCCGATTGTCCGCTCGCAGACGACTGTCCCAAATTCACCGAACGAATCCAGGGGATGGGCTGTACCCACTACGGCGACCGTGGCGGCGCCGAGTGGTGCAATCACTACAACCAGCCGATCTCGGAGCTCAAGAGCCAGCCGGTCAAGATGGGCGAGGAAGTCGCCGTCGACGTCGAGGACATCCACGAGAGCGGTGCCGGCGTCGGTCGGACCGAGGACGGCTTCATCATCATGGTGGACGGCGTGCTCCCGCCGGCCCGCTCGCTGGTCAAGGTGACCAACGTCCACTCGAACCACGCCCGCGCCGAGGAGGTCGAGCGACTGGAGATGGACGAAGAGCTCTCCGAATCCGAAACCGACGAGAGCGACACCGAGACCGACGAGACGGACGACGACCCCGACGACGGCCGGCGTCTCGGGAGCCGGGACAACTTCTGGGGCAGCTAGGACAGTCCGCGGTCGACAGTCATTGGGACAGTTTGCGAGCGGGACTTCTTTGGGACAGTCGGTACTTCTCCCGGACATGGACCTCGAACTCGATGGCAACGCAGCGCTGTGTACCGCCGCGACGAGCGGCCTCGGACTCGCGAGCGCCGAAGCCCTCGCCGCTGAGGGAGCCGACGTGGCCGTCTGTGGCCGAACGCCCGAACACGTCGACGAGGCACGGGACCGGCTCGAATCGGTCGGCGACGGCGATGTACTGGCCGTCGAGGCCGACATCACTGACCCCGACCAGATCGAGGCGCTCGTCGAGGAGACCGTCGACAGCTTCGGCGGCCTCGATCACGTCGTCACCAGCGCCGGTGGCCCCGCCCCCGGACCGTTCATGGAGACGACGGAACGGGACTGGTACGGCGCGTACGACCTGCTGGTGATGAGCGCCGTCTGGACGACCAAGACCGCCTACCCCTACCTCCGGGAGTCGGAGGCCGGGACCATCGTCAACATCACCTCCCGTTCAGTCCGGGAGGTCATCGACGACCTGGTGCTCTCGAACGCTGTCCGTCGAGCCGTCATCGGCCTGATGAAGACGCAGGCCCGCGAGTTCGCACCGGAAGTCCGCGTGAACGCGGTCCTGCCCGGCGCACACGAGACGCCCCGCATCGAGGAACTCGTCGAGGCGGCCGTCGAGCGCGGCGAGTACGACTCCTACGAGGAGGGCATCGAATCCTGGTCCGACGCGCCGCTCCAGCGCGTCGGCCAGCCCGAGGAACTCGGAGACGTGGTGGCGTTCCTCTCGTCGGCCCGCTCCTCCTACGTCACCGGGACGGCCCTGCCCGTCGACGGCGGCGCGATGCGGAGCTAACAGCCCTGGCCGCCGATCCGCTCAGAATCGCTCGTCATCGCGTAGCTCCGACACGACCTCCCGAACGCGCTGAGCCTCGTCTTTCGGGACGACGAGCGTTCGGTCGTCGAAGGTGGCTACCACGAGGTCTTCGACGCCGACGGCGCTGACGTGCCCGTCGCTCGCCAGCACGTTCCCGTCGGCGTCGATGGTGACCGCCTCCCCCAGCACCGCGTTTCCGTCCTGTTTGTCGAGGATGCGCTCGAAGGCGTCCCACGACCCCAGGTCGTCCCAGTCCAGCGCCGCCGGGACGACGAAGGCGTTCTCGGCGTCTTCGAGCACGGCGTAGTCGATGCTCACCGGGTCGACGGCGTCGAATGCGGCGTCGTAATCGCCTTGATCCAACCGCTCGATCATCGGTGCAAGCGGCGAGGACGCGGCAGCAGACAGGAAAGCCGTCGGCGTCCACGCGAACAGCCCGGCGTTCCAGTAGAACCCCTCCCGGACGTACCGCTCTGCGGTCTCCCGGTCGGGTTTCTCGTGGAACGTCTCGACCGGCGCGAAGCCGTTCTCGGACGTCCCGGGCTTGATGTAGCCGTAGCCGGTCGCCGGCCGGTCCGGCTCGATGCCGACGGTGACGAGCCCCTCGGTTTCCACTGCGACCCGCGCTGCCGTGCGTGCGACTTCCGCGAACGGCCCCGAAATCCGGTGATCGCTCGGCAGACACAGCAGGACACAGTCCCCGACCTGCTCGCGGATACGGTGTGCCGCGTACGCCAGCGCCGGGCCGGTGTCTTTGGGCTCGGGTTCGGTCAGCACTGCCGCACTAGGGGCGCGTTCACGCACCCCGTCGGCGAATGACTCCCGGGTCAGAACGTATGTCTCGTCCGCGAAGCCGACACGGTTGACCGTCTCGGCGAGCAGGGACTGTTCTCGGCCAAAGGAGAGAAACTGCTTTGGCCGGTCGCTCCGGCTCGCCGGATACAGCCGTGTGCCGGTTCCCCCGGCCAGGACGAGCGCGACGATTGGTCGCTCCATACTCGGCGTTCGCCCGGCCGGTGCTAAAGTGTTGTACTGGTGACCGAGATGCGACCCGGTGAATCCACTGCCGTCGGTTGGCTACCACGTCTCTATCGTGCCGTCTCTGATGTCTTCGACACAGCCCTGACAGTCCGGGTTCTCGGCGTCGTAACACACCGGCCGGCGCTGCTCGTCCATCGACACCGCGCGGTACTCGGCGTGGCGGCGACAGACGATGCGGGCCCGCCCCTCCTCGTCCCTGGGCAGGCCGGCCTCCGCCGACCGCTTGCCGTTCTGATAGGCCTTCTTCGCGTCCGAGAGCTGCTGCTCGGCCGACCGCAAGGTATCTCGGATGAACCGTGCGAGGCGGTCGTCGTCGGCCATACCGACCGTTGTGCCCGCCGACAAATCAATCTTCTCGCGTGGCTCTCACAGCTCAATTCAGGGGCCACGACATCCGAACGCAGCTTCACTTTCACTCCGCCGGGCGAGTGTTTATTACCGAAGGCGACCAAGCGTCGGATGTCTCCCAACGAAAACCAGGCGGAGACAGTGAAAGCCAATGACTGAGTCAGATTTGCGTACCCACGCGACAGAGATACACGAGCAGTTTTCCGACCAGCTAGAGATCGACGTCGACGACGTCGTCGAGCGGCTCGATACGCTGGTGAACGACTATCAGGTCCCGATCAGCGAGGCCCGCCGAAGCGTCGTTAACACGTACCTCGACGAGGCCGGTATGGACCGCGACCAGCTGGGCGGCGGCGACGGCGGCGGCAACGAGCAGGTGGACGTCGCCGACGTCGACGCCCCCGAGGAGTGGGTCGACGTCCGCGCGACGGTCGTCGAACTCTGGGAGCCGCGCGCCGACGCCGTGGCCCAGGTCGGCCTGCTGGGCGACGAGACGGGCACGATCAAGTTCACGAAGTGGTCGAAGTCCGACCTCCCGTCGCTCGAAGAAGGCAAGTCCTACGCCCTGCGCAACGTCGTCACCGACGAGTACCAGGGCCGCTTCTCCGTGAAGCTCAACCGGACGACGACCATCGAGGAACTGGACGAAGCAATCGAGGTCGGCGACGACAGCGTCGAGGCCGAGGGCGCACTGGTCGACATCCAGTCCGGCTCCGGGCTCATCAAGCGCTGTCCCGAGGACGACTGCACGCGCGTCCTCCAGAACGGCCGCTGTAGCGAACACGGCGAGGTCGAAGGCGAGTTCGACCTCCGCATCAAGGGCGTCCTCGACGACGGCGAGGAGGTCACCGAGGTCATCTTCGACGAGGAGGCGACAGAGGAACTGACCGGCATCGCCCTCGAAGAGGCGAAAGAGATGGCGATGGACGCGCTCGACACGACCGTCGTCGCAGACGAGATGCGACAGAAGATTCTCGGCCGGTACTACCGCGTCCGGGGCCCGACCTTCGGCCGCTACCTGCTCGCCGACGAGCAGGAGCGACTGACCGGGGCCGTGGATGCAGACGAGATTCTCATCAAAGCGAGGTCGATCTAAATGGCGAGTACACCCACCCGCGAGGTCGCACGGCGCGTCTTCGCACGCGAGTTCAACGACGCGAGTTACACGTTCAAAGAATCCGACGACGACCGCGCGCCGGTGTACGTCCTCCTGCCGACCGGCCAGCGCGCCAACCGCGTGTTCCTGGTCGGGACCCTCACCGAGACCGAAGACGTCGGCGAGGACAGCGAGTACTGGCAGGGACGGGTCGTCGACCCCAACGGCGACACGTTCTTCATGTACGCCGGGCAGTACCAGCCCGACGCGGCGTCGATGCTGCGCGAACTGGAGCCCCCGGCCTACGTCGCCGTCGTCGGCAAGCCACGCACCTACGAGACCGACGAGGGCGAGGTCAACGTCTCGATCCGCCCCGAGTCTATCTCGGAGGT
The DNA here is from genome assembly GCF_037078445.1 of Haloarcula sp. CGMCC 1.2071. NCBI lineage: Archaea > Methanobacteriati > Methanobacteriota > Halobacteria > Halobacteriales > Haloarculaceae > Haloarcula > Haloarcula sp. CGMCC 1.2071. The sequence goes on from NZ_JAYMGY010000002.1 coordinate 457,441, forward strand.
CGACGAGGCGACGCGGGACCGCTGGGTCGTGGAGACGGCCGAGCGCACGCTCGACCGGGTCAAGCGGTACAAGGAGGCCGACCTCGAGGACCCGGCCACCGACGAGTACATCGCGATGGCCGACGAGGAGTACGAGCAGTTGTCAATCGAGAACTACCGGCAGTCGGTCGTCGGCGCACTCGAAAGCCTGCAGGACGAACAGGCCGAAGCCAGCGCGGACTGAGACGGACTGGTCTCGGCCCGCTTTTTCGACTTTAGCGGTTTTGCCGACGCTACGGCTCTAGTAGCTCGATTCGGTTCCCTTCTGGATCGACGACGAACATGATCGTCGTCCCGCTCTCGGTCGTTTGCGGGCCGCTGAGCGTTTCGACTTCGTCGGGCAGTCGGTCGGTGACGGCGTCGAGGTCGTCGACTTCCAGCCCGGGATGGGTCGCTCCCGGTCGATTGAGGTCCGGGTCCGGCATCGCCTCGCCTTCCGGCTCGTAGGTCGCCAGTTCCAGGCGTACGCCGCCAGCGTCGAGGTGGACCAGTTCGGCGCTGGCTCCCTCGATGTCGACAGCGGTGCCGAACGCCTCGTCACCGACCGAGAAGCGCGTCAGCACGTCGAGTCCGAGCACGTCGCGGTAGAACTCAATGGCACGGTCCAGGTCGCTGACGATGATACCGAAGTGGTGAGCGGTTGCGTCGATGTCTGTCGCCATCTCTGTCCGGAACCGTGGTCGGCCGGCTGTTAAATCACAGCGGTTCGACTGTTGCGACTCACGGCTACCAGGGAATCGGTCCGGTAGCGTCTGACAAACGATTAAATACGTTGCTACTAAAACAGTACGTAACTATGGGCAACAAAAACAAAACAATCTCCTTTCGCGTCAGCGAGGACAAATTCGAAACCCTCCGCGAAATCGCCGAGGAACGCGATATCTCGCTGTCCGCCGTCTTCCGGGATTACGTCGACACGCTTGTTTCCCACGACGGTCAGGTGAAGGTCGCGCCGGAACACGAGTTCGAGGACGACGCGACCGAGACCAGCACCGAGAGCTTCCCGCCGAAAGTCGAAGTTCCGAAGAGCTTCGTCCGCGAACACGAACGGCTCGAACTCGAAGCCGAACACCTCCGCGAACAACTGGAAGAACACAAGCGTTACGTCACCAAACTCCGCCAGCAACTCGACGAGATGGACCAAGACGAGGTCATTCACCTCGAAGACCTCGACCAGGGCGAAGAGGAGGACGCCTCCTATCGCATCGGCAGCTTCGACGACCTAGAGTAACCGCTGGCGTTTCTGCTGTACGTCCTCGGCGACGTCGTCGCGCCCATCGACGTCGGCCAGGGTCTCCACGGCTTCTAACGTTCTGACGGAGTTATCGAGGAACGAGAGCACGTCGCCCGGATAGGCATACAGCATGTAGTCGTCGCTCATCACGTCGACGATCGCGTCCGGCCCCATGCCCTGCTCGCGCAGTTCCAGCAGGTACGAGATGAACTTCCGCTCGGCACAGCCACAGTGTGGGTTGGCCTCACAGTCACAGTCGAGGAAGTCCTCAGCGAAATCGAGGACTCGCTCCCTAGAGGCTTCGTCGAGCTTTGCCAGCCCTTCGCCCTGGAAGAGGATGTCCAGCGTCGCGCCCTTGAACGCCCCCTTCGGAAAGCTCGTCTCTAGCTGGGAGGCGAGTTGCTGGTGGTTCTTGACGTATATCTTGTCCGTGATGGCCACGCGTGCCTCGCTGTACGCGTCGGCTGTGTAAAAGCGTCTCGAAGCAGCCGGTGACCTGGACGAAATCCACTCCGAACCGATGTACAACCGCTGTCATGCGCTCTCACGACTCACTGGTTTCCAGATTCGTAACGTATTTCTGTTCCAGCGGAATATCTATGAATGCTTCAAAAGCGTGTCCGGGCTGGGGTAGTGGCATCCTTTAGCCTTGTGGTGGCTAAGAGGCGGGTTCAATTCCCGCGCCCGGACCTAGACCTTCTTCCCGTCGATTTCGACACCTTCAGCATCTGTCGGTTTTCACTTTCATTCCCGTCTCCGCTTATTTATAATGTGTCAGGATGTAGTACTTTCTGATGGCAAGCCACGACTGCCCCTCCTGTGACCGGACGTTTGACTCTAAACGCGGCCTCGGCGTTCACCACAGCAGTGCTCACGGCGAACGCCTGCCAAACAGGGAATGTGACCGCTGTTCGGACAGATTCTACTCTGAATACGAGAAACGGTACTGCTCTGACGAATGCCGCGACACCGCAGTCTCCTTTTCAGGGGCCGATAACCCGAACTATTCCAGCGCGAAGGAGGAGACGACCTGTGACAACTGCGGCACGAGTTTCGAGTACTACCCATCAGAAAAGGAGGGGTGTTATTGCCCGGACTGTGTCGAGAACGCTGAGTGGCGACACACGCGACAGATTTCCGGGGCTGACAACCCGAACTGGAACGGCGGAACGCTCAGCTTCGATTGTTCTGTCTGTGACAGCCCCGTTGAGCGATATCCGAGCGATGTGACCGGTGAAGTCGTCCTTTGCAGCCGCGACTGCCACGCCGAGTGGCTCTCGGAGGCGTTCACCGGCGACGGACATCCGAACTGGCGCGGCGGTGGCGTCGGCGAATACGGGCCGGGATGGCGGGCGGTGCGCGAGCAGGCCCTGGAGCGCGACGACCACGCCTGCGTGCTGTGTGGCGCTGCTGCCGACGACCTGGGGCGGAACCCGGACGTGCACCACATCGTGCCGGTCCGGCTGTTCGCCGCGATGCCGGCCCTCGCCGTCCGGGACGCACACACGCTGGACAACGTCGTCTCGCTGTGTCCGGGCTGTCATCGCCGCGCGGAGTTCGGTCGGGTCTCGCCGTCGGAACTGCGCTGGCGGGCCGGCATCCCTCGGACTGATGCCCCCGTCGTAGGCGGCGCGATGGCGTAACCGGACCGGAATCTACACAATCAGTCCCGCCGCCAGTACGCGTATGTCACCCACTGTCGACGAACTGCGGAACGAGATCCGCGAGGCTGTCGGGCGGTACGAACGCCCGGTTTCGACGGCTTTTACCAAGGAAGCTCTGGCGGCTATCTGCGGGGCTGTCGGGTACGATATCGACACCGACCGGTTGCCGTCGAAACCACAGATGCGGGCGGGAATTCTCTGGCAAATCGGTGAGCGGGACGACGATGACCCGGCGGACGCGGAGCAGCCCTTCCGGAAGGGGGAACTCGAAGCGATTGCCGCGGCGCTGTCCGACGAGTAACGCCGTCGTCGACTGGGGCGAGAGTCCAGTTGGCAATCCAGCAGTCGTTAGAATGCGGAGATATTTGCCTCCCGACAGCGAACTAACCAGTATGGGACGCAACCGCTCCCCGACGTTCGAGAACAGGCAGACTGCCGGTCGGCGGCTGGGAGAGGCGTTGCGCGAGCGGGACATCGCGGTCGACATCGTCCTCGCGATACCGCGCGGTGGGCTGCCAGTGGCGCGTCCCGTTGCTGACGCGCTGGACGTGCCGCTGGACATCGCGGTCGCAAAGAAGATCGGCGCACCGAACAACCCCGAGTACGCTATCGGCGCTGTCGCCGCCGACGGGTCGGTCTGGCTCAACACCGATGTCATCGAGCGACGAGAGGTTCCCCGCGACTACGTTGCGAGCACACGAGCGGAAATGGCGGACGCCGCCCGACAGAAAGCCCAGCGCTACCGCGACTCGGAGTCGTCGCCGCTCACAGGCAAGCGGGTGTGTCTCGTCGACGACGGCGTGGCGACGGGCGCGACGGCGCGGGCCTGCATCGAGCAGATTCGACAGGCCGGTCCCGAGCGACTCGTGCTTGCGGTGCCGGTCGCTTCGCCGCGGGCGATTTCGGACCTCGAAGCGCTGGTCGACGAAGTGGTCTGTCTGGAAGTCCCGTCGGCGTTCCGCGCTGTCGGCCAGTACTACGAGCAGTTCGACCAGGTTTCCGACGAGGACGCGATGTCGTATCTCGACGGCGAGTGACCGTTACCGCTCTATCCTTGATTCCGGCCGGACAGTCTCGGTCTCCGTCTCACCGATGGGGGTAAAGTCGCCGCTGGACTTGATAATCGAGAGCGCTGTCATGATGTCTGTCCGGGTGAGTAACCCCTCGAAGGAGTCGTCCTCGTCAGTGACGAGCAGGCGACCGACGGAGTTCTGCTGGAGCGAGGTCAGCGCGTCCATCACATCGGTGTCCGGGCTGATCGTGATGATCTCCGTCGTCATCACGTCGCCGACGGTGTAGGCCTCGCGCTCGACCTCCTGGACGGCGCGGGCGTCTTCGAGCGTGACGAGGCCGACGACCTCGCCGCCGCGCTCGACCGGATAGCCGGTGTGGCGCTCCTTGAACATCGTCTGGATGAGCTCCCGGACGGACATGTTCTCGGGGACTGTCGTTACGTGGTCCGCCGGCGTCATCACGTCCGCGACGGTGACGCCCTCGAACGCGGCCCGCATCGAGGTCTGGCGGGACTCGCCCGCCGCGCCGATGTAGATGAAGAAGGCGAGGCCGGCGAGGAAGATATTCCCGAGGACGAAGATGCCGAAGAGGCCGAGGAAGACGGCGAACACCTTTCCGACTTCGGCGGCGATGGTGGTGGCTCTGGCGTAGGACCGCCGGCGGGCCAGCAGTGCGCGCAGGACGCGGCCGCCGTCCATCGGGAAGCCCGGGAGCATATTGAACGCCGCCAGCGCGAGGTTCATCAGCGCGAGATAGCCGAGGATGAACCGTGCCGATTCGACGATGGTCCCCACACCGCTCGGGAGAATCTGAAACGCGACAAAACAGACAACGCCTACGGCGATGCTGACGATGGGGCCGGCGATAGCGATGACCAGCTCCTGTTTCCAGTCTTCGGGCATCTCGCTGAGCTGGGCGATGCCGCCGAACAGCCAGAGCGTGATGGAGTCGATAGGGAAGCCATAGCGGATGGCCACGAGGGAGTGGCCGAGTTCGTGGAGGACGACACCGGTGAACAGGCCGACCGCCGCACCGATGCCGAGCACCCAGACGAGTGCGCCGTCGGTGAGGACGGCCACGTCCAGCCCGGCGTTCAGCGTCCCGTTCAACAGCTCGGTCGTCTGTTCGATCCGTGTCCCGATAATCCAGGCGAACAGCGGTAGCACGAGGAGAAACGTCAGATCCAACTGGATGGGGATTCCGAACGCGCTTCCGATACGAAACCGGCGCATACCCGTCGTTTGTCGGGGGACGGTCTTAAGCCCCCTTGGCGGGACTGCCACGGTTACCGACGCCGGCACGCCTTTTGCAACGCACCTGCGATGGACCACACATGAGCGACCCACTGATTCGCTGCGCGGACGACATCGAGTACGAACCCGTCGACGCCGCCGACGGGCTGGAAAAGGGTGTCCTCATCGGCGAGGGTAACGGCGGCGGGAACCTCGCACTCCGTCGCTTCACGCTCGCCCCCGGCGGCAGCGTGCCGAAACACACCAACGAAATCGAACACGAGCAGTACGTCCTTTCCGGACGGTACACCGTCGGCATCGAAGGCGAGGAGCACGCAGTCGAGGCCGGTGACAGCCTCCACATCCCCGCCGGCGCTGTCCACTGGTACCGTAACGACGGCGACGAACCGGGCGCGTTCCTCTGTGCGGTTCCCGCCGGCGACGACGAAATCAAACTGCAAGGGTGACCCGGAGCAACAGTTCACTTCTCCCCGTACTTGGAACAGTGCGGGCCAGACTGCCCTACCCGTCGCTCGTTGGACAAGCCATGCTGGGTGGGACTGAAAGGGGCGGTCGGCTACGCGAACCCCGACGACGCAAGCACTGTACCGAGCGAAGCGAGGGAAGCGCACAGCGAGGCGCGGGAGCGTAGCCGACCGGGGCTTTCCGGCTGTTTAAATCAACTGTCACAGCACCAGTAACACCCACAGCTAGTCCGAACCGCTCAAGTAGCGCAGTCGCCTCTAGACGACTGTGTCACAGCAGGCCGCACAGGTAGAGACGCTGTTCCTCCACGAACACGGCGAGGAGTTCCGCGTCGCCGCGCACCGGGACGGCGAGCGCCTCTTCCACGGCATCCTCGAACTGAAAGAGACCGACGCCGGCCCCCGCCCGCGTCGGCTCCGAGTCAAGGACGGGACCAGCGAGGAGCTTCGGTCGCCCGACCAGTTCGTCGACCTCGCCCGCCGTGCGGCCCGCATTCGTATTTCCGAGCAGACTGCTCCGCGTGCACGCGAGCGAATCCGCGAGATGCTCGACGCGTACCAGATCGAGGCCAAGGTCGTCCGGACCTGCCGGCTGTGTGCCTCCGACGGGCGCTACTCGCCGATTACCAGCGAGACGGCTATCGAGACTGACGACGAGACCATCTGCCCGGAGTGCGCTCGCCACCAGCTCGACCGCGAACTCGCGTTCAAGGGGAGTATCAGCGGCGACGCCCGCGACCGGCTCGAAGAGCTCTTACTCGAGGTGCAGGACCTCGACCGGGTGACGAACCTCCTGTCGGGCCAACTGGACCCGGACCTGACGAAGTTCGACGAGATTTCGGCCACCGTCGACGAGGTCGACCCCGTTCGCGTCGACTCGCTGGACCTTCACCCGGGAATGCAGGACCATCTCGAATCCCGGTTCGACACGCTGCTGCCGGTCCAGAGTCTCGCCGTCGAGCACGGGGCCACCGAGGGCCGCGACCAGCTGGTCGTGAGCGCGACGGCGACGGGGAAGACGCTCATCGGCGAGATGGCGGGTATCGACCGCGTCCTGAACAACAAGGGCACGATGCTGTTTCTCGTCCCGCTGGTCGCACTCGCGAACCAGAAGTACGAGCAGTTTCAAGACCGCTACGGCGACATGGTCGACGTGTCGCTGCGCGTGGGCGCGAGCCGCATCGCTGACGAGGGTGGGCGGTTCGACCCCGAAGCCGATGTCATCGTCGGGACCTACGAGGGAATCGACCACGCGCTCCGGACCGGCAAGGACCTCGGGACGGTCGGGACCGTCGTCATCGACGAGGTCCACACGCTCGGTGAAGACGAACGGGGACACCGGCTCGACGGCCTGATTTCCAGACTCAAATACTACTGTGAATCAGGTGGCGCACCTGACAGCGGCGACACGCAGTGGATCTACCTCTCGGCGACGGTCGGCAATCCAGGCCAACTGGCCGACCAGCTCCGGGCGACGCTCATCGAGTTCGAGGAGCGGCCGGTCCCCATCGAGCGCCACGTCACGTTCGCCGACGGCCGCGAGAAGATCGAGACGGAAAAGAAGCTCGTCAAGCGGGCCTTCGACAACAAGTCCAGCAAGGGGTACCGCGGTCAGACTATCATCTTCACGAACTCCCGACGGCGCTGCCACCAGATTTCACGGAAACTGGAGTACAGCTCCGCGCCGTACCACGCCGGGCTGGACAACCGGAAGCGCCAGCGGGTCGAGCGGCAGTTCGCCGACCAGGACCTCGCGGCGGTTGTGACGACGGCGGCCCTCGCAGCGGGGGTCGACTTCCCGGCCTCACAGGTCATCTTCGACTCGCTTGCGATGGGTATCGAGTGGCTCACCGTCCAGGAGTTCAGCCAGATGCTCGGCCGGGCCGGCCGCCCGGACTACCACGACAAGGGCACCGTCTACATGCTGGTCGAGCCGGACTGTTCGTACCACAACAGCATGGAGATGACCGAGGACGAGGTGGCGTTCAAGCTCCTGAAAGGCGAGATGGAGCCGGTCATTACCCGCTACGACGAGGGCGCGGCCGTCGAGGAGACGCTGGCGAACGTCACCGTCGCCGGCAAGCAGGCCAAGCGGCTCAACGACCGGATGGTCGGCGAGGTGCCGACGAAACACGCGCTGGGGAAGCTACTGGAGTACGAATTTATCGACGGCCTCTCGCCGACGCCGCTCGGCCGAGCCGTGACCCGGCACTTCCTCGCGCCCGACGAGTCGTTCCAACTGCTCGACGGCATCCGGAAGGGACAGCACCCCTACGAGATCGTCGCCGACATGGAACTGCGCGACGAGCACTGAACCGTTTTCGTTCCGCAGACCTGTCGGCCGAGTATCCTTTCGGCGTACATTCTTGTAGCGGCACGTACTTCCGGTGTCCATGGGCCTGTTCGATACGATCCGTCGCGCCGTCGGTGGCGATGACTCGTCGACCGATGGAGACGAGCGGGCGGCCAGGGGCGACCCGCCGTCCGACGACGGGCCGGACCTTCTGGATACAGCGACGCTCGACCCGACGACGTTCCGGGAGTACGCCGAGCACGTCGTCGACGGCGCGGACCCGCTGACCTTCGACCCCGATGCGCTTGCCCGCCTCGATACGGCTATCGAGGAGAGCTACGACGGCAAAACCGTCGGCGACGCCGCGAGTGTGACGACCTACACCGAGAACACGGTTCGGTTCGGGAGCTACCTCGGCGAACTCCTCGTGCGAGCCTACGACGGCGAGTGGGTCCAGTCCGACGGTCGATGGGGCGTCGCCGTTGCCGGGCCGGACGACGAGGTGGCGGTCGCGGTGTTCGACGTGGCCGCCCGCTCGTTCGGCGACGAGCCGGTGTTTGCGGCCGTCGTGACGCGCCTGGAGTCCGAACTGGAACTGGATAGCATACAGAGTACCGACGACGAAGGTCTGACAGAGCCGGGCGCGGACGAAACCGACGCCGACAGCGCCGTCTCCGACCCGACGCGGATCGTTCGCCGCGTCGACGACGGACAAGCAAACGAGCGCGACGCGCCTCCCGAACCGGCGGCGACAGACGAGCGAGGTGAGGCAACTGCCGGCGACACCGCTGCTACCGATTCGTCCCAGGCCATCGAAACAGAGCCGACCCGAATCGTCCGGCGGGTCGAATCCGAGTCGGAAGGCGACGACCGATCGGACGACACCGACCCCACACCAGCCGTCAGTGAGGCCGCTGACGAGCCAGAGAACGAGCCACCGTGGGGCAGTGACGATGCCGACGGCTCGACCGCTGACATCGGCGAGGACGCAGATCCAGAGACGACCGAGTCAGCGTCAGACGATGCCGGCAGCGAGCCGTCGGCCGCTGAAACCACCGAGGAGGGGTCGACTATCGACTCAAGCGATGCAGGGTCGGGCACCGACACCGCTGCCGAGCAGTCGGCTGTTGATACCGCCGATGAGCAACCAACCGCCGAAACACCGGCAGCGGACTCAGCCCTCGACGCCTCTGAAGACGGACCGACTGCTGACACGACTGATGCTGTCGAGACGACGGCCGATGATACCGCTGATATGGCCGCTGCCGACGAAGCGGCCGCGTACATCGACGAAGCGGAACCGGCAGCCGACAGTGCTACAGCGGACCCCTCGGACGAAGCGCCGGCGGCCGAGACACTTCCCGAAGACTCGGCTGTCGACACTCGCGACGAGGACCGAACTGTCGACGCGTCCGCGGGAGCGGCAACTGACACATCTGCTGACGAAGCAGCGACCGATACAGCCGACGACGGAGCGGCCGGGATATCGATAGACGACGAATCGAAGCCCGATATCTCGCCGGATGCGTCGTCAGACGCCGCTACAGACGCGGAGGCGGTTTCCGAAACCACGGGTGACGAGTCGCCTGCAGACACCGCTGACGCCGCGGGAGTCGATGACACGCCGGCAGCCGTTGCGGAATCCGATGCCGTGGAACAGTCCGATGATCGTCCCGACACATCGGCTCCTGTCGGGGATGTCGAGACGTCTGATGCCACTGAGACTGCACCGTCACAGAGCGCGGCCGCTGACGAGACGGCTGAGACAGCGGCCCCCGACGAGGGTGAGACAGCCATCCCCACCGACGGCGACTCGACCGCTGACTCGATGGATCGCTCGTGGGAGCCCGGAACAGTCCGCGCAGAACACGCCGACACCGCCGTCGAGTTCGCCGACTTCTGGGGCGAACACGACCTCGACTTCTCGCCGGCCTCGCTTTCGCGGCTCGACGATCTGGTCGACGCGGAGTGGGACGACGAGCGCTTCGCCGAGACGACGTTCGGGAGCGACGCGTCGTTCGACGACCGCGCGTTCACCAGCGTCGTGCGGGAACTCGGCGGCTACTTCGGCGAGGTGCTCGTCCGGCAACTCGACGGCGAGTGGACCGACGAGACGGATCACGAAGCGGCTGTCGTCGTCGGCGGGCCGGCCGGGCAGTTCGCCGTCCCCGTCTTCGAGGTCGCGATAACGTCGCTCAGAAAACAGGCGGTGTTCGGCCGGAGCTACGACGCTCTACTCCAAGACCTGGGTCGTGACGGGCCGACGCGGTGAGCGACGCGACGCCGGCCACGTTCCCCGCTGTTCCTAGTCGGACAGGGGTATGACCGATGTACTCCCACATTCGGGACACTCGTCGTGGTCCGTGTAGAGGAGCGTGTCACACTCGATACACCGGTGGGTAGCTTCGTCGTCGGTCGCGCTCCCGACCTCCTGTTTCAGCTCCTCGACTTTTCGACCGAGATCGTTGAAAAGGCTCATTGCCACTCCTTCGGCCCGGACAGGGATAAACGTCGGCTGCCTGGTCAGGGTGTGAGCGGACGCCCTCGCTTGCAAACGACCCATGCTTTTGTCACTGGCGGCGCAGGGGCCAGACGTGTCGCTGCCACCTGTTACGCCGGGGATGTTGTTCGTCTTCGCGGTTATCGTCGCTGCGCTGGTGCTGTTTGCGACGGAGGCGCTGCCAGTCGACGTGACTGCTATCGCCGTCATGGTCGCGCTGATGCTGGCCGAACCGGTGACGGTGCTCGCGGTCGACCTCGGGCTGCTCGCCGAGCCGGTGTACGTGTTACACCAGGCCGGTGACGGGATTTCGCCGCTGGACCGCGGGCTCTCCGGCTTCGCCTCGACGGCGACGATAACGGTGCTGGCGATGTTCATTCTCTCCGACGGCGTCCAGCGGACGGGTATCGTCCAGATCCTCGGCGCGAAAATCGCCTCGCTGACCGGGGACAGCGAGACGAGACAGCTCGGTGCGACCGTCGGTCTGGTCGCGCCCATCTCCGGGTTCATCAACAACACCGCCGCCGTCGCCATCCTCCTGCCGATGGTCACCGATATCGCGCACAAGGGCAAGCTCTCGCCGTCGAAACTGCTGCTGCCGCTGTCCTACGCCTCGATGTTCGGCGGGATGCTGACGCTCATCGGCACCTCGACGAACATCCTCGCCTCGCAGCTCTCGGCGGAACTGCTCGGCCGCCCGTTCAGCATGTTCGAGTTCACCCAGCTCGGCATCATCGTGACCATCGTCGGGACAATCTATCTGCTTACCGTCGGGCGCTATCTGGTTCCATCGCGCATCCCGGCGGAAGAAGACCTCACCGAGGAGTTCGAGATGGGCGAGTATCTCACCGAGGTCATTGTCCGCGACGATTCTCCGCTCATCGGCCAGACCGTCGAGGAGGCGCTCAGGGTCTCTGAGTTCGACGTGGACATCGTCCAGTTGGTCCGCGAGAAACGCACGTTCCTCGAACCGTTCGGCCAGAAAACGATTCGAGCCGGCGACGTCTTCGCGATTCGGACGGGCCGGGACACGCTCGTCGACCTCCTCGACGTCGAAGGGCTGGACGTGATTCCCGAAGTCGAGGTCGGTGAGGCAGAACTGGAGGCCGCAAACGAGCGAAAGAACCTCGTCGAGGTCGTCGTCGCTCCCGGCTCCTCGCTCATCGGTGAGACGCTCGTCTCCACGAGCTTCCGCCAGCGCTACGACGCGACCGTGCTGGCACTTCGCCACGGCCAGGAGCTGTACCGCCAGCGGATGGACCATGTCAAACTCCGCATCGGCGATACGCTGTTAGTGCAGGCCACCCCCGACAGCATCGACCGTCTCAACCGCAACAACGACTTCATCGTCGCCCAGGAGGTCGAACGGCCGGACTTCCGCCGGTCGAAGATTCCCGTCGCAGTCGGCATCGTCGCCGCCGTCGTCGGCGTCGCCGCGCTGACGCCGATTCACATCGTCATCTCGGCGCTGGGCGGCGCGCTCGCGATGGTCCTCACCGGCTGTCTCCGCCCGTCGGAACTGTACGACGCCGTCCAATGGGACGTCGTCTTTCTGCTTGCCGGCGTCATCCCGTTGGGTGTCGCCCTGCAGGAGACCGGCGGCGCTGACCTGCTCGCGGAGCTGTTCGTCGTGGGTGCCGGCAGCGTCCTCACCGCCGGGGGCGGCCTCGCCGTCGTCCTCGGGCTGATGTACCTCGTCACGGCGCTGCTGACGAACATCATCTCGAACAACGCCTCCGTCGTCCTGATGATCCCCGTCGCCATCGAGACCGCCCAACAGCTGAACGCCAACGCCTTCGCGTTCGTCCTCGCCGTCACCTTCGCCGCCTCGACGGCGTTCATGACGCCGGTCGGGTACCAGACGAACCTCCTCGTCTACGGTCCCGGTGGATACCGCTTCACTGACTACCTTCGCGTTGGAGCGCCGCTACAGGCCGTCTTCGCCGTCGTGACCACGCTCGGCATCGCGTACTTCTGGGGCCTCGCTCCCGCGTGACACGGCGGCCTCGCAACGAAACCCTTTACTCGCTGTCCGGTCGAGATGTTGATGCGGGATCGTGGGGTAGCTTGGTAACCTTCGGGCCTTGGGTGCCCGTGCCCCTAGTTCAAATCTGGGCGATCCCATCCCTACCACACTCGAAGTGGCCTTTTTGCCGCTTCTACTGTCGTTCCTTCAGATACTCGTCCTGATCGTCCTCGGAGTCATCGCTCTTCGTCGTCGTACTCGCGTTCCGACTTCCGCCGACATGCTACCAGCGAATACCCGAGCTACACTGCGAAAAGAAGCTGTAGCGATGGCACGCCGCGCTAGTCGCCAGTCTCGTCGGGGGTGGAACGCGGAGTGCGCTCCTCGCCGGCACCGTCGGCATCGCCGTGGTCGTCGCCCTCGCCACTGGTGTCGAACTGATCGACAGTCGCGGCCAGCGAGTCGGCGCGGTCGCGGAGTTCGTCCGCGCTCTGGGCGATTTCGGCGACGGACGCGGACTGCTCCTCGGCGGCCGCCGATACCTGCTCGGCGTCCTCTGTCACGTTCTGGCTGATCTCGGAAACACCGTCGACGCGGTGGACGACGCTCTGTGTCGCGTCGGCCTGGTCTTCGGTGGCATCCGCGATCTCCTGAATCCCGTCGTTGGCGTCCTCGATTGCCTCGACGGTATCCTCGATCGCGTCGGCAGCCTCGCGGACAGTCTCGACACCGGTGTCGATGTGGTCGCTGGTCGCGCGGATGTCCGTGACAGTCTCGTCGGTCTCCGTTTGCACGGCCGCGATCTCGGCTTCGATCTCTGCGGCCGCCTGTTTCGTCTCCTCGGCGAGGCTCTTGACCTCGTCGGCGACAACGGCGAAGCCCTCGCCGTCCTTGTCGGCACGGGCGGCCTCGATGTTGGCGTTCAGGGCGAGCATATTCGTCTGCTCGGCGATATCCGAGATGAAGTCGACGATCTCGCCGATGTCGTCCATCCGCTCCTGTAACGTGAGAATCTGGTCGACCGCGTCTGCCGAGCGGGACTCGATTTCCGCCATGTCGTCGATGGCCGATTCGGCGGCTTCCCGGCCCGTTTCGCCACGGTCGACGGCTTCCCTGGCCGTCTCTGCGACCGTTGTCGACGACGCTGCGACTTCCTCGATGCTCGCCGATAGCTGGTCCATCTCGGCGGCGGCCTCCTCGAGGTCGTCGTGCTGTCTGATAGCGCCGTCGGCGATCTCCTGTATGCGATCGCTGACGGTCTGGCTCGTCGTCTCGATTTCCTCGGCCCCGGTCGCGACCTCGATTGTGGCGTTCGCGACTTCGTCGGCGAACGCCGCGACCTCGCTGACGGTGGCTTCGAGGCCGTCGAGCATCGCGTTGAACTCCACCGCGACTTCTCGCATCGCTGTCTCCTCAGCGTCCTCGTCGAGTCGCTCCGTGAGGTCACCGTCGGCGATGTCTTGCATCACCGCGCTGTACTCGGTGGCGCGCTCCTGCAGACGCTGGCTGGCTTCCTCCGCTTCGGCCCGTGCGTCCTCCGCTTCAGTGCGGAGCTCTTCGGCTTCCGCCCGCGCCGTCTTCGCTTCCTCGACCGCATCCTCCGCTTCCTGAATGCGGTTCTGGAGGGAAATCCGCATGTCGTCGAAGGTGCCGTAGAGGCGGCCGATTTCGTCGGCGCGGTTCGTCGAGAGGTCGACATCGAAGTCGCCGGCCTCGATGCGTTCGGCACGGTCCCGCAACTGCTTCAGGGGGTCGACCGTGCGTTTCCCGAGCACGAGACCGACGGCCGACAGCGAAACCAGTGCCAGCAGTACAAGCAGTCCGACCGTCTGACCGACCGTATCCCGGACACTGAACGCCTGGGCCGTGTCCAGACTCGTAACTGTGATCCAGTTCGTGGTCGGGACGGGCGCGAACGCGTACACGCGACCATCGGAAACCGCTGTCACCGGCGCCGCAGTGCCGTTCGCGTCGCGGATCGCCGCGAGGCTCTCACTGTGCGTGTCGGCATCGAACTCGCGGTCGATGTTCAACACCGTCTCGTCGTTGGTGTTCAGAATCGTGGTTTCCTTCGTGGAATTGGTATCGCTGAGCCGGTCGACCTGGCTCTGGATGCGCGTGACGACGACGAGGTGCGAGCCGTCGCGCTTCGGGACCGAGCTAGCGAACGCCATCACGGGCTCGTCGTTGAGAACCGGTGAGCGGTACGACCGACTACTCGACCACACCTGACTGTTGTTCCCGGGTCCTTCCGGCACTTCGGCGGCCGTCCACGGCGCGTCAAGTTCGGACAGCGACCGTCCCTCGAGCGGGAGTTCCGTGCTGGCGACCACTTCGCCACGAGTATCGTTTACGAGGTGCATACTGACAACATCGTCGGGCAGTAGCTGGTCTTGCAGTAGGATGTACGCCGCGGCGCGCCGGTCGCTCCGGAGCGGTTCGCCCTGTGAGACGGAGCGCGTGTGCGTGCGTTGCTGTTCGACCCACGAACCGATAGAGTCCCCCTCCAGCTGGCTGGTCTCGGCGAGCTGTCCGGTCGTCTGGCGTTCGACGGCTGTGGATGTCGCCTGGAAGGTGAACGCGCCAGCGCCCGCGATGACGAGCAACACGGCGAGGAACGCAACAGCGAACTTCGCAGCGAACCGCTGCCGGACGAACTCGGGGGCGACCCGGTCAAGCGCACTCGCCAGTCCGTCGAGCGGACCGCCCGCCATCAGGCACCACCTGTGTTGGAGCGCTCAGTGGGCACGACGATGTCGCCGGTGGCGACCTGCTCCCGCGACGTCGACAGCGCCTCCCTGACGTCGTCGGGAATTGCCGGTTCGAGGGAGGTGCCATAGACGACGCCGACGCCGTCACTATCCAGCCCGAGAGAGACGACCTCACCAGCGGGGAGGTTGTCCGCGACCGTCGCCGTCGCAGCGTCGTAGACGGCTACGTTCACCCGCTTGACCATGCTCGCGAGCACGACGTCCGCGTACCGGGGGTTACTGCGGGACTGGTCCGAGTCCACCCCGATTGCGTACCGGCCACTGGCCTGTGCGGCCTGGAAGATGCCGACACCTGCGCCACCCGCTGCGTGGTAGACGATGTCCGCCCCATCGTCGTACATCCCGGCTGCGATGTCGCGGGCACCCTGCACGTCGTCGAAGTTCCCGAGGTACTCCGTGAGGACATCGACGTCCGTGTTGGCGTGTTCGACGCCGGCTCTGAAGCCGGCCTCGAACTTGTGGATGAGAGGCTGGTCGAGGCCGCCGACGAACCCGACGGTCGTCTCGTCCGGGTTCGTTGCGCCTGCCCCGAGATCGACCTCTCTGGTCGTGAGCAGCCCAGCGAGGTTCCCGGCCTGAAACGACCCCTCGTGTTCGCGGAACACGTAACTCGCCACGTTGTCGGCCTCCACGACAGAGTCGACGATCATGAATTGCTGGTCTGTGTACTCCGGTGCAGTCTCAGACAGCCCCTCGGCCTGCAGGAATCCGATACAACAGATCAGGTCGTATGGCGGGTTCGACGAACTCGCCAGTTCGGCCTGTACCTCCGCGAAGCCGGCGACGCTGTTTGGCTCGTGGTTCGTGTATTCGACCCCGTCATCGAGCCGCGCGCGCTGAATGCCGCGGTTCGCCGCATCGTTGAACGAGCGGTCATCGAGCCCGCCCAGTGCGTACACCATTCCGACAGTCGCCGCCGCATCGCTCACGTCGATGTCGCTTTCGGTCGCTTGCTGGCTGTCGCTGGTGTCCTCGTCGCCGCTCCCTCCGAAATCCCCGAAGCGGCCTGCACAGCCGGCGAGCGTTGCGGTCGCGGCCGCGCTGCCGCTGGCGAGGAGCCGACGCCTTGTGATTTTTTGATCGCGCACGGTTATTCTACTCTGAGTGAATCAGGTATATCAGCAAAAACTATTGGTCCCAATTCTCGGCACTGATATTGGTGGCGCCTTTGTGACGCTACAGTGGTGAAGCTATTATCCGAAATTGCCCGTGAGGCAGTCTCCTGTGCAGTAACTGTCGATTAAACCGACAGTCGTTTGCAGTAGTGATTGTGTCGATTGTAAGTCCTACTAAAGATAATCTCAGTCAGTTTCGTTACCCCCAGTCACCCGATTCGATCAGAGCCTCGTGGGGAATCCTTTGTCTTCACCGGCCCATATCACCAGCACCCGTGCGCCCGCTGGTTCCCTCGCTTCAGTTCCACCCCGGTTTGCGAACCTTCTTAGGCCAGTGGGCATAACCACTGTCCACTCAAATGGCGACCGCCGAGAACACCGAACTCATCGACCGCTTCGAGGAGTTCTACCGCAACTACTACCGCAACGAGATCGGTGAGCTCGCCCAGAAATACCCGAACGACCAGAAATCGCTGTATATCGACTGGGACGACCTCTATCGCTTCGACCCGGACCTGGCCGACGACTACCGCACCAAGCCCGAGCAGATTCAGGAGTACGCCGAGGAGGCCCTGCGACTGTACGACCTCCCGGTGGACGTCTCACTCGGGCAGGCCCACGTCCGCGTCCGGAACCTCCCCGAATCCGAGGATATCCGCGATCTGCGCCACGAACACCACGGCAACCTCGTCGCCGTCCGGGGCATCATCCGGAAAGCGACCGACGTGCGTCCGAAAGTCATCGAGGCGGCCTTCGAGTGCCAGCGCTGTGGCACGCTCACGCGCATCCCCCAGACCGCCGGCGACTTCCAGGAACCCCACGACTGCCAGGGCTGTGAACGACAGGGCCCGTTCCGGCTCAACACCGACCAGTCCCAGTTCATCGACGCACAGAAGCTCCGCGTCCAGGAGTCCCCCGAGGGACTGCGCGGCGGGGAGACGCCCCAGTCCATCGACATCAACATCGAGGACGACATCACGGGCCACGTTACCGCCGGTGACCACGTTCGCGTGACCGGCATCCTCAAGCTCGACCAGCGGGGCAACGACAACGAGAAGTCCCCGATGTTCGACATTTACATGGAAGGCGTCAGCGTCGAAATCGAGGACGAGCAGTTCGAGGACATGGAGATCACCGACGCCGACAAGAAGGAGATCGTCGAGCTCTCCAACGAAGCCGACATCTACGACAAGATGGTCGGCGCTATCGCGCCCTCCATCTACGGCTACGAGAAGGAGAAGCTCGCGATGATGCTCCAGCTCTTTTCGGGCGTGACAAAAGAGCTTCCTGACGGATCTCGAATACGTGGCGACCTCCATATGTTGCTGATAGGAGACCCTGGAACCGGAAAATCGCAGATGTTATCATATATCGAGAATATCGCACCACGCTCTGTCTACACCTCCGGCAAAGGGTCGTCGAGCGCGGGGCTCACTGCGGCCGCCGTGCGCGACGACTTCGGTGACGGCCAGCAGTGGACGCTGGAAGCGGGGGCGCTCGTGCTCGCCGATCAGGGCATCGCCGCTATCGACGAACTCGATAAGATGTCACCGGAAGACCGATCGGCGATGCACGAGGCGCTGGAACAGCAGCGTATCAGCGTCTCGAAGGCCGGAATCAACGCGACGCTCAAATCCCGCTGTTCGCTACTCGGTGCGGCTAACCCCAAGTACGGCCGCTTCGACCAGTACGAACCCATCGGAGAGCAGATCGACCTCGAACCGGCGCTCATCTCCCGGTTCGACCTCATCTTCACCGTGACGGACAAGCCCGACGAGGAGAAAGACCGGAACCTCGCCGAGCACATCATCCAGACCAACTACGCCGGCGAACTCCACACCCACCGGACGGAGAACCCGACCTCGAACTTCAGCGAAGAGGAGGTCGGGACCGTCACCGAGGAGGTCGCGCCGACCATCGAACCGGATCTCCTCCGGAAGTACGTCGCCTACGCCAAGCGGAACTGCTTCCCGACGATGACTGAGGAGGCGAAGACGCGCATCGAGGATTTCTACGTCGACCTCCGGATGAAGGGACAGGACGAGGACGCGCCGGTGCCCGTCACCGCCCGGAAACTGGAGGCGCTGGTCCGGCTTGCCGAGGCCTCTGCACGCATACGCCTCTCCGACACCGTCGACGAAGCCGACGCCGACCGAGCGGTCGACATCGCCCACTACTGCCTGAAGGAGATCGGTGTCGACCCCGAGACCGGCGAGTTCGACGCCGACGTTGTCGAGACCGGCCAGTCCAAGACCCAGCGCGACCGTATCCAGAACATCAAGGGCATCATCTCGGACATCGAAGACGAGTACGACGAGGGCGCACCCGCCGACGTGGTCATCGAACGCGCCGAGGAGGTCGGCATCGACGAGTCGAAGGCCGAACACGAAATCGACAAGCTGAAACAGAAAGGCGAGGTGTACGAGCCCCGAACAGACCACCTCCGGACGACCTGATATGGACCGCATTTCCGCACTCCGCAACATCGAGGAGGCGCTGGCCGAGTTCGAGACAGGGTCGAAGTCACTCAGTGACCTCGAACAGGACGTTCGCGGGATGCTCCGAACCTACGCGACTGAGTTCGAGGGAGACTTGCAGGCCTACCGGGCAAGCGGTGAGGCCGCCGTGGACGGCCTTGTCGTCCTCGCGCCATCCGAGACAGCAGCCCGCGAACGGGTGCAAGCCCTCGTCGCGGACGCCGGCGAATTTACCGTTACAGTCGTCGAGTAGGGCGTTCTCTAGCACCGCGGGTACTGTCGGCGTCTCCATCTGCTGTCCACAGTGTCGACTCCGGAGTCCGACTGCCGCCGCTATCTTTCTGGCCAGTCGTCATATATATTCAGTTTAAACCAAATTCAATTCAGTAAAATTTTATAGTAATAATAGTAATGTCTACCCAGTGCTACTCGTCGTCACGTACTCCCGGGCGGCACGCACAGACCTGCGGAACGTCTGTCGTGCCCACGAAGACTGTGTCGTTCGGCAGTTCGGGAGAGCAGCGCTGTTCTCCGGAACCGAGTTCGGGGCCTTCCAGGCGCTCCGACTCCACGAGAAACACGACCTCGACATACAGATCGAACACGTCGAGCCGTTCGAGCCGACAGACGTCCCGAAGCACGTCCGCGAGGCGGCCAAACGGTACGAGGCACGCGAGGAACCGGCGACGCCCTACGAGCGGTTCGCGTCGGGGCGTGACCTCCCGGACCCGGACCAACTCCGAGGCGTCGACCTGTGAAGCTCCGCGTCGCTGGAACCACTTACGCGGGCGCTGTCGTCGACCTCCGAGCGCGAGACGTCGACGGTCGAATCATCGCCGCAAGTATCCGTGGGCAGCGGTGCTTTCCGGCCCTTTCCTGTCCGGAACCACCGGCCGTGTACACCTACGCCGGATACGTCCACCCGTCGATGGGACTCCGAACGCGGACCGCGCTCGCGGCCGCCGCTCGGTCACGGGGACACGAGACCCCGCAGGACGACGCTATCGCTGAGTGCCGCGCCCAGCTGGCCGACCTCGAATGTTCGCCGCCGGATCTGCCGGACTCTGTCGACCCCGTCCCGGAGTCGACCATCGACGGCTTGCAAGAAGCGGTCGCGACCCACCGCGGCCGTCTCACCGCTCGGCAGGCGGTCGGGGCGGACGACGGGGCGGTACAGGCTGACCTCCGGGACGCGGCGACAGAACTGAGCGAACGGGAGACACGTCGGGCTGCCGCCAGAGAGACCCGCGAACTCCGCCGGGAGCGGGCACGCGCCTACCGGGATACGCTGGAGGAGCAGCGACGGCTTGCTGACGAACTGGCGAATCTCCGACGGAGTGCCCGGGCGACCCTCGTCGACCGATGCGCCGATGCGTTCGCTCGGGCCATCGAAGCCGTTCCGGGGCCGGTCCCGGACAGCCCGTTCGACGCCGACCCAGTAACGGCCGCGCTGGCCGTACTCCGGGTCGCCCGGACACCCGCACCAGTCGTCCTCGGAACGGATCGGTTCAGGTCACCGACGGCTGCGTCGGACTGCCTCGACGCCCCTGTCGTCCGCTGCTGACTTTTAAATCGGAAGGCCGGGCCACCCCCCCTATGGTTACCTTCGACTGTCGCGCCGAGCGAGTCGACGGCGTGACGCTCGTCACGGCGACCGTCGGCGACGTTGCCGAACCGACTCGAATTACTGTTCGGAACTGTCTCGATGGCCCCCTCTGGCCGCCGAGAAAGCAGGGCGTTCTCGAGGCCGGCTGGTCCGATGACGGGTTCGAGGGCGTCGTCGGCCCGGGAACGCACGCGCTCGGTTACGCGACCCCGGCCCCACTATCTGACCAGCCGGCGGAGCTGGTGCGTGCCGACCCGACGTCCGATACTCCTCCGGTGGACAAGCGACTCGACTCCACCGATGCCGTCCTCAGGGAACTGGGCGACCCGTCACCGCCTGTTGATGCTGTGCCTGTAGGCGAGCCATCGCAGGCGGCCGAAGCCGCGAGTCGGCGGTCGAATGAATCCACGGTCGAACAGGAGATGGACCCGCAGCGAGCGACCGTCAAATCGCCAGCCGAGTCGAGGACTCCAAGCGGCCAGCGACCGGACCAGCAGCTCCCCGACGCTGTCTCGCAGTGGCTCGAAACCGTTGCTCGACGCGTCGACCGCGCAGAGCGGCTGGCCGAGGCGGACTCGCTGTCGGCGGCGACAGCTGCGGTTCGCGCGGCGGACGGCCTGTCCGGCGTCCGGACGGTCGCGACACGCGGCGATACTGACGAGCAGATGCTCCGTGCGTTGGCCCGGCGGGCCGAACGGCTCGCCGACCGACGGGCGGCCGCCACGGTGCCGACCGAGACGCTGTCGCGCCTGGCATGATCTTGGCAGTCACCGGCGGCAAGGGCGGCGTCGGCAAGTCCACTATCGCGTACAATCTCGCGGCGGAACTCGACGCGCTCGAACGGGCTAACAGCAGGGACTCGCGCTCGAACGCGAACGCTGGGAGCGTCGTCGTCGACGGCGACCTCGGGATGGCGGACCTCCCGTCCAGTCACGGCCCCGACCTGCACGACGTGCTCGCCGACCGCGCCGACCCGCACGAGGCTGTCCGTGAGACCGGCCCCGTGACCCTCGTTCCCTGCGGGCGGACGCTGGCCGGCGCTCGAAGCGCCGAGCTGCAGGGCCTCACGGACGTATTCGCCGCGCTGGAGCGGACCTACCGCTGGGTCATCGTGGACTCGCCGGCGGGTCTGCACGCCGACGTGGGTCTGCCCCTCGCAGCCGCCGACGCCGCGATACTCGTCACGACGCCGGAGGGCGCGGCGCTCGCTGACGCCCTCCGGGTCCGAGCGCTGGCCCGTGAACTCGACGCCGGACTCTGTCGGGTCGTCCTCAACCGTGCCGGTCCGAACCCCGCGACCGCGGCCGTCGCGGACCGGTTCGGTGCACCGACCGTCGCTGTCCCGGAGAGCGAGCCGCTGGCGACGGCGCAGGCGCACGGACAGCCGCTTCGAGAAACAGCGCCGGACACGCCGGCGCGGCGCTCGCTCGAATCGCTCGCTGACGCCGTCTACTCCTGTAGCTCGGTGTAGGTTCCCCGTAGCGTGACCGGCGTCACGTCCGCTGTCTCCGCCGCCTCGGCCTGCGTGAGCGCCACGTCCCGTTCCTGCGCCGCGGTGTAGAGACACGCCGCCGCGACGCCGGCTGGATTGCGGCCGCTGACCAGCCCACGGTCCTGTGCCTCGTCGACGAGCCGTTCCGCGCGCTGGCGGACCGCCGTCGGCAGGTCCAGTGTCGTCGCGAACCGAGGGACGTACTCGCGTGGGTCAATCGGACCGGTCGGCAGCCCGAGCTCCCTGTTCAGAGCGTCGTAGGCCGCGCGAAGCTCCGCCTGGGTCGCCTTGGCGACGGTACAGAGTTCATCGACGGTCCGGGCAACGCCTTCGGTTCGGCAGGTAGCGTAGACGGCCGCGGCCGCGAATCCTTCCAGCGTTCGCCCCTGCAGCAGGTCCTCGTTCTGTGCGGACTCGAACAGCACGCAGGCCCGGTCCCGAATCGCATCAGAGAGTGCCATCGAACTGATGATACGTCGGATCTCGGTGAAGGCGTACACCTTGTTTCGCTCGCGTTTCGAGCTGATCTGGGCGCGGTTGTGCTCGCGGCGGAGGCGGGCGAACTGCCGGCGCTTGCGCCCTTTCAGCCGTGTCGACCGGCCGATCTTCGTCGAGAGGCCGCGGTCGTGACGCGACCGCGTCAGCGGCGCGCCCGTGCGTGCCCGGTCAGTGTCATCGTCGTCGAACGACCGCCACTCCGGCCCGGGGTCGATGGCGTCCTCGCCGACGACCAGTCCACAGCTCCCACAGACCGATTCGACGCCCTGCTGTTTGACTGACCCGTTACACTCCGGACATTGCGTTACCGTCGCGCTCATATTCCCACCTACGGCTGGGTGTGGGGTTAAAAAACCGATGCAAAGGCGGGCTTCCGGGCGGTTTTCGATGCAACTGCCGACCGGTAACCGGTAGGTAGTTATCGGGATCGACGCCCGCGCCTATCGGGATACCGACAGCATTAAATTCCGGCACAAAGAACGAAATTTTAATGGCGCTGTCGGATATCGCTGCCGGTGTCGAGGTCACGACCCACCAGTGTGATCGCGGCGTCGCTGCCGTCGACGAGACGGACGCCCCGCTCCCGGAGCGATTGGCCCCGGTGGCCGACGACCTCCCGTGCTCGGCGGCGACAGCGGCGACCGTCGTCGAGGCCTACGCAGCCGGCAAGAGCGTCGGCGATGCGGGCCGCGCCGCCGGTGTTGCGCCTGTGATGGCCGCCAAGACGCTCCATCTCGTCGGTGAGCAAGTGTCACCGGTCGGCCCACAGGGCCGTGAGATAATCGCCGATTGGCTCGCCGGGGACCTCTCTCGCAGCGATGCCATCGCACTCGCTGACGTGACCGAGCAGGAGTTTGCCCTAGCCGTGTACGTCGAGACGCACGAGCCGCTGCCTGCGGCCCGCGATGCGGTAGAGGGGGCGCTTACGACCGAGGAGCGGGACCCGTTAGGGGAGACGATGAGCGACGTCGGCGAGCTGCTGTGAGGATGTGTGATCTGCTTTCTCGGCGAGGTCGGGAGTGAAAGTGTTACCAATCCGTTATGACGGTGTAGAAACCGTTTTCTCGCTCTTCGCGTACTGTCTGGGGCACGCTTAACACTCGTGACTGCAAACCCGGAGATATGTCGGCTTCGGAACTGGCAGACCGGGTGGCCGAGGTGCTTGCAGCGGACAGCGAGTCGTTCAACGAACAGGCCCGCGAGGAAGCCGAAGCGCTCAAATCCGCGGTCCGGAGCGGGACCTTCGACAACTCGGAGGCGATCGTCGGCATGGAACTGGAGCTGTATGCCGTCGATGAGCAGACCGACGCGCTCCAGCGGGTCCCGCGTCAGTTGCTCGAACTCATCGGGTTCGAAAAGGAACTCGGCCTGCACAACGCCGAGATGCAGACGAGTCCGCAGCCGCTGAACACCCACGGGCTGGCGGCCCAGCGCAACGAACTGAAGGCGTCGCTGATGCCGGCCCAGCAACGGGTGCGCAACGAAGGTATCCGCCTCGTCTCTGATGGCATGTGGACCGTTCCGCCCGCCGGCGAGACGGCCCGGGAGTACCTCTGTGACTGCGTCGAACAGAGCGGCGTCCGCATCGGGACGAACATGTCGGACTCCGTCCGCTATCATACGATGGCCAACACGGACTACCCCTCGGCGTTCGAGATCGATGCGCCACACGTCTCGCTACAGGCCGAGACGGTGATGCCGGAGTCGCTCATCACCTCGATTCAACCCCACTATCAGATTCCCCACGCCCCGGACCTGCCGGAGTATTTCACGTACGCGCTCCGCATCGCCGCGCCGCTACTGGCGCTTGGCGTCAACTCGCCGTTTTTCCCACCGGACCTCTACGACGACGCGCCCGACCCCGAAATCGTCGCCGGGGCGAACATGGAGAACCGCATCGGCGTCTTCGAGTCGGTACTCAATCCGCCCGACGGCGACTCGACGCCGCCGAAAGTCTGCTTCCCGCCGGATTTCGACTCCGTCGAGGAGGCCATCGACGATATCGTCGCCGACGACACCATCGTCCCGGTCGACCTGCAGGCCGGGACCCGCTTCGACGACGACTTCGTTCACTTCCGGCACAAGCACGGCTCGTACTGGCGGTGGGTCAGACCGGTGTTCGAGGGGGCCACGCGGTCGGCGGCCAACGCCCGCATCGAGTTCCGCCCGCTGGCCGCACAGCCGACCGTCGACGACGCAATCGGCTTTGCGGCCGTCTTCGCCGGCCTGATGGAGAGCCTGCCCCAGCTCGAACACCCTATCCGGTCGCTGGACTGGGAGACGGCGAAGCGGAACTTCTACACCGCTGCGCGGAACGGCCTGCGGGGGAAAATCGAGTGGATCACCGCCGACGGGGCGACGACGACCAGCACCGAGGAGATATACGGCGAACTGTTCGAACACGCACGCGAGGGCCTCGAACAGCGCGGCCTCTCGGCGGAGGAAGCCCACGGGTACATCCGGCCGTTACGCGAGCGCGTCGACCGCCGGCTCACGCCCGCGCGCTGGAAACACGACTACGTCCGCCGCCGCGTCGAGGAGAACGTCCCGCTGGCCGAAGCGATCTGGGGGATGCAGGCCACCTACATCCGGCATCAGGAGGAGACGCTGCTGGAGGGCAGTTTCGTCGACTGGTTCGAGTGAGTCATACTGTTGGCTGTACTCCCCTGACGAATATTGCCACCCCGAGCTGGCGACTGTCTTCACGAAGGGACAGTCAACAGTATCAGTCGCCGGTCGCCAGTTCCGACTGTTCTGTTTCTTCGCGTCGGTCCGCAACACCCGTGTACGCGACGACGTTTGAGCCCAGTTCCTCGACGCGCGCTGCGATGTCTTCGTCGGCGATGTGTCCGTCCTCGAAGGCGGCCCACGATTCGGGGATGGCAACGGCTTGCGGAAGCGGCCAGCCCTTCAACTCCAGTACAGAGGCGCGAAGATGCTGTAGCGTCGGCGTGGGGAACCCGCCGCCGGCCACTGCGAGGATACCGACGGTCGTCCCTTCGACGTCGTCAATACTGCAGTAGTCAAGCGCCGTCTTCAGCGGTGAGGCGATGGTGCCGTGATACACGGGAGTTCCGAGGACCAGGGCGTCGGCCTCGCGGACACGGGCGGCGAGTTCCGGACCCTCACCGGAGTCGGCCTCACCCGCGTCGGGGTCGAACAGCGGGAGGTCCCACTCCCGGAGGTCGATGTGCTCGATCGTTGCACCATCCCCCACTGCCGCGTCGAGAGCGCGCTGGACGGCGATTCTGGTTCCGCTGTCGTCGCGGAGGCTTCCGCTGATACCGATAACGTGTGGCGTGTCGTGCATCGTGTGCCTGTTCGTAGCCACCGCTAATTAGTAAGTACTCTGAGAAAAAAGTTTCAGTGCGTATTCTGACAGGAAGTCACGGGTCAGGCCGTAGTGACATCGTGAATCAGTCCCGACGGCTGATATCGATGAACATAGACCGAATTCTATCGGTCACACCGCTGCCGAGATTCACTGCTGAGGCCGATACGCACCTGTGATTTGACAGCAGTTCACCCGTGCTCCTGGGGGTGCCCTGCCCCACGTCCGTTGCTGCCCGCGACTACTCCTGGTCTTCGTCGCCGCCTTCTGTCTCGTCCACCTCGTCGCCGGTTTCGGAGGCCGCCGTCTCGTCTTCTGTCTCGTCCATCTCCTCGTGTTCGTCGTGTTCGGCGAACTCGACTTCGGCCTCAAGTTCGATTTCGACGCCCTTGCCTTCCAGTTCGGCTTCGAACTCCGCCATGTCTTCGACTTCGGCTTCCAGTTCCGCTGTATCTACCGCTACCTCGACCTCCACTTCGACGGAAACGTCGTCTCGGTCCATACCGACCTTCCGAGGGGCTGACATAACTCAGTTTTGCAACCGGCACGTTGCGACCGACTTCGACATCGCTATGTGTGTCAACCGATGACCCATTGCTATGAGCGACCCCGTGGACGTGACCGTCGACACCGACGACGAGTCGGAATCGGTCCGTATCCACGACGACGGTGGCGAGGTCGAAGCCGGCGACGCAACCGTCCGATTCAGTTTTTCCGGCACTGGCGACGATGGGCAGGCGGTTGGCGGCGACGACGAGCAGTCGCCCGGCGGCAACGACGATCAGTCGCCTGACGACGGCAACGACGACCCGCGCCGCATCGCCGAACTCGACTCGGTGCCCACCGACAGTACGCTCGTGTTCGAGGCGCGCGACGGCCGGCGCGGCGTCAACTGCATCCTGCACCGCTCGGGTGACGCCGTCGCCGCCTGGCGAAACTCCTGTCCCCACCAGCCCGAAGTCCCGCTTGACCCGGGCCGTGGCGCGATTGTGCGGGGTGACCGTCTGGTGTGTCACAAGCACGGCGCGCAGTTCGAACGCGACGACGGCGTCTGCACGCACGGCCCCTGCGCCGGCGACGCCCTCGACAGTATCGAGGTCACGGTTCGGGACGGCGAGGTGTACCTCACGGACGAACGCTTCGAGCGGGCCGAGCGGCGCTGACACGCGATTTTAGAACGCTTTTGCGGTTGTCTCTCAGTGACCAGTGCCATCAGTCGTCTGCAACGGCCGGTTCGCTGCCGGCCCGGGGGTCGGCCTCGCGCCACGTCCCGCGGAGGAACCAGGCCGCGGCGAGGCCGGCCGCGAGGACGTTCGAGACGGCGAAGGCCAGCCAGATGCCCTGTTCGGCCAGCGAGTACGCGAAGAGGTCGACAACCTGCGGGCCGAGCCACGCCGGCACCGTGACCGGGCGGGATGCGACCCAGGCGACCGGCAGGCGGATGATTCCCAGCATGGTAACCGCTAGCGCCGCTGCGGTGAGCGTCTTGCCGGCCCCGCGGAACCCGCCGGAGTAGGCCCGGACGACGCCGATGAAGCCGAAGGTCGGGGCGACCCACTGGAGGAACTCGGCCCCGATGCGGACGACCTCGGGGTCGTCGCTGAACACGCTGACGACGGCTGGTGCGGCGAATATCGTGACGATACCCAGCACAGAGAGGATGGCAAACGAGACTTTTGCGGCGAAGTGGTTGGCCGTCGCCGCGCGGTCCGGCCGCTCGGCCCCGAGGTTCTGGCCGGTCATCGTCTCGACACCCCGATCCATCGCGATAGCCGGCATGAACACCAGCGAGAACACGCGGATGCCGACGCCGAAGGCCGCGACAACGGTGACGGAGAACGTCCCGACGATGAACAGCATGGCGTTGACCGACACGGCGCGCCCGGTGCCTTCGACGGAGGCCGGGATGCCCAGTCTGAGCAGTTTCCGGAGGTACTCCAGGTCGGGGGCCATATCACTGAGGTGAATCCGCACGCCGCGCCTGCCCGACAGCAGGATACCGATGCCGACGACCAGCGCCACGGCACGCGAGAAGATGGTCGCGACGGCCGCGCCGACGACGCCCATCTCGGGGAACACCCACCAGCCGAAGATGAGGAACGGGTCGATGACGATGTTCAGCACGACAGTCCCGAACATCACGAGCATCGGCGTGATGGTGTCGCCGGCCCCGCGCATCAGCGAGATGAACACGAAGAAGCCGAACATCGCCGTCAGCCCGAGCGAGACGACCTGCAGGTAGCCCGTCGCGCCCGGCAGCACCTCGCTGGACGCGCCCAAAAGCGACAGGAAGTCCTCGACGAAGAAGTAGCCGGTCGCGCCGAGCAACACGGAGGCCAGCAGCGCGAACGTCACGGTCTGGGAGGCGGCGTACTCGGCCTCGCGGTGCTCCTCGGCCCCGGTGTGCTGGGCGACCAGCACGCTCCCGGCCACCGACAGCCCCATCCCGAGCGAGATGAGCAGGAAGATCATCGGGAAGGCAAAGGAGATGGCCGCAAGCGCCGTCGTGGAGTACTGGCCCAGCCAGAACGTATCCGCGAGGTTGTACGCCACCTGTAGCAGGTTCGTGATGACGATGGGGAAAGAAAGGAACAGCAGCGGCTTGCCGATGTCGCCGCTGGTCAGGTTCAGTTCCTCTTGCCCCTTGAACAGGTTCCCGAGCCGCGCACCCAGACGGCCCAGTTTCTGCCGGACGCTCACGCTGTGACCTCCTGCTGTCCGTCCAGGAGATGCGTCTCGACGTACTCGGCGAGCATCCGTCGGGTACACTCGACCGGGCGACCGGTCGTGACGCGCTCGGTCGCAGCCCCGGTCAGGACGGTGACGATGAACTGGGCGGTCTCCTCGGCGTCGAGGTCCGATTTGAACGTCCCGTCAGTGATACCGTCTTCGAGGATCACTTCGAGTTCGTCGACGAGGTAGTCGTCGAATTTGGTGAGTCGTTCGCGAAAGCCGGGTTCGTAGGGCGCGTGGGCACGGATTTCGAGAATCGCCGTCCCGAACTCCTCGCTCCCGTCGTCCGGTTTGTCCAGCACGGAATCGATGAGCGCCAGCAGGCGCTCGTGTGGGTTCTCGCCGTCGGGGTCTTCGATCCGGTCGACGAACCCGTCATAGAGGTATTCGAGGAACGCACAGAGGAGGTCGTGCTTGCTGTCGTAGTGGTAGTGGAGGGCAGCTTTGCTCTTGTCCGACTCGTCGGCGATGTCCTGCATCGTCAGATCCGCGTAGCCGTGCGTACACAGCGCACGGTAGGTCGCATCCATAATATCGTCGGCCGTGTCGCCGTCGTTCATTACGCGTAACTAACTGACTGGTCAGTCAAGAATGCGTCGGTACCATTTGAGGGTGGGGTCGCGTGCCATGCCACCCGGCGATCAGACTCGCGGGAGCTGTCGCTCTGAGAGCGTTCGGAACGATGGTAGAAGGACGGTCGCTACTCCTTCAGGTCGAGGTCGAACTGCTCGTGTTCGCTTGCGGCGTTGAGCACGACGGAGGTGTTCGACTCCCTGATGTCCGGGTCGGTGAGGAGTTCTTTGATCTGGGCGTTCATGCCGTCGGTGTCGGTGAACTTGCCGACCGCGATGACGTCGTAGTCGCCAGTGACCTCGTACACCGATATCATCTGCTTGTGCTCTTCGAGGTCCTCGGTGACTGCCGGGAGCGACGACCCTTCGACCTTGAGCTGGATGATGGCCGTCACGTCGTAGCCGAGCTTGTCGTAGTCGACTTTGGGGGTGTACCCGTTGATGATTCCCTCGTCCTCGAGATCGGAGAGGTGGTTTGAGACGGTCGTTACCGACACGTCGAGGTCTTCTCCGAGGCTTCGGAGGCTGGCGCGGCCATCCCCCAGAAGTGCATTCACTAGCTCACGGTCGAGATTTTCGTACGTCATTACATTGGTGGACGCCCCCCAGGGATTAGAATTTTACGAATGTCCAAATGTAAGCGAAAGCGTCGAAACCTTTGCGCAAATCAGCAGGGTTTTAGTAGTAGCACCGTTCCTATCGGGTGTCCAAAGATGACAAGCGAACTTTCAGAGGCGGCACAGGAGGTACTCGACGAGATCGAAGAGAAGAACGTCGACTTCCTCCGGCTCCAGTTTACCGACATCCTCGGCACCATCAAGAACGTCTCGATCACAGCCGATCAGGCGGAGAAAGCGTTCACAGAGGGGATCTACTTCGACGGCTCCTCGATCGACGGCTTCGTCCGGATTCAGGAGTCCGACATGCGTCTGGACCCGGACCCCTCGACGTTCTCGGTGCTTCCGTGGAGGGAAAACGTCGAAGGCGGTTCCAGTGCCCGCCTCATCTGTGACGTCATCGACACCTCGACCGGCGAGCCGTTCTCCGGCGACCCGCGCGGCGTCCTGAAGCGTGCGATCAAGCGCGCAAACGACATGGGCTATACGGTCAACGCCGCCCCTGAGCCCGAGTTCTTCCTGTTCGAGGAAGACGAAGAGGGCCGTGCGACGACCAAGACCAACGACGCCGGCGGCTACTTCGACCTCGCGCCAAAGGACCTCGCCTCCGACGTGCGCCGTGACATCATCTACGGCCTCGAAGACATGGGCTTCGACATCGAAGCCTCCCACCACGAGGTCGCCCAGGGCCAGCACGAGATCAACTTCACCTACGACGACGCGCTCTCGACGGCCGACAACGTCGCCACCTTCCGCTCCGTCGTTCGCGCCATCGCGGCCGAGCACGACCTGCACGCGACGTTCATGCCGAAGCCCATCCCGAAGATCAACGGCTCCGGGATGCACACGCACCTCTCGCTGTTCACCGAGGACGGCGAGAACGCGTTCCACGACGAGGACGACGAGTTCAACCTCTCCGAGACGGCAAAGAGCTTCACCGCCGGCATCCTCAAGCACGCGCCGGCTATCACGGCCGTCTCGAACCCGACGGTAAACTCCTACAAGCGTCTGGTCCCGGGCTACGAGGCACCTGTCTACGTCGCCTGGTCCGACCGTAACCGCTCGGCGCTCATCCGCAAGCCGGCCGCCCGAACGCCAGCTGCAAGCCGTATCGAGGCTCGCTTCCCCGACCCGTCGTGTAACCCGTACCTCGCCTTCGCCGCGCTCATCCACGCCGGGCTCGACGGCGTCGAGCAGGACCTCGATTGTGACGACCCTGTCCGCGAGAACATCTACGACTTCGACGAGGAGAAACGCGAGGAGTACGGCATCACCACGCTCCCGTCGAACCTCGGCGAAGCCGTCGAAGCGCTTGAAGACGACGAAGTGATTCAGGACGCTCTCGGCGAGCACGTCTACGAGAACTTCGTCGAGGCCAAGACCCAGGAGCACAAGGAGTATCTGGTCGACGTCTCCGACTGGGAACTCGACCGCTACCTCGAGAAGTTCTAACGGCTGCCACTCACACCTTTTTCGCGAGGCGCTCACCGGCCAGCGGCAGCGTCAGCAAGACGCCGGTCCCGACCGCCGCAAGCAGCGTGACGGCGACCGGCGACGGGTCTAGCCCGAACGTCACGCCGAGAAACGCTCCGACCGAGACAACGCCCAGCAACGCCGTGATGCCGACACCGTGCCGGCTCGGCTCCGGCATCGCATCACCCAGTAGCCACCAGACCACAGCGCCCGCGACGGCGACACCCAACGCCCCGGCCGAATTACGTGAGACACCAGTGACGAGTAACCCAGCCGTGGCGATGACGGCGGCGAAGCCGAACACCCGTTCGGGCGTTCTGAGCGCACCGAGGGCGAGCGCGAGGGCCGCACCGGCGATGGCAAAGCCCGCGAGGATATCGGCGAGGTAGTGGACGCCGAGCACCAGCCGGGAAAGCCCGATGAGGGCGATGATCGTCGCGGCGACGGCGGCTCGTTGCCGACGCGTGCCGACCCGGAGCGCCCACGCGATGCCGCCCCAGACGAGCAGCGAAAGGGTGGCGTGGCCGCTGGGGAAGCCGAACCCTTCGCCGGTCGCCATGGACTCGTAGACGCCCCGCAGCGCCGCCGGAAGCAGTTCGGCGTGCGTGGCCGTACCCGCTCCGGGCGGCCGCGGCAGCGCGAACACGCCTTTCAGTGAGACGACGAGCGCGACGGCGACAGCGAGCAGGGCGACCAGCATCGCCGTCCGGTCGCGAGTGAGGCCGCGACCGAGTTTCGGCGTCCACGGGCCGAGCCAGTACAGCAGGCCACAGGCCAGAAAGGTGAACCAGAAATCCCCGAGTTGGGTGATGAGGGCGAACAACACGACGACTGCGCCGGGCAGCGCTGACAGCACCTCGGTGACGCCGACAGCCCGTATCACTGTCGCCAGTCGCGCACGCGGTCGATGAGCCGTCCGGGCATGCCGGTGGCGGTAAGCGTCACACCGACTGTAATCATCACGGCGTAGAGGCCGAGCGTCGACAGCCAGATGACCAGCATCGCCAGGACGGCCCAGACGCCTTTCAGGTAGTAGAACGCGCCGAGAGTCATTATCGTGCCGTACAGCAAGACGATGTAGGGGCCCCACTGTCGGGCGTGGCCGCGGCGCATCCGGCGGCGGACGTACTGTTTGAGGTCCGACCGCACCTCGTCACGGTGGAGCGTCCGGCCCTCGATGTCCTCGCGGAACGACTCGAACTCCTCTCGGAGTTCCTTTAGCTCCTCGTCTGTCAGCGCATCAGTGTCTCGTCCGGTCGGCCCGGTTCCGGCTGGCGGGGGTGTGTCGGTCTCGTCAGCGTCCTCACTCATCGCTTTGCCGGACCGTCGGCGCGATACCTGTTGTAGTTGCCGGTCCGCGAGCGCCGCGTTGACCGCTGCGCCCACGAGTAGCACCTGTCCGGCGAAGTAGAACCACGTCACGAGCAGGAGGACCCCGCCGATGACGCCGTACACCTGGTAGGAGTCGGCCTGCGCCGCGTACACGTTGAACCCCGTCCCGAGCAGCGTCCACCCGGCACCGGCGAACACCGCGCCGGGGACGGCCTCCCGTATCGTCATCTCCTGGTCGGGGAACAGGTAGTACAGCGGGAGGAAGGCCACCGTCAGTACAGGGATGAGTGCGAGTCCGCCCAGCGCGACCTGGACGCCCAGCACCGTTCCGAGAGCGCCGATGACGCCGAGCCCGACCAGCGCCACGACGATGCCGCCCAGCGCGGCCAGCCCGTCGACGAGTTCGCCGACAATCGAATCGGGGCCATCGGTTCCGTAGACGCGGCTGAAGGCCGTATCCAGCCCGCGGAACACCTTGAGCGCGCTCCAGAGCGTGACGCCGACGCCGAGCACAGTCGCGCCCCCGCGGCCGGCCCCGCTGGTCAGCGCGTCTTCGAGCAGCGTCGATGCGGTCGGCGAGAGCACGTCCCCCGCAGCCGTCACGATTCGCTCGGCAAAGGCCCCCCCGCCCGCCAGCGTGCCGACGACCAGCGTCAGCAACAACAGCGGCAGGAGCGAGACGAACATGTAGTAGGCGATGCCGGCCGCGAGAAAGGAGACCTCCTCCTCTTGGACAGTGCGGACGACATCCCGGGCGACGGAGACAGCGCGTGTGCGATCCACGCGAGCATGTCGGGGTGGAACCCCAAATATACTGTCGACTGGCTGACGACAGACCGTCGTTCAGGCCGTCGACACGCGTCAGTCGTCGAGCGCCGCGTCGGGCCGGTAGGACCGGCTCACGACCCGCCACGTCCCCGACCGGAAGCGATAGTAGGTCACTGCCGCGGGAACGGCCGTCTCGACCACCAGCGAGGCGTACAGCGCGAGTTCGCCGAGCGGCGTGACGTAGCCGAGATACGCCAGCGGGAGGGCGAACAGGTACATCCCGGCCAGTTGGGAGTAAAACGGCCAGCGCGTGTCGCCGCTGGCCCGGAGCGGCCCGACCGAGCCCCCGTCGATGCCCCGGAACACGACGCTGGCACAGGCGACGGCGACGAACACCGTCACCAGCGGGAGCACTGTGGGGTCCGAGACGAACAGGCGGGCGATGCCCCGCGAGAACGGGAGTAGCGTCGCTGCGACGACGATGTACACGCCGATACTCAGCCGGAGCACCGTCTGCGCCCAGACGGTCGCCTCGGCCTCGTCATCGTCGCCCAGGGCCTGTCCGACGAGGCTGCTCGACGCGAGGCTCAGCCCCCAGTTCGGCGTATCGAGCAGCGCCCGGACGCGGAGCGCCACGACGTAGGCCGACACGACGCCGGGCCCGAACAGGCCGACGATGAACAGCCGGGGGAACTGCGCCCCGGTCCGCGCGAGGTTGGCCCCAACCAGCGGCGTCCCGGTTTTCGCGAGGTCCCGCCCCAGTCCCCGGTCGAGGAACGGCCGCGACACCGGAACCTGGACCGGAAACGCGCCGATTATCGGGAGGCCACCGCGGGCCAGCCCGACGGTGAACCCAGCCGTGACGAGCACGTTCGCAATGACCGTGCCCAGCGCCGCACCGACGACGCCGAGGCCGAACCCGAAGATGAAGACGGCGTTCAGCGCGATATTGACGACCGCGCCGCCGGCCCGCAACAGCATCGGCGTCCAGGCGTCGTCGGCTCCCACGAGCGTCCGACTGGCGATGAGGTTCAGTGCGGCGAAGGGGACTCCGAGGGCGACGACGCGCAGGTACTGGACCCCGTACCCGACGGCTTCGGACCCCGTTCCGACGAGGTCGACGAGCAGCCCGGGGACGACCCAGTACGCCGCCGTCAGCGGGAGTGTCAGCCCCAGCACGACGGCGGCGCTGGTCGTGACGGTGACCGCCAGTTCCTCGTCGGCATTGGCCCCGTAGCGCTGTGACACCATCCCGATTGTCCCCCCGGCGACGCCGCCGCCCAGCGCGAACACCAACTCCCAGAACGGCGCGGCGAAGCCGACGCCGGCGATGGCGGTCGGTCCGAGCGCCAGCCCCACCATCGCCACGTCGACCGTCGACTTCGACATCCGGGCGAGCCCGGTGACGATCCGGGGCCAGGACAGGTCCGTCGCTCGGCGGACCCGCTCGCGCTCGACGAGGCCGAACCGCGCGAGCAGGCTACCGACGAGTAGCAGGACGCCACGGACCGGGTTGTACGTGGAGGGCACGTGTTCGCCACTGCTTTGCGGTCGAGGCAAAAAGGGGTTTAGAATGTGGCCAGCGGGTGTAGTTGTTTCAGGAGACGTGACTGGTCCAGTCCAGAAATACCGGCCTGCTCGTTTCAGTCCCACAGAGACAGCACTGACAAACCGGCCGCGGGTGGGACTGAAAGGGGCGAGACGCTGGGCGTTCGAGAGGAAGCAAGCACTGGAGCGAATGAAATGAGCGAAGCGCGCAGCGAGTCGCAGGAGCCCAGCGTCTCGGGGCTTTCTGGCTCTTTGCGGCTGTCGCCAGTGAAACAATGCCGACTCTACCGCCACAGACTCGAACAGCTAGCCGCCCTCACAGGGTTTATACAGCGCCGCTGCAACGACCGGATATGGATACGGAAGCGGCCATCCGGCACGGGACGATGCAGGTGACCGTCCTGTTGCTCGTCGCGGCCGCACTGGCTATCGGTTTCGGCGTCGCCGGCGTCGGCGCGTCCCTGCCGATTGTCGTGGGCCTGCTGGTACTGACGGCTGTTCTATTCGCCGCCCGACCGGACGAGGACCGATTCGGTCCCGTCGCCGGTGTCGACATGGACGGCATCGTCAAGTCGCTGTGGCTCGCGCCGCTCATCACGGCCCTACCGCTGCTCGTCCGCCTGTCGGCCACACCCGGCGAGGTGCAGGCCATCGGCGGACTGCTCGGTCTCGCGGGGATGGCGAACTACTTCCTGCGCCCGGTGTATCTGCTGGGCTACGATCTCGTCTCCGCGGTTCGAGAGAGCGTTGGCCGGGCGAACGGTCGGTAGTACGAGTCGAGACGGAACTGAATTCCCGCCCTGCTACTCCGCCGTCGCCTCGCGGATTTCGACCACGTCGGCGTCCGTCTTGAACGTCGTGCCGCCGTAGTGCGTTCGGGAGGCCTCGTAGCCGGCATCGCGGAGTTTCTCGATGAACTCGTCCATGGCCTCCGCGCCGCGACCCCAGCGCTTGCAGAGGCGGTGCTGGTCGTAGTGGGTCGGCGTGTCGATCTCCTCGCTGAGCGTCGCCAGCAGTTCTCTCGCTTCGTCGGCGGTGCCCATCTCCTCGGTCACCTGTTCGGACACGGCGTCGGCGAACGCCGGGTCGCAGGTCCGGCCGAGCCAGATGGGGCCGGCCGTCTGGAGGTGTTTCTCACAGACCGGACAGGCCTCGGGCGGGTCGGCGATGAGGCCGTAGTCGTGGTCGCGCCAGAGGCAGTGCTGGCAGTGGTGGACGTAGCCCAGTTCGTCGATGCAGTCGTTGGCGACTTTCGCCCCGTGGTCGAACTCCAGATAGGTCCGGGCGTAGTGTTTCGTCGCGTGGCTGAGAATCGGCCGGGCGGCGATGTCGTAGCGAGCGGCCGTCCGGACCATCGCCGACAGGAGGACGCGCATCCCCATCTCGGCGTGGAACTCGGTGTTGCGCGGGACCGCGCCGTAGGACCGGACGCCGCTCTCGAAGTGTGCGCCACACAGCGGCGCGGTGTCGGTGGCCGTCACACAGAGGAGGTGTTTGGTGCCCTGCACCGCCGCGTCGGCGAAGGGAATCGGCGTGCCGAAGGGGTCCACGTCGACCACGTCGAACGCCTCGGAGTGCATGAGCACGTTCGCGTCCGACCGCCGGACCGAGGCGGCGAGGTCGTTCCGTTCGAGGTTCTGCTCGCACAGCGCCGTCGCGTCGTCGTCGATGTCACACAGCGTCGTCTCCCAGTCGTTGGCCGCCGCGCGGACGCCCCGGATGCCGCTCGCGGCGGTGGCGTCCAGGTACGTCGACACGCGGGGGGTTCGCTCTCGGTAGGCCCGCAGCGCCGCCACGGTGATGTCGCGGTTCAGCTCCTGGACGGGGTTGAAGAACACGTCCGCGCCCTTCCCCGCATCAGGCTGTTCCGGCACCGTGACCGTCACCCGGCCCTCACTGACGCGCATACTCTCCGGTCCGTGCGTGCGCCGTTAAGTCGTTCGAACCTAGCTGTTGTATCTGTGGCTGAGTTGTCTCACACGAACGGCCAGAAAGCCCCCTCGCGGACGACTCGTCTGACTCCGTGCGCTCCTCGTCACTCCCGTCGGTCGTTCCTGCGGTGCTACAGCCGCCAGACTCGCCCTCCGTTCACGGGTCACTTCGTTCCCCGTTCACGCGATTCGAGGGCTCACTGTGTTCGCCCTCGCAGCGCTCGGCCCCTTTCAGTCCCACCCGTATCGGCTGTGTAATCGCACTGAGAATGCCGGCTGTGTAATCGCACTCAGCACGGTCAGCGGACCGTATCCCCGACTACCACTCACGCCGCTTCGGCGGTCGTCCGCTCTCGGGGCAGTCGAACGGTCACCGTCGTCCCGTCGCTCGTGTCGAAGTCGAGATCACCCTCCAGCGTCGTGGCTGTCCAGCGGACGAGCCAGAGGCCGATGCCGCTGCCGTGGTTCAGGTCCGTCTCGCGGCCCCGCTCCAGCACGCCGAGTTCGTGTTCTGGAACGCCAGGGCCGTTGTCGCTGACGGTCAGTACGACATCGTCGCCATCGACCGCGGCGCTGACGGTGACGACGGGGTCCGGGACGTGCTGGAGGGCGTTCTCGACGAGGTTGGCGAGCAGAATCTCTAACAAGGCCGGCTGGGTTGTCAGTTGGAGAGAGCCGGGTATCTCGACCGCGACTGAACCGCTGTGTCCGTCGCGGGCAGACTCGACGACTCCGGTGGCGAGGTCGGCAAGTGCGACGGATTCCAGGCCCGCGTCGCCAGCACCCGCTTCGGCGAGCGTTCGAGCCTTCTCACCGGAATCGACGAGGCGACCGACCGACTGCTCGATGGTCGCGGCGTAGTCAGCCTGGTCGCCGTCGAGTTCTGCCGCCAGCAGTTCCGCCCGGGCCTGGATGACGACGCTCTCGTTGCGGACGTTGTGTCTGAGAAAGCGGTTGAGCACTTCGAGGCGGCGCTCGCGGCGGATCTCGTCGGTGATGTCCTGAAAGACGACCGTGTACCCCAGTTGTGTGCCCGCCTCGTCACGGAGCGCCGTCTGCCGGATTTTGAACTCGTGGCGTCGACCACCGGCCTCGATGGACGCCCGCGAACTCCCGCCGTCAGCTGTGATATCGTCGCCTACCAGGAAGCCGTTCAGTGGCTCTGTCAGACTCTCGCGCTTATCCGCGCCGAGCATCCGCTCGGCGGCGGGGTTGAGGTTCACGACCCGACCCTGTTCGTCGACGATGGCGACCGGCGTGGCGATGTCGTGGATGGCCGCCCGTTCGCCGGCCCGCCGGGTCGCCGGGTGGAACTCGAACATGTCGCTCCGGACGAACGCGTACAGGTCAAGGGCGACGTGGGGCAGGAACAGGAGCGTCGTCAGATTGATCGTCGGAACCGGCCCGATGCCGCCGGCCCACAGCAACACCGCGGCCCCGGGCGGTATCGGGCTCAGGCCCACCGCCAGCGCCTCGCGCCGGTACAGCGGGCCGTAGCTGACGACCGTATCGAACACCAGCAGGGTCCCGAAACTGACGAACAGCATCGCGACGATGATCGTGAGCAGTCCGGCCGGCAAGACGGCGTAGTCGGCCCCCGCGCTGCCGGCGGTCGGCACGATCCGGAATCCCTGCCAGACCACGGTATGCAGTGGGTTCGTGACGACGAGCGCCGTTCCGGCGAGCGGGAGCACCGCCACGGCCCGGTACCAGCCGCTCTTCAGAACGGTCGTCCGGCCGGTGTAGCCCAGCGCGAACGAGAGGAAACAGAAGCCGATCCAGATGATGCCAAGCCAGGACACCATCTCCAGGGCGAGACGCAGTGTCGGGTCGAACACCAGCAGCGCCGCGCCGTAGCTGAAACACCAGCCCGTCTGCGTGACGATGGTCGCCACGAACCACTGTGCGCCGGGCTTGCCCCAGTGTGTCCGGAGCTGGGCCAGCAGATACAGCGACCCGAATCCCGAGGCAAACGAGCCCAGTGCCAGCCACGGGAGGTCGAGGTTCATGCCGGAAGAAACCCGTATTCCGTGTTTATTCTTCCGGGCACAGTACAAGCACTGATAACTCCCTGCTGCGGCTGCGAGCCAGCCGGGACGTGGCTGCTGAAGCCGACGCCGTTTTGTCACCCCTTTCCGTAGCATGGATGTGACCGGAGTCGAGGAGTGGGTGGCCGACCTCGAAGCCGCCGGGGAGCTGACCCCCGACGCAGTGTCGGCTATCGTCGACGTCCACGATGACCGCGGCCACCAGGCTATCGAGGCTGTCGGCGAGAGCCGCGTCAAGCAGTACCGCGATTTCACTGTCGTCGTGGGCCACGACGACGAGTATATCGTCGAGGACGGCGGCTGTACCTGCGCCGACAGTGAGTACAACCTCGACGCTGAGGACCCCGACCAGCTCTGCTGGCACGCCATCGCCGTCCGCGTCGCCGAGGCTATCGACGCCGTCGACGAGCACGACATGTGGTACTCTGAGGTCCGGGAGTTCCTATAGTACCTTTTTACTTCGTCGCCCTTCCTCGCGGCGCGTAGCGCCGCTGCGGGAGGGCTCCTCGCAAAAATCTACGCTAAAAACGACCTTCTCGCTCCCGCTGGTCGCGAGAAGTGAAACCGCGCTCCGTCGGCGCGCGGTATGCTATGCGGTACGGCTTCCTCACCGCTCTGCTACTGCTACCGCACTGCTCCGCTCCTGCTACTGCCCCCGCTACCGCTCCACTGACCGCCCAGCGCCGTACGCAATCCGCCCCTCCAGCGAGAACCGAAGCACTGACCGGGAGCCGAGATCGAGCGAGCGGAGCGTGTTGGCTCGCTCGTGGTCGCCCAGGTCCACGTCGACGCGGTTGCTCAGCGGCGCGGCCCCCAGTTTCCCCTGGAACTCGATTGGCGTCCGTTCAAGCTGGCCCTCCCGGACCGCGTAGCTCTCGATGGATTCCCGGCGCTCCCAGGTCCGGGGCCAGTCGATGCCGACCGTCGCCACGCGGTCGCCGTCCTCGACGACCGTCGTCTCGCGGCGGGTCGCGTCGTCGTGGTGCGTGATGTCGGCGACCGTCTTCGGGTAGCCCCAGATCTCGTCGCCGAGGGCGCGCGCGGGTTCGGTCGTCACCGGGAGCGACCAGATGTAGCTGCCGGCCGCCCGAGTCAGCAGCGGGAGCAGCGGTGGCCGCCAGCCCACTGTAGTCGCTGGAATCATGGCGGCGAACTCGTCGTAGGGGGCCATCGCGTCGTCGCCGATGCGGTGGTACTCGACACAGAGGAGCACGACTGCGGCCCGGCGGGCCGTGGCCCGAACCGGCGTCAGTCCATCGGGTAGCAGCGACTCGGCAACCTCGTACCGCGCCGAAAGCACCGCACCGGCGACCGTCGCCTCGGTGACCAGCGGGAGCGTCACTTCGTGGCCGGTCGAGAGCCGAACTCTGTCGCCGTCGGTCAGTTGGGTCATAGCCACCGCCCCAGCAACGCACTTACTCGACCGAACCCGCGATGAATCG
This sequence comes from Haloarcula sp. CGMCC 1.2071, assembly GCF_037078445.1. Taxonomy (NCBI): domain Archaea; kingdom Methanobacteriati; phylum Methanobacteriota; class Halobacteria; order Halobacteriales; family Haloarculaceae; genus Haloarcula; species Haloarcula sp. CGMCC 1.2071. Next base: position 497,622 of record NZ_JAYMGY010000002.1, read on the forward strand.
GGTCCTGCAGTCGCGCCGGCAGCCAGTGGGTCCAGCGGACGAACGTGGCGAACTTGCCGACGGGGTAGCGGGCCTTCGGTGGGTCGTCGGTCGCCGCGGCCAGCACCGTCGCGGCGACGGTCTCCGGCGTCGTCGCCAGCGGCCCACCGGTGAGCACCCAGCCGGTTTCGAGCGCGTCGTACGTCCGGTCGTAGGTCGGCGTTCGGTCCGTATCGCTCAGGCTTCCCAGCGCGCTGTCGGCGAAGCCGGTGTCTACCCACGCCGGTTCGACGAGCGAGACGTGGATATCGTCCTCGCCGGCGATCTCTATCCGGAGCGCGTCGGTCAGCGACTCGACGGCGGCCTTGCCGGCCGAATACGCGCCCAGGCCCGGCGACGCGGTGTGACCCAGCACGCTGGATACCGTGATGATGCGCCCGCCGTGTTCGCGCATCTCGGGGAGCACTGCCTGTGCGAGTCGGTGTGGGCCGTGGACCAGCACGTCGAACTGCTCGCGAACGTCGTCGCTGGCTATGTCTTCGACTGGCCCGGCGACTCCGTAACCGGCGTTGTTCACCAGACAGTCGAGTCGGCCTGTCTCCTCGATGACCTGGTCGACGACGGCTTCGATCTGTGCTTCGTCGGTCACGTCGAGTTCGAGACAGCGACAGCGCTCGCGGATGTCCGCAGGGAACTCCGCTCGAACGTCCGTCGCATACACTGTCCAGCCGTCGTCGACGAACGCCCGCGCCGTCGCCGCTCCGATACCCGACGCTGCACCAGTGAGCAGAACGACAGAATTACTTGTAGACATACGGACACATACCGAGTCCAGAACTCAGTGGTCGAGGCAGTAGTCGACGAAGTTCCGGAGGATGCGCAGCCCCGTCTCGCCCGATTTCTCCGGGTGGAACTGCGTGCCGAAGACGTTGCCGGCGTCGTTGGCGACGATGGAGGCGAAGTCGGCCCCGTAGTCAGTCGTCGCCACCGTCGCGTTCTCGTCGTCGGGGACGGCGTAGTAGGAGTGGACGAAGTAGGCGTGCTCGCCGTCGACGCCCTCGACGAGCGGATGGTCCCGCGTCACGTCGAGTTCGTTCCAGCCCATGTGTGGCACGGTTTGGTCGCGGCTGAACCGGACGTTCTTCCCGGGAATGAGGTCGAGCCCTTCGGCGTCGCCCTGGCCTTCGTGGTCGGCCTCTTCGCTCGTCGTCAGGAGCATCTGCATCCCGAGGCAGATCCCGAACAGGGGCTTGCCGGCCTCGGCCTGTTCGACCAGCGCCTCGCGGAACGGCCCGGCGTTGTCCATTCCTTCGGAGAACGCCCCGACGCCGGGCAGGACGATGCCGTCGGCCGCGTCGAACTCCGCAGGGTCCTCCGAAAGGGAGACCTCTGCGCCGGCGCGTTCGAGCCCGCGCGTGACGCTCCGGAGGTTCCCCAGTCCGTAATCGACGACGACCACGTCCGCGGTCGTCTGTCTGACACTCATACGGGACCGTAGGCGAACAGGGGCTAAGTGACTTCCTGTTCGAACAAGCCTTCGGCACGACCACTGTCTGGCGGGAGGTGTCGCTTACAGTCAGACACCCGGACCTGATAAGGATATCAACTATGAAAATAGACCGGCCCAGTTTTATTCACCTACCGCATACGCCCGCTGATGGTTGATATTACAGACGTTCTGTACGTCGACGGTAACGTTCTCATCGCTGAGTTTCCCGAAGAGATAGAGATGACAGACGAGACGTTCGCGAAAGTCAATGAGCGGTTCGAGGAACTCGCCTCACAGCCGGCGGTCGATACGCATATCTCGAACCTCCAGATGGAGGCGTCACTGAACGACGACGTATTCACGCGAGCACAGGAGGCCGCTGAGGCGGGCAAGGAGTTCGGTATCACGGACTGGGTCATCGTCTCCGAGGGGATCAAGAAGATGGCGCTCAAGAGCCGGGTCGGCGAGATTTCTGGTGTCGACATTTCGCTGGTCGACACGAAGGCAGAGGCGATGGATATCGCAGCGAAGTAGCGGTTCCGGGCCGCACTACCCGACTATTTTAAAACTCGCCGAGTCGCGACTGTCCGCTCTGGGCGTCGGTGAACTCTGCGGCAGTCGTTATCGCGGCCTCAAACGTCTCCTGCTGGCTGGGGTCGTACAGCGTCGCCGCCGGGTGGACGGAGACGAGCACGCGGCGTGGCTGGCCGGCGATAGCCACGTCGAACACGTCGCCCGCTTCGCCGGTGACGGCGACGTCACGCTCCAGCAGGTGCTCGGCCGGCACTTTCCCGAGCGTGACGACGACTTCGGGGTCGACGCGGTCGATTTCCGTCTCCAGATAGTCGCGGCAGTTCGCGAGTTCACCCGTTCGCGGGTCGCGGTTGTCCGGCGGGCGACAGCGCACACAGTTGGTGATGCGCACGTCGCCGCGGTCGAGGCCGGCCTCGCGCAGCGCCTCGTCGAGCACGTCGCCGCTCCGCCCAACGAACGGCTCGCCCTGTTCGTCCTCGTTCGCGCCGGGGGCCTCCCCGACGAACAGCAGGTCCGCGTCAGCCGGGCCGACGCCGTTGACGATTCGCGAGCGCGAGCGACAGAGCTCGTCACAGCGCTCACAGCCGACGACGTCGAGGCCGTCCATCTGCTCCATGCCCCGTCGTTTGCGCCGGGGGCTCTCAAACGCAGCGGTCCATCGCCACGCTTTCGGTCGGAATCCGGTTCCGCTGGCTTCAGCGACAACAACTGTCCAGATCTGGCAGCGATTACCGCTTTACACCCGTCGCTTCGATCTGTACCGCCGCGTCGTTCGGCAGGCGTGCCACGCCGACGACGGTCCGCGACGGTCGCTGCCCGTCGAAAAACGCCGCGTACGCTCGCTTGACCGCTGGTAGCTGGTCCATCTCCGCGAGGTACACCGTCGTCCGCATCAGGTCACGCGGTTCGAGACCGGACTCGGCAGCCATGGCACGAATCTGGTCGAGCGCGGCGAGCGTCTGTTCCTGAACGTCGCCGCTGCGAACCGTTTCCGCGTCGGGGAACTGGCCGTCGAAGAACACGAGTTGGCTGTCCTGCTGGCGCGTGCCGTACACGCTGTGCTCTGTCGGCTGGTCGCCCTCGGACCGGGTCACGCTACTGTTGATGTTCGTCTGTTCGCTCGTTTCTGCGGGCTCTACAGCATTCCTCGCCTGCGTTCTGCTTTCTGCCATTGTATCTCTACAAACACAGTGCCGGACAATCAGGCTATCTTTAGCTATTGCTAAATACAATCTACGATAGAATATTGCTACCGCGTTTGTCGTTCAAATCCTCATCTCTAACTTAGTAATAGCTAATAAGTCGTTGGGGTAGCTGAAGTAGGTGAATCCGGGCGGTCCATTGTTTCGATGGGCAATACGATACCGCATCCGGTCGGTCGCTCCCGCTGCGTGAGTCACTCCATCTCGACCAGTCCCCGCGCAGCCAGTCGGGCGACCCGGAGGGGTTCCGGACGGCCGCCCTCCGGCGTGAACGCGCGGACGACATCCGCGGCGGCGCTGTCGTCGAGGCCGACGCTCCGGACGTACACTGTCTCGTCGTTCACCGTCACCGGTCGGCGTTCCGGCTGGGCACGGTAGGTCGCCAGCCGGTCCTGCACGACATCGGGGTCGTCGAACGCCTCGCGGATGGCTCCCGCAAGCCCCGGGGAGGATTCGAAGGTGACCGAGACGACCGGCAGGTCGGTGTGGTCGTGAATCTGTTCGAGGTCAAGTATGTTGAACCACGCCGGCGCGATACCCGCCACCAACAGGTAACGAACGTCCTCGCGGTCCAGTCGGTCGACCATCGCACACACCGTCTCGGTCGCGTCGCTCCCGCCGACTGTGGCAGTACTGAAAACAAAGCCGTCGGCCACTCTGCTGGCGCGGACGACGGCGCCAGCGAACTGACTGGTTTCCGCCCGATACGACTCCGCGACGCCGAGGGCCCGTGCCCCTGATTTCACGTGTTCTGGTTGTCCTTGATGTCTTCCAGTCTATCGAGTAGTTCGTCGTTCGACGCGGTGAACTCGTACTCGATGTCGCCCTCGTGGGCGTTTTCTTCAGCATCGAGGCCGTCCTCGTCCTCGAAGTCTGTGTCGTACTCCTGATTGTCTTGTTCCGATTCGTCGTAGCTCCCGAACCCCATGGTACGTGTACAACTATGACGTTCTTAGTGAAAAATCACTCGGCGACACTATCGTGTTTGATACTCGATATTTTCTCGACACTGTGAGTCGAGATACCCAATTCCGGTCGGGTTGCCGGCGGACAGTACACTCAAGCGGGCCGCGCCACAGGCTTCGTGTATGGACGTTCACAACGTCACCGCCGAGGCCGAGACGTTCACCTGCAACGCCTATCTCGCGACCGGCGAGCAGACGACGCTGGTCGACGCCGGCGCGATGCGCGGCGTCGTCGACGTCATCCGCGAGCACGTCGATACGCTCGACGCCGTCGTCTTGACCCACCAGCACGGCGACCACGTCCAGCAGCTCGACGCCGTCCTCGACGCCTTCGACGTGCCGCTGTACGCCTACAGCTCCCACCCGCGTCGGGACCACGAACTCGCCGACGGCGACACGCTCACGGTCGGTGACGAGGACTGTGAGGTCGTCTACACGCCGGGCCACGCCGACGACCACGTCTCGCTCGTCTCCGAGTCGTCCCTGTTCTCCGGCGACGTGGTCGTCCACGACGACGGCGCGTTCGAGGGCGGCTCCTTCGGCCGCACTGACCGCCCCGGCCAGTCCCGCGAGCGCCTCATCGAGAGCATCGAGCGCATTCTCGACCGAATGCCGGCAGGCGTCGAACATATGTACTCTGGCCACGGGGGCGTCTTCCACGGCGACGTCCGCGAGGTCGTCGAGCGCGCCCTCGAACGAGCCCAGCGCCGCGAGCCGAAGTACCCCGACGAGTAACCCCTCGAAACCGGCGCAACGCTCTAGTGATAGGGCCGATATTCGACTCCATGAACCAGCGACTTCTGACGGGGGCGGCCCTGGCGCTCTCCGGCGTCGTACTGGCCGCTATGCAGGTGTTCCATGCGTTCCAGCAGACCCGGATTCCGGTGGCGGTCGCGGTCGATGCGCTCCCCTTTGCGGCGATGGGGCTGGCGATAGCGTACGCGGGCGTCTGGCTCGCTCGCGACACGGTGTTCGAGGGGGCCACGTCCCGAGTGGCCGCGTGGGCCGCCGGCGGGACCGTGGCGTTTGCCGCCATCGCGGCGCTCCTGTTGTTCAGCCAGCGCGTGACCTCCGGCTCACTCGCCCGAGCGTCGTACCTGACGGTGGACCTCGTCACCGTCGGCGCGCTGGCGGGCGTTCTGGTCGGGCTGTACGACGCCCGGAGCCGCAGTCGGCTCCGCGAACTGGCGGCCGAACGCGACCGCATCGAGGCCTTCGCTGGCAAGGCGGCCGACGTGAACAACTACGGACGCGCCATCGCCAGCGCCCCCAGCGTCGACGGCGTCGCCGCCTTCGTCGTCGAGGCCTTCGGGACGATGACCGGCATGGAGGAGACGGCCGTCATCCGGCTCAGGGACGGCGATGCAGTGGCGCTCGCGAACACTATTCGAACCGTGCCGGTCGACGTCGTCGGCTCGCTCGCACAGGAAGTCCGGACACAGCAACAGGGTGAGGTCACCGTTCACGACCGGCCGTTTTCCACCGACGTCCCCGAGTCTGTCACCGATTGCGTATCGGCAGTGGTTCTGGACGATGAAGGCACGACGACGGTCGTCATATCGGTCACGACGGACGGGACGGCTGTCGGGGAAGAAGATCAAAAGCTGCTGGAACTCATCGTCTCACACGCGTCGGTTCGCATGGCGACGCTCGACCGGCAATCAGCGGACAGAGAACCCACTGAGAAGTAGCTGATTGGCGACGAACCGCCACCGAATGCCGGCGGCAACTGACCCGAAAATCAGGCGCTGCGGGTCTCTTTCGCCTTCGGACGCAGGTTGCCGTAGCCGCACTTCCGGCACTGCTGTGCGCGCTGTGGGTTCCGAGCGTTACACCGCATGCAGATCTGCTTGTTGAGGAGTCGGTCGGACGCAGTCTCGAAGCTAGCCATGCGCGCTTCTTTCCGGTGCGCGCGTTTAAGCTTTGAGTTTCGGTCCGGGAAGAATTCCGTGAGGGCTTTCTGGCCGTTTGCGAATATCGCGACACTTCAGGCCGCCGCCGGCTTTAGATGCCCGAGCGGCGAAGCCGGAGTATGTACGATCAGGTCGCGGACCTGTCGGTCACCGTCGAGAGCTGTACGTTCGAGCGGCTGGAGCGGGCGACTTCCAGCGGGTTCGACCGAGTAACGACCGTTATCCGGCTCTCCGGTGCGGGCGAGACCGGCAGCGGCGAGGACGTGACGTACACGACTGAAGCCCACGACGCGCTGCAGGACAGCGATACGTTGCAAGGTGCGGACTCTCCGCTGGCCGGCGAGTACTCCGTCGACTCGTTTTCCGCGGTACTGGAAGCGGCCGACCTGTGGCCCGCCCCTCCCGACGAGGAGCGCTTTCGCCACTACCGCCGCTGGGGGTTCGAGAGTGCGGCGCTTGACCTGGCGCTGAAGCAGGCCGACACGGACCTCGGGACGGCGCTCGGCCGGCAGTACGACCCGGTGAACTTCGTCGTCTCCACGCGGCTCTCTGACCCGGACGACGACACACCACCGACGGCTGACAGACTGGCGATGCTGTGCGAACGTTACGGAGACCTGGCGTTCAAGCTCGACCCCACGCCGTCTTGGAGCGAGGCGCTCGTCGACGACCTGGCTGACTACGACGTTCGCGTGCTGGACCTGAAAGGGCTGTACGAGGGGACTGATGTCGATGTCGAGGCCGACCCGGAGTTCTACCGCCGCGTCGTCACCGGCCTCCCGGACGCGCTGGTCGAGGACCCCGACCTGACCGAGGCGACTCGGCCGATTTTCGACGGTCGAGAAGCGCGCGTTACCTGGGACGTGCCTATTACCGGCGTCGAGAGCATCGAGGCGCTGCCGTTCGAACCGGCGTGGCTCAACATGAAACCGTCCCGCTGTGGGACCGTCGAGTCGGTGCTTGCGACCATCGACTACTGTGAGCAACACGGTATCGATCTGTACGGCGGCGGGCAGTTCGAACTCGGCGTCGGCCGCGACCACATCCAGGCGCTGGCGTCGCTGTGCTACCCTGCCGGGCCGAACGACGTCGCGCCCGGCGGGTACAACGACCCCGACCCGGACGCGGACCTGCCGACGAGCCCGCTTACGCCACCCGACGCGCCGGCTGGAATCGGGGCCGGGTTCTGGTAAGTACCCTGAAAAATGAAGCCGAAGCTACATTATTGTTGGAGAGCTAACTATTGTTATGCGGTGTCAAGCCTGCGGAGAACGCATCGACGACGTACTGGAGGCACACGCACGGCGGGCCTGTCCACACTGTGATGCGCCGCTCCTCGAAAAGCCAGCAACGCCCAAATGACTACTCCTCGGCGAGGTAGTCGTCCTGCACGTCGATGACGTCGCTCGAATCCTCGCAGTTCGCGTACCGCTCCAGTGGTTCCTCGTTCAGTTCCAGAAACGTGTGGCCCCAAGAGAACGTCGAGAGAATCCGCTCGGCGTGGTCGTGCTCCCCGAGAATGGCGAGCGCACCCGCGAAGGCTTCGACCGTATTGAGCTGAAAGGCCGTGCCGTAGTTGACCGGATTGCCGGCGACGAGGAACGGGAGCGAGCGATGCACCCCTTCGAGGTCGAACGCCTCCCGTTCGGCGGTCTCCCAGGAACAGTCGAGTGCAACCAGACGGCTGTGGCGAGCGCCGTCGCCGGCGGTCGGTCGGTCCGCCGGAGACAGCGCCTGCTCGGCGAAGGGGTTGAGCACGATGCCGGGCGGCGTCGACCGCGTCGCGCGGTGGAGTTCGGCCTCGTCCAGCCGGGCCAGTTTCCGCGCGCTACATTTATCGGGGTCGTCGTCACCCTCGTACCGGACGTGCAGTTCCACACGAGCGCTACTACGCTGGCGAATAAAAGCGACTCGTTCAGTGACACTGTGCAAACACTGTTATAGCCGGGCTTGGTTGTACAACGTGTGCTTTCAGAGGGGACGGCGGCACCACTGTTCGAACTACCGGCGCTCGTCGACGGCGACTGCCAGCGAGTCGGGCTGTCGGACTACCTCGGCGAGGACGTGGTCATCCTCGCGTTCTATCCGGCGGATTTCAACCCGGCCTGTGACGACACCGCCTGTGACCTGGACGAACTCGACCTCTTCACGATGCAGAAGGACGTGAGCATCCTGGGTATCAGCCCGGATTCGGTGTACAGCCACCGGGCCTTTGCCGACCGCTACGGCCTGAACATCCCGCTGCTGTCCGACACTGACCACGATGTCGCACGCGAGTACGGGCTCGATTTCGTGGACGACATCGGCCAGCAGCTCATCGAGCGCGCCGTCGTCGTCATCGACCACGACGGCGACGTGCAGTACGCCTGGAGTACCGACGACCTTCAGGAACTCCCCCGTGTCGGGGAGATCAAGGACGCCATCGCCGACACCGGCGGCGACGACACCGCGTTCGCCCGCTACCGCGTCGGCCACGCCCACTACACGGAGGGTCGGCGCGCGTTCACGTCGGCGATGGGGGCCTTCCGCGAGTCGGAGTGGATGGTCGCACAGGGCGACTTCCAGCAGGCCCGCGAGGAGTTCGAAGCCGCCGAGGACCACTTCGACACCGCTGTCCGGTTCGTCGACGACGAGTCCCTGAAACCGATCTACGAGGACGCAAAGACAAAGGCGAACTCGCTGTGGCAGGCCAGCGACTGGCTCACACAGGCCGCTCGCGCCTACTCTAGCGGGAACGGAGCCGAGGGCCAGCAACTCCGGGACGACGCCGAGGGGCCGCTGGAAACCGCCCGCGGCTACGAGGAACCGCCCGACCCCGACGGTCCGTGGCCGCCGGACCTGGAGACGCTGGAAAAGGAGGAGGACGACGACCGGCCGGCGTTCCTCACACAGGACGAGACAGCTGTGGACACCTCGCTCGACGTGGATATCGACGAGGAAGTCGAACGGACAGACAGCGAACTGTCGGAGACAGCATCGTCGGCTACCGAGTCGGCGCTGGATTCGATGCCATCACCCGAAGCCGCCGATGCGGCCGACGAAATGCGAGACGCAGCCGACGGACCGGCGGCAGAACCAGCCGAGGAGACGACACCAGCGGGGACAGCTGACCAGTCGACGAATCCGCCGCCTTCGACCGACGAATCGACTGCACCCGTAGACCAACCGTCAGCGCCGGAATCTGAGGCGACGTCGGCCGGCGGCGCGCCGCCGGAGTCAGTGTCGGTACCCGACGGAGAGGGTGATATCTCGGACGTCGATGACGCCGATATCGAGGAGATACAGGCCGAACTGGCCGCCAGTGAAGCCGACACCGAGCCGACGGACCCGCTGGAAGAGACTCCGACCACGATGGTTGAGGCGCCACCCGACACGGTCATCGATGGAAACAACGACTCCGCGGCACAGGACACGCCGGACGGCGAGCAGTCGACTGCCGGCCCGTCGCCGGACGCCGCCGCCTCCGAGACGGAGACCGACGACGCAGTCGAACTGGACCTGGCCGACCCGATGGCCGACGACGGCGACACGGGAGCAGCGGTCGACCCCGAGCCGGACGACGGTTCGGGCCCGGAAACAGACGGCGAGCCATCTGACACGGAGAGCGATAGAGACACCCCTGAGGAACCCGAATCAGGCCCGTGACGCGACCCGATCTCCGTCAGCGTACACGGGCCTATTACCACGCCATCGACGGCGACGACTACGACCAGTTGGCCTCGCTGCTCGCCCCGTCGTTCGTCCACGACCGCCCCGATCAGACTATCGAAGGCCGGGACCGGTTCGTACAGTTCATGCGTGAAGAGCGACCCCAGACAGACACCACGCACCCGCTGGACGGCCTCTACTGTCGCCAGAAAGACAGCGCGGGTGAGTCGACCGACGGCGACGACACGACGACAGCCGAGGTCGTCGCCCGCGGCCGCCTGCTCGATACGGACGGCGAGTGCATCGTCGGTTTCGTCGACGTGTTCACGTTCGCCGGGGACGATATCGAGCGCATCGAGACGTACACGCGCTGAGGCTCGACTGCTTTCGGATTTGCTGTGTCACTGTCCCGGCAGCGACAGCCGAACGCCGTACGCCGACCCGTCGGTTTCGGTCCCGACGAACGCGTCAACGGACCACGGCGTCTCGCTAACCGCGGCGCGGAACCTCGATGGTGTAATCAGTAGCAAGTCCGTCCATGGGCCGGCCAGCCCGTCGTACTCGACGCGGAAGGTCCGGTAGGCGACACCGGGCTGGGCGAGGTGGGCCGCGCCAGTCTCCGGGTCCGCCCGGTCGAGCGCGTCCACGTCGGCGACGGGACGGCCACCGGGCCGTGTCACCGCCGCCAGTTCGCTGAGCGTCGTCCGGAGGTCCGCCAGCGAACTGCCGAGGCCGAGTTGCTTGCCCAGGGCGACGACGGTATCGAACCCATTGCCCGGCGGCCGCCGGAGGTCGCCGACCACTGCGTCCGTGACCCCGCGCTCGCGGGCGAGCGCGACGGCCCCCGGACTCCGGTCGACGGCCAGCACGTCGTGGCCACGCTCCTGCAGCGCGAGCGCGTGCCGGCCGACGCCACAGCCGGCGTCGAGGACCCGTCCCGTCACCGCCGAGAACAGGTCCCGCTCGATGGGATGCCAGTCCGCTGGCTGCTCGAAGTAGCCCGCCAGATGCGCCTCGGTCAAATCGTCGTCGTCGCGGCGATAGCGGGGCCGCTCGGCGAGGTCGTCGCGGCGGAAGTCCAGTACCATCTGCCCGAAAGCGTCGTCCGGCATACCTCGACGGTGCTGACGGACGAATATAATGGTGTGTTGAAATATGGTGCCGTGTAACGCACCGCATACGGGAACGCGGAACGCTGGCCGAACACAGCGGACCGCGGCCGCCTACTCCTTTTCGCCGGCACCGACGGCGCTCTCGCCGATTTTCTCGGAGCCTTCGATGACTTCCTGGCCGCCCATGTACGGGCGAAGGGGTTCGGGAACGGTGATGGTGCCGTCGTCGTTCTGGTAGTACTCCATGATGGCGACGAGGACACGCGGGACTGCCAGACCAGAGCCATTCAGCGTGTGGAGGTAGTCGGCGGATTCGTGCCGTTCGGGACGGTAGCGAAGGCCGGCGCGGCGCGCCTGAAAGTCCTCGAAGTTCGACACCGAGGAGACTTCGAGCCAGCGGCCGCCGCGGTCGGGGCCGTCCGCCATGTCGTCGCCGGGGGCCCACACCTCGATGTCGTACTTCTTGGCCTGTGTAAAGCCCATGTCGCCGGTACACATGTCGAGCACGCGGTAGGGCAGTTCGAGGCGGTCGAGCACTTCCGCGGCCTCGTCTAGCAGCCCTTCGAGCCGGTCGTAGCTGTTCTCGGGCCGGACGAAGTTGACGAGTTCGACCTTGTGGAACTGGTGGACGCGGACGTAGCCCCGCGTTTCTGTCCCGTGTTCGCCGGCCTCGCGGCGGAAGTTCGGCGAGAACGCCTGGTGTTTGACCGGCAGGTCGTCGTCCAGCAGGATCTCGCCGCGGTACATGTTGGTGACCGGCACCTCCGCTGTCGGAAGCAGCCACAGGTCGTCGCTGTCGTAGTCGTCGTCCTGGCGCGCGCCGACGCGGTAGGCGTCCTCGTCGAATTTCGGGAGCTGGCCGGTCCCTTCCATCGAATCGGAGTTGACGGGAATCGGCGGAAGCACGTCGACGTACTCCTGCTCGCGGTGGACATCGAGCATGAACTGGATGAGGGCGTGTTCCAGACGCGCGCCCTCGCCCTTGACGAACTGGTAGCCGCCGCCGGACACCTTCGCGCCGCGCTCGAAGTCGAGCAGGTCCAGGTCCTCGCCGAGGTCGTAGTGTGGAATAACCTCGTCGGGCAGGTCCCGGAGGTCGTCGAACCCCTCGCGGTAGCGCTCGACGTTATCGGCCTCGCCCTCGCCGGTCGGGACCGACTCGTGGGGGACGTTCGGCAGTTCCAGCAGGGCTTCTTCCAACCGGGACTCCAGTTCGTCGGCGCGCTCCTCGACCTCCTGCAGTTCGTCTTTGAGTTCCTGCGAGCGGTCGATGGCCTCCTGTGCCTCCTCGTCCTTGCCGTCCTGTTTGAGCTGGCCGATCTTGCTCGACACTTCGTTGCGTTCTTGCCGGAGGCCGTCGCCTTCGGCCTTCAGTTCCCGCCACTCCTCGTCGATTTCGAGGATTTCGTCGAGGTCCACGCCCGTGACGCCCTTCCGTTCGATAGCGTCACGGACCGTCTCGGGGTGCTCCCGGACGAACTGTCTCGATAACATGGACGACGGTTCTCGACGGCAGAAATTAGTCGTGTCGGTCCCGCGGTGGGGCTGGCCCGACTGTCGACTTGTGCGTCTCCTCCGTTACGTTTCGCCGCCGACCTTGACCGCCAGCACCGGCACCGGTGAGGCCCGAACCACCGACTCGGTGACGCTGCCGATGAGTTCCTTGGACGGCCCGGTCCGCCCCTCCGTCGCCATCACGACGACGTCGATGTCGTTGCGCTCGACGTAGTCTACGACTTCCTCGTGGGGGACGCCCTGCTCGACCGCCGTGGTCACCGTGTCGATGCCGGCGTCTTCGGCCTGCGCGCGAAGGTCGTCGACGGCCTGCTGGCCGGCGGCGGCGAGGCGGTCGAAGATGCTGCTGTCCTCGAAATCGGGAATCTGCTCGACTACCTGCTCGGTTTCGAGGACGTGCAGCGCGTGCAGATTCGCGTCGTGGCGCTGTGCGAGGTCGATGGCGTGTTCGGCCGCGGTTACGGACCCCTCGGAGCCGTCGGTCGGAACGAGTACGGCGTCGTACATACAGTGGTGTTTCTGATTCCGGGTAAATGGCTTTGCCCTTCTTGACTATTGGTTGTCAGGACAGCCGCAGCACAACGGTTTTGCCCCCGCCGGTCACGAGGAAGTGTATGGGAATCGGTGACGTTTACGAGGTGACGGTCGGGGACTGCACAGACGTCCACTACGTCGACACCGGGATGTACGACGTAGCCGAGTACGGCTCCGTCTACATCATCGACGCCGAGCGGCCGGCGCTGGTCGACACCGGCATCGGCGCGCGCCACGAGAACATCCTCTCGGCGATGGAGTCGGTCGGTATCGCGCCCGAGGACCTGGAGGTCATCGCGGCGACGCACGTCCATCTGGACCACGCCGGCGGGGCCGGCTACCTCGTCGAGGACTGTCCGAACGCGACGGTGTACGTCCACGAGTCCGGAAAGCGACACCTCGTCGACCCCCAGCGGCTCTGGGAGGGGACCAAACACGCCGTCGGCGACCAGATCGAGTACTACGGGAAGCCGATTCCAGTCCCCGAGGACCGCATCGAGACGCTGTCCGACGGCGACGTGATCGACCTGGGCGACCACTCGCTGGACGTCATGCACGCGCCGGGCCATGCCCCACACCAGGTCGTCTTCTACGACCCCGTCGTCGACGGTGTGTTCACCGCCGACGCCGCCGGTATCTACACGCCGTCGACCGACGAGATGCACGTCACGACGCCGCCGGTCAACTTCACGCTGGAGGGGGCCCTCGACGACGTGGCGATGTTACAGGACCTCGACCCCGAAATCCTCATGTTCGGCCACTACGGCCCGGCCGAGACCGGTGACAAACTGGAGACGTACGCCGAGATTCTGCCCGAGTGGGTCGCCGAAGTCGAGCGCAAGCGCGAAGAACTCGACGACGACGAGGCTGTCATCGATTACTTCCTCGAGCGGGCCGACACCGACCTCTGGGGCGAGCGGAAGGGTCGCGCCGAGATGCGCTTGAACGTCCGGGGCGTGCTCGTGGCCCTCGACAACCGCGAAGCATAGCCAGCGTCACATCGGCCGTGGACTGGGCTCCCGATAGAGTCCTCGTGTACCGCTGAGTGAGTGCGTTTATACGAGGGCGACGCGATAGGCCGGACAGATGGAGGCCAACTGTGGCTGGTAGTTCGGGGATACTGATTCCGCTCGTCGCCGGCATCATCGGACTTGGCGTCCTTGCACAGGTCCTCGCCGCGCGCCTGCGCGTCCCCAGTATCATCTTCTATTTACTGGTGGGAGTCATCATCGGCCAGCCCGGACTGAAAATCATCGGTGACGGTACCTTTGGCGGGGCGCTGTCCGCCATCGTCGGCTTAGCGGTCGCAATCATCGTCTTCGAGGGGGCCTACCACCTCCGGTTCGACCGCCTGCGGGAGGCCCCGGCCGCGACGTTCAGGCTCGTTACCGTCGGTGCGGCCATCGCGCTCGTGGGGACCGCTATCGCCGTCAAGTTCGCGTTTAACTCCGCGGCCGTCTCCTGGAACCTCGCGTTCCTGATCGGTGCGCTGCTGGTCGCGACTGGCCCGACGGTCATCACGCCGATTCTCGACGTCGTCCCGGTCCGGGACCGCGTCGCCGCCGCGCTGGAGACGGAAGGGATCGTCAACGACGTGACCGCGGCGATCATCGCCGTCGTCATCTTCGAGACGGTCAACCCTGCGGCGTCGAGCGAGGGGCTGTTGCGGGCGTTCGCACTTCGACTGGGGACGGGGCTGCTCGTCGGTCTCATCGTCGCCGGCATCGTGTACTACCTCCTCCAGTACGTCGACCTCTCGCCCGGTGACGCACCGCGGAACTCCCGACTGCTCGTGCTCGCCGGGGCGCTCATCGCCTACGCGGGCGCGAACACGATAGCGACCGAGGCCGGCGTCGCCGCCGCCGCGACGGCGGGGATGGCGCTCGGGAACGTCGACCACCCCTACGAGGAAGACATCGAGGAGTTCAAAGGCGACATCACGTTGCTGGTGCTGTCGTTCGTGTTCATCGCGCTGGCGGCCCAGTTGGAGCTCGCGTCGCTCATCGACGTCGGACTGTCTGGAATTATCGTCGTTCTCGCCGTCGCGCTGGTCATCCGGCCGTTGCTGGTGTTCGTCTCGGCCGTCGGTGACCGGTTTACGACCAACGAGAAACTGTTCGTCAGCTTCGTCGGCCCGCGCGGTATTATTCCGGCATCTGTCGCCACGCTGTTTGCCGTCGAACTGAACGCTGCAGCCGAAGAGGTCACCGGGGCACAGGCCGAACTACTGGGGACGCAGGCGGATATCCTGCTGGGCACTGTCTTCCTCGTCATCTTTGCGACCGCCCTGTTCGAGGGCGGGCTGGCGCGATTCATCGCGGAAAAACTGGATGTGATACCAATGCGAATCATCATCGTCGGCGGCGGACAGGTGGGCCGAGCGCTCGCCGCACGCCTCGAAGACCGGGGCGAGAACGTCGTCATCATCGAGCAGGAAGAAGAGAGCGTCGAACGAGCCCGCAACGAAGGCTATGCCGTCGAAATCGGCGACGGCACCGACACCGACATGTTGCGGTCGGCCGGGGCTGAAAACGCCAAGACTGTCGTCACGGCGACCGGCGACGACGACGCGAACCTGCTGGTGTCACAGCTTGCGAGTTCGAAGTTCGGTGTCGAGCGCGTCATCGCCCGCGCGAACAACCCGGACAACGTCGAGGCCTTCGAGGACCTCGGCGTCCGGACCATCTCCTCGGCGATGGCGACGGCCTGGGCCATCGACAACCAGATCGAGCGCCCGGCCATCGCCCACTGGATGACCGATATCGGTCGCAGCGGGGACGTTCAGGAGGTCGAGGTCAAGAACCCGGACCTCATCGGCAAGCCGATCAGCGAGGTCGGACCGATGCTGCCCGACGCCTGTCTGGTCGCGCTCGTCAGTGGCGAACTCCACGATAACGCCGAAGTACCCACGGCCGACTACGTCCTCGAAGAAGGCGACATGGTGACGCTGCTGGGCCGTCGGGAGTCCGTCCGCGACGGGATGAAAATGGTCAGTGGCGACTAGTCGTCGGTAAGCCGTGTAACGTCTGACTCGTCGACGCCTTCTGTCCACGGCGACTCGCCGCGGTCGCCGTCCGTCTTGTACGTGCCGCGAGCGCTCGCGATGTGATGGCCATCGGTGTCGTACACTTCTGCGTCGACGACGGAGACGCTCCCGCCGCTCCGGATTACCTCCGCCTCAGTCCGCAAATCGGCGGTTGCGGGCGCGAGGTAATCGATCCGCATGTCGACCGTCGGCGAGACGGTGCCGGATTGCGAGACGACGGCCGCCCCGCCGACGGTGTCGACGAGCGAGTACGTGACGCCACCGTGTGCGATTATCGACTCGGGGTTCGAGGAATGACCGTCTTCCAACGGGAGTTCGCCTGCTGCATAGCCGTCATCGACGGCCGTGATTTCCATCCCTAGCTGCTTGACAAACGGGATGTCATTGAACATCGACTGAAGACTCATGGCTATCTCAACGGAAGCGAGTCTGATAAGTCTCCGAGAACGAACAACAACGGGTCAGGTGTGGTCGGTTCTGCAGAACACGGCTTCCTGTCAGTCGCCCGCGACCGCTCCGTCCACGCTCTCTTCGTCCTCCGTGGCTTCTTCGGGGAGTAGATGCTCCGGGCGGCGCAGGTAGCTCGGTTTCTGTGCGAACGCTTCGATTCGCTCCCACTCCTCGGGTGTGATGTGACCGTCCATACACAGTACTCCTGGTTGACACTACTTTAATCCTTTTAATATTACCTAAAATTAATATTTAGAGAGGATCATCTACTGCCGGAACTGCCACCATCACAGTGCGTATCCGCTACCGAGAATGACGGCGTCAGTGTACTGGGGTGCCCCGCTACCGGCGTACTGCGCCCGCTCACTCCTCCTCTCAGCCATCCGGTGTCCTAATATGATTTTAGGCAGATATGTGGGTAGTACTATATGTCTGCTGTCGCTACCGCATAGTATGCAACCAGAGCGGGCGACGTACGTGAAGAAGGCCTGCGCCTACATCACCAGAAACGGATCGGAACTCCTGGTGTTCGACGGGCCGGGCCACGACGGGCTACAGATACCGAAGGGAACCGTCGAACCGGGCGAAAAACCGAGGGCCGCCGTCCAACGGGAAGCCGTCGAGGAGAGCGGTCTCGCCTCCTTCGAGCGCCTGCAACACATCGCCACCGACGTCTGGACGCGTCGCGAATCGCCCCCGAAGCGGTACGTCCGGTCGTTCTACCACCTTCCCGTCCACGAGTCCCGGGACCACTGGGTGCACACTGTCACCGGGACGGGTGAGGAGCGCGGCGCGGAGTTCGAATTCTCGTGGGTCGACCTCCCGACCGACGCCACTTTCGCGCTCGACCTCGACGACTACATCCACTCACTGACGAGTCCTGCTGAGGCGACGGCGGCCGGCGATATGGCTGCCGATTAGCGACTGTCTTTTCTCTCATATCGTTCGCGCGAGCGCCTCACCGTTCGCAAACAGCGGACTCGAAAACGATGGAACGCACTCGAAAACGACGGCCCGCGGTAGAGTACTGAAACCGCACCGATAGCAGCCAGTCAGGGCAGTCGGAACTCGATTGCCGCACCCTGGCCGAAGCCGACACACTCCGTCGCCAGGCCAAGTTCGGCGTCACGGCGGTTCATCTCGTGGACGAGCGTCACCGGGAGGCGCGCGCCGGAGGCCCCGAGCGGGTGGCCGATGGCGATTGCGCCGCCGTTGACGTTGTAGATGTCGTCGTCGAAGCCGAGTTCGCGCTGGCAGTACAGGCACTGGGAGGCGAAGGCCTCGTTGAGTTCCACGAGGTCGTAGTCGTCCGTCTCACGGTCGGTGCGCTCGGTGAGTTTCCGGACGGCGGGGACCGGACCGATACCCATCACGGTCGGGTCGACGCCGGCGACTTCGTGGGAACCGATCTCCGCCAGGATGTCGAGCCCGCGGTCTTCTGCGAACTCGCGTGACGTGACCATCAGTCCCGCCGCGCCGTCAGAAACCTGCGAGGCGTTGCCGGGTGTGACTGACCCGTCCGACTTGAACACTGTCGGTAGCTGGGACAGCTTTTCGAGCGTGGTGTCGGGACGGATACCCTCGTCCGCTTTGAACTGCCCGTCCTCGGTCTCGATGGGGACGATCTCGTCGTCGAAGCGACCAGACTCCGTCGCGTCGGCGGCGCGCTGGTGGCTCCGGAGCGCGTACTCGTCCTGTTCCTGCCGACTGACCGCCATCTCGCTGGCGACCTTCTCGGCGGTCATTCCCATCTGAAGCTCGCCGATGTTGTAGTGCTCGGCCAGTCGCGGGTGGACGTTGTGGGTGTTCTCGTCCATCTGTACGCGGGACATCGACTCCACGCCGCCGGCGATGAGCACGTCGCGCTGGCCGGCCGCGATGGCGTCGGCGGTCCGCATCAGCGCTTCGGCGGAGGACGCACACCAGCGGTTGATCGTCGACGCGGGGACGCTCTCGCCGAGGTCCGACAACAACGCGATGACCCGGGCCATGTTGTTGCCCTGTTCCCCGCGCTGCTGGGCACACCCCCACAGCAGGTCGTCGACGTCGTCGGCCTCGACGCCAGTCGACGCGAGCAACTGGTTGATAAGCGGCACCGAGAGGTCTTCGCTCCGGACGCCGGCGAGTGCGCCGTCCTCCTTTCCCTGTGGCGTTCTGACTGCATCCACGATGACAGGTGTGGGCATGGACAACGGAACGTCTCGGCCTGTGTTAAAACCTGACAAACTCTACACAGTGGGGGAACCGTTGTCTCCGACCGGGCCACCCGCTTCCCGCAACAGTCGAACAGTGGGCTCACTCCTGTTCGAACCCCGGCGGCAGGCCGGCGTGTCTGAGCCCTTCCTTTTCGTCGATGCGGAACCGGTAGACTGTGATGTCGCCGTCCTCGATGGCGTCCTCGAACAGCTCCGGCCGCCACGCCGTATCGAGCACGTCCGCGAGTTCGTCCCACTCGGACTCGGGGACGGCTTCGATACCGCCCTGTAGCAGGACGCTCTCCCAGTGGAACATCGACTCGACTTTGTACACGAGCACGGCCGCGTTCGCTGCCGCCTCGGTCAACTGTTGTTTGCGACTCGCCGACCCACCGATGAAGGTGAAATACAGCGAGCGGTCACCGTCGTACCCGAACGACAGGGGAATCATGTACGGTCCGTTCTCGGTCGGCAGGCCCAGCACGCCGACCCGCTGGTTCGACAGAAACGCCGCGATGTTGCTGTCGTCCATGCGCGTGAGTCCGGCCGCTTCGAGTGCATCTATTGTCATATAGGTGTAACTTCGACCGAACCCTGTTTAATTAATTCGGCTATTCCTCGCTACGGGGAATTGCCCGCCGGGGCGTCTCGGTCGCCGCTACTCTTCCTGTGTTGCACCGGGGGCGTGGCGCTTGATCCGCTCGATGGCGGCGACGGCTTTGTTGCGCTCGGCGTACCCCTCGCCGGAGTCAGCGATGATCTCGCCGTTCCGGTGGCGGAGCCGCCAGCGCCACTCGTTGCCCTTGTCCTCGTACACTTCGAACGCTGCGCTCCCGATATCCAGCAGGTCGGCGTCGGCGGCGTATGACTGGACCCGCTCGACGGCATCCATGGCTTTCGACCGGTTCGCGTAGCCTTCGCCGCTGTCGGCGACAAGTTCGCCGTTGGCCGCACGCAACCGCCAGCGCCACTCCTCGGCGTTGTCCTGATACACCTCGAAGCCGTCGTCGACCTCGGAGTCGGGCGCGAGTTCGCTCACCCGTCGGGCCGCCCGCCGGGCGTTCGACCGGGAGCTGTACCCCTCGCCACTGTCGGCGAGGATGTTGCCGTTGCGGTGGAGCAAGCGCCAGCGGAACTGGCCGGCGGCGTCGGCGTACACCTCGTAGGCGACGGGGTCGACCCTGAGATACGCCGCGCCGGGGACGTACGCGCGAACGCTCTGCAGCGCCCGTCGGACGTTCGACTTCGAGGCGTACCCCTCGCCGCTGTCGGCGAGGATGTTGCCGTTGTCGTGGCGCAAGCGCCAGCGGAACTCTCCGGCCGAATCCTCGAACAGTTCGAACGTCGCGTCGCTTTCGGGAGCCGGCACGACCGGCACGTCCTCGGCGGTGTCGTCCTCGGTCGCGTCTTCGAAGAAGACGACGGTCCCGCCGGCGGCGTTGGACTGGACGCTGCGGAGCCCCTGCATCGCCTTCTGGCGCGACGAATAGCCCTGTGCGCTGTCGGCGATGATATTGGAGTTCCGGTGGCGGAGCCGCCAGCGGTACTTGCCCGCCGAGTCCTCGTACAGTTCGAACGTCGCCTTGCTGTCCATCGCGGCCGCGATGGTGGCGTGGGCCGCGGCGAGTTCCGCCTCTGTCGCCTCGGTGACGGTCGCGAGTTCCTCGCGGGCGGCCTCGCTGGTCGCCAACTCCTCTGCCAGCCTGTTGCGCTTGCGGGTCGCTCGGTCGGCAACTTCAGACTGCTGTGTCGCTTCCCGGGACGCCTGGTCGGCGTCCTGTGTGGCTTGCTCGGCCACTTCGGTTGCTTCCTGCGCTGTCTGAACCGCCTCGTCGTAGGCTTCTTTCCGCCCGGTCAGCAGCGGGGAAACGACCGCACCGACTGCCATCAGCCCGAGGCCGACGATGTACAGCGTCACTGCCGGGTTCCCCTCGGGGCCGGTCCAGTTCGATGGATAGAACGTGGTGAACCACACCATCGCGACCAGTCCGATTACGGCACCGAGATAGGTGAGTATCAGCCCACGCCGTGTCAGCGGCAGTCTGATCGTCGGTCCCGCAAACAGCAGTATGAGCCCGATAGCTCCCAGCAGATAGCCGAACTGCCGGGGCGTGCTCCGCGATGCTGTCAGGTAAAACAGAAGGAGGCCGACGATACCGAGCACGATGCCGATGACGAACAGCCAGTAGCCGTAGGCCTCGTCGTCGGTCGTCGGCTCGCCGATGCGGTTCCGATACACGCTGATTAATGTGTTATCAGTTGCCACGTTGGGAGTACACAGAGGGGGTATATTACCTTGGTGTCGGTCACCGGGGCTTCGAGTGACTTATACCGGTTGCGTGGTAACATCAGTGGGAATGAGCAATCCGGAACTGGATGTCGTTGAGTTTCTGCTGACGGCCACTATCTACAGCGAGCGGCGGGACCTCGAACCGGACGACCTCCCGGCCTCGTACCGGTCCGTCTTCTGGAGCGACGGCGAGATCGAACGGCCGCTGTCGGTCACCAACACGACCGCGAGCGAGGCCACCGGCGTCGAGCGGCCTTGGGCGGCCATCTCCGGCCTGATGTTCACCGACCGCGACGACTTCTCGGGGAGCATCTCCATGACGGACCGCGACCTCGCCGAGGAGTGGTTCCTCGAACGGGTCGACGCCGCGGCCCTCGAAGACAACCCGGTTCTGGCGAAAGCCTTCGAGGACCAGGTCGAGGGTGCGGATTACGAGCGGGCCCGCGAGCAGAACCGACCGTCGCGCGCCGACCGCGCGTTCATCGACGCCAAACTGGAGGAGGCGTTCGACACCGACGACGAGGACGACGAGGAGATGCTGGACCTGGTCGACGTGCGCGCCCCCGAAGAGGTGGAGATGACCCTGGCCGACCTGGTGTTGACCACCGACCAGGAAGACGAGATTCAGAAAATCGTCAAAGCCATCGAGCACCGCGACTACCTCGCCCGTATCGGCCTGCGAGAGATCGGCAAACTCCTCTTTGTTGGTCCGCCGGGGACCGGCAAGACCAGCGTCGCTCGCGCGCTGGCCCACGACCTCGACCTCCCCTTTGTCGAAGTGAAGCTGTCGATGATCACCAGCCAGTACCTCGGCGAGACGGCCAAGAACGTCGAGAAGGTGTTCGAGGTCGCAAAGCGGCTCTCGCCGTGTATCCTGTTCATGGACGAGTTCGACTTCGTCGCCAAGACCCGGTCCTCCGACGAACACGCCGCCATCAAGCGCGCCGTCAACACCCTGCTCAAGAGCATCGACGAGATATCCCTGATTCAGGACGAGGTGTTGCTCATCGGCGCGACGAACCACCCGGACCAGCTCGACGCCGCCGCCTGGCGGCGCTTCGACGAGATTGTCAACTTCCCCAAGCCAGACCACGGGATGCGCGCGGACATCCTTCGTATCGTCACCCAGCAGATGGAGATCGACGACTTCGACCCCGAGACGCTGGCGGAGCTAACCGAGGGGCTGACCGGCAGCGACCTCCGACTCGTGCTCCGTGAGGCCGTCCTCAACGCCCTGACCGAGGAACGGACCACGCTCACGCAACAGGATCTCGAAGACGCCATCATCGACTTCGAGGAGCGGGACAACCTCAAGAACATGGACATGATGGACGGCGACGCCGACGCCCTGGTCGCCGGGAGCGGCGGCTTCTCCGGCGACGGCGGCAGCGACCACGATCACGACCACGACCACTGAGCGGCGTCTCACTTGTTTAAGCGTCCGTTTTGGCCGTCGGTACCAGCGATTTACTTATCAATACAGGGGACATTCCCTGTAGCCATGGCTGACGACGACGTGTTCACCGAGACAGACGACCCCGCGGAGTCGTGGGTCGACGTTCGCATGACCGACCCCGACGAAGGCGAGTGGGACGTAGACGTGGTTATCGCCGGGAAACAGGTCGAGTACGTCGACCTGCGCATCCGACCGGCACTGCTCGAAGGGTTTTTCGACTGCCTGTTCGACGACCTCTCCGACGAGCGCGCACAGTCCCTGCTGGCGGCGACGATGGAACGACAGGGCGTCGATCCGGAGGACATCGCCGACACCCAGTAACGAAAGCGAGGGGCTTAGGCGGGTCGCCCTCCGAAGGGACGGTAATGGAGGTCACGCTGCTTGGGACCGGCGACACGACGGGGACGCCGACTGTCCAGTGCGACTGCGAGACGTGTGAACGGGCGCGCGACCCCGACCAGGAACTCCGGGCCCGCGTCCGCGAGCGCGGCATCGACCCGACCGGGGGCGTTGAGCGGTCGCGGTTCTCCGTGGCCGTGGCGAACGACGAAACCGGGGAGTCGCTGCTCATCGACCTGAGCCCGGACTTCCGCCACCAGTTCCTCCGCGAGTCGGTCCCGCTGCCGGACGCGGCCATCGTCACGCACGTCCACTTCGACCACCTCGACGGCCTCGGCAACGCCTACCGACTGTTCGACGAACTGCCGGTCCACGCCGCCGACGAGACGGACCCGGTGACCGGCGAGAGTGTCGCCGAGGGCGTCCGGAGCCGCTATGACTACCTCGATACGGTGTCGGTCCACGCACAGACCCCCTTCGAGCCGTTCACCGTCGCTGGCTTCGAAGTGACGCTCGTCCCGGTCACCCACCCGCCGCTTTTGTGCTACGGCCTGCGAATCGAGGAACCACAGACCGGCGCGGTGCTGTCGATTTCAGGCGACACCTGCTACGACGTGCCCGACCGCTCGAAATCCGTGCTGACCGGGGCCGACCTCGCGCTCGTCGAGGGCATCGTCCATCCGGAAGCCTGCGAGTATCACCCGAAAGGCGGTACGCACCACGACGAGGACGGCGTTCCGCGGACCTTCGGGACGAAACACATGACCCTGACCGGTGCACGGGACTTCGCCGCCGACATCGGGGCCGACGACTACCGCATCGTCCACACCGCGCACTACGTCCCCGCGGACAGGGCCTTCGCCGACGACATCGGACTCGACGGCGAGCGGTTCACGCTCTAATGGCCCATTCGGCTCCGTGAAACAGGCCGTAGCTTATAGGTACTGGCGGATAATGCCGCTGTATGGACAGGCGCGGCATCGCGGAGGTCGGTGGGCTGTCGCTGGGTGGCGGCGTCTTCGCAGTCGCCGCCCAACAGGTCATCGTGGGCAGCATCGACTGGGTGCTCGTCGTCGGACTGGTGGCCTGCATCGGGCTCGCGGCCGCGGCGAACTATCAGGCCAGAAGGAAGCACGCGGCGCAGGTCGCAACCGAGGCTCCGACGGTGACCGAAGACAACTACGAACAGCACGGCCGTCCGACCGCTGGCGATGGCGGCGTCCCGCCCGATAACGCGTCGTCAAGCGACGACGACCGGTAGCGTTGACGACTTCTCCTAGCCGAACCGATCCAGTCCCGACTGGCGACGCCTGCGCCCGTCGGGGTCCGCCCGCCACGGCGTCCGCTCGGCCCGGAGCGAGTCGCCGTCGACGGCCGGCGGGTCGGCCGCCTCGTAGCCCCCGCAGTCCGGGCCGCATTCGTCGCTCTCGCGGACAGCTCGATCCTTCCACTGGCAGTACGGACTCCCGTCGCTGTCGGGCGAACAGTGGTCACACGCTGGGTAGTCGAAACTCCGCCACCCCTTGCCGTAGGCTCGCTCGGCCAGTTGCCGACGCGCGCGGGCCTTTTCAGCGGAATCGACGATCCGCACGTCCGTCCGGACCGGCCCCTCCTCCAGCAGTTCGACGCCGGTATCGTCGGTCGGCAGTGGTGTCGCCTTCCGACGGACGTCTATCGTTCCGCTGTCGGCGTCGAACCGCCAGACGCCGACTTCGTCGGGGATCCGGTTGAGGTGGGCTCCAGTGACGTAGGAGGCCGTCGCCAGCACGACGCGGTCGGCGAGCGCGAGCGACACGTCGGTCCGCAGTTGCGATTCGAGGTCGCCGGGCCGGCCCAGGTCCGGCTTGTTCTCGATGGCGACGATTTCGCCGACCCAGTCGGGGTATCGCGTCGTCTGGCGGACGTACGTCCGACCGCCGCGACGCTCGCGCTCGAAGAAGCCCCGATCGACGGCCAGTTCGACGGCCCGCTCGGCGCGGTCGGGGTGGCAGTCGAAGGCGTCCTTCCAGTACCGCGCCCGACCCGGGCCGACGGTGCTTTCGATGGCCGCCGTCGGCAGCCGGTCGGCAGTGATGGCCGCCCGCTCGTCGAACTCGGGGCCCGGCTCGACGACGACGGTGTCGAGGACGCGCCGGCCGTGGATGGCCCCGCCGAGCTGGCGGCTCACCAGGTGGCCCTCGCGTTCGAGGTGGGCACACAGCGCCAGTTCGAAGTCAAACTCCCGCACGGCCGGACGGAGGGCTGGGACGGGCAAAAGCCCCGCGCCCGGTTACCGCATAGCGACGAAGAGACAGGCCAGCGCCGTCAGCACAAGGACCGGACTCAGTGAGAGTATCGCCAGGAAGCCGAGATACACAGTCAGCACTCCGAGGAGGGAACGAACGGTCAGCGGCGGATACGTCGGTCTGTACAGTTCGGGGTCGGCGTAGGGCGCAGGCTGGTACATTACAGTGAAACGATGGTCCCGAAACGCGATAAATATAATCTGAATGATATTTCTGCGGGAGATGCGTACCGGCCCTCTCCTGAAGACGATTTCAGTCAGCGGGAAAATAGCTCGCTGGGCACAGCCCCAACCGTATATCCGGCGGGTCGGCTCAGTGCCCGCAGGCCTGCCGCTCGAACTCGACTGGCTGGAGGTCCCTGTCCAGATAGGCGGTCAGTTCCGCCTCAGCCAGCGGAATCCGGACCGCGAGTCGCCACGGGTCGGTGCCTTCGACGGTCGTGTACTGGTCGTCGACACACCAGGGGAGCGTCCAGTAGGGGCGACTCGACAGGTCGACGCCGTGGTCGTCGTAGAACGCCGTGACGCGGGAGTCGTCCAGTAGTGTCAGCCCGACGGGCGAACAGAGTTCGTGCCGACACTGTTCACAGACGAACTCGGCGCGGACCGACACGTCGAGACAGCAGTCGCCATCACGAGATATATCTGTCCGCATTCGGCCGGCGCAGTCCGGGCAGACGCCGTCAGCGGCCAGACAGTGGAGGTGTCGCACCCGCTCGGCGAAGGCCGTCGCGACTTCCGCCGGTGTCCGGTCGACCAGGCCGCCCGGCGGGAACGGATACTCGCCATGGGCCTTCCCGCAGTCTTCGCAGTCGATAGCGAACTGTTCGTCGGCGTACTCGGCCAGCAGGCCGCCGCCACACCGCGTACAAGCGCCGGTCACCCGGAACGGGTCGATGTCGGGCGTCCGTGTGAACGTTCCCGCCCGCACCGCACGGATGACCTGCGCCCCGGCGTGTCGGAGGTCGTACCCGTCCGCTCCCTGGCTGACGAACTGGCCGGTGAGCTCCTGCAGGTGATAGTTGAACTGCCCGCTGTCGGACAGATCCACGGCATCAAACAGTTCCGAGAAGCGAACCGGGCGGTCCTCAGCGCGCCACAGCGCCTCGAGGATGTCCAGACGCGTCTCGCTCGCGATGACCGAGAACGCCGTCGCCGGGTCGATGTCGGCATCAGTTTCGGGGGACTCATCGACTCGCATCGTATGCGAACTTGTTCCCGTGGGAACAAAAGCGTTCACAGAAACACAGTTACGTAACACTTCTGACGGGAGCGGGCTGTAGCCACGCTCGCCTCAGCGGCGGACTCTCACTCACCAAACCGGAGCTATCGGAACGGCGACTGCCGGCGTGACATCCGACTCGTACAGCTTGTCGCTCGCACCAACCGACAGGGGTCGCGTCGCTATATCGAGGGCGATACCGAGCAATATGGTGACGTTGCCGCCGTCAGCAGAGACCAAACCGGCGATTGAACCGGGTTCGGCGGGGGTGCTCCGGGCGCAAACAGTAGGTTTATCAGTTGCACGCGGCGAAACTCCACCAAGATTACTCTCGAAATGACATCGAACAAACAACCGGAGGTGAACATCGGACTCGTCGGGCACGTCGACCACGGAAAGACGACGCTCGTACAGGCGCTGTCCGGCGAATGGACCGACCAGCACTCCGAGGAGATGAAGCGCGGTATCTCTATCCGACTCGGCTACGCCGACGCGACGTTCCGTCGCTGTCCGGAGGCCGAGGAGCCGGAGGCGTTTACCGTCGACGAACACTGCGACGACCACGACGTCGACACCGACCACCTCCGGACGGTGTCGTTCGTGGACGCGCCCGGTCACGAGACGCTGATGGCCACGATGCTGTCCGGCGCGGCTATCATGGACGGGGCCGTCCTCGTCATCTCGGCAACGGAGCCCGTCCCGCAGGCCCAGACCGAGGAGCACCTGAGCGCGCTCGACATCATCGGCATCGACAACATCGTCATCGCCCAGAACAAGGTCGACCTCGTCGACGAGGACCGGGCGATGCAGAACTACGAGCAGATTCAGGAGTTCGTCGAGGGAACCGTCGCGGAGGGGGCACCGATTGTCCCCATCAGCGCGGGTCAGGAGGCCAACATCGACCTGCTCATCGAGGCCATCCAGTCCGAGATTCCGACGCCGGAACGGGACCCGGACGAGGACGCCCGCATGATGGTCGCGCGCTCGTTCGACATCAACCGCCCCGGGACGACCTGGGACGACCTGATGGGCGGCGTGCTCGGCGGCTCGCTCGTAGGCGGGCAACTGGAAGTCGACGACGAAATCGAACTCCGGCCCGGCCGCGAGGTCGAGGAAGGCGGCAAGACTGAGTGGCAGCCCGTGACGACGACGGTCCGCTCGCTGCAGTCCGGCGGTGACTTCGTGGACACGGTCACGCCGGGCGGCCTGCTCGGCGTCGGGACCGGTCTCGACCCCGCAATCACGAAAGGCGACGCGCTTGCCGGCCAGGTCGCCGGCCCGCCCGGCAGCCTCCCGCCGGTCCACGAGACGTTCACGATGGACGTGGACCTGCTCGAACGCATCGTCGGCGACGACGGCGGCGAGGTCGACGAAATCTCGACCGGCGAACCGCTCATGCTGACTATCGGTACCGCTACCACGGTCGGTTCGGTCACGAGCGCGCGCGACGACGAATGTGAAGTCGCGCTCAAGCGCCCGGTCTGTGCGGCCTCGGGCTCGAAAATCGCCATCAACCGCCGTGTCGGCGCTCGGTGGCGGCTCATCGGCGTCGGCACGCTGCGGTGATGATCGTGCTGGACACGAACGCGCTGATGATGCCGGTCGAATGCAACGTGCGGCTGTTCGAGGAACTCGACAGAGTGCTGCCGGACGCGACGGACTATGTCGCGCCCGCCGCCGTCCGCGACGAACTGGCGAAACTGGCCGACGGAGCCGGCGCGGAAGCGACGGCCGCCTCGGTCGGGCAGGACCTGCTCGACCGGTGTACGGTTCGGGAGACCGCGGCGGACTACGCGGACGACGCCGTCCTCGAACTGGCACAGGCAGACGATGCGACACACGCGGTCACGAACGACACCCCCCTCAAACGACGCCTGCTGGACGCGGGCGTTCCAGTAATTAGTTTAAGGGGCCGGAACAAACTGGGTATCACTCAACCATAACACATGTATAAACGGGTACGCCTACGCGATACGGTCGAAGTCCCGCCACGCTTTCTGGCGGAGGTCAGTCCGGGGCTGGTCAAACGGCTCCTGCAAGAGAAACTCGAAGGTCGAATGGACGAGGACGTCGGCAGCGTCGTCTCCGTCATCGAGGTCCACGACATCGGTACCGGTGCCGTGCTGCCGAACAAGCCCGGCGTCTACTACGAGGCCGAGTTCGACGCCCTCACGTTCGACCCACAGATGCAGGAAGTGGTCGACGGCGAGGTCGTCGAGGTCGTCAACTTCGGGGCCTTCATCGGCATCGGGCCGGTCGACGGCCTGCTCCACGTCTCCCAGATATCCGACGAGTATCTGGCCTACGACGAGGAGAACCAGCAGCTCGCTTCGCGGGAGTCCAACCGGACGCTCACCGTCGGCGACGCCGTCCGGGCGCGCATCGTCACCAAGAGCATCGACGAGCGCAATCCCCGCGACTCCAAGATCGGCCTGACGGCCAAACAGGTCGGCCTGGGCAAGCACGGCTGGCTCCAGGAGGAGCGCGAGCGCCGCGAAGGGACGGCGGAAGTCGGTGATAGCTGATGGCGGACCGACTCGTCTGCCGCGACTGTCACCGCGTCCAGGGCGCGGAAATCGAAAGCCAGTGTGAGGCCTGTGGCGGCACCGCACTGACCGAGGACTGGGCCGGCTACGTCGTCATCGCGCATCCGGAGCGCTCCGACATCGCCGCGGAGATGGAAGTGACTGAGCCGGGCAAGTACGCGCTGAAAGTCCGCTAACGTGTCCGACGTCGTTCTCGAACTCCCGAGTGACCTGCGACACGAACTCAAAGAGCCGCTCGGACGTATTTATACCGACACAGCGGCGCTACTGGCCGACGCTGGGGACCCGATCATCGCCGTCGGCGACATGGTCACCTACCACCTCATCGAGGCCGGACGGGTGCCCGACCTCGCGCTGGTCGACGAACGGACCAAACGCTCGGCCGTCGACGCGGACGTGTTGGCGGCTATCGACGGGTTTGACCGGAAGCGAGACGTGTCAAACCCGGCCGCGACACTCACCGCCGAACTGCTTGCTGCGCTCAGGGACGGTATCGACAGCGGCGACACGACGCTTCTCGATGTCGACGGCGAGGAGGACCTCGCGACGCTCCCCGCAGTGCTTGCCGCGCCTGCTGGTGCCAGCGTGGTGTACGGCCAACCGGACGAAGGGATGGTGCTGGCAGACTGTGACGCCGAAGCCCGGGACCGGGTCCGGTCGCTGCTGGAGCGGATGGACGGTGACGCCGAGCGGGCGATTGCGCTCGTGTCGGAGTAACCGGCGAGAAAACGGGACGCGACTGGTTTTATTCCGGCCGTGGCACGCTGAGGTTCTGCATTTCTGTCTCACAGCGGCCACAGGAGACCGTCGAGCGCTCGCTACAGAGGCGCTTTCCGCAGTCCGGGCATTCGAATAACTGTTCGTCGTCGTCGCACGGGGCGGGGTCTGACCACGTCGGCATACTTGGTACTAATTAGCATTTGTCATGGCAT
The DNA here is from genome assembly GCF_037078445.1 of Haloarcula sp. CGMCC 1.2071. Classification (NCBI taxonomy): domain Archaea; kingdom Methanobacteriati; phylum Methanobacteriota; class Halobacteria; order Halobacteriales; family Haloarculaceae; genus Haloarcula; species Haloarcula sp. CGMCC 1.2071. Next base: position 527,273 of record NZ_JAYMGY010000002.1, read on the forward strand.
AAATCTTGCTCATACCGCAATAAATCACAACACCTGTCCAGAGAAAGTGTACGTATGTTCACCCAAGAACGTGGACGTGCCTGACAAGTGAACGGTGCACTCGCCGCTGGAAGTAGTCGGTGACGGTCCAGCCTGCATCGCTCCCCGCCTCGCGCCAGTCGCGGTCGGCGACCAGCACGCACCGCCCTGCGACGCGGCTGGCTTCGCCGAGCGCACCGGAAACGAGGGGAGCCAGTTCGCCCTCGATACGGGACTGACGGCCGTAGGGGGCATCGAAGACGACGGCGTCGACGGCGTCGTCGGCCACCGGCAGGGCGGACGCATCGGAGCGGAACACCCCCCAGCCGCCCGGTTCGGGATAGGCGTCCCTGTTGGGATGGCCATCGCCGTCGAGCGCGTACCGGAGGTTCTCGCGCGTCCCCGAGACCATCTTCGGCTGTGCGTCGCCGCCGACCACGTCGGCCCCGACGAGGCCCGCCTCCAGCAGGAGGCCGCCGGTGCCACACATCGGGTCCAGTATCGTGGCTTCCGGGCCTGCTCCGGCGATGTTGACCAGCGCGCGGGCCTCCAGCGGGTCCATGCTGCCGGGCTGGAAGAACGGGCGGTCCGTCGGCTGACGCCCCCCGAAGTCCCGCACGCTCTCGGCGGCGAGCCAGCCCAGCGCACAGCAGGCCTCGCCGGTCCCGTCCTCCTCGTCGCCGTCGGGATCCGAGAGATAGGCATAGAGGACGTGGTCGGGGTCGTCGAGGTCGACGGGAAAGCCGCGGTCGGTGAGCACGCCGCCCAGCGTCCGCTCGGCCTGTTGTGTGTCGATGCCAGTGCTCGCTCGCACGTCGACCGCGCGCACGGCGACGCTCCCCTCGCGGTCGATGGTCGCGGCCGACAGCAGCGCGGCGGCGCTTTCGATGTCGGGGTCCGCGGTTCCGATCAGGTCACAGGCCCGGTGGGTGAACGCGAGGTGGCGAACGCGGTCGCTGGTGCCCCGTGCCGTCGCCAGTCCGGGCGCGAGGGTGTCGACGGCGCTCGCGGCGCTTGCTGCCTCCCGCCGCGCGAACGCGTCGTCCTGCCCGCCGAGTTCGAGGACGTACACGCCCGAGCGGTGTGGCCGAGCGGCTATGAGCGTGCCGGTCGCGCCCGGGAACAAAACGCACAAGCGAGCGGCCGCCGAACCTCGGGTATGCTCCAGTCCGGGTTCTCCAGCCTGACCGGTGGCGGTATCCTCGCCGTCCTCGTTACCGTTCTCGTCACCTGGCTCTTCTACGCTGTCACGCTCCACCTGGCCGCGACGTTTTTCATCGGCGACGTGCCCAGCCAGCTCGCGGCCAAAGCCGCCACCGCACCGGCGGTCGTTTCCCTGATTCTCCAGCGCTGGGGGGTCGAGTCCGGGATCGTCTCGGCGGATCTGGGTGTGCTGGTCGTCCTCGTGCTCACGATGGTGGCCGACGGTATCGCAATTAGTACCACGTACCGGCTCTCGACCCGCTCGACAGCCCCGCTCGTGGCGCTGCACCTGGCCTTCGCCGCCGTTCTCGGGTTCGCGCTGAACAACATCTTTAGCTTAGTGTAGGCGTATCCCGGAACAGTACTCGCGGGCTGTCTTTCGAGTCACCCGGATAATAAATAACAGAACGAAAGTGAAAACCAAAACTAATTAGATTAACTGAATTATAGTCTCAGTATGATTAACCGCGAGGTCCGACCCGCAGAATCGGTAAGCGAGGCAGTCGTGCAGGCTGTGAGTACCGTTGAGGACTGCCACCCGCGGGCGCTCCCGTCACTGTACGGCGTAGTCAACCCCGAAGCACTGAATGACCTGTTCAGATGGGACAGCGAGCATGAAACCCGCCAGCGCAATCTGGTCTCGTTCCGGTTCAGCGAGTCCGTCGTCACAATCGACGCGGACGAGTGTATCAGGGTCGAGTCCTCTGTGTAAGCGTGCGAGGAGCAGCGTGGGCTAAAAGACCCTACTCGACTAGACGTTCTATTTCTGTAACAAGTATATCACTTGCGCCCACGTCCTTGAGCGAGCTGATCGTCTCGAAGACGGCGCGCTCCTCGACGACGGCGTGGACGGCGAGCTGGTCTGAGCCGGCGATGTCCATCACGGTCGGGCCGCCCATGCCCGGGAGTACCTCTTTCACGTCATCGAGGGCGCTCTCTGGGGCGTTCATCATCAGATAGCGCTTGTCCTCGGCGACGAGGACGGAGCCCAGCGCGGTGTCGACCTGCTGTACCTTCTCGTCGTCAGCCGTATCTTCGCGGGCGAACAGGCGGACAGAGCTTTCGAGGACTTCGTCGACGACGGCCAGCCGGTTCATCCGGAGTGTGGTCCCGGTCGAGGTGATGTCGACGATGCCGTCGGCGATGTCGACGTGAGGGGTCAGTTCCGTCGCGCCGGACACCTCGGTCACGTCCACGTCGACGTCGACCTGGTCGAAGTACCGCCGGGTGATTCTGGGGAACTCCGTGGCGATGCGGCCGCCCTCGAAGTCGTACACGGTCTCGATGTCGCTGTCCTCCGGTGCGGCGAGGACGAGGCGACAGCGGCCGAACTCCAGGTCGCGGAGTTCCACGAGGTCGTCGGTGTCGGACTCCCGGACCTGGTCGAGGCCGGTGATACCTACGTCGGCAGCGCCGTCCGCGACGTATTCGGGAATATCGGCGGCACGGGCGTACAGAACGGTCACGTCCGGGTCGACGGTGTCGGCGTGCAGTTGGCGGTCGGCCCCGTCGACCAGGTGGAGGCCGGCCCGTTCGAGCAGTTCCTCGCTTGGTTCGTGCAGGCGGCCCTTGTTGGGGACGGCGATTCGCATACGCCTACTGGCAGGCCGCGGGGCAACTGTCTTTCCCCTTGGACTGACCGGCTGTGGACGGAGCCGTTACAGGCGGTCCCGGCGTGGGAGGACGACGAAGGTAGCCGCGGCCAGGAGCGTCAGACCGGCGAGACCGTAGAACGCGACCGAAAACAGGTTCTGGTCGGCGAGCAGGCCGACAGCGGTCGAGCCCAGCGAACTGATCCCGAAAAAGCCGGTCCGGAGCAGGCCCCAGCCGGTGCCTTCGGCGGCGTCAGGCAGCGTATCGACGATGTAGGCGTTTGCCAGTGGGCCGACGCTCATCCGAACCCCGATGACACCGGAGACGATGGCCAGCGGCACGACGCCGTGGACGGACGGAATGAGTACGAGCGGAACGGTACTGACGAGCGCGACACCGGTCAGGACACTGGGCGTTCCGTACCGGTCGGCGAGCCGGCCGGTGACGGTCTGTGAGAGCGCGCCACCGACGAACAGCACCGAGAGGAGCGCCCCGGCGGTCCCCTGTGAGAGGTCCCGGACCGTAACCAGATACGTGGTGAGAAACGCTGTCACGGCCTGGAACGCGAACAGCATCAGTGTCTTGCCGGAGACCGACAGCACGAGCCGGCGGTTGCGAAAGCCGACGAGGACCGTTCGGAGGTCCCGCCGGAGGCTCCGTTCGGACTCGACGGTCGGACGGTCCGAGACCGAGAGCCAGAGCGCGCCGGCGACAAGCATGAACAGGGGGGCGGCGCTGGCAAGCGCCAGCCGCCAGCCGTACCGGGTTGTGACGAACGCGGCGACGGCGGGCAGTGCGGCCGCTCCGAGAGAGCCGGCGGCCATCACGACACCGAAGGCGGTCCCCTCGCGGGCGTCGAACGTCCGCGAGAGGGCGGTCCCGCGGGTGGGGCCGTACAGTCCCGTCCCGAGCCCGAACGCGCCCGTCGCGATGAGGAACAGCGAGAACACCGGCGCGAAAAAGTAGCCCAGCAACCCGACGCCGGACAGCAACGCCGCGGCCACCAACAGCGTCCGCTCCCCGATCCGGTCGATCAGAACTCCTGCCGGAAACTGTACCGTCGCGTACGTGAGCCAGAGCACCGTGACCGCGAGCCCCGCCTGTGTGTTCGAGATGACGAACTCCTCGCGTATCGTCGGCAGAACCGCAGGCACGACGAACCGCATCCCGAGGACGAGGAACCAGCCGGCAGCGACGGCAAGCAGCATTCGGGCCGGGCTTCCGTGCCGCATCGCGCTGACCCGCTGTCGGATGCGCTCTGCCGTCGCCATGCTCTTGACCTTCCGAACGCGCCGGAGGGGAAAGACCCCTACGGAACAGGCACCGTCTCGGCGGTCAGCCTGTTCCAGGGGTGTGGCAACACGCCACACAGCGGCGCTGTGGACCCGGCGAACTAAGACCCGCGGTTGCGAAGCCACCGCCATGAGTGAACTCCTCGTCACCGGCGGGCAGGTCCTCCGGCCGGACCTGACCGTCGAGCGTGCGGACGTACTGGTTTCACAGGACAGCGGCGATATCGTGGCGGTCGACGAACCGGGCACACTGGACGGCGACGACGAACTCGACGCCAGCGACGGCCTGGTCATTCCCGGGCTGGTCAACGCCCACACCCACGTCGCCATGACGCTGCTGCGCGGCCTCGCGGACGACAAGCCTCTCGACGCCTGGCTGCAGGAAGACGTCTGGCCCGTCGAGGCGGAACTGACCGCCGAGGACATCCGCGCCGGCGCGGAACTCGGGCTGGTCGAGATGATCCGGTCGGGGACGACAGCACTATCGGACATGTACTTCGAGGTCGAGGAAATCGCGGACGCAGTCGACCAGGCCGGGATGCGGGCCGTTCTGGGCTTTACCGCAGTCACCGTCGGCAAGGACGACGAGGCCGCGCGATCTGACCTCCAGGAGAGCCTCGACGTGGCTCGGAAACTCGACGGGGCGGCCGATGGCCGGATTCGGACGACGTTCCAACCGCACTCGCTGACGACCGTCGGCGAGGAGTATCTGCGCGAGTACGTCCCGAAGGCCCTCGACGACGACCGTTCGATTCACCTGCACGCCAACGAGACGCGCGACGAGGTGACACCCATCGTCGACGAGCACAAACAGCGCCCGCTCGCCTACGCCGACGACATCGGCCTGCTGGACGGCGACACCTACGTGGCCCACGGCGTCCACGTCGACGACAGCGAGATCGACCTGCTGGCCGAAACTGGTACCGGCGTCGCTCACTGCCCGGCCTCGAACATGAAGCTCGCCAGCGGGATGGCTCCGGTACAGGACCTACTGGACGCCGGCGTCACCGTCGGCATCGGAACCGACGGCGCGGCCTCGAACAACGACCTCGACATGTTCGACGAGATGCGCGATGCGGCGATGATCGGAAAGCTCGCGGCCGACGATGCCAGCGCGGTCGACGCCAGCACCGTCGTCGAGATGGCGACTGAAAACGGCGCAAACCTGCTTGGCTTCGACAGCGGCCGCATCGAAGCCGGCGCGAACGCGGACCTGGCCGTCATCGACCTCGACGCCCCGCATCTGACGCCGGCCCACGACCTCGTCTCGCATCTGGCCTACGCCGTCCACGGGAGCGACGTTCGCCACACGGTCTGTGACGGCGAAGTGCTCATGCGCGACCGCACTGTCGAGGTGTTCGACGAGCAGGCCGTCCGGGAACGAGCGAGCGACCACGCGTCCGCGCTGGTCGAACGAGCCGGTGACTGAGTTGGTCTGATTAAACGCTGAGAACGGGTTTTAAACGGTATAAATATATCTCAGGCGGTGTTGTCGATGCTGCGAACGGCGTGAACGAGTTGAACGGGAGGGGGTGTTTATCGCTCTCTCGGCGAACGTATCGGGTACGATGCGCACCAAACTCTTCGCACTGTACGCCGCTGTCGGACTGGCCCTGCTGGCCGTCGGTCCGGGTCTGGCGGCCGCTGCGGACTCGGCCGGCAACACCGGCGCGGGGAACACCCTCGCGGTCGGTGTCTCACAGGCTGACGCCGGCAGCGCGACGGTATCGGTCACACAGAACGAGACGGGCGTCGAGAACGCCTCTGTCGCCGTGGCGACAGCTGACAACGCTTCCTACGCCGGAACTGGCAACTACACGACCGACAGTGACGGGACGGTCGGACTGCCAGCGCCCGAGCAGAACGTCACGGTCGACGTGACCGCGACGGCCGACAACCACACCGCGACGACGACGGCGGACCTGACCGTCGCGCCCGAGAACGTCACCGAATTCGACACCTTCGGACTCGAAGTGTCGGCCTACGTGAGCGACCTGTTGAGCGACGAGAACCGGACCGGCGGCATCGGCCCGGCCGTCGCCAGCTTCGTGACCGCGAACAACCCCGGCAACGCGCCGGACCACGCCGGCCCGCCCGCACACGTCACCGGTGCAAACGAGTCCGACGACAACGAGACCCACCCCAGCGAACGACAGGGCCCGCCGGCGGACATCTTCGGTGACGACGAGAACGAGACCGAAAACGAGACGGACGACCGACGCGGCCCGCCCGAGGACGCCGGACCGCCCGAGGACCGCGGCCCGGACAGCGATGACGACGAGAACGAAACTGAGAACGAAACCGAGGACGACCGCCGTGGCCCTCCGGAAGACGCCGGGCCGCCCGAGGACCGCGATGACGACGACACGGAGAACGAAACCGAAGACGACGAGAACGAAACCGAAGCACCGGACGACGAGACTGAGGAGCCAGACGACGCTGACGAGGACGACGATGACGGCGGCAACGGCAACAACGGCGGCAATGGTGGCCCACCGGACGACGCCGGCCCGCCGGACGAGCGCGGTAACTGAGCGGCTTCGGTAGCGTTTTAGGAACTCTCTCCCTCTGTCGTGACATGACGACGCCTATTTCCGAGCGACTTGACGACCTCGACGAGGCTCGCGATTCCGGCCGCCGAAAGATGGACTGGGCCATCCAGCACATGCCCATCTGCGGCGCGCTTCGCGAGCAGTTCGAGGCCGACCAGCCCTTCGACGGCGAGCGAATCGGCATGGCGATGCACGTCGAAGCCAAGACTGCCGTCCTCGCGGAAATCCTCGCAATCGGTGGCGCGGAAGTCGCCATCACCGGCTGTAACCCGCTTTCGACACACGACGACGTGAGCGCCGCGCTCGACGCCGTCGACGGTATCACCTCCTACGCCGAGCGCGGCGTCGACGACGAGGAGTACTACGCGGCTATCGAGGCCGTCATCGACCACGAGCCGACCATCACTGTCGACGACGGAATGGACCTCGTCGCGGCTATCCACGAGGACTACCCGGAACTCATCGACACCATCGTCGGTGGTGCAGAGGAGACGACCACCGGCGTCCACCGACTGCGCGCGATGGACGAGGACGGCGAACTCGACTACCCCGTGTTCGCGGTCAACGACACGCCGATGAAGCGCCTGTTCGACAACGTTCACGGTACCGGCGAGTCCTCGCTGGCCTCCATCGCCATGACGACGAACCTCTCGTGGGCCGGCAAGACCGTCGTCGTCTCCGGCTACGGCGACTGTGGCAAGGGTGTTGCGATGAAAGCCAGCGGCCAGAACGCCGACGTGATTGTCACCGAGGTCGAGCCCCGCCGCGCGCTCGAAGCCCACATGGAGGGCTACGAAGTGAAGCCGATGGCCGAAGCCGCCGCCGAGGGTGACGTGTTCATCACGACCACCGGCAACCGTGACGTCATCGTCGAGGAGCACTTCGAGGCGATGCAGGACGGCGTCCTGCTCGCCAACGCCGGCCACTTCGACGTGGAGGTCGACCTCGACGCGCTGTCGGACCTCGCCGCCGACACCTACGAGGCCCGCGACGGCGTCCAGACCTACGAGATGGCCGACGGCCGCCGCCTGAACGTGCTGGCCGAGGGCCGGCTGGTCAATCTCGCGACCCCCATCGCACTGGGCCATCCCGTCGAGGTGATGGACCAGAGTTTCGGCGTGCAGGCCGTCTGTGTCCGCGAACTGGTCGAGAACGGCGACGACTACGAGGCCGGTGTCCACGCCGTCCCGGACCGACTCGACAAGGAGGTCGCGGAAATCAAGCTCGACGCTGAGGGCGTCGACTTCGACTCGCTGACTGACACCCAGGTCGAGTATATGGATTCCTGGCAGCACGGGACGTAGGTTCTCGCGCCAAGCGCGAGAACCGAACAGTCGAACGGGGAGCGATGCGACCCGTGAGACGTAGGGCGGGGCGCGACCGTAAGGAGCGGCCCGCCGGAACGCGCAGCGGGGAACGCAGCGACCCGCGAGACATAGCGAGGCCGACCAGCGGGAGGCCTCGAATACCCGTGCGGGGAGCGATGCGACCCGTGAGACGTAGGACGCTCCGAACGAAGCGAAGACCGCCTTTCAGTCGAGCGGCGGCATTCCTCCCAGAGCGCCGACCACTGGCGACTTTTTTCGAGCCGCGCTACGACTCCCATATCCAGTTCCGACACTGGCCGCCGCCACGATGATTACGGTCGGCGCTGACATCCGCATATGGCTGTTCACGAGACCGTCCAGGTCGAGAACGCGACGCTGGGCAACGTCGAGATTCGGGAATACGTGACGATCCACGACGCCGACATCGGTGACGGCGTCCAGATTTACGAGGGGGCATCAATCAAGAAGGCGACCATCCACGGACCGACCGATATCAACGCGAACGCCTACGTCGAGAACGCGACGCTTGGCGAGTCCGTCCAGGTCGGGCCCAACGCCTCCATCGTCGGCGTAACCCACGACCTCACCGACGCGGGCATGGAGTTTCAGAACGACACGTTCGACGAGATAACCATCGAGAACGGGGCTTTCGTCGGTGCTGGCGCGGTGGTTCTCCCGGGCGTCACGGTCGGCGAAAACGCCGTCGTCGGTGCCGGAACCACCGTCACCGAAGACGTCCCAGCCGAGACCGTGGTCCGGAGCGCCACGGAGACGGTACAGCGCTCCCTCTGATACTGTTGGCTGTAACTATTTTAAGATATTCGCCACCCCGGGTGGCGAAATTCTTCACAGACTTACAGCCGACAGTATGAGCGTTGGCACAGCATCCCGGTTTCAACGTCCCAGCGGACCGTCCCGGGAGATGGACAGCAAAACCACGCTGCGGCAGTGGCATCACCGGAAATGATATTTCTTGTTCCGACCGAATCGGGGTTTGCGGTCCGGTTCCGGACACAGGCTACGATACTCAGACGATTTCTCGCCAGCGGACCGCCCACCGTGACTGATTGAACGAGCGGACGTTACGTCGCTGTCCCGTCGTCCTCGGCCGGTGATTCGGCGTCCGATGCTGCGTCGGTCGCGGTGGCCGGCTCGTCGTCCTCGGTCGCCAGCGAGTTGCCCAGCCAGCCGCCGTGCAGGAAGCAGACGGTCGCAGCTAGCGTCGAGACGACGTTCGAGGCGGCGATGCCGTACCACGCGCCGACTGCGCCGAGGCCGACGACGGTGATGAGGACCCCTGCCAGCGCGGCGCGGAAGCCCCACAGCGTCGTCAGGCCCAGAATCATGGAGAGCCGGGTCGCGCCAGCGCCGTGGAACGCGCCGTTCATCATGTGGAAGCCGGCCATCACGGCGTAGGTGGGCGCGACGATGTGAATGAACGTCACTACGTGGTCGGCCACGGGACCGCTGCTCGTGCCGGCAAACAGGCCGACGATGGGGCGGGCATACAGCGTCGCGACGACGCTGACGACCAGGAACGCCGCCACGAGGATGGCGCTGGCGTGGTAGACGACCCGCTTGGCGCGGTCACGCCGGCCAGCGCCGAGGTTCTGGCCGACGACGGTTTCGACGGCCATGCTCATGCCGACCATCGGGAGCCAGACGATGGTGGTAAAGCGGCTCCCGACGCCGTAGGCAGCAACGGCGTTGTCGCCGACGAGCGCGATCAGTACGGTCATCAGTGTGACCGACAGGGCCTGTGTGCTCTGCTCGACGCTGACCGGCGCGCCGATGCGGACGATCTTCCGCACGGGTGCCATCTGTGGTCGCAGTGCCGACAGCGACGGCGTGATGCCGACCCGACCGCTGAACAGGAGCCAGAAGCCCGCCACCGCGGCGAGCCCGCGGGAGCCAACCGTCGCAATCGCCGCCCCGGCGACGCCCATTCCCTCGAAGCCGGTGTGGGCGTAGAGCCACGCCGCCAGCGGTTCCAGACCGAGCCAGCCGAACAGGGGGTTGTCGGTGAACCCGAGGATAAACACCGGGTCGATGACGACATTGAGGGCCACGCTGCCGGTCATCAGGTACATCGGCGTCTTCGTGTCGCCCCAGCCACGCAGCAGCGCCTGGAAGACGAAGAAGCCGAACATGAACCACAGGCCGAGGAAGACGATGCGGGTGTACGACACCGCCATGGTGTGCACGGCACTCCCGGGCTGGCTGCCCAGCAGCGAGAGGAGCGTCGGTGTCAGCAGATAGCCGGCTATCGAGAGGGCGAGCGACAGCAGGGTCACGAAGCCCAGCGTCTGTCCGGCGACGAAGTTCACGCGGCCTTCGTTCTCTGCGCCGGTGTTCTGCGAGACGAGGATGGTCCCCGCTGCGGTCATGCCCCCGCCGACGCTGATGAGCAGGAACACGACGGGCCAGGAGTACGACAGCGCGGCCATCGCGTCGGTGCCCAGCCGGAGGACCCAGAACGTGTCCGTGAGGTTGTACACCGTCTGCAGGAGCTGGGTCGCCACCAGCGGCGCGGCAAGCGTCAGGAGGGGCCACAGCAGCGCGCCCTCGGTGAACCGCTCGGACTGGGCGGCGGCGTCACTCATCGCGCAGGCACCTCCACACGGGGACCATACCGACACGGTCGCTCCCCGTGGCGTAAATGCTATCGCTGGTTTGACAGAAACTCACATGCCCGTAGCAGGCAGGGCTCTCGCTTCACACAGATACAGAACCGCTCGCTCCGCTGGTGTCGCCGATAGACCGTCGCCCAGCCCTACTCGGTTACGTCGACGAAGACCGTCGACTGAACCCACGCGGACGGGTTTTCGGGGTCGCCGATGTGGGCGACCGTGTCCACGCCGACGTCGTACTCTTCGAATGTCGCTCTGATGCTCTCTTGTGAATCGGTATCGTGCTCGTGCGTCATCGATGTGCTCCGTGTCTCGTCTGGCAGTTCCCTCGTCGGGCATGACTGCACTGGTCCGGTTCCCCGACCGAACCGTGTGCAGTCGCCGACCCGCGTCCTTACCACATCTTATCACTGGAGAGTGGCGGGCATCCGTTTGTCTACTAGCTGTATTCACCCGTCGCCGGCCTGGGACTATATGTATAGCCTCGCGATATCGCCGCACTGACTCTCGAACCGGCTGTCGGGAATCCGACACCGACCGTCCCGGTGACGGCAATTTTATTCGCTCCCATCCGAAAGGTGGTGGCAATGGAACCGCTCCACGCACGCTACCCGTTTCTGGCGCGGTCGCGGGAGGCCGTCGAAGCCGCGGCGGTGGACTTGGGCGAAATCGTCGCCACGGACGAGACGGTCACGGCGCGCGCGCTGGAGCGGGTCGAATCGGCAATCACGGACGGCACTGTCGGGGAGCCACACCGGCGGACCCGCGTCGAACTGCTGTCGTACCCGGTCGCCCGCGTGCTGGTGTCACTCGTCGACGTGCACATCTGCACCCGGAAGTACGCACAGGCGGAGGCCGAGGCGGCCTACGACCGGTTCACCGAGGAGTTCGCGACGACGACGGAGCTGAAATCGACCCAGCGGGAGACGCTGGACCGCACGGAACTCCTCGCGGAGTTCGACCTCGCAAGTGCCGTCAGCGACACGGGTGACGGCTACCGCATCGAGGTCGGCGCGTATCTCGATCTGGCGGCCGACCAGCGGGGCGATTCCTGGCGGCTGGTCAATCGGCCACTGGCCGACGGCGAGGTCAGGGTCACCGCCGAGGAACTGAACGTCCTGCTGAAGCAGGCAATACGTCACCGAGTCACCGACGGCTTGCCGTTCGACGTGCCTGACGCTATCGCGGACGAACTGACCGAGGAAGTCGACCGCCTCGAAGAAGTCCTCTCGGAACTGGAACTCACCCGCGAGATCGACACTGTCGTCCCCGAGCTGTTCCCGCCCTGTATGAAGTCCCTGCTCGACCAGGTGCAGAAGGGCGAACATCTCGAACACCACTCCCGGTTTGCCATCGCGACCTTCCTCATCGGCATCGGGATGACGACGGACGAAATCGTCGACCTGTTCCAGGTCAACCCCGGCTTTGGCGAGGAGGCGACCCGGTATCAGGTCGACCACATCCGCGGGGATACCAGCCCGACGGAGTACTCGACGCCGGCGTGTTCGACCATGCAGTCCTACGGCGACTGTGTCAACATGGACGACCTCTGTGAGACGATTTCCCACCCGATGGGCTACTACGAGCAGAAGATAGACGACACCGACGAGGAGGAACTGGTCGACTGGCGCGAGGACGGGGACGACGAAGAGGCCGACGCCTAGAACTGCTGGCGTTCGAGCCAGAGGCCGGCAGCGGTCATAAACACGACGAAGAGGCCGATTGCGCCGATAAGCGCGTAGCCGCCCGTCGCCTCTACGGTTGACCCGTCCAGATACATCTGTGAGGCGGTGATAGTTGCGCCGACGAACAGCACGACGGCGACCGCCGAGATGACGATTTGCAGGAGCGTCTCCCGCTCGATATCCATGCTCTGCGGTTTCACAGGGCCGGCAAAAAGGGTATCGAAGCGCCGGAGCCCGACCGCCGAGCCATTTAGGGCCGTGTAGCACCTACGTTTCAACTGGACGCATTGGAAAATACAGCCGCGTCCGTACCTATGACGTTCATCGAGCCAACAGCCGACCGGCAGCATACCGCACTTGCACCGGACCTCCGTTCCCTCCCGGACCGGGCCGCCCGCGCCTGGACCGAGCGCATGGCCGTGCGCCCGCGAGCGGGCAGTACGTACGCTGTGACGACGGAGAGCGAAAGCACGTACCTCGTCGACATCGGACAGCACGCCTGTACCTGCCCCGACAACCGCATCCGCGGCGAGCACTGCAAACACCTCCGGCGCGTCGCCATCGAAATCACCGCCAAGCGGGTCGCACCGCCCGGCAAGGAACGGGCGACCTGCGACGCCTGTGGCACTGTCACCTTTGTCGCCCCGGACGAACAGACGCCGCACCTCTGTGGGCACTGCCGATTGGAGACCGGTGACATCGTGCGGGACCGCGAGACGGGCGACAGACTCGTCGTTACGGCTGTCACCGATACGCCGGCCGACGACTGGGCAATCGAGGCGACAGACGAGACAGTTGCAGACTACGACACCAACGACGGCTATCCGCCCGACGACCTCGTGGTGCTGGCGACGTATCTCTCCGACGCCGTCAGCGCGACCGACCCGCGAGAGTACGCCTTTCCCCTGTCGCGACTTCGCCGCGTTGAGGACGCCGAACTCGTCGGCGGTGGGACCCAGTAACCAACGGCCTGCGACCCGCTATTCTAGCATCGCCGCGGCTTCTTCCTTGTCGAGGTCACCGCGCTCGAAGGCCGACAGCACGTCCAGCACGCTCTGGTCGGGGCCGTCGTCGCCCACCTCGTCCAGCGTGACCTTCTCGGAGTTACCCACGAACTCATCGAAGTCAGTTCCGTCGGAGAGTGCCTTCTCCTTCTTGACGCGGTAGTTGCCGCCGTCGGTCGTGTGGAGATCCGCCGGGTGGAAGAAGTACCAGTCCTCGCGGTCGAACCGGACACCGATACGCGGCTTCGCGCCGAAGTTCCGGGCGAAAAACAGTAGCGCCTCGACCTCCTCACCGGTGAGATAGATGGGGTCGCCGGCGCTGGATTTCGCCTCGATAGCGTAGAACGTCTCGCCGTCGCCCGAGAGCACGTCCGGCAGTTCCCGCTCGGTCGCGCTCCCGCTCGCCGGCGCGCGCATCACCGCAAAGCCCGCCTCGTCGAGTGCGTTGACCAGTTCGCGCTCGCGGCGGTCGCCCTTCGCGTTCGAGTTTGCCATTATCAGGACGTGGAGCGACGGGGGTAAAACCGTTCAGATACGGCCAGACCGTTCATTCCGTTCAGAGAGGTACAGTTCTATTTGACCTATCGCGGGGCATATACGCGCCAGTCCCATCCCACGCTATGGAATGAATACGTTCGCAACAGCAGCGATAGAATCGACAGCGACGACAGCGCAGACGGGACGTGGCCGATGAGACGACGACGGTTCATCGCCACGGGCGCGGGCGTCGGGGTCGGTCTTCTCGCCGGCTGTTCCGGGTCGAGCGACTCCGGCGGGTCTGACGGGACCAGCGGTGACGGAACCAGTGACGGCGGCTCCACCGACGAGGACGCGATGACGGACGACGGTGGAACTGTCGGGACGTTCCGGCTGCTGATCAGCGACCAGCCCGCGGCTATCGGCGACTTCGACTCGCTCGACGTGTCGTTCTCCAGGGCTCGTATCTTCCGGGCGAAAGACGACGAGGCGACGGAGGAAAGCGCAGACGCGACCGAGACTGACGCGACGGAAACGGCGACGGCCGAGGCAACTGAAACGGCCACGGCCGACTCAACTGAGACGGAGACGGCCGCGTCGACCGAGACAGAAACGGTAGATGACGCCGAGGACGAGGCCGAAGACGGCGAGGACACGGATGAGGAAGCTGACGAGAGTGAGGGCGGCTTCGTCGTCCGCGAACTCGACGGCGTGACCGTCGACCTCACCGAGGTCGTCGGGGACAAGGCCATCGGCGTCCTCGACGGCGAACTCGAAGCGGGCCGCTACAACAAGATCGAACTGTACGCCGAATCCGTCGACGGGGTCGTCGACGGCGCGTCGGTCGATGTGAAGATCCCGAGCGAGAAGCTCCAGCTCACCAAGCCGTTCGAAGTCGTCGCCGGCGAATCGGTCGACTTCGTCTTCGACATCAACGTCGTCAAGAAGGGCAACGGCGGCTACAACCTCCTGCCGGTCATCTCGGAGAGCGGCGTCGCTGGCAAGGATGTCGAAGTCGAGGAAGTCGGCGAAGGTGCAGATGCCGACGACAATGACGATGACGACGAGGAGACCGAAGTCGAGACGACGGAGATCGACGAGACAGACCGCGACTCGATGACGGAGTCGGACCGGAGCGGCAACGAAACGACGGCCGCCGAGTAACGCTCAGCTACGCTTAGTCTTCGATTCGGGACTCCAGTTCCTGAATGACCTCGTCGGTCGTGCCGCCGTCGCCACGAACCGCCTGCGTGTAGCGCTTGTACTCCTGTGGGGACACCTGCACAGTCTTGGTTTCGCCTTTGTGCGAAATTTCCAGTTTCACGGTGCCGTGTGGGTTGTTCCGACGCCGGAAGCTCGCCATCGCGGTAAAGACGAACCAGAACGCCACACACGTCCCGATGAAGTACGCCATCGTCGTTTCGAACGCCAGCGTCTGCCCGCCCACCGTCCAGTTGTAGGGATATGCTACCTGAAACAGCCCGACGCCGACTAGACAGAGGAATGCGCCGACGGTGACACCGCTCTGTTCCCGGCGGCTCGAGGGGAGCACGGCGACGACGCTCAGGAACATTGCGGGGATTCCCAGCCCACCCAGCGTCCCGCCGAGTTTCTCGGCAGCGTGGGGTTCGGTTGCGCCGACGACTGCCGACAGCGGCGTCGTCACCAGAAGTATCGCCACGACCACCGCCAGCGCGCCGACGAACCCCAGGGTCGCACCGGCAACGACGCGGCGGGGATCGCGTCCCTCCCAGCGCCGGTCGTTGTACGCGTCCCCGAGGTTCTCCATACCGGCCCGTTGGCACCCGACCCACAAAACGGTACGTCAGACGCGTGTGCGACGCTGTACGGCGGCCAGCGCGTCGTCGCCAGCAGCTGTCAACGTACCGAGATGGTCGCTGTCGACGAGGGCGAGCGAGGCGTCCGGAAGCCGCTGGGCGAGGGCTTTCCCAGTCGACGGGGCGACGTTGGCGTCGTCTCGCCCCTGAAACACGGTGACCGGCACCGAAATGTCTTCGAGGGCAAACGGCCACGGCTGCGAGAGGAGTCGCTGCTCGCGGATGATTCCGCTCGGACCGCGTGCCATCGAAGTGAGCATATCCGCACGGACGATCCGGGCCACCTCGTCGGCTGTCAGGGCATCCGTTTCAGGCGTCTCCTCGGCGACGAACCCGACGGCGTAGGACGGGTCCCGGCGGAGGGCGAACCATCGTTGCAGGCGAAAGAGCCGGCCGAGCGCCCACGGTGCGTGGCGGGACAGCGCCCCCGCGAACTGCTGGACGCGCCCCGTCGCGCCGATCGACGGGGGGCCGCTGCTGCCGATGAGGGCAATCCGCTCTATCTCGGGCAGTCGGTGACAGGCCAGCGCGAACGGGCCGCCGCCGGAGAAGCCGACGGCACCAGCCGCGTCAATGTCGAGATGGGACAGGAGATGTGCGGCGTCGTCCGGCCAGTCCTCGAGTGTGACAGAAGCGTCTTCGGAGTTCCCGATGCCCGGCCGGTCCGGGGTGACGAGGCGGACGCCGCGCTCGCGGGCCGGTGCGGCGAGTAGCCGTGCGACGACGTGTGACCCGGGCGTCCCGTGACAGAAGAGGACCGGATAGCCGTCGGCGTCGCCGTACGTGGCGTAAGCCAGCCGCCGGCCGTCTGGCAGCGAGAGCGACCCCGTCTCGGCATTGTCCGGCAGCCAGTCGGTGGCCGGAATCGGCGGCGCGGACGCCATCCGTCGTTATTCGCTCTGGATGCGCGGCGCGAGCATGTAGGTGACCCGGCCCTGCCCCTCTGCGAAGCTGAAGTGCATCTTGACCGGGAACTCCTCGCCGAGTTCCATCTCGACCTCGGCGTCTTTCGGGATGGCCTTGTTCATGTTCTTCAGGTAATCCAGCGAGAACAGCGAGTGGGCGTCCCCGGGGGTGAGGTCGATGAGGTCGTCGCGGGTGAGTTCGAGGTGGACGTCGTCGGTGTCGCCCTCGGCGTCGACGTAGAACAGTTCCTCTGTCGCGTCGACACCCAGCGCGATGTGGTCGCTGACCATGTCCGCGGCGGTCACCGAGCGGTCGATGTCTTTCCCCTCGATGACGATGTTCGCCGAGAGGTCCAGGTCCGGGAGGTCGGGCTCCTGGCGGATGGAGTCGGGGTCGATCAGCGCGAGGGTGTATTCGAGGCCGTCGATAGAGATGTGGAGCTTTCGGGTCTCCTCGTCCAGGTCGAGGTGGACGAGCTGGCCGGCGTCGGCCATGCCGGCGATGTCTTCGAGCCGGGAGAGATTGACGCCGATGAGCCCACCGTCAGTCTCGTAGGACTCGAACGCCGCCGCGTCGAGCCGCAGGTCGACCATTCCAACGTTCGCCGGGTCGACTGCCCGGATTTCCAGCCCGTCTTCTTCGAGGTGGATCTTGCACTCGTCCACCAGCACGCTCACAGAGTCGAGAGTCGCCTGGAGCGTGTCTGCGCTCACGATGGCGTTGAACATCTTGAACCGGACTATGCCCCCATCCATTAAAAAGTCCCTCATTGAAACCGCGTGCGCGCGAGCGACCGCGGACGGGGCCGCGGTTACGAGCGATACCGGCTATCGAGTAATCGGGCCGAACGTGAAGCGGCAGTGCGGAGCGTTCCTCCGGCGAAGCGGTCAGACCTCCGGTTCGAACACGTCGGGGTTTGCCGCCCCTTCACGGTTGATGACGGCCATCATGCCCTTGCGGGCGACCCGGGAGAGCGCGTGGTCGACCAGTTTGATGGGCCCGGGCACCTCGGCGTGGAGGGTCGCGATGGCACAGGACCCCGGCTTGACCGGCGTGGTCTGGACGAACTTGTTCGGCGGCCCGGCGATAGAGCCCTGTTGCCAGACCTCGTCCCAGACGGAGCCGATGGGGTGGAAACTGGAGTCGAGGTTCGGACCGCCGGTCACGAAGTACACCCGGGCTGTCTCACCCACCTGCATGCTGGGCGCGCCGTGAACGTCCGGCGTGATTGCGTACTTCTCGCCGTTCATCAGGACGTACGTCGGCTCTTCGGCCGCCATCGCCTCCATGTCGAAGTCGTGGTGCCCCTTCTCGCCGGTGTCGCCGGTGGTGTACAGTTCGTGCTGGCCGAAGTAGAACTCGTGGTCCACTTCGGGCAGCCCCTCTTTCGGCTCGACGAGTATCATCCCGAACATCCCCGAGGAGATGTGCATATCGAGGTTCGGGACGGCGCAGTGGTAGATGAACGCGCCGGGGTAGGTGGCCTTGAACCGGAACGTCTTGGTCTGGCCCGGCGTGACCATCGACGCCTCAGCACCGCCACCGGGGCCGCGGACCGCGTGGAGGTCGATGTTGTGGGGCATCGAGTTCCCCTCCTCGTTCGTGATGGTGAGTTCGACGGTGTCGCCACGGCGGACCCGGACCATCGGGCCGGGAATCTGGTCGTCGAAGGTCATGTACGTGTAGGTGACGCCCGGCTCAATCTCTGCGACCTGCTCTTTGGTGGTCATCTCGACCGACACGGTCTTTGGCTCCGACCGGTCGATGGGGTCCGGGATTGCGGTCGGGTCCGCGGCAATACGGTCGACGTCAGTCTGTTGTGCGGCGTTCATAGCTGGCTCCTGTGGGGTCGTCTTCGCCTCGGTCGGTTGCTCTTTTGCGCCCGGTGCGCTGGCACAGCCCGCAAGCGCGGCCGTGCCGACGCCCAGGGCTTCTAACACCCGCCTCCGCGTCGCCGTCGGAATGGTTGACATTGGGAGGTCACTTCCTACAGATAGGACTCAGCGCGTGACCTGTATATATGGAGACGGCAAATCTCAGCCGCTGAGACGTGTTCTTGCTCGGTAAGAACAGTACTGAACGTGTTCGGCTTGATGGTAAAGCACGTAGTCACGTCCTTGGCGCTTGCCCTGATTGTCGGTGCGGCGATCGACTGGCGACTGTCGTGCCGTGGCTCGGCCGGAAACTTCGAGTCGGCATCCATTTCAGCGCTGACCGCCTTCCCACTACTATGACTGCGATTTCGCCGCATTTCGGCGCTCAAAACGTGTCACAGCGCGGTGTGAGGTAACTATGTCGGGCAAAGACGACTACTACAACAGAGCGAAGCAGGAGGGGTACCGCGCGCGGTCGGCCTACAAGCTCCAGCAGCTAGACGACACGGCCGGCTTGCTGGGCGAGGGGCGGACCGTCGTCGACCTCGGGGCTGCCCCCGGCGGCTGGATGCAGGTCGCGGCCGAGCGCATCGGCGAGCGCGGGACGCTGGTCGGCGTCGACCGCCAGACCATCGACGAGCTGGAGGACCCCGAACCGACCGTCGAGTACGTCCGCGGCGACATGACCGAGGACAGTACGAAAGACGAGATCCGCGAGATCGTTGGCGAGGGAGACGGCAGCGGCGGCCCGGTCGACGTGGTCATCTCAGACATGGCCCCGAACATGACTGGCCAGTACGACCTCGACCACGCCCGGTCGGTCCACCTGGTCCGGCAGGCCTTCGAAGTGGCGACGGACCTGCTCGACGCGGGCGGGGACTTCTGTGCGAAGGTGTTCGACGGGCAGGACCTCGACGACCTCATCGCCGATATCGAACCGGAGTTCGAGTACGTCCGTGAGGTCCGTCCCGACGCCTCCCGTGACTCCTCCTCGGAGCTGTATCTGGTGGCGAAACACCGCCTGACCGGGCCGGTCCGCGAGGGTGACATCGTCGAAGTCACTATCGACGACATCGGCGAGGAGGGTGACGGTATCGCTAAAGTCGAGAATTTCACTGTGTTCGTCAGCGGCGTCGAAGCGGGTGAAACCGTCGAGGTCCGCATCGACGACGTGAAGCCCCGGTACGCGTTCGCCGAACCGGTCGAGTGAGCCGCTGGCAGTCGTTTTTCAGTCGGCCCGTGCCGGGGTCGGTGCGACGTCGTTTCGCCGGGCGAAGCCCACGACAGCGTAGACGAACGGCGTGTCGAGGACGGCGATAGCGAGCTTCAGCAAGTACTGGCCGACGATGAGCGCCAGTGCCTCGGCCGGCGGGACGCCCTGAAACAGGATGAAGCCGACGCCGACGAAGATGACCGTATCCAGTAGCTGGCTGGTGGCCGTCGAACCGATGTTACGGAGCCAGAGTTTCTCGCCGTCGGTTCGGTCCCGAAGCCAGTGGAAGACGAACACGTCCCAGTTCTGGCTCACGACGTAGGCCGACAGGCTGGCGACGACGATGGCTGTGCTGGCCCCCAGAACGTTCCGGAAGGCCGCGAGATCCACCGGCT
Organism: Haloarcula sp. CGMCC 1.2071; assembly: GCF_037078445.1. Lineage (NCBI taxonomy): Archaea > Methanobacteriati > Methanobacteriota > Halobacteria > Halobacteriales > Haloarculaceae > Haloarcula > Haloarcula sp. CGMCC 1.2071. The sequence goes on from NZ_JAYMGY010000002.1 coordinate 547,281, forward strand.
GGGCCGCCTGCGGGAGCCCGGGGGCGAAGATGGTACTCCAGACCAGCGCCAGCAGGACGAAGTTCATGGCGAAGCCGACGTTGACGACGACCGTCGCGGCCCGCCGGCCGTACAGTTCGGCGTAGCAGTCGGAGGCGAAGAACGTCAGCGCGTACGCCAGCGCGGCCCCGGGCAGGACGAGCGTCGACCCGGCGAGCGGGAGCGAGAACGGCAGCGAGAACGCGAGCAGCTTCGAAGCGGTCACCTGTGAAGTGACCAGCGCCGTCACGAACAGCGCGACGAGGCCGACGCGCACCGCCTCCGACCGCTCACTGGTCATCGTCGAGTCGTCCCTGACGTTCATCGATGTCGTCAAGCACGTCGAGCGTTTTCCGCACCGAGGCCCGAATGGCTTCGCTTCGGTTGACGAACTTCCCGTCTTCGCCGACGTGCTTGTCGATGTCGTTCAGCAGTTCGGCCGGGACCTCCACGCTTATCTTGGGCATATCTGAGGAATATATCAGGGGTGAGCATATGTACTGTGGTTCGACGACCGTCTGTCTCTACGTAGACGGCATGCGCCGGGATGACTATCTGACTCGTTTTGTTTTGCAGTTACTGTTGTGGAATATACCCGCAGATTGAAGCGGCAAGCAACGCTCGGATGTCTACCGCTGGCGGTGGGGGCTCGTCGCTGTATTCGTGGTGATAGCGCTGCTACCGACCGCTACGAGTATCTTCGTACGTTCCATGACAGCGACGACGGCGTAATCATCGTCGAATACGATTCCAAGCGTCCGTGGCTGCGGTCAGTCAGCCGGTTCGCTGCGGCGGTTCGTCGTCCGCCGGCCGCCGAGCGTGTACACCCAGAGGATGCCGAGACCGAGCATATACGCCAGCGCGGTCGGAATGCCGACGATGAACATCGTGAAGATGCCGCTGGGCGAGAGAATCGCCGAGAGGGCGACGATGGCGATGACGACCTCCCGCCAGCGCTCGTACATCAGGTGGAACGGGATGATGCCGCCCTTGTGGAACAGGAACATCGTCACCGGGATCTCCGCCAGCAGGCCGATGCCGATGGTGAGGAAGAACACGAGCCAACCGAACTTGCTCACGCGGTAGGCGATGACCATGTTCGAGTTCAGCTGGTCGTAGGCGATCCAGGAGATGGTCATCGGGGCCACGTAGAGGAACCCGAGCAGGCTCCCGCCGATGAGCGCGGCGAACAGCGTCCCGCCCCAGATGCCCAGGATGTTGCGGTTGCCGATGACGAGGCCGCGCTCGCGCATCGCCGGCCACGCGAAGTACAGCACCACGGGGATGACAGAGACGGCCCCGAGTATCGTCGAGAACTTGACGATGAACACCAGGTGCTCGACGGGGTGGAGCGTGACGATGCTCACGTCGGCGGCCATCTCCGGCGGGAGTCGGCTGACGAACGTCCGCTGTATCGACCCGATGCCGCCCTGGTAGAGGAACAGGAACGCGGCGGCGAGCACTGCCCCGAAAATGCCCAGAATCACGAACGCCCGGGAGGCCAGCGCGCTGAGGATGAACTGGATGTCGTAGTAGTAGCCGCCGATCTCGTCTTCGGTGGTCTCGTCCTCGGTGAAGGCGTCGACCATGCCGGCGGTCGTCGAGGTGAACACGCCCGCCTCTTCCTCGTCCGCTTCGGCGGTCCCGTCCGCGCCGTCGCCACCTTCACCCACCGAGTCGTCCTCGTGGGCCATGTCCCACCGGTCGAGGACGGCCTGGGCTTTCTCCTTGTTGTCGTCCGCGAGGGCGCGGTCGGCGTGAGCGAGCGCCTCGTCTTCGGTCATCTCCTCGAACACTTCCGGCGGGGCGACCTCGACGGCCGAGGCGTTGAGTTCGTCGATGTCGATGGCCGTCGGGTCGCCGACCTGCCCGGGGCCGGCCTTCTCCGAGAGGGCGGTCAGGACGTGGTAGTAGAGGACGACGACAGCGCCGATGACACCGAACACGGCGGCGAGAAGCAGCGCCGTGCTCTCGATGGGGAGCCCGAACAGCGCTGGCGGCTGGATGTCGCCGGTGAGCCGGTCGGAAGGGAACACCTCGGCGAACCGCTGAACGTACTGAAATGCCGGCGTCGCCAGGACGTAGTACACCACGCCGCCGCCCAGCACTGCACCGCCGAGAATCGTGTTCCAGTGCCCGCGGGCGACGCTCCACGTACTTACCAGGTCACCGGAGCGACGGACCAGCATCGCGAGCTTCGCCAGCGCGAGGCTGATGCCGTAGAGGCCACACAGCGGCGCGGCCCACATAATCTGGGTGAAGGGGTCCGGCGGCGAGAACAGCGCGCCGAAGGCGAAAATCCCCATCACCGCGTAGCGCCACTTGTCCCGGAACGTCTCGTAGGGGACGATTTCGGTGTAGGAGAGCACCGTCATCACGAGGGGCAACTGGGCGGCGAGTCCGAAGGAGACGGCCAGCAGGAAGACGAACTGGAACCACTTGACGATGGAGTACTGCGGCGTGAAGCCGGCTTTGAAGGCGTCGCCGGCGAGGAAATTGAACATCAGCGGGAAGAACAGCTCGTAGGCGTAGGCGACGCCGCCGAAAAACAGACCCAAGCTGATCGTGACGAACAGCGCGCCCTTCCAGGTCGGGATGTGTTCTGCCGGCCACCAGCCGCGCTGGCGGAGCCCGTCGCGGCCGAAGTAGATCAACAGCGGCAGCGACATGAGAATCCCGATGACGGCCCCGATTTTCACCTGCAGGAGGATGACGTCGAACGGCGTGACCGCCACGATGCTCGTGGCCTCCTGCGTAGTGAGGTCCATCTGCGAGTACAGGAGATCGGCACGTAGCGTGTCCCAGACGCCGTACTGCAGCCCCATGATCGTGCCGATCATCCCGATGACGAAGACGATGAACACCTTCTGGAGGTGCACCTGTGCCGAGCGGAGCATCGCGCCGAGCGTGGCGCGCCCGCTCTGGACCGTCTGGACGGTGTCCTCGTCGATAGCACTCGCCATCTTCTCTGTGCCTAGCCCAGTGGGCGTTATCAATTTATTCATCCCGGTGACAGCCACTGCTCGAAAAGAAAGTTTACAACACCCACCGTCTAAGCCCGGGACAGATGGAGGACGGTGACGCAGACGACGAGCGGCGCGGGTCCGAAGAGCCGCCACTACCGTCCGACGACGAATCCGACGAGTCGTCGATCCCCACCGACCCCGTGGCCGAGGCCGATGCCGATCGGGAGACGGACGAAGTAACGAGCCCCGGTCCCGCACCGGCCGGCGGCAATGAGGATACCGTTGGCTCTCACGCCACGCCGACTGAATCCGAATCCAGCGCCGGGCTGTTTGACCGGGACGCGTCGGACATTGCTGCCGCTGTCCCGGCAGATGTCCCGACCGACTGGGGCAAGTCGACGCCGTCACCGGCTGGTGGCAGTGCCGCACCGACCCACGGCGGCGGGAACGCACCCACCTACGACCCGGATGAGGACATCGTCGACGAGGGCGCGCCCGACGACGAGGAGATGCCCCTCGCCGACCACGTCGAGGAGATGGCGATGCGGCTGTTCGTCGTCGTCGGCGTGATGGCCGTCGTCGCCGTCATCGCCCTGCCGTACTCCGACGAACTCATCAATTTCCTGTGGTACTCCTTCCTCGATGGCCCGGCAAGCCAATGCGGTCAGGTCGCGACGAATGCCGAGGGCAGTGTCGTCGAAGGGGCGGACTGTCCGAACGTGTACAACCCGCTTGCGCTGATTCTCGCGCGGCTGAAAGTGTCCTCGCTAGTCGGCTTTATCGCCGCCTTGCCGGTGTTCGTCTACCAGACGTACCTGTTCATGCGGCCGGGACTGTACCCCCGCGAGCGTCGCTACTACCTCGCGGCAGTCCCGACCAGTCTGGTCCTCGCAGCCGTCGGCGTCGGCTTCGCGTACTTCGCCGTGCTGCGGGCGATGTTCGACTACTTCATCACCTACTCCGACCGCGCGGCCGACCTGGCCTTCGGCCTGAGCGAGACGTTCAACCTCATCATCCTGATGCTCGGGCTGTTCGCGCTCATCTTCCAGATCCCGCTGTTCGTGATGCTCGCGGTGATGATGGGCGTGACGACGCGCCAGTGGCTTCAGGACCGGCGGCTGTACTTCTGGGGTGGCTTCGCCGCCGTGGCGTTCCTGTTCAGCCCGGACCCGACCGGGATGGCCCCGCTCATGGTCGCCGTGACGATGATCGGGCTGTTCGAGGGGACCCTGCTGCTCCTCCGCTGGACCGGCAGCACGTCGCCGGTCCCGACGGCGGACGACCTCGCCGCGCGCCGCCCCGCCGCGTGGCTGGTCTTCGGTATCGCCGGCTACGTGCTCAGCCCCGCGCCGGTACCGACGGGCTACTACGAGCAATTACCGGCCACGGTTACTGAGACGCTCGCAGCCGTTGGCCTCGGCAACGCCACACCGATGCTCGTCGGCGGTGGGATGATCGTCCTGTTCGAGGCGCTGGCGTACGTGAACAAGAACTACTACGGCTCGGTCAGGCTCTGGCGCGGGTTCCGGGCCGCCCGCCTGCCGGTGTGGGCCGTCGCCATCGTCGTCGGCTACCTCGGCAGCCCCGACCCGACGCTGTTCCGCCTCGTGAACCAGTTCAGCCTCCCGCGAAACGCCGCTATCGCCGTCGCCGCCGGCCTCATCCTCCTCTACGAGGGGACCATCGCCGTCGCGCGCTGGCGAAGCGGGGAGGCATAATATGGAGACGCTGCTCGTGGCCCGGCACGGCCAGACGACGTGGAACCGTGACGGGCGCATCCAGGGATGGGCACCGAGCAAACTGACCGACCAGGGACAGACGCAGGCCAGGGCGCTCGGCGCGTGGCTGGACGACCGCTACGACGTGGACCGCGTTTTCGCCTCGGACCTCCGGCGCACCCGCGAGACGGCCGCTGCGGTCGGGAACGGCTACGGCAGCCTGCCCGACCCCGAATTCGATACCGACTGGCGCGAGCGCGGCTTCGGAATCGTGCAGGGCCTGTACGCCGAGGAACTGCTCGGCGAGTACCCCGACCACGACCGGGACGCGAGCGTCATCTCGCTCGATGCGGCCCCGGAGGGCGGCGAGGGCATTCCGACCTTCCGCGGGCGGGTCGAGTCGGCGTGGGACCGAGCGATTACGACCACCGACACCGGCGAGACGACGCTGGTGGTCACCCACGGCGGCGTCATCAAAGTCCTGCTGGCGAAACTCACGGACAAAGATCCGGACGCGGCGCTGGCCAAGGACTCGCAGCCGAACTGCGCCGTCAACGAGATTCGGCTCGATGGGGACGGCCCTGAACTGGTCGGCGAAGAACTGACTGGCTGGCGGACGTTGCTTGACTGAGCGGTCGTCGCCGCTGAGAACTATGTTCGATGAGCGTGGGCTCCTCAGTCGACGGACGGGTAGTCGGCGTCGAACACGTTGCTGACCACGTCCTCAGTCTCCGCTTCGGCTGGCTCCTCCGTTTCGGGGCTCACACTGCCGGTTTCGTATCCGTGGAGGTCCAGCGTTACGTGGTCGAAGCCGCAGTCCTCGATGTGGTCGCGGGCGGTGCGGACGAAGTCGGGGTCGAGCGCGGTTTCGAGCTCTTCCTCGCCGACCTCGATGCGGGCGAGGCCGTCGTGATCGCGCACGCGGAACTGTTCGAAGCCCCACGTTCGCAGGAGGCGCTCGGCTTTCTCGACACGGGAGAGGCGCTCTTCGGTGACTTCGAGGCCGGTCGGAATCCGCGAGGAGAGACAGGCCATGGAGGGCTTGTCGGCTACGGAGAGGTCGTATTCGCGGGCGATTTCGCGGACTTCGGACTTCTCGATGTCATGTTCCAGCAGCGGGGAGTAGGCGTCGAGTTCCTCGACGGCGCGCAGGCCGGGGCGGTGGCCCTCGCCCACGTCGGAGGCGTTCGTCCCGTCACACACCACGTCGATGCCGAGCTCGCGGGCGCGGTCGTACATCGCGCCCAGCCGCATCGACCGGCAGTGGTAACACCGCATGTCGTCGTTCTGGATGAACTCGTCGCTGTCGAGTTCGGAGAACTCCACAATCTCGTGACGGATGCCGATTTCCTCTGCGACGCGGGTGGCGTCCGTCAGCTCGGCGGCGGGGAGCGTCTCAGATTTGGCGGTACAGGCGATGGCGTCGTCGCCGAGGGCGTCGTGAGCCAGTGCGGCGACGACACTCGAATCGACACCACCGGAGAAGGCGATCAGCACGCCGTCTCGCGATTCGAGGTCTTCGCGGGCGGCCGCTAGCTTCTCCGAAACAGCAGACATGGGATTCCCTTCTCGGTGGAGCGCAAAAACGCCTTCGCGTTCGGTGTTCAGCTGACGTGGTCGAAGCGGTGTCGGACGCCCACTCCGTCGCCGGAGCCGCTGGCGACGGGTTTTTTCTCGCTGGCGTCGAATGGGCGGGCAGATGGAGCTCGAATCGGTTCCGGGCGTCGGGGCGAAGACAGCCGCGGCGCTCCGGGAACTAGACGACCCGGAGGCGGCGCTCCGGGACGGCGACGTGGCGTCGCTCGCACGCGCACCGGGCATCAGCGAGGGCCGGGCCGCCCGCATCGCTCGCGGCGCGATCCGGGCCGAACACGACGACCCCGGCGGGTTCACCGCGACGAAACGCGCCAGAGAGATCCACGAGGACGCACTGGCGCTGCTGACCGACCGGACGGTGACCGACTACGCCGCGAAGCGACTGGAGACAGTTTACCCCAGCGGCGTCCGCAGTCGCATCGAGGAAGTCCGGGCGTTCGCCGAGTCGGCGATGGCTCGCGAGCCCGACCCGGCAGTTCTCGACGCCCTGTCGGCCGTCGAACCGCTTTCTGAACCCGGCGACGTGCGGGTCCGGGACCGCTGTCTGGCGACCCGCGACGCCGAACGGTACGCCGACGCGCAGGCCGCGATTCCGGAGGTCAGCGTCGAGGTCGTCGACGACGCCCGCCAATTGGCCGAGCTCGCCCGCTCGTACTCGACGGTCGTCGCGCTGGATGAAGCATTCGCCGGCGTCGACATCGAGGGCGACGTGCGGGTGGAACCGAACGCGCTCGAAGAGCCCGAATCCGTCGTGCCCGAGCGAGTCCTCACCTTCTTTGCCAGCAACCGCGACCGGATACGGGCCGCTGCCGAGGTCCACCGCGTCGCCGACCTCGACGCCTCGTGTGACCTGGAGACGCTCCTGTCGGCGCTCGACCAGCTCGACGAGGACGGGAGCGTTAGCGGCGACGAGGAACTCGACCGGCTCGCCACCGCCGTCGACGACCTCGACGCGGCGGTCTCGACCGCCGAGAGCGTCGCCAACGACCATCTCCGGGAGGCCATCGAAGAGCAGGACGTGACCATCGAGGGGACGGACCTGCTGTCGCTGGTCGAGCGCGGCGCGGGCGTCGACTCGCTGCTCCAGCGGGAACTGGCCGACGAGTACGCCGCCGCCGTCGAGAAAGCCCGCGACCACCTCGTCGACGCGCTGGCGCTCCGAGACATGGAGGCGACGGCGCGCCGGGCGTTCCCCGACGAGCCGGCCTACCCGGTCGAACACAGCGAGGATGTCGTCGCCCGCCTCCGCGAGGAACTGACTGCCGCACGCGACCAGCGCGCGACCCGCCGCAAGCGAGAGCTGGCCGACGACCTCGCCGAGATGCGCGACGATGCTGCCGCGCTGGTCGACGCGGCGCTGGAACTCGACGTGGAGCTGGCGATAGCCCGCTTCGCCGCGGACTTCGACTGCACGATGCCGGAACTGACCGAGTCCGAAGGCGTCGCCATCGAGGGCGGACGATCACCACTGCTCGACGTGCCCTTCGACGCCGTCGAGCCCGTCGACTACGCTGTCGAGGGCGTCACCGTCCTCTCGGGGGTCAACAGCGGTGGCAAGACCTCGACGCTGGACCTCGTAGCGCTGGTGACGACGCTGGCGCACATGGGCCTGCCCGTCCCGGCGGAGTCGGCCCGCGTCGGCCGGGTGTCAGAACTCCACTACCACGCCAAGACTCAGGGCACGCTCGACGCCGGCGCGTTCGAGGCCACGCTTCGGGAGTTCGGCGACCTCGTCGCGGACGTGGACCACCGGTCGACGGAAGCGGACGGGAACGGAGCGGAAGCTGACGGCGATGCGACAACGGACAGCGACGACCCGGCGGCCGGGACCGACGACCGCCCGGTGATGGTGTTGGTCGACGAACTCGAATCGATCACCGAGCCCGGTGCCAGCGCGAAGATCATGGCCGGTATCCTCGAAGCGCTGGGCGAGCGGCAGGCCACGGCGATTTTCGTCTCCCACCTCGCACGCGATATCCGCGAGGCCGCCGAGACCGACATCAGCATCGACGGCATCGAAGCCAAGGGGCTGGAAGACGGCGAACTGCGCGTCGAGCGCTCGCCGGTGAAGGGAAAGCTCGCCCGTTCGACGCCGGAGCTCATCGTCGAGAAGCTCGCCGACGACGGTGCCGACGATGCCGATGGGTTCTACAGCGACCTGCTCGGGAAGTTCGAGTAGGGACGGCCAGCGAAACCGCGGTCCCTCGTGTACCTGTCACTGCTCGTGAACCTGTGGCAAATGGTTAAGTGGGCCGCGAAGCTCGGTGAAAGTGATGAGCGACGACCCCGAGGACCGGATGCTCGGCTGGGACGAGTCCGTCTTTCGGGACGAACACGTCTTCGAAATCGACTGGCTCCCGGAGACGTTCAAACACCGGGACACACAGATGGAGACGTTGAAGTACGCGCTCCGGCCGGCCGTCCGCGGGTCGCGCCCGCTCAACGTCATCGCCCGCGGGCCGCCGGGCACGGGGAAGACGACAGCCGTCCAGATACTGTTCGACGAACTCACCGCCCAGACGGACGTGAAAACCGTCCGGGTGAACTGCCAGATGGACTCGACGCGCTATGCCGTCTTCTCGCGGCTGTTCGCCGAGATATTCGACTACGAGCCGCCGTCCTCGGGCATCTCCTTCAAGAAACTGTTCTCCCAGATTACCGACAAGCTGGTCGAGGAAGACGAGGTACTCGTCGTCGCCCTCGACGACGTGAACTACCTGTTCTACGAGAGCGAGGCCAGCGACACGCTGTACTCGCTGTTGCGCGCCCACGAAGCCCACTCCGGCGCGAAAATCGGCGTCATCTGTGTCTCCTCTGACCTCGAACTGGACGTCATCGACGCACTCGATACGCGTGTCCAGTCCGTGTTCCGTCCGGAGGAGGTGTATTTCAATCCCTACGGACAGGCCGAAATCGCGGATATCCTGGGCGAGCGCGCCGACCGGGGGTTCAACGAAGGTGTCGTCGGCCCCACGGTGCTGGACCGCGTCGCCGAACTGACCGAGGAGCAGGGCGGCGACCTCCGGGTTGGCATCGACCTCCTGCGCCGGGCCGGCATGAACGCCGAGATGCGTGCCTCCCGCTCGGTCGAAACCGAGGACGTCGAGGAGGCCTACGACAAGTCCAAATACGTCCACCTCTCCCGCCGGTTGCGGGAGCTGTCGGACTCGGAAACCGCGCTCGTGGAAGTCATCGCCGCCCACGACGGCCAGCAGGCCGGCGACATCTACGACGCCTTCTCCGAGCAGACGGACCTGGGTTACACCCGGTACTCCGAGATCATCAACAAGCTCGACCAGCTCGACATCATCGACGCCGACTACACCAACGTCGAGGGTCGCGGTCGGTCGCGGGAGCTGACGCTCAACTACGACGCCGACGCGGTGCTGGAGCGGCTGTAGTACAACGTAGTAAATCGTATTTACTGGAGCACCGACACGGCACTCCGTTACTCCATCTTCTCGAAGGTCGTCTCGGCCCACTGGACAGCGTAGTCAGCACCGTACTCCAGATAGGCGTCGGTGTCGAGCGCGGCAAACGGCGCGGGCAGGTCGAGTCCGTGCTTGACGCCGCTACAGGCGAGTTCGGCCGCCGCGGCGAACTCTGTCTGGCCCTGGGCGATTTCGCTGGGGAGGTCTTCGAGGCGGGGCTGCAGACGCTCGCCGGCGTCGTCCCACGCCGCGTGTAGCTCTGGGTAGCTGTCGGCCCAGTCGGTGAACTCCGCGCGGGTCTGGAGGCCCAGATACGCTGTGTACACCGCCGCTGCGAGCTGGTACCGGGCGTTCGCATCGAGGTGGTCCTCGGTGGCGGCCACGAACTCCGGGTAGCGCTCGCTGAAGAAGCCAAGGAAATGCTCAGGTTCGTCGAGACTGACCTCGACGAGCGCCTCGGCGACGAGAAACGAGACGAAGTCATCGGGCGACGTCTCCAGCCGGGGCTTGACGAACACGCAGGGGGGAACCGTCTGGTGTGTCCAGGCGACGCCGCCGTCGCCCGGCATCCCGATAGTGAGGCTGCTGCCGATGTACTCCTGTAGCACCTCTGGCGCTGTGGTCGGCAGCCACGCGCCGTCGTAGGAAATCTGATCTAAACTGTCGGTCACCAGCAGGAGTTCCTCGGCGACTGCGGGGTCCAGCGTCTCGAAGTCACGGTCGCAGTTCAGTACGAGCGTCTCCGGGGCGTAGGCCTCACGTACTGCCGGCAGATCGCCGGTCAGTGAACGCTCGGTGAACATCTACGCCGAGAACAGGACGAGGTTGATGACGATGCCGATGGATAGCAGTGCTGACACGCCGATTGTTCCGAGGACGATTTTCGTAGCCTTGCTCATGCCAATGAGTATCTCGGGCCGGACATTAAAACTTGAGAAACGATTTTCGGGGCCCACAGCGTCTATTGGGTATGGGTCGCGAACGCACTTCCACGGGCACAGACTGGGAAGAGCAAGTCGGCTACTCGCGGGCGATACGTGCGGGTGATACCGTCCGCGTTGCCGGGACCATCGCTACGGACGACGACGGCGAGGTCGTCGCGCCGGGAGACCCGTACGAACAGGCGAAACACGCCTTCGGTATCGTCGAGGACGCGCTCGCGGATCACGACACCGCTATCGAGGACGTGGTCCAGACCCGGATGTACGTCACCGATATCGACGACCAGGAGCGGGTCGGCGAGGCCCACAGCGAGTTCTTCGGCGACGTGCGCCCCGTGGCGACGATGGTCGAGGTGAGCGGTCTGGCAACACCCGAGGCCGTCGTCGAGGTCGAAGCCGTCGCACAGGTCGAGTGACGCGGTCGACAGCGGGCCGGTGTGGACGATAGCGTTCGCCGTCAGTCGTCGGCCGTACCGACACCGGACCGTCTGGCTACGTCGCGCCACCCGCCGGACCAGAACCGGCCCGCGTTGACTGCGGCTTTCAGGTAGAAATCGCCGACGAGCGCAGCGAAGATGGCCGGCAGGCCGAGCCCAAGCCCCGGCGAGACGGCGATGTCGAGAACGGGAATTGTCACGACGAACGACGACGGGAGCGCGAGGGCAGCCACCGGGAGCCGGTAGCAGTAGCCGCCCAGAAACGTCCCGTACAGCGGCCAGCGGGTGTCGCCGGCGCCACGCAGGCTGCCCCGCATCGTCCGGGAGATGGAGAACCCGGCAACGAGCAGGCCGAAGACGCGGACGAACGCGGCCGCCAGTTCGGGGTAGGCGGTCCCGAACAGGGCGACGATGGGGCGGGCAAACACCACGAGCAGGAGCGCCACGACGAGCTGGACGGCGAGCGCTACGCGGAGCGTCTGCCAGCCGTAGGCGGTCGCCTCCCCCTCGTCACCGGCCCCCAGCGACTGCCCGACCAGCGTCGACGCGGCGGTGGCGTACCCCCACGCCGGCATCAGCGCCAGCAGCATGACCCGGCGGCCGATGGCGTAGGCCGCGAGCGTCGGCGTCCCCAGCACGCCCAGGATGAACAGGAACGGGAAGCGGGCGAACGTCTGGAGCAAGCGCATCCCGGACAGCGGGAGCGCGACGCGGACGATTTCGCGCATAAGCCCCGCGCTGAACTGCGTCCCGCCGGGCCGGAGCGTGACGACGTAGCGCCCGGACAGCAACAGTCCAAGGAAAATCACCGCTGCAAGCGTGTTCGCGATGGTCGTCCCCCACGCCGCACCGGCGATGCCGAGTTCGGGGAACGGGCCGACGCCGAAGATGAGGACGGCGTTGAGTGCGACGTTCGTCGGTAGCGTGAGCAGGCGGACGTACATCGGCGTCTTCGTGTCCGCGCTGCCGGCCAGTGCCCGGGCGGCGACCATGCTCCAGAACCGCGGGGCCAGCGACAGCATTACGATGGCGAGATACGTTGCACCGAACCGGATAGTCGCCGCGTCGTCGGTGAGAACCCCCACCAGAAGCTCCGGATAGCGCCAGCAGAGCGCCGACAGCGGCAGGGAGACGAGCAGTGCGATCCACAGCGACTGTTTTACCGCGAGGTTCGCCCGCTCGGGTTGATCGGCTCCCTGTAGCCGCGAGACGACGCTGATCGTCCCGGAAGAGACCGCAAGCGAGAGCCCGAACCCGACGAAGTAGTACTGGAAGCCGAGTTCGAGACCGGCGATAGCCGCGTCACCGAGCGCCAGCCCGACCATCAGGAAGTCGGCGAGGCGCAGCAGGATCCGGAGGCCGCCCGTGACCATCACCGGCGCGGCGAGGTCCGTCGCGGCGGTCGCCTTCTCCCGGTCGACGAGCCCTGCACTGGCCAGCAACGCGGGGAACGCAGTCAGAAGGCGGCGGAGGGGACCACCAGTCGACATCGCTCTGATCTGAGGAGCCCAGCCCCCTGTGGGTTTCGGGACGAGGCCGTAGATTTTTCTCCCGTAGCGCCGACAGGCCAGCACATGCCTCCCGTCGAAGCCGGCGAGACGTTCACTGAGACGCGGACGTTCCGGCCCGAAGACGTCGACCAGTTCGCCGCCCTCTCCGGAGACGACCAGGCCCGCCATACTGAGCCTGATGGGGACGGGCGGCGGATGGTCCAGGGGCTGCTCACCGCGTCACTGCTGACCAGCATCGGCGGCGATCTGGAAGTGCTCGCCTCGCGGATGGACCTGCGGTTCCAGCGCCCGGTGTACACCGGCGAGCGGCTGGTTTGTGAACTTACCGTGGCGAGCGTCGACCCGCGGGCGGACGGCGGTGTGAACCTCGTCGGTGACGTGACTGTCTGGCGCGTCAGCCGCGGCGACGAACCCAGTCAGGCCGACCCAGCTGTCGTGGACTCGGTCGATGAAGATATCGCTGGAAGCGTCGTGCTCGAAGCGACTGTCGAGGGAATAATCAGGGAATGAGCTGTTCGCCGTCGTCGTCGTAGATCGTGATTGCGTCGACCGGACAGGACCGGGCCGCGAACTTCGCGTCCAGTTCGGCGTCGTCGGGGACCTCCCGGACAAACACGTCCTCTCCGTGTTCCTCACTGTCTGCCAGCACCGCTTTGCCGGCGTCCTCGTCGCGCTCGAAGGCGTCCCACTCCGCGACACACTGGAACATCCCGATACAGGTGTCGTAGTCGTACTCGACTCGCATACCTCGTGTTAGCCGCTCGCGGGCAAAGGCGTTCCCCTCGGCGGTCGACACGCCGGCGAGTCGATGCGGTTGCAGTGCGACAGTTTAAATCACGGCAGGGCCCAAACGGGGTGTAATGGATGTTGCGGACCTGCCGGGCGTGCCCGAGTGGCTCCCGGACCACCTGCGCGACGACGGCATCGAGGAGCTGTACCCGCCCCAGGCCGAGGCCGTCGAGGCCGGCGTTACGGAGGGGGAGAACCTGGTCGCGTCGATTCCGACGGCGAGCGGGAAGACGCTCATCGCCGAGCTAGCGATGCTCTCCTCGGTCGCCCGCGGCGGCAAGGCGCTGTACATCGTCCCGCTGCGGGCGCTGGCCAGCGAGAAGCAGGCCGACTTCGAGGAGTTCGAACAGTACGGCCTCGACATCGGCGTCTCGACGGGGAACTACGAATCCGAGGGCGGGTGGCTCGCGGACAAGGACATCGTCGTCGCGACCAGCGAGAAGGTGGACTCGCTGGTCCGCAACGACGCGCCCTGGATCGAGGACCTCACCTGCGTCGTCACCGACGAGGTCCACCTGGTCGACGACGGCGAACGGGGGCCGACCCTGGAGGTGACACTGGCGAAACTCCGCCGGCTCAACCCCGACCTCCAGACCGTCGCGCTGTCGGCGACCATCGGCAACGCCGAGGCGCTGGCGACGTGGCTCGACGCGGGGCTCGTCGACTCGGACTGGCGGCCCATCGACCTCCAGAAGGGGGTCCACTACGGGCAGGCGCTGCATCTCGAAGACGGGAGCCAGCAGCGGCTCTCGGTGCAGAACAACGAGAAGCAGACGGCGGCTATCGTCCGCAATACGCTGGAAGACGACGGGTCGACGCTGGTGTTCGTCAACTCCCGGCGCAACGCTGAGGCGGCCGCGGGCCGGCTGGCGAACACCGTCCGCCCCCACCTCACCGACGAGGAGCGGGCCCAACTGGCCGACATCGCCGAGGAAATCCGTGACGTGAGCGACACGGAGACGAGCGACGACCTCGCGGACGCCGTCGCGGACGGGGCGGCGTTCCACCACGCCGGCCTCTCGCGCGGCCACCGCGAACTCGTCGAGGACGCCTTCCGGGACCGGCTGGTGAAGGTCGTCTGTGCGACGCCGACGCTCGCGGCCGGCGTCAACACGCCCTCTCGGCGCGTCGTGGTCCGCGACTGGCGGCGCTACGACGGCTCGGCCGGCGGGATGGCCCCGCTGTCGGTGCTCGAAGTGCACCAGATGATGGGGCGGGCCGGCCGCCCGGGACTCGACCCATACGGCGAGGCGGTTCTCATCGCCTCAAGTCACGACGAAGTGGACGAGTTGTTCGAACGGTACGTCTGGGCCGACCCGGAGCCGGTCCGGTCGAAGCTCGCGGCCGAACCGGCCCTGCGGACCCACATCCTCGCCACTGTCGCCTCCGGCTTCGCCCGCTCGCGCGAGGGGCTGCTCGAGTTCCTCGAACAGACGCTGTACGCGAGCCAGACCGACGACAGCGGCCAGCTCGAACGGGTCGTCGATGACGTGCTCACGTACCTCCAGCGCAATGACTTTCTGGAAATCGAAAGCGGGGAGCTGGATGCCACGTCGCTGGGCCACACTGTCTCGCGGCTCTATCTCGACCCGATGAGCGCCGCCGAAATCGTCGACGGCCTCCGGGACTGGGAGCGGGGCGTCAGCGATAGCACCTCGGCCAGCGGGTCGCCGGCTGACGCACCCGCTGAACCGCCGGCTGACAGCGGTTTCACGACCGCCAGCGAACTGGCCGGGGACGGCGACGAAAGCAATAACGCCGACCGGGACCCGGACGACATCTCCGCGCTGGGCCTGTACCATCTCGTCTCGCGGACGCCGGACATGTACCAGTTGTACCTTCGTTCGGGCGACCGCGAGGAGTACGAAATGGAGCTGTTCGAGCGCGAGAAGGAGTTGCTCGGCCCCACGCCCTCGGAGTTCGAGGAGGGCCGTTTCGAAGACTGGCTCTCGGCGCTGAAGACCGCCCGCCTGCTCGAAGACTGGGCCACGGAGGTCGACGAGGCGACCATCACGGAACGGTACGGCGTCGGCCCGGGCGACATCCGCGGGAAGGTCGAGACGGCCCAGTGGCTGCTCGGAGCCGCCGAATCGCTGGCCAGCGAGGTCGATCTGGACGCCGCCCGAGCTATCAGCGAGGCCCGCATCCGCGTCGAACACGGTGTGCGCGAGGAACTGGTCGACCTGGCCGGCGTTCGCGGCGTCGGCCGCAAGCGCGCCCGCCGGCTGTTCCAGGCCGGCATCACCGACCGCGCACAGCTCCGGGACGCGGACAAAGCCGTCGTGCTGGCAGCGCTCCGGGGCCGCCGGAAGACGGCCGAGAACGTACTGGAGAACGCCGGCCACCGGGACCCGTCGATGGAGGGCGTCGAGCCCGCGCCCGACGTGGAGGTCGACCTCGACGACGGTTCGGATAGCGACACGAACGCTGAAACGACAGCCAACGAAGATCAGTCGAGCCTGGGTGATTTCTGATGCAGGTCGTCGAGGGCACTGCCGATATTGATGACGTGGGATCGTTCGTAGAGACGCTCAGTGCAATCGGTGACCGCCACGGCGTCACGGTGCAGGCGTTCGACGCCCGCTACGTCGTGGACCGCGCTCACCTCGAACTGGCCGTCGACCTCGCAACTCGGGCACATGGGCGGGGTGACACCATCGCCGAGGACTTCGGCGTCGAGATTCTGTTGTATGCGGCCGGCCGTCGCCAGATCAACCGCGCGCTGACGATGGGCGTCAGCAAGGGGTCCTGTCCCGTCGTCGCGGTCATCGTCGACCACGAACGGACAGATTCTCACGTAGGAAAAAGAAACCAGAACGGTATCGAAGCAGCCGCGAGCGATGTTCGCGAGCAGCTTACGGCTGCGTCTACCCTGGGAGAGTACGATGAGGGCCGCGTCCGGTCGTTCTTCGACGTGACTGACACCGAACTCGCCGCGACGGCCGGCGGGCTTCCCGACGCCGTCCGGGAGCGCGTTGCGCTGTTGCCGGTCGAGAAGTAGCGATAGAATTTTGACGATAACTGTGCTATTCTCACACATGGACCCACAGCGGACGGCACGGCAGCGGGCCAGCGAGCGCGCCCGCCGGGTCGAGGCGACGGTCGACCGCACCACCGGCGGGGCCGCGTACCCGGTCCGCGTGGCGGAACTGGCAGACGAATACGGCAGCGCCGACCCGCCCGCAGCGGACCTCTCGGACGCGCTTGCGGGCAGTACCGACGGCGAGTTCGATTCGCCGACGGAAGTCCGGGCGGCCATCCAGCAGGTGACACCACAGGACGGCGTCCGTACCGAGGCGACCTTCGACGAACGCGAGCAGTCGTGACCGCGCTGGAGACGCCGCTGCAGATCGGCGGCGTCGAGATCCCCAACCGGCTGTACCGCGCACCGGTACTGGAGTGTGCGGGCAACGGCGAGGGGGCCGTCGACACGCTCATCGACGAACTCGAACCGACGGCCGCCTCGGGTGTCGGCCTCCTCTTTCAGGGGGCGAGCATCGTCACCGACCGCGGCGGCTGTGCCGCGCCGAACATGACGCGGGTCCACGACCCGGCCTTTGTCGAGCGCCTCGAACGGCTCACCGGGACTATCCACGACCACGGTGGCCGTATCTTCCTGCAACTGGCCCACGGTGGCCTCCGGAGCATGGCGACGTGGCACGCCGAGTATCGCCGACAGCATCCGGACCAGCGCCAGCTCGCTGTCAGCCGCCCGCCGTGGCAGCTCCGGGCGCTTGACCGGGCGGGCCTGATTTCGTTGCAGCCGGACGTGCTCTCGACGAGCGAGGTGTGGGACCTGGCCGAGCAGTTCGGACGGTGTGCCGGCTACGCCGTCGACGCGGGCTACGACGGCATCCACCTCTCGACGGCGAACATGAGCCTGATACAGCAGTTCCTCTCGCCGTTCTACAACCGCCGGGACGACGAGTTCAGGGACGGCGTTCGGTTCCTCGAAGCCGTCCACGACGCCGTGCGCGACCACGCCGGAGACGTGCCACTGGTCACGAAAGTCCCAGCCGAGACCGTTGCGCCGAGTTTCGTTCGACGGCATCTCACTCGGAGGGATGGCGTGGGTATCGCCGAGCGGGCGGCGGCCATCGGCTACGACGGGCTCGTTCCGGTCGAGGTCTCGCCGTTCTGGGACATGAGCATCGTCCGCGGCGCGTTCCCGGATCGGGCCTGGGACGCGAGCGACCTGCAGGACGACTACGCGGCGGTCTTCGGCGGCCGACTGCGAGCGCGTGCCGTCCGGCTGCTCAATCGACTGCAGGCACGCCGGTTCGGCCGCGATCCGGGCTGGAATGCCGACTTCTGCCGGGCGGTCCGCGAGCGCGTGGACGTACCGGTCCTACTGGAAGGCGGCCTCCGGACGCGCGACGACTGTGACCGGTACCTCGGTGCGACTGGGGCCGTCCCCGCAGCCGACGCGGTCGGGATGGCCCGCCCCTTCTATGCCGAGCCACGCCTCGGCGCTCGCTTGCTCGACGGTTCAGACGCGCTGTGTGAGAGCTGTAACAACTGCACCGTCCCGCAGGTCACCGGCGAACCGGGCCGCTGTCGGACACCAGCTATCGTCCGCGAGCAAGCCCGACTCCAGCGAGACGGTGCGTACGAGCGATCAGAGTGACCGATTTCGGACGCCCCCGCCGTCATAACTGGGCGGATACAAAGGCTCATACGCCCTCGGTCCCGAACGAACGCCGATGACGACAGGGATTTCGTCCGAGCGCGTCGAACTGTCCGTCGACGGCGAGGACGTCGATATTCACTACCGGACCGGCGGCGAGGGGCCGCCTTTGGTGTTTCTCCACGGCATCGGGCTGGACGCCGCGACAGTTTCGTGGCGTCACGCACTCCCCGCACTCGCGCCGGAGCGAACGGTGTACGCGCTCGATTTGCCGGGCCACGGCGACAGCGACAAGCCAGACCGCGCGTACACGACCGACTATTACCTTGAGACCGTGGCCGAGTTCATCGACGCGCTCGGTATCGAGGAACCCGCGCTGGCGGGCCTCTCGATGGGCGGTGCAATCGCGCTCGGCCACGCGCTCGATGGTGGCCCGGTCGAGCGGCTGGTACTGGTCGATAGCTACGGGCTGGGAGCCGACGCCTACTGGCGCACAGCGGCCAGCAGCGTCTTGCAGACGCCGATACTCGGAAATATGCTCTGGCAGGGCGTGGGATCGTCCCAGTCGGCGATCAGAAACAGTCTCCGAAGCATGGGTCCCGGGGAGCCACCCCAGCAACTGGTCGACGACGTCGACAGCGCCGTCGACCGCCAGACCGTCCGGGCGATGCGGCGCTGGCAGCGCAGCGAGTTCCAGTGGTGCGGTTTCCGGACCGACTACTCCGACCGGCTGGACGAGATAGACGTGCCGACGATGTTGATTCACGGGGCCGTCGACCCACTGCTCCCCCGTCGGTGGTCCGAGCAGGCGGCTGGAACGGTCACTGATAGTACGCTGAAAATCTTCGAGAACTGCGGGCACTGTCCGCCGCGGGAACACCCCGACCGTTTCAACCGGGCCGTTCGAGCGTTCTGCTGAGTTATTCCGGCAGGTCGTCGATGAGGACGACCGCTTCGCCGTCGATGACGACTTCGTCGTCTGCGAGGACGCGCGTTGTCAGCCGGTACTGTTCGTCGCCGAGGTCCTCGACGATTTCACACTCGGCAGTGAGTCGGTCGCCGATACGGACCGGGTTGTGGAACTCCAGGTCCTGCGAGAGATAGATCGTCAGCCCCGGGAGGCGTGCTAAGGCCGCGCTGATGAGGCTGCCGACGAGCGTCCCGTGGGCGATGCGGCCGCGGAAGCGCGTCTGCTCTGCGAACTCGTCGTCCAGGTGAAGCGGGTTCGTGTCGCCGCTCGCGGCGGCGAACTGTTGCACGTCGTTCTCCGAGATCGTCTTCGTGAAATCGACGTGGTCGCCGACGCCGAGGCGGCCCGGGTGGTCTTCGGAGATCGAGACGTGCCATTCTGGGAGATCTTCGTCCGGCTCGATACGGTCTGCGGGCGTTACGCCGTTCTCGTCCTCCTGCTGGACGCCGAACGCAGCGAACGCTGCCCGGTTAGCTGCAACGACGCTGTTGAACATATGTGACGATGTTTCAGTCCATGTGTCTAACAGCGGGTTTCGTGGCGATTCAGAACTCATCTGTTCTGCTAATTTATTGGTCGGAGTATTAAACCTTGGTGTTGGTTTCGCCTCAGCTGTCGGTAAATGCCGTCTAACGGGCGTCAGACGCGTATTTGGGGTTGCCGTTATCGGTGCTACAGAGCGTAGCACGTCCCTCGACGCTCCTCAACCGGTAATACCATTCTCTACCACTCAATGGTGCCCAATGGTTTTCAGCGGAAGGTTTATATTGTTGAGGAGAGTACATGTAGTTGACCGATGGCCGACGAGGATGATGGCCTGATGTGGCCTCCGATGTTCAAGGGGATGCAACAGGCGAGCGAGAACGCGATGGAACAGCAACAGCAGCTGATGAAACAGATGTTCGCCAGCGGTGGCATGCCGAGTTTCGATATGAATCAGCTCGGTGCCATGAGTCAGATGGCGACGTTCAAGACCCGCGTGCAAAGCGGGGGTCGGATCAGCATCCCCGATGCGGAGCGAGAGGCGCTGGGCATCGACGAAGGCGATATCGTTCAAGCCGTCGTCCTCCCGGTCACTAACAACAACAACAGCGAGTAATCCAACAATGGTAGACTACACAACCCCCGTCACGACAGCGTTCGAGATGCAGCGTACCACGATCGAGCAGAGCCAGAAGGCGCTCGAACAGAGCGTTTCCTTCCAGAAGAACGTCAACAGCGCGGTCATCGACAGCCTCGACACGCAGGAGTCGGCACAGCGCCGCGGCGTCGAGCTTCAGCAGACCGCGTTCCACAGCTACCTCGACGCGATGGCGTCGACGATGCCCGGCATGACCGAAACCGTCGAACAGATCCGCGAGACCGTCGACGAGCAGTTCGACTTCCTGCTCGAGAACCACGCCGAGGTCTTCGACAACATGGAAACGGAGCTCACAGAGGGCGCTGACACCTACGACGAGATGACCGACGAGTACGTCACCGCCGTCAACGATCAGGTCGATATGCTCGTCGAGGCCCACGAGGAACTCGAAGCGCAGTCTGTCGAGGCCGCCGAGCAGTTCGGCGAGCAACTCGAAGAAGTGCAGGAGCAGGTCGAGGAGATTCAGGAGCAGGTCGAGGAAGTGCAGGCCGAAGCCGCCGACGCTGTCGACGTCGAAGCGTAAATACGACAGTCGGTTTTTTTGTGCGCCCGCCGCCGAGGTACTATTATGAGTAATACAAACGACATTCAGGAGGAATGGACGGAGATGGTTGAGGAGATGAACAGCGCGGTCGCTGACTCGATGGAGCAGAACATGAAGGCCCAGGCGGCCTTCGTGGAGTCGTGGGCCGACGCCGTCGAGGACACGATTCCCAAAGAAGAGGACCTTGCTGACGGGATGGACGGCTACAACCGCGCCTACGAGGAGTGGATCGACGCCGCCGAGCAGATGGTCGAGCGCTCGACCGACGCCGCACAGGGCGAGGACGTCGACCCCGCCGAATTCCGTGATATCTGGCTGCAGTCCGCCAACGAGGCGTTCAAACACGTCATGGGCACCTCGGCCTTCGCGGCCGCCAACGGCCAGCTCGTCGAGTCGATGATGGAGATGCAACAGGAAGCGGACGACCTGAGTCAGGACGCTCTGGAGCAAATGGGCTTCCCAACGCGCAACGATGTCGACGAAGTTGCTGAGCGGCTCGTCGAGCTTGAGCGCCGCCAGCACGCGGTCGAACAGAAGCTCGACCGCATTCTCGAACACATGGAAGAGTAACTCATGTCCAGTAACCCGTTCAATCCGTTCGAGGCCGCGCTCAACTGGCAGCGCAAGACGCTGGAGAACATGACCGACGCCGCCGAGACCAGTCAGATCGCCGACGAGCGACTGGAGCTGATGGAGTCCGTCGAAGTCGGCCAGACGCCAAGCGACGTCGTCTACGAGGAGAACAAGCTCGAACTCCTCCACTACGACGCCGAAGCCGCCGGTATCGAGGTGCCCGAAGAGGAGAAGGAGGACGTTCCGATCCTCATCGTCTACGCCCTCATCAATCGGCCGTACATCCTCGACCTGCAGGAGGAGCGGTCGGTCGTCCGACGCCTGCTCGAGGCGGGCCACGACGTGTACCTCATCGACTGGAACGAGCCGTCGCGGCTCGACCAGCACCTCACGCTCGATGACTACGTCAACCGCTACATGGACAACTGCGTCGACGTGGTCCGCGAGCGCTCCGGCCAGGACGCCATCAACATCCTCGGCTACTGTATGGGCGGCACGATGTCGGTGATGTACACCGCCCTCCACAAGGAGAAGGTCAACACCCTGGGCCTGATGGCCGCCGGGCTCTGTTTCGACCACACCGGCGGCGTCCTCGAAGAGTGGGGCTCCGAGGAGTACTATTCCCCGCAGGACGTCGTCGATACGTTCGGCAACGTCCCCTCGGACATGCTCGACATCGGCTTCGCGCTGATGGACCCCGTCGAGAACTACGTCACGAAGTACATCCGGTTCGCGGAGAACATGGAGAACGAGGGCTTCGTCGAGAACTTCGGCCGGATGGAGCAGTGGCTCGGTGACGGCATCGACGTGGCCGGCGAGGCCTACGTTCAGTTCCTCGAAGACGTGTACCAGGACAACAAACTCTACAAGAACGAACTGGAACTCGACGGAAAGCACGTCGACCTGGACAACATCGACATGCCAGTCCTCCAGCTCATGGGTGAGTACGACCACCTCATCCCGCCGGAGGCCTCCAAGCCGTTCAACGACGTCATCGCCAGCGACGACACCCGAACCATCGAGTTCTCGACGGGCCACATCGGCCTCTCCGTCTCGTCGTCGACCCACGCCGACCTCTGGCCCGAGGTCGCCGAGTGGTACTCCGAGCGCAGCAAGGGAACCGATGAAGTCGATATCGAGGTCGAGTCCCCTGAAGCGGCTGAAGACGACACAGTGGACCAGTCGGAACTCACCGACATCGACGTCGACGCGACTGAGGATGTCGATGCCGACGCTACCGAGGACGAAGACGACGCGACCGACGAACCCGCTGACGTGGATAGCGTCTCCGGTATCGGCCCGACCTACGCCGAACGGCTGCACGACGCCGGCATCGAGACGGTTGCGGACCTGGCCGAGTACGACGCGGCCGAACTGGCCGACATCACCGAGACCAACGAGTCCCGCGCGCAAGACTGGCTCGACCAACTGTAATCCGGGACGGTTTTTCTAGTCTCCCGCTGAACGACCAGCCATGCGCGTCTCGGTCATCGGCGGCTCGACAGTTACCGACGAACAGTACCAACAGGCACGCGAGGTCGGGAAACAGCTCGGTGAGCACGGCCACGATGTCGTCTGTGGCGGCCTCACGGGTGTGATGGAAGCCGTCTGTCGCGGTGCGAGCGAGGCGGGCGGTCACACTATCGGTATTTTGCCGGGCGAGCGCCGTGCCGCCGCGAACGACTACGTCCAGACAGCCATTGCGACGGGGCTGGGCAACGCCCGGAACGTCCTCGTCGTGCTGAACGGCGCGGCCGTCATCGCCGTCGACGGCGGCACCGGGACGCTCTCGGAACTCGGCCACGCGCTCGACATGGGGCGGCCCGTCGCCGGCCTGGGAACCCACCGCCTCGACAGCGCGGCTGGCTGCGACGCCATCGAACACGTCGAGACGCCCGCCGACGCCGTCGACTACGTCGAGTCCACCGTGCAGTAACCGAACTTTTTAGCCGAATACCCGCTTGAGAACCGCCGCCGTTGCGAGAAATGCGACGCCGAGCAGCCTGACCCGGCGACGGGACCGTTCCTGTGGTCTGAACTCCACTGCCAGCACCCAGCGATAGCCCAGCCGCGCTAGCGACAGCAACGTGCCGGGAACGAGCAGATGGAGCACACCTGCTAGCGCCGTTCCGGTCCACAGCAGCCGCCGTTCGGTCCCTGTCAGGTCCATACCGTGTTAAGGGGGCGCGCTGGTTTGACCGTGGCGTCTGCTTGCGAAGTGTGTACTGTCCGATATCTTCGATAATCGAAACAGCGTCGTCACTCACTCAGACTAAAGACAGAAAATGTAGAACCGCACCGATTCTTTGCGAGATCGACGGGCGAGGCAGGCATCCGCGGCCGAAGGCCGCGGTTCTCGGAATCGCCGCATCGCGGCGATTCCGCCTTTTTCGCCCACGTTTTTGCGCGGGGGTTGAGGGCGCGAAGCGCCCGAGGCCCCTGCGCAAAAAGGTGGCTTACATCATGCCGCCCATACCGCCGCCCATGCCGCCCATGCCGCCGCCCATTCCGCCGGGCGCGCCGCCTGGGCCGCCGGGTCCGCCTTCGTCCTCGTCGTCGTCGCCCTGGCCACCCTTGAGGTCGCCAGCAGCGATGACGTCGTCGATGCGGAGGATCATGACGGCTGCTTCGGTTGCGCTTTCGACGGCCTGGGTCTTGACACGGAGCGGCTCGACGACGCCGTCCTCTTCCATGTCGACGACCTCACCGGTGTACGCGTCAAGCCCGGAGGTGACTGCGCCACCGTCGTGCTTGCTGCGGAGGTCGACCAGCGAGTCGATCGGGTCGAGACCGGCGTTCTCCGCGAGAGTGCGCGGGATGACGTCGATGGCGTCGGCGAAGGCCTCAACGGCGAGCTGCTCGCGGCCACCGACGGAGTCGGCGTGGTCTCGGAGACCGAGGGCGAGCTGGGTCTCGGGGGCACCGCCGCCGGGCAGGACCTTGCCGTCCTCCAGCGTAGCGGCGACGACGCCGAGCGAGTCCTCGATGGCGCGCTCGACTTCGTCGACGACGTGTTCGGTGCCGCCGCGGAGGATCATCGTGACAGCGCGGGCGTCCTCGACGTCCTCGACGAAGATGCGCTCGTCGCCAGCGATGTCCTTCTGGGCGACGGAGCCAGCGAAGCCGAGATCGTCGGCTTCGATGTCGTCGATGTTCGAGATGATGCGCGCGCCGGTCGAGCGCGAGAGGGCCTCGATGTCGGACTTCTTGGCGCGGCGCACGGCCAGGATGCCTTCCTGGGCGAGGTAGTGCTGGGCCATGTCGTCGATGCCCTTCTGGCAGAAGACGACGTCAGCACCGGCTTCTTTGAGCTTGTCGACCATCTCCTTGAGCTGTTTCTCTTCCTGGTCGAGGAACTGCTGGAGCTGGTCGGGGTCCGTGACGTTGACTTCGGTGTCGAGTTCGGTCTCCGGAACCTCGATAGCGGTGTCGAGAAGGGCAATGTCGGCGTCTTCAACGGCGAAGGGCATGTTGTCATGGACGCGTTCCTTGTCCACGATGACGCCCTCGACGAGCTCGGACTCGTCGGTTGCGCCGCCCACGACGGTTTCGACCTGGACGTTGTCGGTGTCGACGCTGCCGTCGTCGTCGACGATAGACTGGATCGCGCGGACGACGAGCTCGGCGAGGACGTCCTTGGAGGATTCAGCGCCCTTGCCGGTCATCGCCGTCGCGGCGACCTTTTCGAGGGTCTCCGTGTCGTCGGCATCGACGTCGATAGCGTTGTCTTCGAGAATCTCCTTGGCCTTCTCGGCGGCCTGGCGGTACCCCTGAGCCAGGATGCTGGCGTGGATGTCCTGGTCGAGGAGTTCCTCGGCCTTCGAGAGAAGTTCGCCGGCCATGACGACCGCTGTCGTCGTGCCGTCGCCCACTTCGTCTTCCTGGGTCTGGGCGACCTCGACGATCATGTTGGCGGCGGGGTGCTCGATGTCCATCTCGTCGAGGATGGTGACGCCGTCGTTCGTGACGACGACCGAGCCTGAGTTGTCGACGAGCATTTTGTCCATGCCCTTCGGACCCAGTGTCGTCCGAACGGCCTCGGCGACGGCCGTCCCGGCCGTGATGTTCATCGACTGCGCGTCCTTTCCGGATGTCCGCTGGGACTCCTCGGAAAGTACAATCATGGGCTGGTTGCCCATCTGCTGTTGAGCCATAGTCAAACGATGATTGAATGTGATTCTATATAAAAGCTGTGGTGATGGCCGCTGTATCGCCCTATTGCATGCCACACTCGACAGTGTGATACCGTATACCGTGGGTGGTTTATATACCCATTCAGGGCCGCTCAGCGGCCCATTCCGAACCGACGGTGGCGCAGTTCCGGCGTGATCTGGATGCGGGAGATGTCCTGGCCGGTCCGGTACCAGACGAACGCTGCCCTGGTGAACAGTTCGCGACATTCGATACGGACCTCGCGGGGGTTCCCCTCCGTCCGCTCGTGGATGTCCTCGATTGCGGGCCGGGTGAACAGGTCCGGGGCCTGTCCGTCGTAGGGTTCGCCCCGGAAATACGCCAGCGAGCGGGCGGCGTATTCGGCTACGTCGTCCGGCGAAAACGGGTCGATACCCTCGTAGTAGCGCAGTCGGGAGTCGAGTGTTCCGCGAATCTCAGCGACGCGGCGCTTCCCCTCCGGCGTTCCGGTGAGAAACAGCCGAACGCCGGCGTCGCCGGCCACCTGTAGCGGCGACAGCAGGTCCGCCTCAAGCACCTCGATCTCGTCGACGACCAGCAAAAGTGTCTTGCCGTCATCGCGCACACGACGGACGATTTCGTGGACGGCGTCTTTCGCCTCGGCCGTCGCCCACGGAATCCCGTCACGGACCTGCGAGTAGTTGCGCTGGTCGATGGAGTACCCCGCTGCGTAGGCGGCGGTCAGCACTGTCTGGTACAGTTTTCGCGGGGTGGTCTCCCGTGGATTGTCCAGGTGCGTGATGACGAACCCCTCGTGTTTCGAGAGGTCCCGAAGAACGATCTCGCGGAAGGCCGTCTTTCCAGTTCCGTAGGGACTCACTAACCCGATGTGCTGGTCCTGGAGAAGCCAGGACGTGACCTGGTTCAGCATCTCGGTGTCGTGTCGGACGTACAGCGGCTCGGGCATGTGGTCCAGCCCGGCCTCCTCGGTGAACGGGAGATCCGTCACGGTGTCGGCTGTACCGCCGAGGGCCTCGCCGAAGGCCAGCAGTCGCTGTTCGACCTCTTGGAGCTGGTCCAGTAATACGCCGGCGGTGGCGCTTTCGGCGCGGTCTTCTTCTTCAGACCGGAGCGATTCGAGTCGGTCCATTACCTCCGAGACCGACTGTCCCGCGCCGCTGGTCTCCGGTTGCTCTGTGTCGTCCACCACGGCTATCTCTCTCAGTGTTGCTGGTCCGGCGCGTTATATGTTACGCCCCGAATTTCGGGGAAGATAACGCGACCTACCGTTGGTTGTACCTCGTTTAAAACGGGAGCGGGAACGGAACCGAGCCGTAGGCGTACCCTTCTATACTGCCGTCAGGCCGGGCGCGGAACACGATGGTCGGCGAGTAGCCCACGTCCGGCTTTTCACCGTAGACCCGCTTCCAGTCGTCGTCCGGGAAGGAACTGCAGTCAACGACAAGGACGGCCCCGGGGTGGGCCGCCAACTGATCACGGGTCTTGGCGTCACCGGACGTCTTGACTGCGGCGACGGCGGTATCGACCTGTCGCCGGGACGGCGGCCGCGGGCGGGTGACCTCGACGAGCGTGTCTTCGACCCGGAAGTCGACGGAGTGGCCCGAATCCAGTTCGACCTCGGGCCTGATGTCGTTGCCCGCGTCGACGAGCAGTTTGGCGACGTTGAACTCGCCCATCGTCGCTCGCATCCGCGAGAGGTCGAACCCCTCGCTGGTCCCGAGTTTGCTCGCCATGGTGTAGCGGTAGTCGTCGAGTGCGCCGGTCGTGAGGAAGTCGTCATAGAACGCCAGCCCGTCCGCCCGGTCGGCGTCCGGGAAGCCGCCGGCGTGGTCCCGGAAGAACCGCCGGGTCGACTCCCGGCCGTCCTTCGAGAGAAACACGGGCAAGAAGAACCGTGCCAGCGTCTCGTACTCGGTGAGCCACGGCTCCTCGATCTCTAGCTGGGCGAACAGCTCGCGCTGGATCCACTCGCTGATGTCGTCAGGCACCTCGTCGAACGTGTACTTCTCCGTCCGCCACAGCGTCTTGGGCGTCTCGGTGTTCCCGACCCAGTACGCTCGCTGGCCGTTCCAGCAAAACAGCGCAAGATCGCCATTATCCATCTCCAGTCGGCGCGCGGCCCACCCCTCCGGTGGGGCGAACCACGGACCGCTCATCGTCGCACCGAACGTGTTCTGCAGCGGCGTCAGCAGGTCCGTTCGGACCCGCTTCTCGCTCCATCGCTCGTTCGACTGTCGCAGACGTAAGGGACCAGCCACGGGTGCGTGTAGACGGTCAGTGGTCTTGGGCGTTCCGCCCTATTGGAACTCCCCATGATCGGACCGTTTGACCGCTTTATTGGCCGTGTATCACGGTTTCGAGGGTCACCGTTACATTGATAGTGACTAACTACCAAGCTTCACTGTGGTAACCTATGTCGATGGGAGCGTATGACGACGACGAACACGAACGCCGTGAGCGCAAGAACAGCGAAGTCGACCTATCGGAAGACGACAACCGGAGCACGTACCACGGGAGTGTCGACTACGATGGGGATGAGTCGACAGAGGAACTGCTTGACCAGTTCAAGCAGATCAACGCTGATTGACGGCGGCCGTTCTCGACCGGTAGCGTAACAGCCCGACAGAGACAGCGGTCACGACTGTGACGGCTATTACGTGCCCGACCAGCGCCGCGAGCAGCACCGGCTGGTCGAGAATGAACGGGACGAGAACGAGCTGTAAGACGCCAAAGCCCCATATCTCCAGATCCGCACGGATGAACACCCGTGCCGTCTCGGGGTCGAACCGATAGCGTGCCGACCGCCAGAGCCCGGTGACGCTGGCCCACCAGCCCGTACCGATACGGTAGCTCACGTCCCAGAGGATGAGTAGGGTCAGATACACCACCAGTACCGGCGGCTCCGACCCGAACAGCTGGCCCAGAAGTGGCGTCGAGCTGACCTGCGGGTCGAAGACGAACAGGTGGGTGAGCAGGGCGACGTACGCGAGGACGGACAACACGACCTCGACGTTCGAGGCGAACAGCAGCGCGCGGTAGGTCGGCGGCACGTCGATACGGCGGATGAGCGTGCTGATACGGAGCATCTCGGCGCTCCCGATGGTGGCGACGAACACGACGACCGTTCCGGCGATTGCGGCGCTCCAGACCTCGTAGTACCACGACAGAGCGACGATGGCGACCTCGAAGATGAGGAGCTGTATCGCCATCGCTGCCCACGTCGGTAGCCGAATCCCCGGCAGCGCGCCGATGATGCTCTCGTACACCCACGTCTCGCCGTACTCCGGGCGGGCGCTGTCGCCGCTCATCTGCCTGCACCACCCGTGGCCGCGGCCGCCTGCGCCGTTTCGCGACTCCGCGGCTCGCTGAGGGCCAGCCAGACCGCGTCTGCGAACGGCGTCAGGTCGACCGTGAACTGTGCCTGAGCGGCCTCGGTGTCCGCGACCACTGGCGTCTTCAGCCCGTGGATGAGCGGCCGGGCGACGCTCGATGGCACGTCGGTCAGTAGACCGACCCAGTACGCAGACAGCTTCGGCGTCAGCACCGGTATCGGCACGATTTTCGGCTCGCCCGTGCCCATGATTCGCCCTGTCCGCCGCAGTATCTCCGCGTAGGTCAACACCTCCGGGCCGCCAATCTCGTAGGTCTCGCCGGCCGTCTCCGGCGTGTCGAGCACGTCGACCAGGTACGCGATGACGTCGTCGATAGCGATTGGGTGGCAGTCGGTCCGGACCCAACGCGGCGTCACCAGCACTGGTAGCCGCGTCGTCAGTTCGCGTATCATCCGAAAGCTCGCTGAGCCCGCGCCGATGATGATGGCCGCCCGGAACGTCGTCAGGTCGTACTCGCCCTCCTTGAGGAGGAACTCGACTTCGCGGCGCGACCGGAGGTGCTCGGACAGCGTCTCGTCGTCCTCGCCGAGGCCGCCGAGGTAGACGACTCGGTCGACGCCGGCCGCGTCGGCCGCCCGACGGAAGTTCCGCGCCGCGCGCCGGTCCCGCTCGGCGTAGTCGGTCCCGGCACGCATCGAATGGACGAGGTAGTACGCGACGTCGATTCCGGCGAGGGCGGCATCGAAACTGCCCGCGTCGAGCAGGTCGCCTGTCGCCACGTCGACGCCGTCGGGCGGGGCGTACTCGCTCGGGTCGCGAACGAGCGCGCGGACGCTGTGGCCGGCCGCGAGGAGCGCCGGGGCGAGGTGGCCCCCGACGAACCCCGTTGCACCGGTCACGAGGACGTGCATACCCTTCCTGCAGGACGGGACGCGGTTAAAACCGTGGCCTGTTCGTGTCGCCCGTCAGGACTGTCGAACGAGCGGCTCGTACCAGTCGCGGTTGTCGCGGTACCAGTCGATGAACTTCGCGACGCCCTCCCGGATGGTGTGGTCCGGGTCGTAGCCGAGCAGTTCCTCGGCGCGGTCGGTCGCGGCGTGGGTGTGCTCGGCGTCGGCGTCGTGGCGTTCCTCGTAGACCAAATCGAGGTCCGGGTCGATCTGGTCGCGGATCTCCGTCGCGAGCGTCTTGATTTCGATGTTGTCCGTCGACCCAATGTTGATTGCCTGGCCGTCGGCGGCGTCCTCGTGCAACAGCGTCATGTTCGCGTCGATGACGTCCTCGATGTAGGTGAAATCGCGCGTCTGCGTGCCGTCGCCGTAGATGACCGGCGGCTCGCCGTTGTGACACCGGGAGACGAAATTCGAGATGGCCATGTTCGGGCGCATCCGCGGGCCGTAGACGGTGAAATATCGCAACGCGACGGCGGGCAGGTCGTACACCTCGCTGTAGGCGCAGGCGTAGCGCTCGGCGGCGAGCTTCGACGCGCCGTAGGGTGAGACGGGGGTCGTGGGATGTTGCTCGTCGTAGGGCAGGTACTCTGGCTTGCCATAAACGGAGGAGGAGGAGGCCATCACGAACCGCTCGATGCCCTCGTCGCGGCAGGCGTCGAGGAGGTTCAGCGTGCCGTCGACGTTGACCTCGTCGTATTTTCGGGGGTTCTTGACGCTCGGGCGGACGCCGGCCTGGGCGGCCTGGTGGTAGACGTAGTCGGCGTCGGCGACGAGGTCCGTCACTAGCTCCGCGTCACGCACGTCGCCCTCGATGAACTCGTAGCTGCCGTCGCTGTTCCGGGCGGCCGCCTGTCCAGCTTCGATGTTGTGTTGCTTGATATCCAGATCGTAGAACGGGTCGCGGTTGTCCAATACGACCACGTCGTGGCTGTCGGCGGCGAACCGCTGTGCCAGGTGGCCGCCGATGAACCCGGCACCCCCTGTGACCAGTATTTGCATTATCTGGACGGTGCCCATCGGACGACAAAAGTATGTCGAGAGTTAACTGCACTGAACTGTGCGAAGGGGCCAGCTACCTTGAAGTGTATACAGCGCATAAAAACTCGCTAATGGCCTCTAGAGCCTGCGACGGGTGCGATACGAACGTTTCGATAGCCGGCGGCATCGCCAACATCTGGTCGCAGGAGTCCAGGCCGACCGAGGGAATCGTCCTCGAACTCGGCGACGACACCGAACACTTCCTCTGTTACGACTGCATCGACCAGCTTCCCGACGACCGCGAGGTGACGGCGGCGGACGTGGCCGCCCTTTAAGTCGTCACGTCTCCCGTTCGAATCCGGGCGTCCACCGCGTCACGCGCTCGTCGATTCCAAGACGGCCGTCGCGCCAGCGGAGAAACGCCAGTAGCAGGAGGCCGCCGACGACCACGAAGAGCGAGTAGACGATCCCTTCTTCGCCCATCCAGCGCGCGGGGCCGACGATATCGACTGCGATCAGCTCGGGCGTCCGTTGTGAGTGGCCGAGACCGAACACCGCGCTCTGGGTGAAGTTGTACCAGGCGTGAAAGCCGATCGGGAGGGCGAGGTCGCCGGTGAGGACGTACGCGCCGCTCAGGACCAGTCCGGCGAGCAGGTAATAGCCGTACTGGCTCGGGTGGTCGACCTTCCCGCCGTGCAGGAAGGCGAAGACGAGCGAACTCGCGAGCACCGCCACGCCGACCGCGGCCCACCGCGGGACGGGCCCGTCGGCCCCTTCGGCGAGGTTCTTCAGCATCGCCCCACGGAAGACGATCTCCTCCCACGCCGACGCGAGGGCGACGTAGCTGAAGACGACGGCCATCGCCGGCAGAAACGGGAGATCGCCGGCTCCCTCCGCGACGCCGACGACAGTGGCCCAGCCCGCGCCGACTGCGACGGCGAGCGCGCCGGCATTGATGACGGTCGCTATCGCGCCGCCGACGGCGAACGACCGCCACCAGTGTCGGTCGAGCGACAGGCCGTACTCGCCGACGGGTCGGCGGTCGAGGACCCGCGCGCTGACGAACACCGTGGCGACGAGGACCACCCCGATCCCGGCCGCTTCGAGCGGTTCTCGGATGGGGTGCGTGAATCGGGCCCGAACGACGCTCTGTAGCGCCGCGAGGGCGAGAAACGACAGCACCGCCGGGAGAACCGCCCGAAGCGGCGCTCTGAGCCTGTCGTCCATGCTGTTCCAGATCGGCCAGGCGAGGCGAGAGACAGTCCGCTCGACGACGCTCGGGGTCGTCCGGCTGTCTCTTTGCTCCGGTGACTTGGGTGGCATGTCCGGACGACCGGCCGGGACCGACGTATCACCGCGGGCACTGCTTCTGATTCGGAAGCCAGTGGACCGTTTTTATTGCGTCTCGCTCGCTGGAAGCGAACATGGACGCGGTCGGCGACGACGAACTGCTCGCGCTGCTCGAAGACGAGTACGCGCGGGCTATCATCGCCGAACTCACCACCGGACCGATGTCCGTCTCCGAACTCTGTACGGCCTGCGAGATGTCCGACCCGACGGCGTACCGCCGCCTCGACCGACTGGAAGCCGCCGACCTCGTCGCCGAACGGCAGGCCGTCGACCCCGACGGACACCACTACAAGCGCTACGTCGCGACCGTCGACGAAGTGACCGTCACGTTCGCCGACGGGTCGTACGACGTGGCTGTCACGCGGTCCTCGTCGGACCCGGCGGATCGATTCACCGACCTGTTCGAGGGGCTGTCCTGAGATGTTCGCGACGCTACTGCAGATACGCACGGGTGGAACCGATCCGGAAACTGCGCTGGCCGTCGTCGCGCTGTCGATACTCTCCGTCTTGCTCTCGGCCGCTATCGCCGTCGTCCTCGTCCGCGGCTATCGTCGCGGGCCGGGCCGGACGGGCATGCTGACGCTCGCCGTCGGGCTTCTCCTGCTCACGACTGTACCGGAGATCCTCCGCATCGCGCTCCCCACGGCCACCGGCGTCGGCGTCGTCCGGCGCTCGCTCCTCGTGAGCGCCTGCGAACTGCTCGGGCTCGGAACGATCCTGTGGACCGTCTACGGGGGTGAGTCGTCGTGACGGTCCCACTCGACCTGCTCGCGCCGGACGCCGTCGCGGAACTCTCGCGAGCCCTGACGGCCGTCGTCGGACTGTTCGTCGCGTCGCTGGCCTACCGGGGCTATCGGCGCAACGACGCGCCGAAGATGCGGTGGCTCGCCGTCGGAATCGGGTCGCTGACCGCCGGTGTCTACGCCGCCGTCACCGTCGCTGTCTGGGCGGGCGCTGGGGCTGGCATCGTGTTGCTCGTCAGGGGTCTCGTGACCGTCGCAGGGCTCTGTGCCGTGCTGTACGCGCTGCTCGTCGAGTGACTTCAGATAAGAACAAGTGTCAGATGTGGTCGCCCGAAGGCGACCGAAAATCTGCCTTAGTTGCGGACGACGTTCGTCGCGCGGGGGCCCTTGTCGGCCTGTTCGATGTCGAATTCGATCTCCTCGCCTTCTTCGAGGTCAGGGCCGCCAACGTCTTCCATGTGGAAGAAAACGTCATCGTCCGCGTCCTCAGTCGAGATGAAACCGTAACCGCCTGTGTCGTTGAAGAAATCAACCTTACCGTTTGCCATTGCAAATATACGTACAGGGGATATATGTATAAGACTTCCGAGAGTACCAGTGCCACGACCGTGTGTCTGTGAACACGACTCACACCCGTCATCTCGGCTAGCCGCCGACGCTCATCCGACGACAGGAAAGGTTTAGGCCGCCTCGTCCGTTGCTTTCTCGCGTGTACCCCGCGCGGATTACCGACGAGTTCCCGGCCCCGTCCTACCGGGGCAACCAGAAGCAGGCCCTGGCTGACATCCGTGCGGCCTTCGAGCGCGGCAAGGACGTGGTCCTCGTTCGCGCCCCGACCGGTAGCGGCAAATCGCTGCTCGCTCGGGCCATCGCCGGGTGTGCCCGGACCGCCGGCGAGGCCGCCGCCGAGCAGGTCATCGACGCCTACTACACCACGCCGCAGGTCTCGCAACTGGACGACGTGGCCGAGGACGCCCTGCTCGAGGACCTCTGTGTCATCCGTGGGAAAAACAACTACGACTGCATCCTCCCCGGCGAGACGGACACACCGGTGAACCAGGCCCCGTGCGTGCGCGAACGGAAGTTCGATTGCCAGGTCAAGCACCGCTGTCCGTACTTCTCCGACCGCGCCATCGCCTCGAACCGGCGCATCGCCGCGATGACACTCGCGTACTTCATGCAGACCGCCGGCAGCGACGTGTTCGGCAAGCGCGACGTGGTCGTCATCGACGAGGCCCACGGTTTGGGCGAGTGGGCTGAGATGTACGCCACCATCGACCTCTCGCCGCAGTCCATCCCGATGTGGAACGACATCGACGTGCCGGACATCGACGGGCTGGACGAGGCCGTCGCCTTCACCGAACGCGTCGAGCACCTCGCCGAGCGCCGCGTCAAGGAACTGCGGAACAAGACGGAACTGACCGGTGAGGAAGTCGCTGAGCGGGACTCGTTGAACACGCTCCGTCAGGACCTGGGGTGGTTCCGCGAGGACTACACCGACACCGAGAGCGCGACCACCTGGGTCGTCGACCAGGCCGACGGCGAGCACGCGCCGGTGACAATCAAGCCGATGAACCCCGAGCGGTACCTCAAACACACCGTCTGGGACCGCGGCAACCGCTTCGCCCTGCTGTCGGCGACCATCCTCAACAAGGAGGCGTTCTGTGCCAACGTCGGCCTCGACCCCAACAATGTCGCGCTCGTGGAGGTCGGCCACACCTTCCCCGTCGAGAACCGGCCGCTGTACGACGTGGCCCAGGGGAAGATGACCTACGAGCACCGCGACGACACGCTGCCCGACATCGCCCGGACCGTCGTTCGCATCATGGCACAGCACACGGACGAGAAGGGGCTCATTCACTGCCATTCCTACGCTATTCAGGAGCAACTGAAGGACCTCCTCGACGACTTCGGCGTCGGCGCACGCGTCCGGACTCACGATAAAGAGGGACGCGATGGGGCGCTGTCCGCCTGGAAGCGCAGCGACAACCCCGACGTGTTCCTCTCGGTGAAGATGGAGGAGGCGCTGGACCTTGAGGGCGACCTCTGTCGCTGGCAAGTGCTGTGCAAGGCTCCCTATCCAAACACCCGCGACTCCCGCGTCGCCCGGCGGCTCGAAGACGACCAGTGGGGCTGGTACTACCGGACGGCACTGCGGACGGTCATCCAGGCCTGTGGTCGCGTCGTTCGTGCACCCGACGACTACGGGGCGACCTACCTCGCGGACTCGTCGCTGCTGGACCTGTTTGAGCGCGCCGAGCACGATATGCCGGACTGGTTTCGCGCCCAGGTCGACCGCCTCTCACAGCCCGATTTGCCGCGGTTCGCGCCGGACCAGGCGCTTTCGGCGCTCAGTTCGGGGACCAAACGCCGGCACGACCGCTCTCGGTCGCGGTCCGGGAACGGAAGTCACCCGCTTTCGGACGTGTGGGACTAAAAGAGGAAGCTCGCGCCGTAGACGAACGACGAACCGACCATCAGAATGACCAGAATAATTGCGAGTATCTGCTGTCTGTCCATGCCGTGTTCTTGATTACTGGCCTAGTTATGCGTTACGACCGTCTGTTCTGGGGCGTTATTCGTTCTCTAACCTTGGTTGCTTGCGTAAACCCGTCCTACTGGATCCGGGCGTCGACGACAACGTGGGCGACGCCCTCGCTGTACTCCTTGACTCGCCGAGTGTCCAGAATCTCGACATCCCGGTCGGCCTCGGCGACGGCCGCCTCCAGGCGCTCGATGGGGCGGTCGAACACGAGCGTGTCCGGCGTCGCCTCGTGCATGTGGAGGACGCCGCCGGGCGCGAGGGCGTCCAGTGCGCTGTCGAGATACTCGTGGGAAGCGCCGGGCGGAGCCCGACTGTCCTCCGCGCGCGGCGCGGAGGCCTCGTAGTATCCCATCACTACCCGGTCGGCGCGCGCCTCCTCAGCGAAGCCCGGCACAACGTCTCGACAGTCGGCCCGATACGGGTGAACGCGCTCGTCCACGTCGTTGAGCATGACGTTCTCGACGAGGAAGCGAAACGCGGTAGGGTTGCGTTCGATGGCGGTGACGTGCGCACCGGCACGGGCCATCGGGAGGGTAAAGTAGCCGATGCCGGCGAACATGTCGAGGACGCGTTCCTCGGCGGAAACGGTATCGCCCATCCGCGCCCGCTCGGCTTTGTTCCCGGGCGAGAACATCACCTCGGCAAGGTCCATCGCGTAGCGCGTGCCGTGTTCGGTGTGGACCGTCTCGGTGTCGCCGTCGCCGGCGATGACCTCGACGCTGGGTTCGCGGTGCTCGCCGGAGATGCCGTGGCGGGCCAGCACCGTCTCGGCCTCGCCGTGGAGCGCCAGCAGCGCCTCGCCGACCTCCGCCGGTCTGGGGCTGTTGCCGATGTCGACCAGCACGACGGAGCCCAGCACGGCCCAAGAACTCGGAGCGGCATCGATTTCCTCGTCGGTCCAGCCGCGCTCCCGGAGGTGGTCGTCGAGGGTCTTGAGCCGGCGCTCGCCGACCTGCCGGACGACCTCCCGGAACTGCGTCTCCTGTGGCGGGGCGGTCACCGGAACCGCGACGCTGTCTGCGGTCCACTCGGTGACGCTTCTGGTGTCATCGTAGACGCCTTCGGCTCGCAGGGACTCGATAGCGACCTGCGAGCGAGGTTTGGCGACGACGGCAGCAAGGCGCTGGCCGTCCGTCTCGCCCGGCTCGCGGCTGGCACCCTCGTCACTCATCGGTATCCGTGTCATCTCCCTCGGCTGGAAGAACGTGTAACCCGGCGTGGCTCTTCAGCACCGGAACTTCGTCGGTGTCGGTGTCGAGGTAGCCCGGCCGCGGGACGGTCTTGCTCTCGAACGTTTCGGGGTCAAGCACCTGAACAGCGTTGTCGTCCTCGACAGCGACCAAGGTCGTCTGCTGGCTGTCTTCACGGAAGCCCAGCCGGCGGGCGTCGGGTGCTTCGCCGGCCTCGAAACTGGCCTCGTAGTCCTCGCCGGTCGCCAGGCGAACCCCTTTGAGGTTCCCCTGGACCGAGCGGACCAGCACCGGCCCGTCGCCGTCCTCCGGGTCGATGACCTCGCCCTGTCGGTAGCGGGGCAGCCGGACGGCGTAGGTCATCCGGTACAGTTCCTGTCCGTCCTCGTCCTCAGAGATGAGTCGCCGCGAATCCGAGTAGGAGCCCCCAAGCTGGGCGGTGATGCGCTTGGCGATGCCCAGCCCCATCTGGTTGGTCGAGATTTTCATGTCCAGCCCGTCGTCGACGGACTTCGTTTCGGTGATGAAGGCGTTGCGGTCGCCGGTCGCTTCACGGGCGGCGATGTACTCTTCTGCGATTTCTTCGGCCCGCTCGCGCTCGTCGTCGGTCGGGTCGCGCCCGTCGGCCCGCACCTGAACGATGCTGGCGAAGGACCCGCCGGCGATCTTCCCGCAGCGCTTGCACGTCTGCCGGGAGATGCGGACGGGGACGGTGACCTCCTCGGTGACCGGCGTCCCGCGGATGACGCCGGAGAACTCCGCGTGCATCCGGATGTTGTTCTTGTCGAGTTGCTCGGGGGCGACCTGCCAGGCGACCGACTGGGCGTCGACGTGGATGCCGAGCGCCTCGCTGACCTGCTCGACGGCGATGTCGGTGTAGTCCTCCGCACCGATGTCGACCCAGCGGTTCCCCTTGTGGACCGCGCCACATCGCGAACAGACCCGCACTTGGATGGTGTCGGGGGCATCCACCAGGTCGAACTCCTCGAAGTAGCAGGCGTCACAGAGGACGTGCTCGGAGTTGCGCTGGCCGCCAGCACCCGAAAGCTCCGGGCGCTCGTCGGTGCCCTCCGGTATCTCGTCACCGCAGCGTGGACAGAACTCTCCCGACCGGCTCATTACCGGTCCTACTGTACTGAACCGTTTAAGCCGTGTGTTCCGCCTGTCGAGGCACCACCCGCCGTGTGGCGCTTTCCCACGATAGCGAGGTTTTAGAGTGTCGACCGTCTATCGGGGGGCATGGAGTGGCAAACAGACTGGGGGCTCCGCGGCCGGATGGCCCTGACGATGTTCCTGCTGTTCGCGCTGTACATCGTCTTCCTCGGAGTGCTCGTTGTGGCTTTCGAGAACCTCGCGCTCATCGTGGTCGTCATGGGACTGTTCCTCGGTGCGCAGTTCTTCTTCAGCGACAAGCTCGCCCTGTACTCGATGGGAGCCCGGACGGTCGAACCGGAAGAGTACCCCGAACTCCACCGGACTGTCGACCGCCTGGCTCAGCAGGCCGACCTCCCGAAGCCGAAGGTCGCCGTCGCCGATTCTCGGGTGCCCAACGCCTTCGCCACCGGCCGGTCGAAAGACAGTTCGGCCGTCTGCGTGACGACGGGCATCATGGACACGCTCGATCAGGACGAACTGGAGGGCGTACTGGCCCACGAGCTGGCCCACATCAAGAACCGCGACGTGATGGTGATGACCATCGCGTCGTTCCTCTCGACGATTGCCTTCCTCATCGTCCGCTGGGGCTGGCTGTTCAGCGGCGGTCGAGAGCGCGGCGGCCAACAGGTGCCGGTCATCGTCGCCATCCTCATCTCGCTGGTCGTCTGGGTCATCTCGTTCCTCCTGATCCGGACTCTCAGCCGCTACCGCGAGTACGCCGCCGACCGCGGCGGCGCGATGATTACCGGCAAGCCCGCCGCCCTCGCGAACGCGCTGATGAAAATCGACGGCCAGATGGACAAAGTGCCGAAGGAGGACATGCGCGACCAGGCGGAGATGAACGCCTTCTTCATCATCCCCATCGACGTCGGCTGGATCGGCCGCCTGGCCAGTACCCACCCGTCGACGGAGAAACGTATCGACCGCCTGCAGGACCTCGAACGCGAACTCGAAAGTCGGTAACGTCTGTTTATTATCTGATTTGCCGGCAGTCGTCTACGCGATAGTGTGGATTCTCACCGTGACAGCTATACAGAGCCAGAAAGCCCCGGCTGTCTGAACTCGGGGGTGGTTCGAAAGACGCTACGCGTCTTTCGTCATCACGAGAGAGCTTCGCTCTCTCGGACGAACTCGCTGCGCGCTTCACTCACTCCGTTCGTTCCAGTGCTTACGTCGTCCGCCGTCGTTCAGCCAGCCGCCCCTTTCAGTCCCTCCTGTGGCTGATTGAGCAGCCGAAACGGGTGGGACTGAAAGGGGCGAGTCGCTGGGCGTACGAGGCGACGTAAGCACCGCAACGTAGTGAGTAGCGAGGGACCACAGGTCCCTCGGACCATGCGAACGGCGCAGAGCGCCGTGAGCAGAGAGCGCAGCGAGTCGCAGTAGCCCAGCGACTCGGGGCTTTCTGGCTGTTAGAACAGTTGTCCCTGTCTTCGTACGCAACCACAGCAACTAGTCGAGACGCAAACCACCTTGGGCTCCGGCCCATAGAGGCACACATATGGGATTGCTCGACGGACTCAAGAGCGTCCTCGGGGTGAAAGCCGAGGCAGACGCGACACGCGACGCCGACCCTGACGACCTGTTCGGGATGAGCACCGCCTACGTCACGATGGAGGCCGACCTGGGGTACGAGCCGACCGGCGAGGCGGCACTGTGTTTCGCCGACGTCGACAGCACGGACTTCCAGGACGCCGTCGACGAGGTCGAATCCATCCTCGACGCTGGGATGGTCGAGACGGGAACGCGCGCGACTTTCGAGACCGACGACCATGGCTACCAGTGGGTCGTCCTGCACGATGACGACTTCGAGGACCT
Organism: Haloarcula sp. CGMCC 1.2071; assembly: GCF_037078445.1. Lineage (NCBI taxonomy): Archaea > Methanobacteriati > Methanobacteriota > Halobacteria > Halobacteriales > Haloarculaceae > Haloarcula > Haloarcula sp. CGMCC 1.2071. The sequence continues at coordinate 586,756 of NZ_JAYMGY010000002.1, forward strand.
GCTCACGTCGATCCACTTCGCCGCGGACACGCTCGTCGAGCGCCGCTACGGGTCGCGCCTGCTCGCGGCGCTGTTCTCGTTCGAGGACGCGCGCGACAACCAGACTGTCTACTGGGTGTACTCGTTCCGTCGGGGCGCATACTACCCGTTCGCGCCGGACCCCCACGACAGCCACGAGCGCAACACCTCCGCGGAGTTCAAACTGGACAGTAACCTCAGCGACGAAATCACCGTCGAGGACGACAAGGAGTACTGGTACCCGCTGTGGCCGGACCGCCCCGGCTACCATCCCTGGGAGTGAAATGATCGACGGCGGCGTCGCTGTCGGTGACCACGTCCGGCCGGTCAAGCCCAGCCGCGACGGCCACACTGGCGAAATCGCGACGGGCGCTCGCGCCGATCTCGACGCGTTCGAGTCCGCCGAGAAACCGGAAACGAACAGCTCGCTGGCCACACGATCTATCACACGGCTCACCGGCCGTCGGTGGTCGCTGTGGCTGCTCGGTCGGTCGATCCGTTCCAGACCTATCCCCAGTGCGGTTGCCATTGCGTTCCTGCTCGTCGGCACGTTCGGCGAGGGCCACGTCCCGCTATCCGAGACGGCGCTGACGGGGCTCGTTCTCGTGGGGCTGCTCCTGCTCGTCTACCTCGGTCGAACGGGTCTGGGCTGAATCTGTTCCACCGCACTTCGACTCCCCTTCGCATCTAAAACTCCCGATTCCGTCTCGAACCATCACGCCGCTGTCCCACACTTTCACTTTCACTCTGGTGTTAACGAGGCTTTATACCCCCGGACGCACAAGGCACGTCCATGTCCGCAAGTGAGGACCTCGAAGAGCTGCCGGGCGTCGGTCCGGCGACAGCAGAGAAACTCGAAGACAACGGCTACGATTCCTATCAGGGGATTGCGGTCGCCTCCCCCGGCGAACTGTCGAACACGGCCGACATCGGTGAGTCGTCGGCGGCAGACATCATCCAGGCCGCCCGCGAGGCGGCCGACATCGGCGGCTTCGAGACCGGCTCGACGGTGCTCGAACGCCGCGAGCAGATCGGGAAGCTCTCCTGGGGCGTCGACGAGGTCGACGACCTGCTGGGCGGCGGCGTCGAGACCCAGTCCATCACCGAGGTGTACGGCGAGTTCGGGGCCGGCAAGTCCCAGGTAACACACCAGCTCGCAGTCAACGTCCAGCTGCCGGCCGAACACGGCGGGCTGGAAGGGAGCGCCATCTTCGTCGACTCCGAGGACACGTTCCGACCCGAGCGTATCGAACAGATGGTCAAGGGCCTCGCCGACGAGGTACTGGCAGACACGCTGGTCCTCCACGGCATCGTCGAGGAGGAGGACGACGCAGACCCGACCGACGAGGATCTGCTCGATGACCTCGTCGCCTCCGTGCTGGAGAAGATCCACGTCGCGAAGGCGTTCAACTCCAACCACCAGATCCTCCTGGCCGAGAAGGCACAGGAGATCGCCAGCGAGAGTCAGGACGAGGAGTTCCCCGTCCGCCTGCTCGCCGTCGACTCGCTGACCGCCCACTTCCGAGCCGAGTACGTCGGCCGTGGCGAACTCGCCGACCGGCAGCAGAAGCTCAACAAGCACCTCCACGACCTGATGCGCGTCGGCGACCTCAACAACACCGCCGTCGTCGTCACGAATCAGGTCGCCTCCAACCCCGACTCCTTCTTCGGCGACCCGACCCAGCCCATCGGTGGCAACATCCTCGGCCACACCTCCACGTTCCGGATGTACCTCCGGAAGTCCAAGGGGAACAAGCGCATCGTCAAACTCGTCGACGCGCCGAACCTCCCGGACGGCGAGGGCGTCATGCGCGTCGAAGAAGACGGCCTGCTGAACGAGTAGCCCGAGTCCTAAGGACTACTACCGACGCGACGATTCCAGACTTTTTCTCCGGCGGTTCTCGAGACCCGCAACAGCGTCCGCCCGGACTGGTATGTGGACTGCTCCCGCGCCTCGAACCCCTCCGTTTCACCTCGAACCCGCTTCCGTCCGGCGTCTTGCGGCCGTCAGACGCACCGTGGTGAATGTGAAACTTCGCCACCCCAACCGCAAGACGGCGGTACATCTCCTGTCGAAACAGAGGGGTAACAGCTGGGAACCGACAGACGGCTGTCTGGTTGTCGATGTTCTCCAGGGGTAAACTGTCGACTGGAGATGTCAGCGTCCAACCGCCATGTTTGGACGGTACGAAAGTCGGTGGACAGCGAGAAAATCAGTCGCCTGCCTGGTCTGCCGTGGCCTGTGCGTCGGCGCTCCAACGCCTCGCCGTCAGTCCCCGGCAGATTTCATCCCGGTCTCTTCGAGGTCCGCACCGCCGACCGACGAGCGCAGGGCGTCCATCCCGTCGTCGCGGTCGATGCCGAAGTTATCACGGTATAGCTCCTGCACGCGGTCGTACTCCTCGTCGCTGAGCGGCGGCGTATCGGGCGCGCCGGCCCACTCGTCGATGTCGGCGTTCGTCCGGAACGTCGGGGTGACCGACGCCACCTCGTCGTTGTAGAGGAGCCACTGGATGGCCGCCTGGCCCATCGTCCGTGCTCCGTCACGTTCCAGGAACCGGATTTCCTCGACCTTCTCCCAGCCGGTTTCGTACCACTCGCTCGGCCGGTGGGAACGGTGGTCGCCCTTGCCGAGTTCCGTCTCCGGGGTCACCTGCTCGTTCAGCAGGCCCGAGGAGTGCGGGACACGAGCGAGTACCGACGTGTCGGCGTTCTGCTCGCGGATAGTGTCGATGAAGTGCTGGCCGGGGGTCTGCTCGAAGAGGTTGAAGACGGTCTGGAGCGCGTCGAACTCGTTGGCGACCGCGGCGTCGCCCTCGGCGAGCCAGCCGATAGAGGGGCCGAGCGCCCAGCCGATGGCCTCGACTTTCCCCTCCTCGCGGAGTTCGTCCAGCGCCTCCAGGACGTCCTCGTCGACCTCGTCGACGTTGGCGTTGTGGAGCATCAGGAGTTCGACGTGGTCCATGCCGAGGCGGTCGAGCGAGCGGTCAACGGCGGTGTGAACCCACTCAGGTGTGACCTTCTTCGGGAGTTCGCCGTGGCCAGCCTGGGGGTTGTTGTAGAAGTCGTAGCCGATCTTCGTCGAGACGGTGACCTCGTCGCGGTGTTCCGCCAGCGCCTCGCCGATGATCTCCTCGCTGTCGCCGTGGCCGTACACGTCGCCGGTGTCGAAGAACGTCACGTCCTCCTCGAGCGCGTGCTGGACCATGTCGATAGCATCGTCGCGAGTTCGGTCGCCCCACCAGTCCGTGCCGACGACCCAGGCACCGAATCCGACTTCCGAGACCTCGACGCCGGAGTTTCCGAGTGTCGCGTATTCCATACCCAACGTAGCGGCGCTGTCCACTTAGCCGTCTTGGTTTGCGGTGTCGGACCGCGTCCGAATCCGGAGTTCGGGGGTGGCGATGGCATCGAGCAGTTCGACCGTGCCGTACTCGCGGCGGACCCACCAGTACAGCGCGGCTCCGCCGACGCCAAGCAGCGGGAGCGCGATGAGTCCGCCTTCGGGGCCAAAGTTGCCGCCGGTCACCAGCGTCGGGCCGGTCGCATCAGTCGAGAGCAGGGCGACACCCATCCGGAGGCCGCTCACGGGAAAACCAAGCAGTGCCAGCGTGTAGTTCCAGGCGACGTGGAAGCCGCTGGCGACCCCGAGTCGCCCGGTCAGGACGTAACACGCACCGAGCAGGAGGCCGTAGAGGGTGATGTTGGTCACGCTGAGCAGCGACGCGCTGGGGTTCGTCCAGTGGAGGACGCCGAACAGCGCGCCCGTCAGCGCCGTCGCGGCGATGACCGCGCGGCGCTTCCCGACCCAGCCAGCGAGCCCCTCGGCCGCATTCGTCAACAGGTAGCCACGGACGAGCACTTCCTCGGCAGTCGCCTGGACGATGAAGAACGCTCCCAAGAGGAGGACAGCGACCGGCGGTCCGAACGCGGTCAGTGGGAGCGGCCCGCTGTCGACGGTAGCGAAGATGACGCTGACTTCCACGAACCCGGCACCCAGTTCGACGAGCAGGACGAGCGTGGGAAGCCCCGCCCCGAGCGCGAGGCCGAACGCGGCGTCACGCCACCACTGTCGGTCGAACCCCAACCCGTAGTCAGAGAGCGTCCGTCGGTCCAGCAGATAGCCGAGTACGACAGCCACGACGGTTCCGGCCGCAAAGAGCGCAATCTGGCGCGCGACTGCGATCGCTGGCGTCACGCCCACCACGGACGACACCACTGCGACCACTCCTGAGAGCAGGACGAGGCCGAACCCAGCGAGAAACACCCACAGTGTGACCCGCCACGGCGCTCGCAGCCGGCGCTCGGCGGGATTGACGATGTAGCGCCGTATCTCCATGATGAAGTCCGACCTGACCATGTCGTCGTCTGGAACGGCGGCGTCTTAACTGTGGCTTGCTCGCCGAGCTGTGTGGTTCACGGTGTCGTGACACAGGTGTTACTGGGTAGGTTTCAGGTAACGGAAACCCCTATCTGCCCGCGAAGCCACGTACTCGACATGACGAAGCGTCACGTGTCGCTGCCACCGCTCGCTGAAGAGGGGCTTAGGGCGTTTATCGATGAGGTCGACGAACGCCTCTCCGGTGACGAGGACACCTGCGATGTTGTCACTGACGTGTTGGTCGACCTCCACGGCGACCGAGACGCCTACGAGCGCTGGCAGGACGGCGCGGATATCTCCCCGGCCGAACGGGTCCGGCTTCAGGGGTATGACCCCTGTAACACGACCCTCGAAAGCGAGTACTACGCCGAGAAAGACGAGGAGCGGTTCAAACGCTCGAAACACCTCCAGTGGCTCTGGCGGCAGTTCGACGCGACACCGATGGCGGACAACGTCGAGTTCGCGCTCCGGTTCCGGCGGATGCTCGCCAACCACCTCTTTGACTCCTGTGGCGAGGGCTGTCGCTTCTTCAAGGGCATCACGTTCACCTACGGCCACAACATCGAAGTCGGCGACAACGTCGTCGTCCACGACGACGTCCACCTGGACGACCGCGGGAAACTCACTATCGGCGACCGCGTCTCTATCTCCGACGACACCCACGTCTACAGCCACGACCACGATGCCGTCGACCAGACCCATGTCGACAACTACCACACCATCATCGAAGACGACGTGCGCCTGACCTACGACTCGATGGTCCGGGCGGGCGTCAAAGTCGGGGAAAACGCCATCCTCGCGGCGAAGTCCATCGCCGGCAAGGACATCCCTGCCCACCACATCGCCGCCGGCACGCCGGCGAAGTCCCTGACTGTCAAGGACGGCTGGGAGTCCGTCGCGGAGCCAATCGAGGGGGCGAACGTCGACCGCCGTGCCGAACGGCAACTGTCCGTTACCCTGCCCGATAATCTGGAGCAGTTCGACGAGTTCCAGCGGGACCTCTCGCCGCCGGACCGCCAGTAGCCGGTGCGGCCACGCCGGCAGTCCTTTTGCCGCACCGACCGAACCCCTGGTATGCGAAGCGTCGCCATCAACGTCGGAGCGAACACGAACGAGCCCGGCTTTCGCGGGCCACTGTTCTCCGACGGCACCTTCGAGTATATTCCCATTCCCGAATCGAAACCGACCAGCGAGCCAGTGCCGACCTACGGCGACCTTGACCTGCGGACCGACGTTTCTGCGGTGGCCGACCAGCCGGTCCACTTCGACCCGGAGTTTCCCGAGGCCGGCGGCGAGCGCTACACGTACGGCGACGAACACGGTGTGAAGGCCGGACCGCTCTCGGAGCTGTCGGCCGGTGACTACCTGTTCTTCTACGCGACGCTGTCGATGGCCGACGAGCGTTCGGCCTGGGCGTCGCCGAAGTGGGGGGCCCACGTCATCGGCCACTTCCAACTCGCTCGTGACGCGGTGACCGGCGACGAGTACCGGGACCTCCCGTCCGAGGAACAGGCACAGTTCGCCTCGAACGCCCATGTGAAACGCGACCCCTTCGACGCTCGCGTTCTCATTCGCGGCAACGCCGACGAGTCACGACTGTACGACACGGTCGTCCCGCTGTCGGCACCGAGCGGCGGCACCGACGCGAACGAACTGGTCACCGACCTGTCGTCCGACTCGGGGAAGGGGCCGTGGTGGCGACGGCCGATGCGGTTCGACGAGGGTGGCACGGAGCGACTGCTCGAACTGGCTGAGAGCCACCCCAGCGCCCTCGAACGCTGAGGCAGCCGAATGAGTTATCACCGGTGAAAATAGAATGTGAAAGCATATGTCCAGACGGACTCAGGTAGCTGATATGCGTCTCTCTAGTGGGGTCCCCGGCTTCGACGAACTCATTGAGGGGGGGCTACTCCCGAATCGTCTTTATGTGGTCAGCGGCCCGCCGGGCAGCGGGAAGACTACTTTCTGCTCACAGTTCATTACACAGGGCGTCAAAGAGGGCGAGACGTGCCTGTACGTGACGATGCACGAGACCAAGACGGAGTTGATGCAGGACATGGCCGGCTACGAGTTCGGGTTCGACCGGGCCATGCAGTCTGACGCCATCCAGTTCCTCAACCTCGTCACCGAGAGCGGAAAGCGAACTATCACGCAGTTCGGCAGCGAAGGGGGACTGACGAACCGCCTCGTCGCCTACATCAGACAGAACGACATCCAGCGGGTCGTCATCGACTCGACGATGCTGTTGCAGCATTTCATGAACGACGTCGAAGACGAGATCACGGGCTTTCTCTCCGCGCTGAAACAGACGGACGCGACGACGTTGCTCATCTCTGAGATGACCGACCCGTCCTCCTACAGCGACGAACACTACCTCGCACACGGCGTCGTCTTCTTCCACAACTTCCTCGAAAACGGGAGCATGACCCGCGGCGTCCAGGTCATCAAGATGCGGGGCACCGCCATCGACTGTGACATCCGTGAAATCTCCTTCTCTGACGCCGGACTGCAGGTCCACACTGACCGGAAAGTGGAGACATGAGCCGCTACGAGCGCGAGTTCGGGACCGACTGGGAAACACTTGACAAGGACGAGGCCACCGACCGGGCCTACGCCATCGGCGTCGCCGAGCGCCTCGGGGAGTACAACCGCGAGGAACTGGAAGCCATCTACGCCGAGATGAACTCGGCGTACCACAAGAGCATGGTCGAACTCGCGTACGACGAAGGCCGCAACGAAGCGAAGGAAGCGGCGGAGACGACCAGCGCCGACCGGGACGCCCTCTGGGCCGACCTGATCAACGGCGAGAAGACATATCTCGACGAAGACGACGTGTCGACCGGCGGCCGCGACGGCCTGCCGTCGGCACTCGACTCCTCGGAACTGTTGGACAGACAGTCAATCGATAGCACTGACGCCGTTGACAGACCGGACTTTCTCGACAGGTAGCCGCTCCCGTGTGTGCACTCACCGACAGCGATAGCGCTGCTGCTCGCCCATGTGAAAACGAAGGAGACGGGAAACCCGTCCAGAGCTGGGGGCCGCGTGCGGGACGCGGTCAGCCGAAAGTAACCGGCAGGGCCGTTAGAAGGAGACTTCGTCCGGCCCGTCTTCGCCCATGCAGACCGGGTCGCGGTCGGAGTAGCCTTTCCGGCCGATGGCCTTGCTCGACACGCCCGAGAACGCCGCGAACTCGGCGTCTTCCGCGCTCTCGAAGGTTTCCGGGGCCGACCGGCTCAGCGCGTCGCCCAGCCGTTCGGTGCCGTTTGGCAGTTCGAGCTCCATGTCGCCGTCGCCCTCGATGATCTCTTCGGCGGAAACCGGGTAGTCGTACGATTGGAAGGCGTCCGTCGCGTTGCTTAGCATTCGCATATGCCGAGAAAGTTCATGGTCGATAATAAACCTTCACTATAGATAATCATAATATCCCTTAATGCGTATAAGGAACTCACGTTTCGTGTGCCCACGACACATGGCTCGACCAGAAGCGGCTTCCTGCTGGGGATTGTGGGAGTAGTATGGTCGTCGCTGACTTGCACGTACACACGACCCGCTCCGACGGGACGCTCTCCCTCGACGAAGTCCCGGCCGCCGCGAGACGAGCGGGCGTCGAGGTTGTCGCCGTCACGGATCACGACCGACTTCAGCCTGAACTCGACGGCCCCGTCACTGAACGGGACGGTGTGACGCTTCTCCACGGTATCGAACTCCGTGTCGAAACCGAGACCCAGCGACTGGACCTGCTGGGCTACGGTGTCGACCCGACCGACGAACTCCGGGCCGAGTGTGAGCACGTCCAGCGGAACCGCCGCGAGCGCGGCGCGCGCATCATCGACTGTGTCGAGGACCGGTTGGGCGTCTCGCTGCCCGTCGAACCGCGTGACGGCCTGGGTCGCCCCCACATCGCCCGCGCAGTCGCCGAGGTGTCGGACCACACCTTCCAGTCCGCATTCGACGAGCTAATTGGCGACGACTGTCCCTGTTACGTCGCCCGAGAGGTCCCGTCCTTCGAGCGCGGCTGTGCAGTCCTCTCGGAGGCGTGTGGACTGGTCGGCCTCGCCCACCCGTTCAGATACCCCGATACGGCGGCTGCGCTGTCCAAGTGTGCGTCGCTCGACGCCGTCGAACGGTGGTACCCCTACGGCCGTACGGTCGACGACAGCCTCGTCGACGACGCTATCGAGCGATACGACCTCGTGCCGACGGGCGGCAGCGACGCTCACGGCGAGACGCTGGGTGACACCGGCCTGGACGCCGCCGCCTGGGGTCGGGTCGAAACAGCGCTCAGCGTCTGACAACCGGCAGACGGAACCCGAGGGTTCAATGTCGTCCGGGACTACTATTCAGGTATGCAGTGTCACTACTGCGACCGTGAAGCCGATATCGCCGTCGAGAACGACGGCGTCAAGGTTGGTGTCTGCAAGACACATTTCCGTGAACAGATGGCGGAACTGGAAGACGCCGACTGGCTCGAAGACCTCGACGAAGAACTCGACATCGACCGACGCGAGTGACCGACGCTCCGTTTTGCTGCTTCTGCCGTGGCGTGCCCCCAGTGGCACCGCTGTGACTCGCCCTGACTAACGGTTAAGGACTGTCCGCTGTACATGGCAACTATGGAGAAAGTCAGTCTCGACGCCGTCGAATCGCGAATGGGGCCGGCGTCGGTCAAGCGGGCGCTCGCCGGGCCGCTCGGCACCGACGACATCGCGCTGAACTACTACGAACTGGCCCCGGGCGAGTCCTTCGGCTTCGGCTACCACCGTCACCCGGGTCAGGAGGAGGTGTTTCTCGTTCAGTCGGGCACAGCGACGTTCGAGACGGAGGACGGCGACGTGCGCGTCGAGGCCGGCGACGCCATCCGCTTCGCTCCCGGCGAGTGGCAACGCGGGTACAACGAGGGCGACGAGCGCGTCGTCGCGCTCGCGCTCGGCGCGCCACAGGAGATGGGCGACACCGATATGCTCCGGCACTGCGAGGAGTGTGGCGGTCGCACGCACAACTACGTCGAGATGACGGACGACCGGGACGCGCTGGTGACACGCTGTGCGGAATGTGACGCCGAGACCGGGCGGTTCACCTGATGTCCGTAGACCCACCGCACCGACAGAATCAGTCGTCGGCAGCGGTGGCACGGGTCGCGTCGCCCGTGTGACGCACGGCGAACTCGGTGAAGTTGTCGAACAGTCGCTTGGCCTCGCAGGCCGCGCGGTGATTCTCCTCGGTGATGCCGTCAAGCACCGCCTTGATGCGCTCGTCGGAGAGTTGCTCGTCCTTGCCTTTCGTCACCGTCTCGGCCGTCTCGGGGTCGTACTCGGGGTGGAACTGCACCGAGAAGACGTTCTCTTTCCGGAACCCGTGGACGCCGTAGTCGTTCTCGGCGAACGTGGTCGCACCTGGGGGCACCTCGGCGACACGGTCCGAATGCGTCGTGAAGACGGTAAACGACTCGTCGACGCCGGTGAGCAGTTCGTTCTCGCCGTCGTGTTCGACGGTTCGGTAGCCGATCTCGTACTCGTCCATCGCCTCGACGGTCCCGCCGAGCGCGTGCGCCAGCAGCTGGTGGCCGAAACAGACGCCCAGGAACGCGATGTCGCGGTCGACCGCGTCCGCGACCCAGGATTCGAGGTCCCGTATCCAGGGCTCGTCCCAGTAGACGGACGCGCGACTGCCGGTGACCAGACAGCCATCGAACGCGAAGGTGTCGGGCAGTTCGCGCTCGGTCACGTCGTATTCCACGAGGTCGGCGTCGAGTTCCCGCCGGAAGTTCCGGCGGTTGTCGTCGCCGTCGTGGGCCGCGTTCAGCAGGGCGATCCGTGGCCTCATTACCAGTACGCAACGGCTCAAATCGTAAAAACATGCATACCGACGGCAGTGATTGCCGCTCGCGGTGACGGGGACACCGTCGTCAAATCGACCGCGGATACAGCGGCTATCGGAGACGACTGGCCGTTCAGAACTGTCTCGCTACGGGACGTCGACGACTGCGATACGTGCGTTTACGTCTGGTCCGCTTCCGGGTTGTTCGTCCGCCGATAGGAGCCCACCATCTTCCACAGCGTGTCGTTGAAGTCGTCGTTGTTGGCTTCGCTCTCGATCTGCCGGTACAGGTTTTCCGAGACTTCGATACGGGGCATCAAGTGCGTATAGAGAGCGGGAGTAAATAAATCTCCGCTGACACGGAATCGAGTAAAAGCTTCAACGAACTCCTCTAGGGCCCGTATAACCATCTGGCACCGAAAGAGACGAACCAGGCCATCCAGATACAGAAGATGACCAGCCACGTCCCGTACTGGACTGTCGGGTTCGGAACCAGAACGTATGCCACGACAAGCAAAGCGGCAATGCTCGCCGCGGCCGTGGCGTCCCAGCGGTCCAGTGCGGGCGGTGTGACCATCGGAGACTACTGCGAGATGCCGTAGGTGTCGTCGTCCCAGTCGTTGACGCCGGTGTCGTAGACCGCCTGCTCGCGTTCGATGGCATCGATTCGCTCGCGGTCGGCGGCGTCGAGTTCCCAGTCGAACAACGCGAGGTTCTGTCGGACGTGCTCGGGCGAGGAGGACTTCGGTAGCACCACCACGTCGTTCTCGACCGCCCACTTCAGGATGACCTGGGCCGGCGACTTGTCGTATTCCTCGGCTACCTCCTGAATCACGTCATCGGCGAACACCTCGGTTCGACCCAGCGGCGCGGCCGCCTCGACGACGGTGTCGGTGTCGCGGCAGAACTCGACGACTTGGTTCTGGGTGTTCCAGGGGTGGTACTCGATCTGATTGACGGCGATGGGCACGTCGGCGACGTGCTGGGCGGCACCGAGCTGGTACGCGCTGAAGTTCGAGACGCCGACGTTGCGGATCTTCCCCTGGTCGTGGAGCGTCGCCATCGCGTTCATCGTCTCGCGGATAGAGACAGCGGGGTTCGGCCAGTGAACGAGATACAGGTCGAGGTAGTCGGTCCCGAGGCGGTCGAGCGACGCCTCACAGGCTTCGATGACGGACTCGTAATCGAGGTGCTTGGGCAGCACCTTCGACGTGAGGAACACGTCCTCGCGGTCGTAGTCGGCCAGGGCTTCGCCGATCTCCGCTTCGTTCTTGTAGCCCTCGGCGGTGTCGACGTGGGCGTAGCCCGCATCGAGCCCCGCTCGAACGGACTCCTGAAGCGTATCGCCGTCGATGTCCCACGTCCCGACGCCGACCATCGGTAGTTCGTCGCCACTCGAAAGCGTCACTGTTGGGGGTGTCACAGTACGTGCCTCATCCGCCGCAGTCAAAACCGTTTCGCGCTCGTCGTGTCGTGGTACACGCCCGATTTACGTTTCACTCGGGACTGGCGATGTCGACCGGCTGGCCGGTGTCAGCGCTCCGGGCCAGCGCGTCCATGGCGCGCATGTTCCCCAGCGTCTCGGCCCGGTCGATGGGCGGCGTCTCGTCGTTCTCGACGGCGTCCGCGAACGCCTCGACCTGCAACTGATAGTGGTCAACCGGGTCGAACGTCTCTGTGACCTCGCGGCCGTCGACGCTGTACGTCAGCGAGACTGACTCGTCGTGTTCCGGGCCGAAGCAGTTCGGCGCTTCGAGCCAGCCGTCGTCGGTCTCGACCCGGTAGTACTCCCGTCTCGGCCCGTCGAACCCGCAGGAAACCGAGGCGACGCGCCCGTCGTCGTACGAGAGGACGCCGCTGAAGTTCGTGTCCACACCGCTGTCCCGGGAATCCCGGGCATGGGCAAACGCCCGGTCCGGCTCGCCGAGGAAGCCCCGGGCCGCGCTGACGGCGTAACAGCCCACGTCCATCAGGCTCCCGCCGGCCAGTTCCGGGTCCAGCCGGATGTTACTGGAGTCGTCAAGCGAGAACTTGAACGACGCGTCGACGGTGTGTACCTCGCCAAGTTCGGTTTCGACGATTTCCCTTGCCCGCCGGGTCCGCGGGTGGAACTGATACATGAACGCCTCCATCAGCGTGACGCCCTGCTCGGCACAGTAGTCGAAGAGGTCCACTGCCCCGGCAGTGTCGACGGTCAGTGGCTTCTCACAGAGCACGTCGAGCCCGTGGTCGGCGGCCCGCTGGCTCCACTCGGCGTGGAGCGCGTTCGGAAGCGGGTTGTACACCGCGTCGATGTCCGCCTCGGCGAACATCGTCTCGTAGTCGCCGAAGGCACTGTCGATACCGAGGCCCTCGGCGACCTCGCCGGCACGGTCTCGGGTTCTGGAGCTGATTGCCGCGACCGTGTGGTCCGACTTCTGGATGCCCGGAATCACGTCCTTGCGTGCGATTTTCGCCGTCGAAATAATGCCAAAGCGCATACCGATACCCGACTCTCCGCTGATAAACAATTACCGACCTTTGGACGCTGACTCGGCACTGACACCCTGTTCGGATACGGCGGCCAGTTCGTCCGCTGACGGCTCGCGTCTGTCGGGCACGAGTTCGGCGGCCACCTCGCGTGCGCGCTCGAAGTGTGCCGCTGCGTCTTCGCACGCGATTCCGGGTGCCTCTCGCTTCGACTCGTCGCTGGCCTCGCGTAGCTCCTGTCGCCCCGCTTCACGGTGTGCATCCACCAGTGCAACGGCGATGTCCGCGAGCGCTTGCCGGAGCGACGCCCGGTCGCCGTCGAAGCGGCGGTCACGACCCCAGTCCAGTTCGTACGCCGTCCGGTATCGGTCGAGGGCGGCTTCCCAATGTGTGGCCCGCGCTGCCGGGTCCGTCGCGGCTCTGGCCGCGCCCGCAGCCGCCTGTGCCGCGTCGACTGGGGCCGAGAGGAGCTCGGCGTATTCCGCCTCGACTGCGTCCCGTGCGTCCGTGATGGCTTCTACCGACGGCTCCGGTGCCGTTACCGCCAGCGCTCGGTCGTACTCGATGCTGGCCTGTGCGTACGCATCCGCGGCCCGCTCGTACGCCAGGTCCTCCCACGCGTACCGGGCCGCGTCGCGGTGCTCCTCGGCCGCCCTGACGTGCCGTCGGCGCTGGCTGGTGTCGATCTGTGCTTGCGTTGACTGGAGGCGTGTATCGATGGTCGCTGTCGCTCCCTCTCCCAGCGATTCGACCCGTTCCCGTCCGCTATCGAGTGCCTCCTGTGCGGCCGTGATGTGCGTGGCTGCTGCGTCGGGGTTCGCCGCCTCCAGTGCCGCCGTTGCAGCCTCGACCTGGGATTCTGCCCGGTCGAGTTCGGTTAGCGTACGGGTCCAGACCTGTGTGGCTTCGTCGATGAACGTCCGTACTGGCGCTAGATCGCCCTTACATTCGAACGCCCAGCGGTCTTCGTCGACGGTGACGATTTCGAGTGTCGATGTGCGGAGCCCCGACGTACAGTGTACGGCCACGATGTCTTCGTGGGGCAGCGAGATGGCCCGGTCACCGTTGTCGTCGCCGACGACGAACACGACCCGGATGTTCGTTGCAAGCAGATACGCGCGGTAGTCGCCGGCCGGCGTGAGCGACTCGTTGTTCCCCCGGGCAGCGACGATGCCGGACCGGTCGTTGTACGCGAGATATCGTGGCGTCTCTGTCCCCCGTAGATACTGCCCCAGCGGCTGCTGAAGGCGGCGCGTGCGTCCGAACAGCCCGTCGGTGTTCGCTCGCTCGAATATCTCCGGTCGACCCGAGGAACGTACGTCGATAACGGTTTCCACAGTCTACCCCCGTTCGTCAGTATATTCAAATATATATTCGGAGAAATAAATACTTTGGCCGACAGCAGCGCTCAATCCGGTTGATTCGACCCCGGCCTTGTAAACGGTCAGTACGGCTGGCTTCGGTCCGTCGGCTGACGCTGCGGGCTCCCGCTCGTCAGGTCGGCGACGCACTGCCGGCAGAACTGGTAGTCCTGCTCGTTCCTCGCCCCGCAGTGGGGGCAGTCGATGGATTCAGTGCTGTCGTCGGTGGCGCTGCCACGGCGCCCTTCAGTATCGCCCTGCCCGGTCGCACCGGCTGGGTCACCCCGGTGCCGGTACGCGTACAGCATGGTCAGGACGTGGAGCCCCACGAGAAGCGCGATTGCGCCGTAGAGCCACTCGCTCACCATCATATGTAATGATACGTGAACGTACTACTTGAGGGTTGTGCCGGGTTACCAATGGTCGACGATTTCAGTGGGGCTGGCGGGCACTCGATAGGCATCCTGTAGGCCAGCGTTCAAATAGGACCACGGAGCCACGGAACCCCATGCCCGCTTACACGCTCGGTGGTCCCTGATGGGTCGTCGAACGCTCGTCGCTGTCGCCCGTCCCGACGGCCGCTACGACTGCCGCATCGCACACTGGGGCGTCGACGCCGACCCCATCGCCCAGTCCCGACCGCTCGGAAACGACTGGACGGCGTCGGCTGTCCTCGCTGCCATCGATGCCACCCACGACCGGTTGGTCGTGCTTGACGGGTCGGTCCGGACCTACACCGTTTGCTGGCTCGATCCGACGCTGTCGGACCTCGACGATATCGTTCTGGCCCGCACTACCGACGCTGATGCGTTTCGGAGGTGGTGGGTCGACCGCAAGGACGAGGCCTGTCGCGCCCTCGATAGCGACGGCTGCGACCCGGAAACTGTTCGTCGCGCCCTGCTCGCGTCGCTCCGAAACCGCGCTTCGTCCGTCCACTGCCCTGACGACGCGTCCTTTTTACGCGGGGACCGCTAACCGCCACCCGTGACCGCCGTCGAGACGCTGACCTACCCCGACCCCACCGACGCGCTGGACCTCGCGTCGCGCAACGCCGACCGCGGCGCGCTGGTGACGCTCGTCGGCACCTGTACGGTCGAGTACGAGGGCCGAGCGGCCAGTTCGCTGGGGCTCGGCGACCGCCATGTGATGCTCAAGCCCGACGGGGCCGCGCTGGTCCACACCGACGAGGGCCAACAGCCGGTGAACTGGCAGCCGCCGGGCTGTGAGCACAGCATCAGCGTCGACGACGGCTCGCTGGTCGTCCGCTCCACGCGGTCGACCCCCGAGGAGTCGCTCGAAGTGGCCTTTGAAACGGTCGCCCACGCCGCCGCCTTCGACGTGACAGACTCCAAGGACCTCGCGCTCACCGGAACGGAGGCCGATCTGAAAGACCGCATCCTCGACGAGCCGGCGCTGGTGGAGTCGGGCTTTACGCCGCTTGCGACCGAACGCGAGACCCCCGCTGGTGCAGTCGACATCTACGGCGAGGACGCCGACGGCCGGACGACGATACTCGAACTCAAGCGCCGGCGCGTGGGTCCCGACGCCGTCGGCCAACTGGGTCGGTACGTCGATGCCCTGGAGCGCGACCTGCACGCCGACACCGAGGTCCGAGGCATCCTCGTCGCTCCGTCGGTGACTGACCGAGCGCGTCAGTTGCTCGCCGAGAAAGGGCTGGAGTTCGTCTCGCTCGAGCCGCCGTAACCGCTTTAGCCGTCCACAGTAACCGTTCCATCGGTGTCGACGACCACGCGGTAGCCGCTGTAGTCGAACGCCACATGGCCGTCGGTGTTCGAATCAGCGATGCACGTCGTCAGTGCATCCGGATTGATACTATCGGCCAGTGGGGGGAGCGTCTCGACCGGCCGTCTCTCCGCGGTCGCGACAGCGCGAACGACTGCCGTGACGATGGACTGGTCGGTGCCGTGGACTTCTATAACGGTTGGTGATATTCCGGACACGGTTCTCTGACCTCATGCCGTATTTGTCTTGTAGATGTAAAGTTCAGTGTGGCTAGCATAGTAAACGCCGAAACACGATATATGCCAACACTCTTCACAGTATGCCGATTGCATTTATGTATGTCCCAACAGTCTGGTAACGGCCGGGCGGTCACCCGTGTGAAGTTTACCCTCTCTGATGGGTCGTATCCCTTCGTTTCGGTGTCTGCAGCCGAATCGTGTTCCGTGATTCTCGAAAAATGTCTCCCCCAGACAGACGACACGTACGCCGAGTTTTTTTCGGTCGAGGGTGCTCGCCCCGGCCGGCTTGTCGAACGCATCGAGGACGAAAACAGCGGTGCGGCGCGGGTGATTGAGTGCACCAGCGACGGTGGGCTCGTCGAAATCAACGTGCGGGACAACTGTCCCGTTGTCTCGCTCGCGGACGCCGGGGCAGTCCCACAGACTGCCCGGAGTGTCGATGGACAGGGGACTATCGTAGCCGATGTCCCGAACCAAACCGATACGGCTGCGGTTATCGATTCGTTCCTGACGGCCCACTCGGATGCCGAACTCGCGGCGAAGAAACAGCGCGATTCCATCGTGCCGCTGTTCGGGTTCCAGAACTACATGTCCCACACCGAGCCACTGACCGACCGCCAGCAGGAAGTTCTCGCGACGGCCCACGAAGCGGGGTACTACAACTGGCCCCGCGGGGCAACGGCCGCGGATCTGACTGAACTCCTCGACATCTCGGAGCCAACGCTGCACAAGCACTTGCGGGCCGCCGAACAGAAGCTCGTCGCGACCATGTTCGCCTGCCCGCACGAGGACCCGACTGCCGACGGCGATAGCTGACCGCCGCGTTATTCGAGTCGGTCTTGCAGGTCTGCGAGCGCGTTCATCGCCTCTATCGGCGTCATCGTCGCGACATCGAGCGAGGCCAACTGCTGTGCCACTGATTCCGGTAACTCTCCCTCGACGGCGGCCCCATTCGTCCGAAGCGTCTCCTGTGTGTGGCCGTCCGCTCCACCCTCGCCGGCCGAGGCCACCGCTGTTCCGTTCTCCGTCGGCCCAGTCTCCGTGGCAGTGGAATCTGTGCCGGAGTCGGCCGTCTCGGCATCCGTCAGGAGGTCCCGCGACCGGTCGACGACGGATTCGGGCACGCCCGCCATGCTCGCCACCTCGACGCCGTAGGAGGCCGCCGCGGGACCGGGCGCGAGTTCGTGGTCGAAGCGCACGTCGTCGTCCTCGCGGCTGGTCTCGAAGTGGCGGTTGGTCGCGCCGGGCAGCGCCGCGGCGACGGCCGTCAGGTCGTGGTGGTGGGTCGCAAACAGCGTGTACGCGCCGACCTCGTCGTGGAGATGCTCCGTGACGGCGCGGGCGATAGCCAGCCCGTCGGCTGTCGACGTGCCGCGACCGACCTCGTCCAGCAGGACCAGCGAGTCGGCCGTCGCCGCGTCCAGAATCGTCGCCAGTTCGGTCATCTCGATCATGAACGTCGAGCGGCCGCCGGCGATGTCGTCGCTGGCCCCGACGCGGGTGAACACCCGGTCGAGAATCGGGAGGTCGGCCGCCTTCGCGGGGACGAAGCTCCCCGCCTGTGCGAGCAGGCAGATCAGCGCGACCTGGCGCATGTACGTCGATTTCCCGCTCATGTTCGGCCCCGTGACGACAGCGAGGAAGGGCTGTATATCGTCCGCCGCGACGCCGCTTCCGTCTCCACTCGCCGGGACTGGCCCGCTGCCCAGATGCGTGTCGTTGGGGACGAAGGCGTCCTCGGTCCGCTCGACGACCGGGTGGCGGCCGGCGGTGATATCGATGCCGTCGCCGCCGACGGTGGGTCGGCAGTAGTCGTACTGCGCCGCGACCTCGGCGAAGGAGACCAGCACGTCCAGTCGGGCGAGGCGGTCGGCAAGCGCCTGCACGCGCTCGGCCTCGCCGGCCACCTCGTCACGGACCGCACAGAACAGGTCGTACTCCAGATCGTCGGCCGCGCTCTCGGCCCGCAGAATCTCCTCTTCGCGCTCCTTGAGTTCCGGCGTGTAGTAGCGCTCGCTGTTTTTCAGCGTCTGGCGGCGCTGGTAGTCATCGGGGACGGAATCGAGATTGGCGTTGGTCACCTCGATGTAGTAGCCATGCACCGAGTTGTGGCCGACCTTCAGCGAGTCGATGCCGGTGCGCTCGCGCTCGCTGGCTTCGAGGTCCTCGATCCACTGCTTGCCCGACTGCTCGGTCGAGCGCAGCCGGTCCAGTTCCTCGTCGTAGCCCTCGCGGATGACGCCGCCCTCCGTCACCTGCTGTGGCGGGTCCGGGCGGATCGCCGCCTCGATTTCCTCGCGGGTGTCGACCAGCGGGTCCAGCGTGGCGTGCAGGTCCGCGAGCAGCCGGGCGTCGGCGTCCGCGAGGTGGTCCCGGATGTCCGGCACGACCGACAGCGTGGCGGCCAGCGACCGGAGATCGCGCGCGTTCGCCCGGCCGCGAGAGACACGCGAGATGAGCCGTTCGAGGTCGTACACATCCGCGAGCAGACCCGAGAGCGCTTCGCGGGTCGCGGGGTCTCGCTGGAGTTCCGCGACCGCGCCGTGGCGGGCCTCGATGCGGTCGGCGTCCAGCAGCGGCCGGCGGAGCCAGTCGGTCAGCTTCCGCCGCCCCAGCGCACAGGCGGTCTCGTCGACCGTGTCCACTAGCGTGCGGTTCTCGTGGCCCCGGACCGAGCGCCGCTCGAACAGTTCGAGGCTCTCGACGGCCACGGCGTCGAGTAGCATGTACTCCCGCGGGTCGTACCGCGTGAGATGGTTGAGGTAGTCGAGCGTGCCGGCGGGGTCCACGTCCGCGTCGACCGGTTCGCCGTCGGGGCCGACCGCGCCGCTGCTGCCGCGGGTGTACTCAGCGTAGGCCAGCAGGCCGCCACAGGCCCGGATTTCCGCGTCGCCTGCGAGCAGGCGCTCCGGCGGGCCGAAGTACTGCCCCACGCGGTCCTCGGCGCGCTCCCGGTCGAAGGCGGCCGCGTCGTACCGCGTCACCAGACAGGCCGGGCCGAAGACGGCGTCCCGGTCCACGTCGACCTCCGGCCCGACGATGGCTTCCGCCGGGCCGAACCGGCTGAGTTCGTCGGCGACGGCGGTTTCGGAGCCGACACTGGTCGCGTAGCAGTCGCCGGTCGAGATATCCAGTAACGCCAGCCCGTACCGCTCGCCAGCGGTCAGGGCGGCGACGTAGTTGTTGTCCGCCCCGCCCAGCAGTTCGCTCTCCGTGAGTGTGCCGGGGGTGACGATCCGCGTCACCGCCCGCTCGACCACGCCGCTGACCTCGTCGGGGTCCTCGACCTGATCGGCGATGGCGACCCGATAGCCCGCGTCCAGCAGTGTCTCGACGTAGGACTCGGCGTTGTCGATGGGGATGCCGGCCATCGGGTACTCGCCGGTCGAGTCCTCGCGTTGGGTCAGCGTGATCTCACACAGCCGGGCGACCCGCTGTGCGGCCGCACAGAAGGCCTCGTAGAAGTCCCCGACCTGAAAGAGGACCAGGGCGTCGTCGTACTGACGGCACAGCTCGTAGTACTGCGCCATCATCGGCGTCAGGTCCTCCTCGAGCTCGGCCATCTTCTCGGGCGGGCCAAGCGCAGCGTCCATACCGACTGGCAACAGCCCCCTACTCATAGGCGCTCCGCTCTCCTGTGCGTGCTCTGTTCCCTCTGGGTGACACTGCGACCGCAACTGACCACTGATTTTTATACCGCCCGGGAGACGTAACCCGTATGTCACGTCGTGCCAACTACGCGCTCTGTCAGTTCCAGCAGCTCCTCGGCCCGTCGGCGGACTCGCTCGACGTTCCCTGGGCCGAGTACACCGGTGATTCGACCGATCCGGTTTCCTTCGACATCTCCACCTCGTCACCGGATGACCCGTACGTGCAGATGCAGGTGTTCGACGTCGAGGACTTCGACCACGAAATCGTTGTCAACGGCGAGGCGCTGTCGGGGTTCGACATCGCGCCTGGCGAGGGGTGGCAGCTCTGGATGGACACGATTGCGCCCGAGCGACTGCACCTCGGTAAGAACACGATCCAGTTCCGACGGGACACCGACTCGAAAGACGCCTTCGTCGTCGGGTCGGTCACGGTCCACTGGACGGAACCCGTCGAGTGAATATATAAACAGGTCGTCGCTCGCTTGATGGGGCGTGCCAACAGCTACCACTATCGACGGACCGTACTCCCTCTGTCTGGTGGTTTCACCTGTTCTGGCTGTCTCAATGGGTGACCGACGAACGCCCCATAACCCGTACTTTTATATAGAACCACATGCAATCTTCGCTTGATTATGAGCCAACGCCAGATGCAGGGCCAGCCGATGATCATCCTGGGAGAGGACTCCCAGCGGATGAAGGACAAGTCTGCACAGGAACACAACATCTCGGCCGCTCGCGCGGTCGCCGAGTCAGTACGCTCGACGCTCGGCCCGAAGGGGATGGACAAGATGCTCGTCTCCTCGATGGGTGACGTCACCGTCACGAACGACGGCGTCACCATCCTCTCGGAGATGGACATCGACAACCCGACAGCCTCGATGATCGTCGAGGTTGCCGAGACACAGGAAGACGAGGCCGGTGACGGCACCACCTCCGCCGTCGCCATCGCAGGCGAACTCCTCAAGAACGCCGAGGACCTCCTCGAACAGGACATCCACCCGACGGCGATCATCAAAGGGTTCGACATGGCCGCCACGCAGGCCAAGGACGAAATCGCGGATATCGCCACGGAAGTCGACCCCGACGACGAGGAACTCCTGAAGAAAGTCGCCGAAACCTCGATGACGGGCAAGGGCGCGGAGCTCAACAAGGAGCTGCTCGCCCAGCTCATCGTCGACGCGGTCAACGCCGTCACCGTCGAGGCCGAGGACGGCTCCGTCATCGCCGACCTCGAATACCTCAACATCGAGACCCAGACCGGCAGCTCCGCCGGCAACTCTGAACTCCTCGAAGGCGCGGTCATCGACAAGGACCCGGTCCACGAGGAGATGCCGACCGAAGTCGACGACGCCGACGTCCTGCTGGTCGACACGGCCATCGAACTCGACGAGACCGAGGTCGACGCGCAGCTCTCCGTCGACGACCCGAGCCAGCTCCAGAACTTCCTCGACAAGGAAGAAGAGCAGCTCAAGCGGATGGTCGACCAGATCGCCGACACCGGCGCTGACGTCGTCTTCTGCCAGAAGGGCATCGACGACATGGCCCAGCACTACCTCGCCGAGAAGGGCATCCTGGCCGTCCGCCGCGCCAAGAAGTCCGACATCGAGTTCCTCAAGGAAGTCCTCGGGGCCCGCATCGTCTCGGACCTCGACTCCGCGACCGCGGAGGACCTCGGGCACGGCTCCATCACCCGCGACGAGGTCGAAGGCCTGTTCTACGTCGAGGGCAGCGGCGACGGGGCCCACGGCGTCACTCTCCTGCTCCGTGGCTCGACCGACCACGTCGTCGACGAACTCGAACGCGGCGTCACGGACGCGCTCGACGTCGTCGCGGCGACGGTCGCCAACGGCAGCGTCCTCGGCGGCGGCGGCGCACCAGAAGTCGAAGTCGCTCGCCGGCTCCGCGACTACGCCGACAGCGTCGAAGGCCGCGAACAGCTCGCTATCGAGTCCTTCGCCGACGCGCTGGAGATCATCCCGCGCACCCTCGCCGAGAACGCCGGTCTCGACAGCATCGACACGCTGGTCGACCTGCGCGCCGCCCACGAGGACGGCGACGTCAGCGCCGGCCTGAACGTCTTCTCCGGTGACGTCGAGAACACGCTCGACACCGGCGTCGTCGAGCCGGCCCACGCCAAGCGACAGGCGATCTCCTCGGCTGCAGAGGCCGCGAACCTGGTCCTCAAGATCGACGACATCATCGCTGCCGGCGAGCTCTCGACCTCCGGCGGCGACGAAGGCGGCCCCGGCGGCCCCGGTGGCGCCCCTGGCGGTATGGGCGGCATGGGCGGCGGTATGGGCGGCATGATGTAAGCGAGGGGCCGAACGAAGTGAGGGGCCCTCGAATAGTGAGCGGCGAAAGCCGCGAACAGCGAGGTTCTGAGCGGAGCGAAGTCTCCGAACGAGCGAACGGATGAAGTCCGTGAGCAAAGCGAGGGACCGAACGAAGTGAGGGCCCTCGAATTGCGAGCGGGAGCGTAGCGACACGCGAGCAGGGAGGTCGACCGGAGAGACCTCCGAACGAGCGAATCGCCGCTTGCGGTTCGGTTTTTTTGCGGTTCTGTAACGCGCCGAGTCATCTCAGCGTGTATATCGAGACGTGAAACCGGAGAAACAGTTAGGTACGTCTCTGCGAAGTATCGACTGTCCCGGTCCGTTTGGTGGGACGGACTGGTGACAGCGGGTGGGGGCCTCTCTCCGTTTTGTGACTGATTCGACGGCGTCCAGCCGTTGCTCGCGTCATTCGGGACGCGCTGTTCGGTTTCGATGGCGTTCGGTCCGCTGTCGGTCTTCGAACACCACGTCCGTCGTTCCGAGGTCGCTGTAGCGGAGAATCTCGGTCACTCTGTGGGTATCCGTTCCGTTCACGACCGTGTACTGGAGCGCGTAGCCTCGGACGACGCCGTTGGGCGTCACGGTCGCCGAGAGGGAGACGTTGGTCACACGGTCGACGGGACGGGTGGCAACCGCGCTGTCGTCGGCCGACCCGGTTCCTTTGATGCGATACAACGGAACGCCGTACAGTTGCTTGATGACCTCGTCGCCGGGGCGGATGGATGTGATGTTAGTGGCGGAAAGCAGCGCTATGAGACGCCCGTTGAACGTGGGTTCGAAGAACAGCGCGGCCCGAGGTGAGCGTGGCGGGCCACCGATACCGCGGCTGTCCGCGACCACTTCCGCCGACGTCGACCCGTTGACGGTCGTCCGCCTGAGCGCACGGCCGTCCCGCCAGGTGCTGTGGATCTCACGCGCTGTCACACTCTGCCCAGATATCGTTCGGGTGGCCGTGTACGACTCGTAGCCCGCGCTGACGCTGGCACGGGTCCGGACGCGGCTGTGCAGGCCGCTGCCGTTCATGACGGTCCTGGTGTGGTGGACGCGATAGGAGGTGTTCGAGAGCTGGCTGACGTGGGCGCGGCCGAGCGCGGTGGCGTTGACGACGCGGTCGCCGACGACGCCCGGGGCCCGTTGTTCGGGGCTCGTCGGCGCGTCCGCGGTCGGGACTGGAGCCGGTGTCACCGTCTCCCTGGCGGCCGAGCCGTCCCCGAACAGACCGGCACACCCGGCGCTCAGCAGACAGAGACAGACCGCGGCAATCGCCGCCCCGCGACGCATACCCGTGACTGGTCGTGTGGCGATATAACCCCTGTGACGGCGGAGGGCTGAATATCGTCGAGTGTCAACATACCGTATGCAGACGCTACTTCTCGGCGCGGACGCGGTCGAGGACCATGCGACGATGCCGGCAGTCATCGACGCGGTCGCCGCGGCCTTCGCCGCCGATGCCAGGGAGAACACCATCATGCCGGCCAAGTCCTACGTCGACCTGCCGCAGTACAACGGCGACTTCAGGTCGATGCCTGCCTACGTCAACGCGGAGACGTGGGACGCCGCCGCGGTCAAGTGGGTGAACGTCCACCTGGACAACCCCCGTGACCACGACCTGCCGACCGTTCTCGGGACGCTCATCTACTCGGACCCCGAGACGGCGTTCCCGCTGGCCGTGATGGACGGCACCGTTCTGACGCGCCTGCGGACCGGGGCGGCGGCCGCCGTCGCCACCGATCATCTCGCCGTCGCCGACGCCGACTCCCTTGGGCTGGTCGGGGCCGGCACGCAGGCCCACACGCAACTGGACGCTATCTCGTCGGTCCGAGATATCGAGACGGTGGTCGTCGCCGACCGGGACGCGGAGAAACAGCAGGCGTTCGTCGACGCGTTCGCCGACCGGTTCGACGTGCGGGCGGGCACCATCGAGGACGCCGCCGGCTGTGACGTGCTGTCGACGATTACGCCCGTCGAGTCACCCATCGTGGACCGGGAGTGGGTCGGAAAGTGCACACATATCAACGCCATCGGAGCCGACGCCGCCGGCAAGCAGGAACACGACGAACGCACGCTGCTGGACGCGAAACTCGTCATCGACAACTACGAACAGTGCACCCACTCCGGCGAGATCAACGTCCCGTGGGGCGAGGGGGTCCTGACCGACCACAATCTCCACGGGGAACTCGGCGACATCGTCGCGGGCACCCTCTCGGGGCGGACCGACGACGACAGGATAACCCTCTTCGACTCCACGGGGCTAGCTATCCAGGACGTCGCGGCCGCGCACGTCGTTTACGAGAACGCAAGCGACGAGGGCGACGGAACGCCGTTTTCCCTCGTCGATACCGATACGACCTGATTACGACGAGGGCGTGAGCATGTCGGTCACTTTCGAGATGCCCCAGACGATGATGATAAACGGCAGGAGCGGGACCAGCAGGACGAGCAGGCCGGCGAGCATGCCCCAGCCGATCACGTCCATCCCCTCGTTGGGACGGCTCCGCGACCCCGGCGTGACCGACCGGAGGGCCTTCGGCAGTCGTCCGCTGTCCTTCGCGTCGTCGTCAGGTGATTCCGCCATACTTTCTCTTGCATTGAGACGTGTATAAGCCTAGGCCCGGCGGCTACATCGCACCGGCGACGCCGCTGCCGATGGCAGCCCCGCAGTTGTCACAGGCCACGAGGTAGAACCGTTTAGAGGCCGTAAAGAAGCCGGTCGTCGATTCCATGTCGAGGAACTCTACGTCGTCCGGGCTGGCCATCTCCGCGTCGCATTCCGGACAGTGGACCATCAGGCTGCACCTCCGTTGGACTTCGCGCCGGCGACGCCGCTACCGATAGTGACGCCACAGGCCGCGCAGTTGGCGGTGTAAAAGCGCTTGGAGGCTTTGATGAAGCCGGTCTTGGCGTCCACTTCGACGAACTCGATGTCGTCGGCCGTTTCGAGCGAGATCTGGCAGTCAGGGCAGTGTACCATACACTCCCGACACCAGCCGAGACCGGCAAAAATCTTGTGTGGGGCGCCGCTCTCTCGGCCGGAGTACCGGCGACGCTATCGGCTCGACAGTCCGGGCGACATCGCTGCACTGGCAGTTGTGAGCGGCGTCTGGTCCTCGAAACACCCGAAACAGTGACAGTCCACCACACGCAATAGTTTGGTCACTGGGAACGCACTATGGGTAGCAAATCTGTGCTCGTCGTCGCAGCCGACAGGCTGGATACCGGGACTCTCGAATCCGCTCTCGCTGAGACGCCGGCTTCGATCACGCATCTGTCGGACCTCACGGCCCTCTTTGACACGCTCACCCATTCGACGTTCCACGCTCTCGTTCTGCCCGAAACAGTCGATGGCCAGTCCGGAACCGATATCGCGTACGGCGTCAGGAAGCTGTTTCCCGACTTGCCGGTGATCGTCGCTGGCGAGGACCCGTCGGCGGTCCCGGATGCCCTCGACGTGACGGCCGTCGAGGCGTCGACACGTCTCGAAGACGCCGTCGCCGAGACCCTCCGGGACAGTCTCGACGCTGAGCCACCGACTGTTGCCGGACGCCCGCCGTCCCCGATGGAGACGCTGTTGCTCTCCCTGTTCAACGAGCTGCCGGACCACCTGTACGCGAAAGACGAGCAGGCCCGACACGTCCTGATGGGTCGGGGGTTCAACGAGCCGACCGACCGGCTCGGCCTCACCGACGTCGAGGTCCCGGAACTGGCCGATGAACACGCGAAAGCGGCCCTGCGTGATGAGATGGACGTCATCGAGGGCGACACGGACCGGATCGAAGTGGAGGAGTTCCTCGATCTCGACGCGTCGTACGTCCGCACCCGCAAGATGCCGTGGTACGATTCCGCTGGGAACGTTCGGGGAATCGTCGGACACACTCAGGATATCACGGCGCGAAAGCTCCGCGAGCACGCGTTTCGCCGCCAGCACGAACGGATGGTGAAAGTCGCACTCGTGGCGTCTCACGAGCTTCGAAACGAACTCCAGATCGCCTACGGGCGACTCGAAGAACTGGCTGACTGTGACGATTCGACCGCCGACATCGAGGAGTCGCTCTCCCAGATCTCGACGATTATCGATACCGTGGTCGAACTCTCCACGAGCGATCCGAACCGCTCGAGCCAGCGCGACGAGATCGAACAGGTTCCGAAGCGAAAACACGTCTGGCTCTCCCGTCTCAGTCGGGAGGTGTGGGACACCCTCGCCGGCAGTGAGGCGTGTCTGACTTTCGATGGGGACACCCGCATTGTCGCCGATCAGGAGTCCGCCGGGCTGTTGCTCCAGATACTGTTCCAGAACGCGCTCGAACACGCTGGAGCGTCGGTCACCGTCACCGTCGGTACGACGGCCGACGGCTTCTTCGTCGCTGACGACGGCCCGGGCATCGATGTCGAACCGCCGGAGCGCGTGTTCGACGCGGGCCACACCGCTGTCCCGGAGAACACCGGATTCGGACTCTACGTCGCTCGCCGGGTCGCCGCGGACCACGGCTGGACGATCTCCATGTCCGAGAGCGAGTCGGGCGGCGCTCGATTCGACATCGGCAACGTCGACTGTCAGGCATAGCCGGCGGCTGGTCGACCTGCGGCGACGCTACCGCTCTGTGGTACGCCGGTCCCCCGGATTCACATCCATTCGGCTTGTGGGCTCGTGCGGCCGACCCTGATAGCCTCCCGAAGGGAAAGGTATAGCACGGTCGCTGCCGGATGTTCCGATATCATGACCACGACCGGTGAGGAACGCGAGCGGGGGTTCGATCACACGGAGATCGAGCCCCGGTGGCAGCGCACGTGGGACGAGGCCGACGTGTTCCGGATCGACGACGACGAGACCGACCCGGAGTACATCCTGGCGATGTTCCCGTACACCTCCGGGAGCCTCCACATGGGCCACGTCCGGAACTACACTATCACGGACGCCTACGCCCGCTTCGAGCGGATGCGCGGCGAGAGCGTCCTCCACCCGATGGGCTGGGACTCCTTCGGCCTCCCCGCGGAGAACGCCGCCGAGGAACGCGACACCAACCCGCGGGACTGGACGATGCAGTGCATCGACTCGATGCGCGAGCAACTCACGGAGATGGGCTTTGGCTACGACTGGGACCGGGAGCTGGCGACCTGTGAGCCCGAGTACTACCAGTGGAACCAGTGGCTCTTCAAGCAGTTCCGCGAGGAAGGGCTGGTCGAGCGCCAGGCCGCCGAACTGAACTGGTGTCCCTCCTGTGAGACCGTCCTCGCTGACGAGCAGGTCGAGGGCGAGGCGGAACTGTGCTGGCGCTGTGACACGCCAATCGAGGCCCGCGAGATGGACCAGTGGTTTTTCACCATCACCGACTACGCCGAGGAACTGCTGGAAGACTTAGACGACCTCGACGGCTGGCCGAACAACGTCCGGGAGATGCAGCGCAACTGGATCGGCAAGCAGGAGGGCGCGAGCGTCGCCTTCGAGGTCGGCGACTACGGCGACGTGGACATCTTCACGACCCGTCTGGACACCATCCACGGCGCGACGTTCTTCTCGCTGGCCCCGGGCCACCCCGTCGCTCAGGAAATCGCCGAAGACAACGACGAGGTCGCCGAGTACATCGAGACCGCCGAGCGGGCCGACGAGGATGAACTGGACGTGACCTCCGGCGTGTTCACCGGCGAGTACGCCGAAAACCCCGCCACCGGCGAGGAGATTCCCGTCTACGTCGCGGACTACGTGCTGACCGACGTGGGGACGGGCGCGCTGTACGCCGTGCCGGCCCACGACGAACGCGACCACGAGTTCGCCGAGGCCCACGACATCGACATCGTGCAGGTCGTCGAACCGACAGATGATGCGGACGCTGACCCCGAGGACATCGACGTACAGGCGGCAGCGTATCCCGAGGACGGCGTGCTGGTCAACAGCGGCGAGTTCGACGGCCTCACGAGCGAGGCGGCTCGCGACCGGTTCGTCGAGGAGTTCGACGGCGAGCACCGCACGGAGTACAACCTCCGGGACTGGGGCATCTCGCGCCAGCGCTACTGGGGCACCCCGATTCCGATGATCCACTGCGAGGACTGTGGCTACGTCGAGGTCCCCGACGAGGACCTCCCCGTCGAACTGCCGGAGTTCGTCCACACCACCGGGAACCCGCTGGACGCCGCCGAGGAGTGGAAGCACGTCGACTGCCCCGACTGCGGGGCCGACGCGGTGCGGGAGACGGACACGATGGACACCTTCGTCGACTCCTCGTGGTACTTCCTGCGGTACACCTCGCCGGAGATGACGGAGGCCCCCTTCGACGCCGAGCGGGCCAGCGACTGGATGCCGGTCGACCAGTACGTCGGCGGCATCGAACACGCCGTGATGCACCTGCTGTACGCCCGCTTCTTCACGAAGGTGCTGGACGACCTCGACATGGTCGACGGCGTCCGCGAACCCTTCACCAACCTCACGAACCAGGGGATGGTGCTCGGCGAGGACGGCAACAAGATGTCCAAGAGCCTGGGCAACGGCGTCTCGCCACAGCGCATCATCGAGGAGTACGGCGCGGACACGGCCCGGCTGTTCATCATGGAGGCCGCCCAGCCAGAGAAGGAGTTCGCCTGGAGCCCTGAGGGTGTGCAGTCCGCCCACAGCTTCCTCCAGAACGTGTACACGCTGGTTTCGGAGTACGCAAGCGGCGAAGTTGATACAGGGGAGACCAACGACATCGCGGCCTACGTCGCCCGCGAAATCGACGCCACCGCGGCGAACGCGACGGCCGAGTTCGAGGACTTCCGGTTCAACCACGCGCTCCAGGCCGTGCGGGAACTGGTGTCGCTGCTGCGCCGGTATCAGGAAGCGACCACCCCCGACGCCGACACCTTCGAGCGCGGGCTGGCGACGGCGGCGAAACTGCTCGCCCCGGTCGCCCCCCACGCCGCCGAGGAGATGTGGGCCGAACTGGGCCACGACGCCCTCATCGCGGAGGCCGAGTGGCCGGCTCCTGAAGCCCCCGAAGACTACGAGATGGAGCGCCGGCTGGTCGAGAACACCCGCGAGGACATCCGCGATATCGTCGACACGGTCGGCATCGAGGACCCACAGACCATCACGCTCGCCGTCGCGCCCCAGTGGAAGCACCGCGTGCTGGACCTCGCTCGAAACGCCGACGGCAACGTCGTCGGGACCGTCATGCAGGACGAGGAACTGCGCGAGCAGGGCGAGGCGGCCGCGGACTTCGCCAAGGAGGTGGCCGGCCGCGCACAGTCGCTCGACGAGCAACTGTCGCCCGAGCGCGAACAGGCGGCGCTCGAACGGGCCGCGTGGCTCATCGAACGAGAGTTCGGCGCTGACGTAACCGTTCAGGGACCAGCGGAAGCGGACCCCGACCTCGTCGGCAAAGCCGGTCCCGGTCGCCCGGCCATCGACATCGACGAGTAGCCGAGCGTCCGCCACACGGCCTGTTGCGGCCTACTCGGTGCTGACTAATCCAGTGTCGACGAGGTCCTCGAAGACGCTCGCCGCGTGGCCGTCGGGACCGACACGCTCGTAGACGGCGACGACGCGTTCCTTCGCGATGACGTACGTCGTCCGCTGGCTCCGTCCGTCGACCAGCGACACATCGAACGCTTCGGACAGTCGCCCCTCGGGGTCGGCCAGCAGGTCGAAGCTGATGCCGTTCGCCTCGGCAAAGTCGCGGTGGCTCTCCACGCCGTCGGTCGAGACGCCGTACACCGAGACGCCGGCGTCCTCGAACCGGTTTGCGTGCTCCTCGAACTGTTCCGCCTCCGTCGTACACCCCGGCGTGTCGTCCGCCGGATAGAAGTACAGCACCGTCGGCTGCTCGAAGGCGGGCTGGACCGGGTTTCCGTGCTGGTTCGTCGCCCTGATCGTCGGCACGTCCGTGCCGGGTTCGAGCACCATCGTCAGTTCACTGGGATGTCCGTCCCGTCGTCGCCCTCGCTGTGAACGATCTTCTCAAGCCGAACGGTGAGAACGCCGTTGTCGTAGCTCGCAGTGGTCTCCGCTTCGTCGACGGACTCGGGAAGACGGACCGACCGGCTCAGCGACTGCTGGCGGCGCTCGCGCTGGACGTACTGGCCGTCAGTCGACTCTTGCTCCCGGCTCGACGTGGCGCTGATGGTGACCTCTCGGTCCTCGACGAGCTGGACGTCGATGTCGTCGCTGTCGTAGCCCGGCAGGTCCGCGTGGACGACGAAGGCGTCGCCCTCGTCGACGACGTCCACTGGAATAGCGCCCATGTCGACGCCGAACTGCTCTTCCAGCATATCGAACGCGCGCTCGATCTCGCTGAACGGATCGCGGTCAGACATACACGGGGGTACACGGGCCCGGGACTTAACGCTTGAACGGGGCCGGCGGTGTCCCGCTGACTCAGTTGACAACCGTCTGCGAGTCGTACGACCCCAGCCGGCGGACCCACCCCTTCTCGGCGATGTCTTCGATGTCGGCGAGGGCGTCCTGCGTGCGCTGCTCGTAGAGGCCGGCCGAGATGTCGATGTGGAAGACGTAGTCGCCAAGGCGCTCGCCGCTGGGTCGAGATTCGACGCGGGTGAGGTTGATGTCGCGGTCGGCGAACGGCTCCAGCAGTTCCAGCAGCAGCCCGGGGTAGTCGACGTCGGGGTAGACGATGAAGGAGGTCTTGCCGCCGGCCTCGCTGCGCTCGCTCGTCGGGGCGACGACGACGAAGCGGGTGGCGTTCGAGGACTGGTCCTGGATGTCCTCGGCGAGCACTTTCAGTTCGGTCCCGTTGGTCGCGTTCTCGGGGTGGCCGATTGCGGCGATGTCCGCGTCGCCGCGGGCGCGCTCGACGCCGCGGGCCGTCGACGCGACGGCCTCGACGTTGACGCCGGGGTAGTGCTCGTCGAGCCAGCCCCGACACTGGGCCAGCGCCTGCGCGTGGCTGGCCACCAGCGAGAACGACTCGTCCTGTGCGAGCAGCGCGTGGCGGATCGGTGTGATGATCTCCTCGACGACGGCAACGTCGTACTCCGCGAAGGCGTCGAGTGACTCGGTGACGGAGCCCTCGATGCTGTTCTCGACCGGGACGACGCCGCGCTCGGCCTCGCCGCTGGCGACGGCTTCGACGATGGCGGTCACCGACTCGGAGAAGGATATCTCGTCGTCGGTGACTGCCTGTGCGGCGCGGTGGGAGTAGGTCCCCTCGGGACCCAGGGTAACAGTGGTCATACCCGGGGTACAGCGGTGGGAACCAAAAGAACCGTGGTCATCGGCAAGCGCTGTGCCGGGGCGGTCGCGGTATTCGTCTGGCGCTGTCTCGGTGGCGTCAGCCGCCGTTCAGGACAACCGTGCCAGGTCCTCGTCAGTGCCGTGTCAGACAGGCACCCGTCCGACTGCTTGCGAATCTACAGCGGGTGTACTTTTTTCAGCAAGCGTGAGCGAATAGCGACTGTATGTCAGCAACACCGCAAGTGACTGACGCAACCGCGTTCGAAGACGGGTCACTCGGCCTGCAGGTCGTCCTGTTTGTCGTGACTGGAACGCTCTACGGCCTGTACTGGCTGTACAAGACTGCCAAGCAACTCGATGCAGGGACAGACCAGAACCTGACTCCCATTTTGGCAGTCATTCCTCTCGTAAACATCATCGGGATCTGGCAGATCTCAAACGCGGCGGAAGCCGTCACCGACCAGAGCGGCGTGGTCCTGTTCCTGCTGTTCGTCGTCTTCGGTCCCATTTCGTGGTTCTTGATACAGTCAGGTATCAACGACGTCGCGACTAACTGACGGCGTCTTCGACTTTTCACGGACGCGAAATCCCGCTACTGCTGTATCGTTACAGCGGGAGCAAGGCGAAAGCCCACGCCTGAAGGCGTGGGAGGAGGTCAACGGTGACACTCCTCACTCGTTGCTACGATGGAACAGCGCGAGGTGAACGAGAAGGTATCGCGAGGCGTAAAAAACCGTCACGCTGGCGACGAAGGCGAGCAGTGAGACCGTCGCAACCGACAGGCCGAACCCGGAGTCGACGAACGGGTTTCGACCCGTGGACGCGATGTATGCGGACACTGCGTCACCACCGCCCAGGCCGACAGCGAACAGGCAAAGCGAGAGCACGATCGCCAGTCCGCCGGTTCCAAGGCCGACGTAGCGGGCGAAGTCCTCTGCGTTGAGCGCCGCGTGCGCCTGTCGCTCGGTCAGCGGCGCAAGCCGGACCCGGTAGAGAACTGACCCGACGAGCAACGTCGCACCGAACAACTGCAAGAAGCCGCCGAACAGTCCGAGCAACAGCACCTTCGGCGAAGCGACGCCGGGGTCGATCGACGGGAGAAACGCCGCGGTGCTGTCCGGATACAGGCCGTAGATCGGTAGTAACAGTGCCAGCGCACCAAGCAGGGCGCTCTGGAGCGCGAGCGTCCGCGGGACGGTCTGTCTGAGATACGAGTGGCGTTCATAGCGGAGTCGCTCGTACGTCGACCCCGAAATGATCGCTTGGGCGATGGTATCGTCGGGCTGTGAGTCAGTAGACATATCTTACCGGTTCCTAGTCACCGACAGTTTACTCAATCCACAATATAACCCTTTTGCACGGCGCAAAATTCTGCCTCTCTGTCAGTAAACGCCCACAGAGTTGTGTTTGACTGATCTTCGCGAATCAGCCCAAAATGTTCTCAGCGCGTGTGAACCGCTTCGCCGCGTGCCGCCGCGGCCGCCTCGTGGACCGCTTCGGAGAGCGTCGGGTGCGTGTGGATCGTCCCGGCGATGTCTTCAAGCCGCGCGCCCATCTCGATACCCAGCCCGAGTTCGGCGATAAGCTCCGATGCTTCCGGGCCGACGATCTGCGCCCCGAGCAGGAATTCCTCATCGGCATCGGCGACGACGCGGACGAACCCCTCCTTCTCGTTGACCGTGAGCGCGCGGCCGTTAGCTCGTATCGGCATCTGTCCGATGACCGGCTCGAAGCCCGCCGCCTCGGCTTCCTCTTCGGTCATACCGACAGTGGCGATCTCGGGGTCGGTGAACACCGCGGCGGGAATCGCCTGATGGTCGAACGCGGCCGGTTCGCCGGCGGCGGCTCTCGCAGCGACCTCGCCTTCGGCCATCGCCTTGTGGGCAAGCATCGGCTCGCCGGCCACGTCGCCGACTGCGAACACCGACTCGAACGCCGTCCGGCACTGGTCGTCGGTCGGGATGACGCCGTTCTCGTCCGTCTGGAGGTCGATATTCTCCAGCGCGAGCGTGTCCGTGACCGGCTCGCGGCCGACCGCGACGAGACATTTCTCGGCATTGTACTCGGTGACCGAGTCGTCTTCGTCGACGGTCTGGACGCGAATGCCCTCGTCTGTCTCGTCCCAGTCGTCGGCCGCCTCGCCGAAGTTGAAATCGATTCCCAGATCCTCGGCGCGGTCGCGGACGACCGCCGCGACGTCGTCCTCGTAGCCGGGCAACACGTCGTCGAGCATCTCGACGACCGTGACCTCCGCGCCCAGTTTCGCGAACACCGTCGAGAGCTCCATGCCGATGTAGCCCGCGCCGACGACGAGCAGCTTCTCGGGGACCGATTCGAGCGCGAGCGCGTCCTTCGAGGAGAGGATGTGCTCGCCGTCGAACTCGAAGCCGGGGACCGCCATCGGTCGGCTCCCCGTCGCAACGATGGCGTGTTCGAACGACAGCGACTCCGAGCCCTGCCCCTCGCCGCCGTGAGCGACTCGGACCGTCCCGTCGTCGACGAACTCGGCGGTCCCCTCAATCAGATTGACGCCGGCGCTCTCACACAGCGATTCGACGCCCCGTGTCAGCCGTGTGACGACGCCGTCTTTCCACTCTGTCATCCCGGCCATGTCGACGGCCGGGTCCGCGAACACGCCCATCGACTCGGCCTGTCGGGCGTCGTGGGCGACGTCCGAGGCCGAGATGAGCGCTTTCGAGGGGATACAGCCGTGGTTCAGACAGGTCCCGCCGTAGGCGTCCCGCTCGACGAGCGTCGTGTCCAGTCCCAGTTGCGCGCCCCGTATCGCGGCGACGTAGCCGCCCGGACCGCCGCCGATAACAAGCAGTTCGGTTCCAGTAGTGACATCTCCAACGACCATAGCGGTGCCTCGTCCGGGTCCGTGAAAAGCTATCGCCCTTCACCTCACTGTCGTGTCTCGCGTGCGCCGCCGATACAGATAGTAGCCGACGACCGGTACCGACACCGCAAACGCCGCGAGCAGTGTCGATCCCACCCCGTGGACGATGCCGGCGAGCGCATACAGCGGTGTCGGGGACCAGTCCCCGTCGGTCCGCCGGAGGTGTCGACTGTCGAGAAAGAGGCCGACTGTGAGAAGCAGGCTGAACAGCACACTCGCCCAACTGGCGAGGACGGTCAGAGCAAACGCGCCGAGGAACGTTCCGAGACTCCCGTCACTGGCCGACCCCGACGATATGAACAGTTCCATCGACAGCCGGGCGAGGGCCATACATCCCGGCGGCAGGACGAACAGTGCGCCTAATCCGTACCAGATCCATGTGTCTCTCGTGGAGGGCATCACCAGCCCTGTCGTTCCAGTGACGAATTTCGGTTTCGATTGCGAACCCGAGCGGCTACTCCAGCAGGAGCCGCGTCGGGTCCGCCAGGTACTCCTTGAGCGTGTTGACGAAGCGCGCGGCGTCTGCCCCGTCGATGACGCGGTGGTCGATTGCCAGCGAGAGCGGGAGCGTGGGTTTCGCGACGACCTCGCCGTCTTCGGCCACCGGCCGCTCCTTCAGCGCCCCGATCCCGAGAATCGCCGTCTCGGGGACGTTGATGATCGGGCTGGCGTACTCGCCGCCGATGGCCCCGAAGTTCGTGACGGTGAACGTCCCGCCCTGCATCTCCGACCGCTCGATGTCACGCTCTCGGGCCCGCCCGACGAGGTCGTTGATCTCGTCTGCGAGTTCGACCAGGCCCTTCCCGTCCACGTCGTCGACGACCGGCACGACAAGGCCGTGGTCGGTCGCTGCCGCCACGCCGATGTTGTGGACGTCTCTGTAGACGATTTCCTCGTTTTCGGTGTCCAGCGCCGTGTTGAGCACCGGGTGCTGGTCCAGCGCCGCGGCGACGCATTTCACCACGAAGGGCGTGTACGTCAGGGTGACATCATGTTCTTCGGCGAGTGGGGCGAGCCGCTCACGGGCCTCGACGAGGCCAGACACGACGACTTGGTCGTGGTGGGTCGCGTGGGGCACCTCTCTCCGGGACCGAGCCATCTGTTCGCCGATGGACCGACGGACGCCACGGTACGGTTCGCGGCGCTCGCCGTCGCCCGTCTCGACGGCCGTCGTTTCGGTCCCAGCGTCGCCCGCCTCGGCTGCCGTTCCCGCCGCGCCACCTTCGGCGCTGACGGCTTCGGCATCAGCCGCCTGCGCGGCCTGCTGGGTCTCCGCGTACGTCCGAACGGCCGACTCGTCGACGTAGGGCTGGCCGTCCCGGGTCTGGTCGGTCGGGACGGCGTCGATGTTCACGTCGAGTTCGCGGGCGGCCTTTCTGGTGGCTGGCGTCGCCAGCGTCTGCTCGCGACTGGCGGCCGCCTGTCCGTCACCGGAGACACTTCTGACGGCTGACTTGACAGCATTCCCGTCGTCTGTGTTCGCATCGTCGACCTGCGAAACTGCTGTGGTCGGGCCGTCCCCGTCGTCGGACGCCTCCGAAACGACCGACGTGGGGCCGTCGTCGCCGTCGGTCGTCTCGGCGGCCGATGCTGTGGCCGCCTCGACATCCCCCTCGGTGACGCGACCGCCCGGCCCGCTCCCGTCGACGGCCGCGATGTCGACCCCCTTCTCACGGGCGAGTCGACGGACGCTCGGCGAGGCGAACACGCGCCCGTCGGCCGTGCTTGCGTCAGACTGGTCCGACGCATCGGCCGCTGTGGTTTCGCTCGCAGCGTCGTCGGCTACCGCCTCTGTGGTAGCTTCTGCCGATTCGGCGTCGTCCGCACTGCCAGCCGCCGCGTCGTCCGCTTCGGCATCGCCCGCCTCGTCGATAGTGATGAGCACCTCGCCAGTCTGTACCATCTCGCCGACTTCGGCGTGCAGTTCCTGCACGACGCCGTCGACCGGCGACGGCACGTCGACGGCGGCCTTGTCGGTCTCCACCTCCGCGAGGACCTGATCCTCGGTGACGGCGTCGCCCGGCGAGACGTGCCAGGTCAACACCTCACCCTCTGCGACCCCTTCACCGAGGTCCGGGAGATTGAACTCGAACATACGTCAGAACTCCACTGCCTCTCTGATACCGTCTTTGATGCGGGCGGGTTCGGGGAGGTAGTAGTCCTCCAGCGCGTATAGCGGGTAGGGCACGTCGAAGCCCGTCACCCGGGTGACGGGAGCCTCCTGGTACAACAGGACTTCCTCCTGAATGGTGGCGATAATCTCGCCGGCCAGTCCACCGGTCTTGGGGGCTTCGTGGACGACAGTCGCTCGCCCGGTCTTTTTGAACGATTCGACGATGGCATCGGTGTCCATCGGCGACAGCGTTCGCAGGTCGATCACTTCGGCGTCGATGCCCTCCTCGGCCAGTTCCTCGGCGGCTTCGACCGTCGGCCGGGTCATCGCGCCCCAGGTGAACACGGACACGTCGCTCCCCTCACGACGGACCTTCGCCTCACCCAGTTCGACCGTGTAGGGGTCGTCGGGGACCTCCTCGCGGAACGACCGGTAGATGAGCTTCGGTTCGAGGAAGATGACGGGGTCCGGGTCCCGGATGGCCGCCGTCAGCAGCCCCTTCGTCTCCTTCGGCGTCGACGGGACGACGACTTTCAGCCCCGCCTCGTGGACGTAGAACGCCTCCTTGGATTCGGAGTGATGTTCCGGCGCGCGGATGCCGCCGCCGTAGGGCGCGCGAACGGTGAGCGGGCAATTGTATCGGCCGCGGCTCCTGTTCCGAAGCCGGGCGGCGTGACTGACGATCTGGTCGAACGCGGGGTACATGAACCCGGAGAACTGCATCTCCGGCACCGGCCGGAGCCCGTAGGCGGCCATGCCGATGGCCGTTCCGACGATGCCGGCCTCCGCGAGCGGCGTGTCGATGACCCGCTGGTCACCGAACTCCTCGTGGAGTCCCTGCGTCGCCCGGAAGACGCCGCCGTTCTTCCCGACGTCTTCACCCATTACGACCACGTCTTCGTTCCGCTCCATCTCGCCGTAGAGGCCGTCACGGACGGCCTGTACGAGCGTCAAACTCTGTGTGTCTGCGTCCTGTGTACTCATTCCAGTAGCACCTCGTCGCCGTGTCGCTCGCGCAGGTCTTCGAGGTAGTCCAGTTGCTGTTCGAGTCGCTGTGGCATCTCCGCGTACACGTCCGCGAACATCTCCTCCGGTTCCGGTCGCTCGGTCGCCTCAGCCTCGTCGATAGCTGTGGCCACCTCCTCCTGAATCGATTCGTCGATGGCGTCGACCCGCTCGTCGTCGAGCAGGCCCTGGTCTCTGAGGAACGCCTCCATCCGCGGAATCGGGTCTTTCTGCTTCCAGTGCTCGACCTCGCTGTCGTCGCGGTACACCGACGGGTCGTCGGCGGTCGTGTGCGCGCCGAAGCGGTACTGCACTGCCTCGATCATCGTCGGGCGGAGTCCGTCCTCGGGCGGGTCGTGTGCCTTTTCGACGGCCTCGCGAGTCACCTGATACACCGCGAGCGGGTCCATCCCGTCGACCTGGACGCCGTCGAAGCCGTATGCGTTGGCCTTTTGTGCGAGCGTCTCGCTGGCCGTCTGGCGCTCCCGCGGGACCGAAATCGCCCACTGGTTGTTGTTACAGAAAAACACCGCCGGCACGTCGAACACGCCCGCGAAGTTCAGCCCCTCGTGGAAGTCGCCCTCGGAGGTCGCACCGTCTCCGAAGTACACGAGGGCAGCGGTGTCATCGCCCTTGAGCTTCGAGGCCCACGCGGCCCCGGTCGCGTGCGGAATCTGTGTCGCAATCGGGACCGCAAACGAGAACGCCTGTACGTCTTCCGGCGGCGAATTACCCGCCTCCGACCCCATCCAGTACAACAGGTCGTCCGACAGATTCCACCCCTTGACGTACATGGCGAGATGCTCCCGGTAGCTCGGGAAGGCCCAGTCGCCGTCGCGCAGAGCGAAGGCGCTGCCGACCTGCGAGGCCTCCTGTCCCGACATCGGGGGGTAGGTCCCCATCCGGCCCTGTCGTTGCAGACTCACCGCCCGCTGGTCGAAGTGCCGGCCGAGTTTGAGATACCGATACATCTCTACCAGTTCGTCGTCCGAGAGGTCCGGCACCGTTGCGCCGTCGACCACTGTCCCGTCTTCATCGAGAATCTGTACCCTGTCCGCTGGGTCGCGCTGGAGGACACTCATAGAAACCGCCTCCGTCGAAGTGGCATACGACGACTGTTCACTCGCACTACCTTTAGAGCTTTCGCGGGGCTGAAAAATATCTCCGACGTGGGTATTACTGGGAATACGGGGGTATAAGACACTCTGAAACGGTTTAAATTCTGCCCAATTTATTAGTGATAACTCCGATGTATCAGTTGTCAGCGCGCACTTTCGCCCGCGCCTCGTCTGCACTCTGGCCCTCACGCAGGACGCTCTCGACAAACAGTTCGCCGGCGCGGTAGGACGACCGGACCATCGGCCCCGAGGCGCAGTACAGGAAGTCGAACTCCTCCTCGGCGACCCGCTGCCAGGTATCGAAGGCGTCCGGATGGACGTACTCCGTGACCTCCAGATGCGAGCGGGAGGGCTGGAGGTACTGGCCGAAGGTGACCACGTCGACGCCGGCCTGCCGGAGGTCCGACAGCGTCTGGTACACCTCGTGGGCGTACTCGCCGACGCCCAGCATCAGGCTGGTCTTGCTGTAGCAGTCGCTCTCGCGGTCGACCTGCCGAAGCACCGAGAGGGACTGCTCGTAGCCCGCCCGGCGGTCCCGGACCGGCCACTGGAGGCGGTCGACCGTCTCGATGTTGTGGGCGATGACGTCCGGGTCGGCGTCGATGATCTTCCGGACGAGGTCCGGTTCTCCCTGGAAATCGGGAATGAGACACTCGACCAGAATCGACGGGTCGCGCTCTTTGATAGCGCGAATCGTCTCGGCGAAGTGGCCCGCGCCCTGGTCGGGGAGGTCGTCGCGGTCGACGCTGGTCAGCACCACGTAGTCCAGCCCGATCTCCGCGAC
The DNA here is from genome assembly GCF_037078445.1 of Haloarcula sp. CGMCC 1.2071. Lineage (NCBI taxonomy): Archaea > Methanobacteriati > Methanobacteriota > Halobacteria > Halobacteriales > Haloarculaceae > Haloarcula > Haloarcula sp. CGMCC 1.2071. The sequence goes on from NZ_JAYMGY010000002.1 coordinate 625,849, forward strand.
GGCGTCGGCCACCTGTTGTGGCTCGTCGGGGTCTAACGGGTCCATCCCACCGGTTTCGACATCACAGAAGTTACAGCCCCGCGAACAGCGGTCGCCCATCAGCATGAACGTCGCCGTCCCCGGTCCATCGCGCCCGCTCCAGCACTCTCCGAGGTTGGGGCAGTTGGCCTCTTCACAGACCGTGTTGAGGTTGCGGTCCCGGAGCGTCTGCTTGATATCGGTGAACCGCTCGCCCGACGGTGGCCGCATCTTCAGCCAGTCAGGCTTGCGCGAACGACTCATTACCCGGAGTTAGGTTCGCCCGGTCAAAAACGTGCGGGGGTCGCGTGTTCCGTCACCCACTGTGTGGACGGACCATCGGACGGGCAGGCGGCCCAGCCGAAGCGACCGCCACTCGCTCGTGTCCCCACGAGCACACACTCTACTGTCCGCGTGGCCGACTCACGCCCGGCAGACGGCAAGCATGTGTGCGGACATGTCGACGGCGGTCCGGTCCGTACGGAGTTCGTCGACGAGCGCTCGCACACCGGCCCGCTGGTGCGCTGACAGCTCGTCAGCGGTCCCCCGGAGCGGGGCGGCGGCGAGTACTGACGCCAGCCCTTCCAGCCCGACCAGCGTCTCGACGGTTACTCCGCCCGCCTCTAACAGCGCCTCGAACTCGTCGGCGCGGAAGAAATGGGTCTCGGTGAACGCCGCGTCGTGCCCGAGTTGCGCCACGAAGGGGCGGTCGTAATCGCCCGTCTCGGCGAGTTCGGCCGCATGGACGAGGTGTTCCGACTCGCCGACCAGTGAGAGTACCAGCCAATTGAGCCGTCCCATGACGGACGCGAACACCGGACTCCCGGCTTTTGTTACCCGACGGACTTCCCGCACAGCGGCCGCCCGTTTGTCGGCGTCAAGCACATGCGAAAGCGGCCCACCCAGACACAGCGTCGCGTCGAATACGTCCCGGTCGAACCCGAGGTCGCGTACGTCGCCCGCCCCGACGGTCACCCGCTCCTCGTGTCCGTGTTCGGCGACTTTCTCCCGTGCGATAGCCCGCTGGCCCTCGCTTGGGTCGACGAGCGTGACATCGTATCCCTGTTCGGCCAGCCAGACGGCGTACCGACCAGCCCCGCCGCCTACGTCGAGGACGTGTCCCGTGTCGGGAAGGTTGGCTTCGAGCTGTTCGACGGTTCCCGTCCACTCTAACTGCCCGTGTAGCGTGGCTGCCAGGCGGTCCCACTCGCTCTCGTCGTTCTCGTCGTAGTAGTCCTCGGGGTCGCTGAGAGGCACGCTTGCGCACTGTCAGCCGGCCGGGTTAATTCTTGGCCAGCAGTGTGGGGCGCTCACAACGACCAGCCACACGGCGACCCCGCAAATGTGGCCACGTCTCACCCGCTTTCGCTCCCCCATAGAAACGCCTTTGCCGTCGCGGAACTGCGACTGTGACGTGCCATCCCGAACCGACAGCGAGCCGACTGTGGCGGTCGCGGAGGTACTCCCCGACTTTGCTGACGCCTTCCCCTTCGAGGAGTTCAACCGGATGCAGTCGGCGGCCCTGCCGGCCCTGCTGAACCGCGACGACAATGTCGTCGTCAGCGCGCCGACGGCCAGCGGGAAGACGGCGCTGGCTGAACTGGCCATCTGCAAGACGCTCGCCGAGGACGGGACCGCGCTGTTTCTCGCGCCGCTACGCGCACTCACAAACGAGAAGGAAAGCGAGTGGGAGCGCTTCGAGGAGTTGGGCTACTCCGTCTACGTCGTCACCGGCGAGCGAGACCTGAACCCCCGCCGCGCCGAGCGGGCCGACATCCTCGTGATGACGCCGGAGAAGGCCGACTCGGCCACCCGGAAACACGAAACGAGCCGCTACTCGTTCATCACTGACGTGGACTGCTGTGTCATCGACGAGGTCCACCTGCTGGATTCGGACCGGCGGGGGGCGGTGCTCGAAGTCACCGTCTCGCGGCTCCGCCGGCTCTGTGACCCGCGCGTGGTGGCGCTGTCGGCGACGATGCCGAACATCGACGACGTGGCCGACTGGCTCGACGCCCCCGAGGAGACGACCTTCGCCTTCGGCGAGGAGTACCGGCCCGTGCCGCTGAACGCCGACGTGAAGACCTACTCCCACGGTGAGAACGCCTTCGCCGACAAGTACCGGCGGCTCTACCGGGCGCTTGACCTCGCCGAGCCACACATCCGCGAGGAGGGCCAGGCGCTCGTGTTCGTCTCCTCGCGCCAGGACACGGTGCAGGCCGCGAAGAAGGCCCGCGACGAAATTGTCGAGCGAGATATCCCGATGGGTGCACGCGGGGACTACGATTTCCACAACGACGCCGCCGACCTCTCGAACGACACGCTCCGCCAGTCCGTACTGGACGGCGTGGGCTTTCACCACGCCGGCCTCGCGCGCGAGGACAAAAACAAAGTCGAGCAGTGGTTCAAGGAGGGGAAGATTCAGCTGCTCTTCTCGACCTCGACGCTGGCGTGGGGCGTGAACCTCCCCGCCCGCTGTGTCGTCATCCGCGACACCAAACTCCACGATCCCCTGGAGGGCGAGGTCGACATGAGTCCCCTTGACGTGCTCCAGATGCTCGGCCGCGCGGGCCGGCCCGGCTACGACGACATGGGGTACGCCTGGGTCGTCTGTGACCGCTCGGACGCCGACAAGTACCGCCGCCTGCTCCGGGACGGCAAGGAAATCGAGTCCCGACTCGCGGCGGAACTCGACGCCCACCTGAACGCCGAAATCGCGCTCGGGACCATCGACGACGTGGACGACGTGATGGACTGGCTCGCCACGACCTTTTATTACGCCCGCTCGCAGTCAGCCCCCGACGAGTACGACGCCGGCAGCGACCTCCGAAACCGGGTCAGTGACACGCTTTCCGCACTCGTCGACGAGGGCTTCGTCGAACAGGACGGCCTCAACGTCGAACCGACGCGGCTCGGCCAGCTAGCCTCGAAGTTCTACCTTCGGCTCTCGACTGCGCGCCGGTTCGCGGACGTCGCCGAACGGTGCCAGGACGCCGCCGATCCGGACTCCGCTGTCTCCGTTGACGCGGACGACCTGCTGACCGCGGTGGCCGGCGCGACGGAGTTCGACAGCGTCAGCGCCCGCTCCGACGAGGAGGACGCCGTCCACGCAGTTCTGGGAGACAGCGTCGACGACAGTCTCGACGCCGGCCAGCGGAAGGTGCTGGCCATCCTCCGCTCGGGCATGACCGGGACGACGCCCACGGAACTCAAAAGCGATGCGTGGGTCATCCGCCAGAACGCCCTTCGCCTGCTCGCGGCGATGCGGGAGTTCGTCGACACGCTGGGGCCGGCCCGCTACGCGAACCTGGCCTGTCGGGCCGAGGCCCGCGTCGAACACGGTATCAGCGCCGACGCTGTTGGGCTGACCGCCATCGACGGCGTCGGCAGCGGCCGTGCTGGTAAACTCGCCGCTGCGGGGCTCACGTCACCCGCCGACGTGGTCGAAGCCGGCGAAGACGGCCTCGTCCGGGCCGGACTCTCCGAGGGCGTCGCCGAGCAGGTGCTGGCGAACGCGCGGGACCTCCCCGTCGTCTCCATCGACTGGGGCGATTTCCCTGACACAATCGCGCCCGGCGACAACGATATGCGGGAGGTAACGGTCGAAAACACCGGGGGCAGCGCCCGCGCGGGCCTGCGGGTCACGGTCAACGGGCGTGAGATGACCGCCAAGCCGTCGTATCTCGGCGAGGCCACGCTTCCGGTGGCCGTCTTCGGCGCGGACGCGGACGAACTCACGTTCACCGTCGAGGTCGCGTTCCCCGCGCTGCCGCTCCCGACGATTACCGAAACCCGATCCGTGCTGGTCCGGTAATCGACGTTTCGACTGTCTCTCTGAAACGCGCTCAGATAGCTCGGTAAAATTTACAAAGCTATCTAAAAGCGTTACAGCGCTCCGTGAAACATCGCTGAAAGGTGCTGAAATCCGGTTAACATTCCGAAAAGAGCACGAATTATCCCCAAGGGTCTGGCGTTTATATGGGGGTATGGGTTCTTACGAAGAAGTGAGGAAGCCCACAATGTCCAGTGCATCGCCCTTCCGTTCCCCGATGGAAGCCGCCCCCAGTAGCCTTAGCCTCCGGTCACTCACTCGTCCCCTGCAATTCATCGCGTTCTGGCTGGCTATCGTCACGCCGCTGGCATATCCGCCGCTGCTGCTGGGCGGGCTGGACAGTCAGAGCTTCCTCATCTTCGTGGGTGTCGTTGCCCTCAACGTCTTCGGCCTGCTGGCGGGCCGAGGATACGGTGACCCCGCCTGACCTGGCCGGGTCTTTCCCCTCCGCGCCGGCATTTCACGCTGTTTTGTGACGCTCGAATCTCTGCACACCGTACTAACACCCGAACAGTATCGCTTCCCGGTCTCCGGCCCAGTTCCATACCGGATAGCTATTCGCTCCGCTTTTGAGTCGCCCCGCTATCTCAAAGAGACGGTACTCGGCTGTTATACACCGCCTAACAGCACCTCGCGTAGTGTCGCGGCGTCGTCCGCGATCTCGTGGACCATCGACAGGTCCGTCTCGTCGCCGTCGCCCCGGAATCCGACGGTCGTCATCCCGGCGGCGACGGCGGCGCGTGCGCCCGCGGTGGAGTCTTCGACGGCCCAGCAGTCCTCGGGCGCGACGCCGAGTTCTGCCGCGCCCCGCTCGTAGATGTCCGGCTCCGGCTTGCCGGGGCCGTCGATGTCGCCGGCACTGATGGCGACGTCGAACTTCGAGAGGAGGTCGAAGCGCTCGTCGGCCACGTCGATCCAGGCCCACGGCGCGGATGTCGTCAGCGCTAGCGCGACGCCGGCGTCCCGAAGGTCGTCGAGCAACTCGTGCGCCCCATCGAGGAAGGCCGCCTCTTCGCCGTAAATCCGCTCGCCGTGCTCCTCGAACAGGCCCTCGAATACCTCGCGGCTGATTTCGAGGTCGTACTCGGCGTCGAGGTCTGGATACACTTCCCGGTAGTTCCGACCGGTAATGGCGGCGACAGGGATGTCGTCGTTCGGTGCGGCCGTCGGAAGAATGTCCTCGCGCTGGGCACGGACCCAGTGCTCTTCGGACTGGACGAGCACGCCGTCCATATCGAAACAGACTGCCGCCGGTGGTTCGCTCATTGCCTCCCTGTCGCTCGGCGACGGCTTTGGCTGTTCCGACTCCGGGAGCGACGACCGCGCTACGAAGCCCCGTCGGCCGACTGAGGGTTTAAGTACCGGAACCCGGCCAGGTCGGCCCATGCACGACGGAACCCGTGTGATAGCTGGCGAGTGTACGACCGTTTTCGAGGGAACGCGCGAGCGGGAGCAGCGCGGCGACGTGCTCGTCGTCGTCAAACCGGACAATACCGTCCTCGTTCACGATGCCGAAGGGTATCAGCCGGTCGCGTGGCTCACGCGCGCCGAAAGCGTCACCATCGACGACGGCGCGGTGACCGCCCGCGACGGCGACGAACTCCTCCGGGTGGTCCCCCACGAGGAACACGGCAGTGCCCGCTATCCGGCCTCGAACGCCGGTGTCCCGGTGCGTGACTGCCCCGACTGCGCCGGGACGCTGGTCCGCACCCGAAGCGACGTCACCTGTACCGGCTGTGACGCCGCCTACGGGATTCCGAGCGATGCCGCGGTCACCGGCGGCCGCTGCGGGGACTGCGGGCTCCCCACGCTTCGGGTGGAACGCGGGCGGGCGTTCGAACTGTGTCTTGACCGGGACTGTGACTCGCTGGACGACGCTGTCACTGCGGCCTTCGACCGCGAGTGGGACTGTCCCAACTGCGACGGCGACCTGCTGATTCTCCGCCGCGGTGGCCTGCTCGCCGGCTGTGAGCACTACCCCGACTGCGACACCGGTTTCTCGATGCCGTCCGGTGTCGTCGTCGGCGACTGCGAGTGTGGCCTGCCGCTGTTCGAAACCGCCGGGGGAACGCGGTGTCTGGACTCGGCGTGTTCGGAACGGGGGTGAGTTCCGGCAACCGTGTTTACTGGGGATGCAGTTTCGAACCGCGAAGAAGCCCTATCTAGCCCGTGTTGCTCAGCCGCTATCGGGTGGGACTGAAAGGGGCGAGACGCTGGGCGTTCGAGACGAGGTAAGCACTGGAGCGAACAGAGTGAGTGAAGCGCGCAGCGAGTCGCAGTAGCCCAGCGTCTCGGGGCTTTCTGGCTCTCTGCATCCGCGACTGTGGAAATGGATACCCTGACAGTCCGGACCCGCAGGGGCTTTGTCGCCGCGGGAGCCACGTCAGGGCATGGAACTGACGCTCGACGGTGATGTCGTGCGGGCCGGCTACGAGGCGCGCGAGCGGTTCTACGACTCGCGCGGCTACGGCCAGGTCCGTAGCGGCGACATCGACCTGGCCCCGGTGGAGGCCGCACACCTCCTCTACCGCGGGGACATCGAAAGTATCGACGGGATGGACTTCCGGGCCTTCCTGGGGTCGGCGGCCGTCTCCGAGGTCGACTTTGCCGTCTACAAGGACCTGCGGGACCGCGGCTTCTACCTCACGCCGGCCCGCGAGGGCTGGGTCGACGACGACGCGGGCACGGACTTCGTGGTCTACCCGCGCGGGAAGGGGCCGTGGGATAACGAGGTGGCCTACCGGGTCCGGGTTGTCGGCGAGCGCGACACCGTCGCCGCCGCTGACCTCGGCGACTGCGTTCTTGCGGTCGTCGACGAGGAGAGTGAGGTCACGTACCTCGACACCGACCAGCGCGGCGTCGAGGGGACTAGCGACGCCGTCGTCCCGACCACGAACGGGGAACTGCTCGCCGAGCGGGTGGTGTGTTGGGAGCCGCCAGCGGAACTGTACGAGCAGGCGTTCTACGGCCAGCAACTCGGCGACGACGGTGCAGTCCAGCTCTCGCTCGTGGAAGCCGCGTATCTCGCACAGGAAGGTCTGCTCACGGTCGACGGCGGGGCCGACGCCATCGTCGAGCGGGGTCGCGAGGTCGAAGGCGACCGGTTCGACCGCCGGCTGGCTGTCTACGCGGCCCTGCGAACCAGCGGCGTCGCGCCGAAGACCGGCTTCAAGTTCGGTGCGGACTTCCGGACCTACGCCGATGTCGAGAGCGCCGAGAACCTCGGGCACTCGGAGCTCCTCGTCCGAGTGCTGCCGGCCGGCCACCGGTTCGAGCCGCGGGACCTCGCGCTGGACGTGCGCCTGGCCCACGGCGTCCGGAAGACGATGGTGTTCGCGCTCACGGCGGACGGCGGCGACATTGAGTGGGTGGCTGTGGAGCGACTGACGCCCTGATTCGCTCACAGCCCAACAGTTGGTTGCACATCCGCCGATACGCCGCGTGACGTGGCGAACCGAAACGAACCCTTTTTGCGCCGACCGGGACCAAAGCACCTGTAACGTGGCTCACCGCGAGCCCACCACAGCCATGACAACGGACGACTCCCACCACGACGACGCATCGCCCGACGAGGACCGCCGCCAGTCGGGTGCCCAGTGGCGGGGGTCCGACGCGCTCTCCGGCGGCGAGCCGGTTCTCCCGGACGGCGGCACTGAGGCCGAAGGAGCCGACGAGGCGACGCTCGACCCGTGGGGCTCCTCGACCATCGCCGACTACCGCAAACTGTTCGAGCAGTTCGGCATCGAGGAGTTCGACGAGGTGCTCCCCGAAGTCCCCAACCCTCACTACCTGATGCGCCGGGGCGTCATCTTCGGCCACCGGGACTACCGACCGGTCGCCGAAGCGATGCGCAACGACGACCCCTTCGCCGCGCTGTCGGGGTTCATGCCGACCGGCGACCCCCACATCGGCCACAAGCTGGTCTTCGACGAGATCATCTGGCATCAACAGCAGGGCGGGGACGCTCACGCGCTTATCGCGGACCTCGAAGCCCACAGCGCCCGCGGGCTCTCGTGGGATGAAATCGACGAGCACGCGACGGACTACATCCTCTCGCTGCTCGCGCTCGGGTTCGACCCCGACGAGGGGACGCTGTACCGCCAGTCCGACAACCGCGAGGTGCAGGATCTGGCGTTCGAACTCGGTGCGGAGGCGAACTTCTCGGAACTGCAGGCCATCTACGACTTCGACGGCGAGACGGACGTCTCCCACATGCAGTCGGTCGTCACCCAGATGGCCGACATCCTCTACCCGCAACTGGACGGGCCGAAGCCGACGGTCATCCCTGTCGGCCCGGACCAGGACCCCCACATGCGGCTGGCCCGGGACCTCGCCGCGCGGATGCGGTTCTTCGGCGTGACGGAGGCCTTCGCCAGCTTCGAGGCCGACGCCGTCGAGCGGACGCTGCTCCGGCAGGCCTACGATGCTCGGGAGGAGTACGCCGAGGACGTCGACCGGCCCCGCTGTGGCGAGGCTGCCGACTGGCTCCGCGACCACCAGCCCGCGCCCGCCGACGCCCGCGAGTCCGTCGTCGCCAAACTCGACGAGGCGGGGAAGGAACTGCTCCGCCCGCGTATCCGCTTCCTCGACCGCAACGCCACCGACGGAGCCTTCGAGGCGCTCATCGAGGCCATCGACGGCGAGAAGCGGGTGTACGACGAGCACATCGACACGTTCGACCTCGACTACGCCGAGGCCGAGGAACTGGCCCGGCAGGTCGAACTCGACAACGGCGGCTACGGCTTCCAGCCGCCGTCCTCCATCTACCACCGGTTCATGACCGGCCTCACCGGCGGGAAAATGTCCTCCTCGATTCCCGCCTCGCACATCTCCTTGCTCGACGACCCGGAGGACGGCTACGACAAGGTCAAGTCGGCGACCACCGGCGGCCGCTCCACGGCGGAGGAACAGCGCGAGAAAGGTGGGAAAGCCGACGAATGCCCGGTGTACGAGCTGTACGCCTACCTGCTCTCGGGTGACGACGACGAGTTCGCCAAGGAAGTGTACGACGAGTGCGTCGGCGGCGAGCGCCTCTGTGGGGGCTGCAAGGAGCAGGCAGCCGAACTGATGGCCGAGTTCCTCGAAGACCATCAGGAGAAACGCGAAGAGTGGGAGGACAAGCTCGACGAACTCGATATCGACCTCGACTCCGACCGCGCGCCGACGAGCGCGGACTGACTACCGGGTCGAGACACCCTATCTCGTGTCGGGACGAGTACACGCGCAACGCTTTTAGCCGCTAATCACAATCGCTCAGATATGGCACCCGAATCCCACCGTGCCGGCGTCGCTCGCCAGCTATCCGACAGTCCGGGGTTCGGCTTCTTTTTCACTGCCTGACCGTGCGTGGACTCTGACGGCGTCGAGAGGCGTAGTCGGACGAAACCGCGAGCAGGAAGTGAGAACCGTTAACTGAGCGACCCGCGGTTATCCCCACAAGACCGAGACACCCGTATGAAACGACCACAGGCACAGGTGGCCGTCCTGCAGGCCGCCGACGCACAGGAAGACAGGCGTATCGACGACGTGGCCGCAGACGCAGACCTCAAACCGGAAGCGGCCACCAGAGCGGCGTTCGAACTCGAAGCCGACGGGCTGGTGTCCGTCGCTGAGGAGACGCTGGAACACTACGAACTCACCGACGAGGGCGACCAGTACGTCCGCGAGAGCCTGCCCGAACAGGACCTCTACGAGGCAGCTATCGACGCTGGCGCTGCCGACGGACCAGTCCAGATGGGACAGGCCATTGGCGCGTCCGGCCTCGAGGGCGGCGCGGTCGACATCGCGCTCTCGAACTACGCCCGCAAAGCCTACGGCGAGATCGATAGCGGCGAGATCACGGCCAACCCGGACGCCGATCCCGGGTCCGATCCCGAGATGTTGGCGCTGGAGGCCGTCGCAGATGGACGCGTCGAAGACGCCGACGCGGACGCGCTCGACCAACTGGAACGGCGTGGCCTCCTCAATGTCCGTGAGGAGACCGTCCGCTCGGTCCAACTCACCGACGACGGCGTCACCGCGCTGATGGAGGGCGTCGAAGCCGCCGAGACCGTCGACCAGCTCACCCCCGAGCTGCTCACCAGCGGTGAGTGGGAAGACGTGGCCTTCACCGAGTACAACGTCGAGGCCGACGCCGAGGACGTGAGCCACGGCAAGGAACACATCCTCCGCCAGACGGCCAACCGCGTGAAGGACACGCTCGTCGGCATGGGCTTCTCCGAGATGGAAGGCCCCCACGCCGACGCCCAGTTCTGGATCAACGACTGCCTGTTCATGCCACAGGACCACCCGGCGCGAACCCACTGGGACCAGTTCGCCTTGGAGGAACCCGAGGAAATCGGCCACCTCCCCCCGGACCTCGTCGAACGGGTCCGCTCGGCCCACAAGGAGGGCGTCGGCCCCGACGGCGAGGGGTATCACTCGCCGTGGACCGAGGACATCGCTCGCGGGATGGACCTGCGCGGCCACACCACCTCGCTGTCGATGCGCTATCTCTCGGGCCATCAGGTGGGTGAGCTAGACCCGCCCGAGCGCTACTTCAGCGTCGAGAAGGTGTATCGCAACGATACGCTGGACCCGACGCACCTGCTGGAGTTCTTCCAAATCGAGGGCTGGGTGATGGCCGAGGACCTCTCCGTGCGGGACCTGATGGGGACGTTCACGGAGTTCTACGAGCAGTTCGGCATCACCGACCTGGAGTTCAAGCCCCACTACAACCCCTACACGGAGCCGAGCTTCGAACTGTTCGGCACCCACCCCGAGACCGGCGAGGTCGTCGAGGTCGGCAACTCCGGTATCTTCCGCGACGAGGTGCTTACGCCGCTTGGCGTCGACTGCGACGTGATGGCGTGGGGCCTCTCGCTCGAACGACTACTCATGCTCATGTACGGCTTCGAGGACATCCGCGACGTGCACGGGACGCTGTGTGACCTTGAACTGCTGCGGGAAACGGAGGTGATGCGCTGATGCCGGTCGTCGACGTCGACCCCGACGAACTGCGGTATCTGACCGGCCACAGCGAGAAAGACGACGACGAACTCAAGTCGGACCTGTTCAATCTCGGGCTGGAGTTCGAGGGCTGGACCGAGGACGACGAGTTCCAACTGGAGTTCGCCCCGGACCGACTGGACCGTCTCTCCGTCGAGGGGGTCGCCCGCTCGCTGCGCTACCACTACGGCGACGACCGCGGCGTGGAGGTTCCCAACACGAACAGCGCCGACTGGACCATCGAGGTCGAGGACCAGCCCGACGAACGCCCGTACGTGACCGGCGCTATCGTCCGCGGGCTGGACATGGACGAGGCCGCGCTGGAGTCGCTCATCCAACTGCAGGAGAAGCTCCACGCGACGATGGGCCGCAAGCGGGCGAAAGGTGCGATTGGGGTTCACGACCTCACAATGTTGAAAGGCGACTCGGTCACGGACGAGACGGGCAAGTCTATCACCTACACCAGCGCCGACCCCGACGAGGCGACGTTCGTTCCGCTGGACGCCGATGCGGAGATGACCCCCAGCGAGGTCATGGCGTCCCACGAGACCGGCCAGACCTACGGCGACCTCGTGGCCGACTTCGACCGCGTACCGGCCATCTACGACGCCATCGGGCTGTTCTCGTTCCCGCCGGTCATCAACGGCCGTCGGACCGAGGTCAGCGTCGACTCCCGGGACCTGTTCATCGAGATGACCGGGACCGACCAGTGGACCATCGACCACATGTGTAACATCGTCTGCTACGCGCTCGCCGCCCGCGGCGGCCAGGTCGAGAAAGTCGACGTGGCATACGCCGACGATGCGCCCGGCGAATACGCCGGCAAGACGCTGGAGCGTCCTGACTTCTCTGTCCGGACGAAGACGGTCACCCACGACCGCATCGAATCCATCCTCGGCGTCTCGCTGGACAGCCGCGAGGTAATCGACTACGCCGAGCGGGCCGGCCTCGACGCGACCGAAACGGAATCCGACGACGGCGTGGCCTACGAGGTTGAGGTTCCGCCCTACCGCGTCGACGTCATCCACCCGCTGGATATCATCGACGACATCGGCCGAGCGCTCGGGTTCAACAGCCTCGAACCGACCTACCCCGACGTGTCGACTGTCGGCGGTCGCCACGAGCGGTCCCGGCTTGAGGACGCCGCCCGCGACGCTCTGGTTGGGTTGGGCTTCGAGGACCTGCTGAACTTCCACATGATAAACGAGGCCGAGAACTTCGAGCGGATGGGGTTGTCGGTCCCACGGACCGACGAACAGGCGAGCGGTGGCAACCGCGAGCAGGCCGTCGGCGAGGCCGCCCCGGTCACCATCCAGGAGCCCTACAGCGAGGACTACACCATCCTCCGGACGTGGGCGCTCCCGTCCATCATGATGGTGTTGGAGAACAACACCCACCGGAGCTACCCGCAGGACCTCGCCGAAATCGGGCTGGCCGCCGGCCTCGACGACTCGGAGAACACCGGTGTTGCCGAGCACCGCACCGTCGCGGCCGCGCTCGCGCGTACGGACGCCTCCTACGAGGACGCGAAGGCCCGCCTGCAGGCGCTCGCCGACGCCTTCGACAAGGACCTCGAAACGCCCCCGACTACGCATCCGTCGTTCATCGGCGGCCGCGCCGCCGAGGTCGTCCTCGACGGCGAGTCAGTCGGCGTCATCGGAGAGGTTCATCCCAAGGTACTCGTCGAGCATGACCTGGAACTGCCAGTGGCGGCCTTCGAGTTCCGACTGGACGCGCTGGAGTAACGCGAGCGGTTGGCCTATCGCTCGTCCGGATACACGTACTCCACGTCGCTTGGCTTCCCGGCCTCCTCCTCGTCGGTCTCGATGACGACGGTTGAGGAGAGCTTGTTGAACAGCCGAAGCCCTTCTTCTTCGTACACCAGCCAGCCGACGAGGATGTCTATCGGAAGCAGGAACGCCTTCCCGAAGCTCTCGATGGCTGCCGTGCCGTAATCGATGGCGTTGCCGCGTTCGTCCGTGACGGCGATGTTCATCACCATCTTCCCGACCGACTGGCCCTGCCGGCCTTCGAGAGCTGTCCAGTAAACGAACAGGCCGAGTCCGTTCAGGCCGGTGAACGGCGTGGTCACTGAGAGGCTGCCGGTAAGGAGCGAGAACACGCCAGCGGCCTCGCCTAGTGCGGAAAGGACGACACCGACGAGCAGGACGTCGAGGAGCCAGGCGAGAAAGCGGTCGTCCCAGGAGGCGATGTGCAGGGTGCGGCGACTGTCATCCATGCTGGCGGTTCGCCGCAACTATACTTCAAGATTCGCCGGCTACAGGTCCGCGCCGACGGCGTCCGCGACCGAGTCGAAGCCGTCCTCCGCGAGCAGGTCGAGCAGCCCCTCGTTGATTTCGCGAGCGATGGACGGACCGCGGTACACCAGGCCGGTGTACAGTTGGACGAGCGAGGCTCCGGCGCGGATCTTCCTGTACGCGCCCTCCGGTGTCGAGACGCCGCCGACGCCGACGACGGGCACGTCGACACGCTCGGCGACGAACCGCACCATCTCGGTCGCCTGGTTTTCGATCGGCTTCCCGGAAAGGCCACCCGTCTCGACCGCGTTCGGCGAGCGTAAGCTGGCGGGCCGTTCCGTCGTCGTATTCGTCGCAACGACGCCGTCCAGGTCGAGTTCGGTTACCAGGTCCAGCGCGTCCTCGACTGCCGGCTCGGGGAGGTCAGGCGAAAGCTTCACGAGCAGCGGGGCCGCGCCCGCGTTCTGGAGTTCGCCGAGGATGGCTTCCATCGCGTCGCGGTTCTGGAGCTCCTCGAATCCTTCCGAGTTGGGACAGGAGACGTTGACGACGAAGAAGTCCCCGCCTTCGGCGACGTGTTCGTACGTGGTCCGGTAGTCCTCGGGGGCCTCGCTCGTTCCGACGTGTTCCGTCTTAGCGATGTTGACGCCGACCGGGAACGGCGCATCGACGTTCTTCAGCCGCTCGCCGATGACGATGGCCCCGTCGTTGTTCAGGCCCATTCGGTTGATGATGGCCTCGTCCTCCCTGAGCCGGAACATCCGCGGGCGGGCGTTGCCGGCCTGTGGCTCGGCCGTGACGCCGCCGACCTCGGCGAAGCCGAAGCCGAGCGACGCCAGCGCTCCGGGGATGGTCGCGTTCTTGTCGAAGCCGGCCGCGACCCCAACTGGGTTGTCGAAGGTCTGGTCGAACGCCTCTACTGCGAGTCGGTCGTCAGCGACGGTGTAGCGGTCGGCCATCGCCTCGGCGACCCGCGTTCCGTCGACTGCTTCCAGCAGTCGGTGGACGCTCCGGTTGGCAGTTTCGGCTGGCAGTGAAAACAGGAGTGGTTTCGCGATATCGTAGGGTCTCATTGTGATGGTAGTCCGGTTGGCCCGAAAAACAGTGGTGATCGGTTGATATCGGGCGATGGCTCCGGCATCTCCGCCCGGTGGCACTGTGTCACCGTCGATGGTGCCTCAAAAGTCGTGTTCGACCTCTTCGGGGTCGGCCTTCTGGATGATAATCTTGTTGTCACGGACGCGAACGAACACCTCGTCGCCGATCTCCATCCCGGCCACGGCCAGCTCGTCTTCGTGAATGTTGATATGTACGTTGTGGTACTCGCCGTCCTCATCTTTGGCGCCACTCGGGCTGAGCTTCTTCTTTCGCACCATCGCGCTATCCTACTCCGCACTTCACCGCAGGATACACTTAAGTCTACCGTGCCGCCGGTCGCTGGCTGGCGGTTTTGTGGACGCGCGTGACGATTTCAGTCCGAATATTTGCCTTGAATTGGCCGGTTTCGGAGGTCGAAACACCACGCGACGGCATCAGTGTATAAAAGCATCCCCCGACGGAGGGCGGATTGGGGGGTATATTTATGTTCTGCCATGTGCTGAATTGGCATGGAGCGGTGAAATCCATGGCACCCGACAGTGACAAGCGCAACTTCGCACTGCGCGAAGACGGTGACGAATCGAGCGTCTTCTCGGGCGGAACACCTCGACAGGCTGCGCTGAAGGCAGCACGTCGACTCGAGCCGGCCGACGGTGAAGATCAGGCTGACCCTGAGGAGATACGACTACGGGAGAAAGGAACCCACAAAGTCCACATCTACGAGGCGTGGGCATGGGTCGAGGAGGCACCCGACGACAAACCCGACTGGATGCCCGGCGACATCACGAAAGGGAACGTCTCGAAGCAGGGCGTCGAACACCTAGACGAGATCTAGGTCGCATTCCCGACATTTTCGGTGCAACGCCCGGTCGGTAGCGGCTGCTGAACTGTTCGTGCGCGCGCGGAGTCGACGTCTGTTTCGGCGTCCCATTCCCGACACGCCGTACTGACCGTCTGCAGTCGTGTGCAACACTCTCCCCCGTGTAATCTTGTCCCGTAGGCGACTCCCTTCGACGGGGTTAAGTGTGGCTCACCCATCGGAATGAAATGCGAACGCGGTCAGGGGCCGACGCCCCCGAACGAACGCACTCGTTCCGATGCCCTTAAGTGTAATAAAGCACTCGGAATGAACGCGAACGACGTTCGGTCGGGGTGTTGAACCCCTGCCGATACGGACCAGGCGGGGCCGGCTCGCCAACGAAACTCGAAGCCTTTATGGTGGCTTCGAGACAACAATCAGGTCCGAAGAAATGAGGATTCCACCCCTGCGGTCCGCCGTCAAGATGGGATCTGATGTTAGCCCTGATAGTTCGGTGACACTCGGTCGACGGGTGTCCTCGAACACCCTTCGATAGCGACCACACCCATCATATGGGTGTGATCCCGCCTAACCCCCCGGCATTGTGCCGGGATACATTCCGGTTGATCCTGCCGGAGGCCATTGCTATCGGAGTCCGATTTAGCCATGCTAGTCGCACGGGCTTAGACCCGTGGCATATAGCTCAGTAACACGTGGCCAAACTACCCTACAGACCGCGATAACCTCGGGAAACTGAGGCCAATAGCGGATATAACTCTCATGCTGGAGTGCCGAGAGTTAGAAACGTTCCGGCGCTGTAGGATGTGGCTGCGGCCGATTAGGTAGATGGTGGGGTAACGGCCCACCATGCCGATAATCGGTACGGGTTGTGAGAGCAAGAACCCGGAGACGGTATCTGAGACAAGATACCGGGCCCTACGGGGCGCAGCAGGCGCGAAACCTTTACACTGCACGACAGTGCGATAGGGGGACTCCGAGTGTGAGGGCATATAGCCCTCGCTTTTCTGTACCGTAAGGTGGTACAGGAACAAGGACTGGGCAAGACCGGTGCCAGCCGCCGCGGTAATACCGGCAGTCCAAGTGATGGCCGATATTATTGGGCCTAAAGCGTCCGTAGCCGGCCGGACAAGTCCGTTGGGAAATCGACGCGCTCAACGCGTCGGCGTCCAGCGGAAACTGTCCGGCTTGGGGCCGGAAGACCTGAGGGGTACGTCCGGGGTAGGAGTGAAATCCTGTAATCCTGGACGGACCACCAATGGGGAAACCACCTCAGGAAGACGGACCCGACGGTGAGGGACGAAAGCTAGGGTCTCGAACCGGATTAGATACCCGGGTAGTCCTAGCTGTAAACGATGCTCGCTAGGTGTGCCGTAGGCTACGAGCCTGCGCTGCGCCCTAGGGAAGCCGAGAAGCGAGCCGCCTGGGAAGTACGTCTGCAAGGATGAAACTTAAAGGAATTGGCGGGGGAGCACCACAACCGGAGGAGCCTGCGGTTTAATTGGACTCAACGCCGGACATCTCACCGGTCCCGACAGTAGTAATGACGGTCAGGTT